>JAZNXK010000001.1:0-4334 GCA_045593845.1 Alphaproteobacteria bacterium
AGCTTCACAGCCTTTTTATAACTGTTCTTCTCCGACAAAACGGTATAATAATTCTCTTTTATCTGCGGAGCTTCTTTCAAAGCCTTCAAAAAATCTTGCTTATTAAGCGGATTTTTTGCAACAAAATCAAAAAATCCCACTTTTTGCAAAATATCACGCAAATCTCCTGCCGCCTCATTATTTTGAAGCAGCGCACAAAGATAACTTGCGACCCCCACTTGCAAACCGTGCATCTGCGGATGTGCCGAAACCTTATCCAAAGCATGCGATATCAGATGCTCCGAACCACTTGCCGGACGAGAAGTGCCGGCAATTTCCATAGCAATTCCGCTATACAGAAGAGAATTGACAAGACTGCGCTGAAATTGCGGACTTTTAATATCATTACTATGCCGAATATAAAGCAAATCAAGCGAATTATATGACAACATAGAGGCAAAATCGTTATATTTCTCCAGTCCCTTCAGTGCGGCTTGTTTCCAATCCCACAACGCACTGACTTTAGAAAACATATCACCCACCCCGGAATATAAAAATATCATCGGGCTATTATTAACCACGTCAAGATCAACAACCACTCCGTATGGAATTGAAGATTTAATGCTTTTACGTTCGCCGGCAACCGTCAAAGATGATGAAGGCGAACAAAACCCGTCATTTGAAGTAGAAGTCGGCACACTTATATACGGAAGTTTCAGCAAATATGCCGCATACTTTGCAAAATCGAGAGCCTTACCACCGCCGATACCGATAATAGCCTTGGTTGCGCTCGGCAATGAAAATGCTGTTTTGGTAATATCCTCAATCGCAATAGAATTAACCGTTTGCTCGTGAACAATCTTAACTTTATATTCTTTCAGACCGCCATAAAATGCTTTTCCCAAAATTTGCGGCATACCTTCACCCCAAAAGACCGCAATTTCCAACATATCTTTATCGAACATATAACGCCCGATTTTAGCAATTTTAGCATTACCAATTTTGAGCAAATAAGGAATATTTATCTGTCGATTTGTATTCAAAGGATATTTCATTTTTCTATCTCCTCAATATAATTTTTAACCATACTGAAATCTTTTAAGATATTTGCCCTAATATTTTTCTCGCGGCAATATTCATACAAATTTTTACGAGCAAAAATCTCATCTGCCACCATTGCCGGCTCAATATCCGGAATTCCGTCTCCGCAATATATAACATAAAAACCTTGTGCTTTTAAGTGCTTTACCAAATTTGTTTTTGAAACCCCCAAATTAACATCAAAAAACTCCTCATTTGCCGACATTCTCAAACCCTGTTCAGAAGAATATCGCCCTTTATTACTGACAATTTGCAGCTTATATTTTTCGACATTTTTTCCCAGCAGCTCCAAAATATAATAATCACAACCGGCACTGCACACATAAACCGGAATATTTCTGTCCTTACAAAACTGGGCAAGTTCATAAAAACTCTTATCAATTTTTATGCCCGCAATAAAATTTTTCAATTCCGCGGTCGAAATACGCAGTTGCGAAAACATCTCATTCAAAGCATCAAAATGCTTTTTTTTACCGGCAAGATATTGTTGCCAAGGCTCCAACATTTTTTCATCAAAATATTTCTCGGCAATATAATAAAAGAAATCATTATCACTGATAGTACCGTCAAAGTCGGAAACAAGGGCAATTTTTTTGAGCATATTTATACCTCTGCTAAAAACTCTTTACTTTTGAGCATATTTCATGTAGTCTGTTCAGTTATAGTGAATAACAGGAAAAAATATATAAAATGTTAATGCTCGTCATATTTGCCGCTTCGGCAATTTTAATTTCTTTCTTATGCTCAATTTTAGAGGCAACTCTGCTTTCAATCACCCCGAGTTATATCGCCCAACTTGAAGAAAAAAATCCCAAACTCTATGCCAAACTCAACGGCATAAAACAAAACATGGATTCTCCTTTGGCATCTATTTTAACACTCAATACCATTGCCAACACCATCGGCGCGGCCGGAGTCGGCGCACAGGTTACTGCCATTTTCGGACAGGCATATTTGGGGATAGCCTCCGGATTAATGACCCTCACAATCCTAGTTATCTCCGAAATTTTACCCAAGAGCATAGGCGCAACCTATTGGCGACAAATTGCACCTTTCATGGCTTCTGTTGTCGGTTTTTTGGTTATTTTACTAAAACCGATACTCTATATCTCGCATTTTATCATGGGCTGGTTTTCAAATAACGACACTTCTTCCACCCTAAAAGAAGAAATCAGCGCGCTCTCTCGCATGGCCGAAGAAGAAGAAGTTATTACCGACAATCAATATCGCATGATAAAAAATACCATAAACCTTTCACAAGTCCACGTTGAAGACATTATGACACCTCGAACGGTTGTCCATTCGGTAAAACCGGGAATGACCATCAAAGAATTTGACACTTTTTTAAAAACCACACCGTTTTCGCGTTTTCCGATAATAGACGAGGACAAACAACAATACCTCGGATATATCCATAAGTCTAATTCCTTCAAAGCTGCAGACTCCGATTTGGTTGACAAATATGCCCGCTCAATGCGCAGTTTCGGCCCCGAAGCAAAAATTGAAGACGTTTTGTCATTCATGCTCAAAGACCGCAACCACATTGCTTTAGTTGTTGATCCCTACGGCAACTGGATTGGTATTATAACCTTGGAAGACATTATTGAAACAATTTTAGGCAAAGAAATTGTTGATGAAAGCGACCAAGTCGCCGATATGCGTCTCTATGCCAAACTAAAATGGAAAAAGAAAAAAGAACAAAAAGGTTTGAATATATAAAATTATCTCAATTTGACAGTGCCGTCATCAACCAAACAATACCACCGATAATCGCGGCAACTCCCCCGACAATAAGCCAGTCATTACTTTCACGTGGCTGAAAAGATGTCGGATATTCCGAATATTTGATAACCTGCGGCTGAGCATGAAAACGATCCAGTTCAGCTTGAGAAATATAATTAATACAAGGCGGATGAATATGGGCACCGGCCTTAATAAAAGTATTATAAGCACGAATATTGCCGCTTTTTATAGCCACACAAATACCGCTGTCACCCTGCTGATTTTGGGCATTGATACTAAGCCCTCTGCTGACCGCCGCCTGCAGTGAGCCGAGTTTACCGTTACTGGCGAGCGAATACATTTCATTAAAATCCTCCGGCGGAAGCCTCTGCGTCCACGCCTGAGCAACGGAGAAAGAAACTCCGAAATATATTGCCGCAACAAGCAAAAGTTTTTTGCCCATTTATATATTCTCCCAAATATTTGCTACCATTTTACAGCCAAAAAATGTTAAAACAAGTATTTTTTGAAACATTGTCAAAAAAAACAGTTGACAAAATAGTCAAAAAATGATATTCATGGCATTACCTATGAATTATTATAAATTAAATATCAAATAAAATAAAAAAAAATTATGAAAAAAGCATTATTATTGGTTGCATTTGTCCTCATGGTTGTTTGGACATTTGCGCAAACCAGCAGCACCGCAACCGACACCGTAAAGAAAGCCAAAACCACAGCCCCCGCCAAGGCAACTCCTGCTCCGGCGACCAACATCGCCACGGAGAAAGAAGTTGCCAAAGCACCCGACGTAGTGCTTGCCGAAGGGAATTTCTTTACCGGCGAGGTTCTCATCATCGGGACCTCGAAGATTTTCTTGACCACACAAGAAAATATCTTTGTGTGGCTCCGCGACAACAAAGCCGTGGAGATAAGAATGATCAAACCTGCAACCTTTGAGTTACAAATCAAACAAAAAGGCTTTCAGGTCTACGACCGATGGCCAATGGTGCTCAAAGTGGGCAAGGAGGACTTCCTTGTCTATTATTTCGCCACCTCTGGTGGCGGATATTATGGCCTCCCAGACGGATCCATTAAGAAAGAACCTCACATGAAACAAAGTGGGGTTGTCCGTAGCGACTGGTTGGGCAATAAACGTGGTGTTGAAAAGTTTTCATCACTACGAAAGCTCATCGAGCAATATGAAAAATCATCAACTTCCCACACTGGGGAAGATGAACTAGAAGAATAAAGGGGACGAGTTCCCCTGTCTTGTTTTAGGTTAATGGTTTTGTTTGAAAAGGCAGAGAAAATCTCTGCCTTTTCTGTTTTTATCGTCACCCCTCGATTTTGCTTGCAAAATCGTCAAGGGGCCTTCGAATTAGTTTTTTAATGTCATCAATCCAGTTGACAAAGTTATGCACAAATTGATTTAGATTTAGCGTTAATACAAGTAATTAACTTGCGCATAATAGCGGTAATAGCTACCATCTTTGGCTTGGTGCGAGCAATCAATTGTTCGTAAATGCTTT
>JAZNXK010000002.1:0-26426 GCA_045593845.1 Alphaproteobacteria bacterium
TTTTTAAAAAATATCCCAATTTTCTTTGCATAACCGTTATTTTTATTTGACTCTTATAAAAAAAGTGCCGAATATTATTACGAAAGGTCCTAAAACCTTTACTAAAAATGATTATATAGAAAGGATACAATATGAATAAGACTGAATTTGTTGATGCAGTTGCTGCTGAAGCTAAAGCATCTAAAGTTGCTACAGCACAAGTTATTAACGCAGCTCTCGCTGTTGTTATGAAATCTTTGAAAAAAGGCGTAGCTATTCAAATTACCGGTTTCGGTTCTTTTGATGTTATTAAACGCGCTGCTCGTAAAGGTCGCAATCCTGCTACTGGTAAAGAAATCAAGATTGCTGCTTCCAAAGCTCCTCGTTTCAAAGCTGGTAAAGCCTTGAAAGATGCTGTAAAATAATCTTATTTTATAGATTCTTGTTGAAATCCCTGTTTGAGCAATCAACAGGGATTTTCTTTTATCTGACACTTGACAATGAAAAAAATTTATCATATCTCTCTATGCATAATTAAATTATGAATTCAATTATTTTTTACTTAAAATTATATCATATATGGACGATATAGCAAGAAAAGTGCGTAAGCTGAAGTTCTGGCGCTTGGAACTTTCCTCTGCACTTGAAAAACAAAATGGAACAAGCGCAGCTGCAAAAATCATCTATTCTCTATATATGTTAACCGGAAACGTTATCATGACATCTGAATATGCCTTCGGCATAAGCAGACAAGCTCTTCAGATGATGAAACAAGATTTAGATGAGTTATGTAACAGTGAGGCATTTGAGTTTTTTTCCAAACTTAACCATTCTCTGAAAGAGCCTGTGGTTGACGAAGAAACAATGGGAAAGGTTAGCCTTCTCTACAAAGTTATTGACTACCTCATTGGTCCGCAAGAATAAAAAGAACAAAACTTAAACTAACGTGCTTAAGGACAACATTATGTTGTCCTTTTTTTTTAATCTGTGCTCAACAATTTCATTGTTGTAGCCAAGATATTGCGCAAATCCAAACCGGTAGCATTTTCAATAATCTCCATAAATTTTACAGCCATTTTACTGACCGGATTAGACGAAGACTCAACTTGGGACATGCTTTCTGCAAGCTTATTTTTATATGCAGCCGGCATATTTTTAATTTTATCATCATAATCGGCAGGAATTTGATATCCTAAATTACGCAAATGCTTCAATCCCACAATCATATTATGTCTGTTGACTTCTGGGGCAATCATTTCTTGTCCGTGAGCATCTGTATAGGTAGTAGCTTCTCCGACATAATTAAGTCTCCCATGTTGCCCTGAACCGCGCCAAGTTTCAATTCCGCTTCTATCTCTGGCATTTGCCCAAGGATCAACCGGCAATACAGCTTCTCCTGTTTGACCGTCTGCATACATCGGAGATTTTGTAACTGAATCTTTAGTGGAATTTGTTTGATTATAAGACATTACTCCGTCATTTTCGGAAGTATTGAAAGGATTCGTAGGAAGTTGAGCAACTGCAATCTGTGCAAGAGTAAACTGCATAGCAATAAAGAAAAAAATCGGCATAATTTTCATGGCACACCTCCCTAAAAAGATAACCCATCTAAATATATGATAACACTAAATTTCGTAAAAATACAGTTACATTTAGGTTACAAATAAAAAAAGCTTGAAATTTTCATTATTTTGTAGTTATATGGCAATAATTCAGTGAAAAAATCAATCAAGGTAAACAGCATGACAGAAGTATTGTTCAACGGACACGCCGGTCGAATTGAAGGCCGTTATCACCAAGGAAGCAAACCAGGAGCCCCCGTAGCACTCATATTACACCCCCATCCGCAATACGGTGGCACAATGAGTAATAAGGTAGTCTATACCCTATACAGTTGCTTTCGCGATTTAGGCTTTTCTGTTCTACGCTTCAACTTCCGAGGTGTTGGACGTTCACAAGGTCAGTTTGAAGACGGAATAGGCGAGCTTTCAGATGCTACCGTCGCACTTGATTGGCTCCAAAGTGTAAACCCTGAAGCACGTCAGTGCTGGATTGCCGGCTATACTTTCGGAGCATGGGTTGGCTTGCAGCTATTGATGCGCCGTCCCGATATCAATAACTTTATTGCCGTATCACCTCCGGCAAACGAAAAAGATTTTTCATTTTTGGCACCATGTCCAACTTCAGGATTGATTGTCCAAGGCGGAAAAGATGAAATTGTCGTTCCTCAAACCGTAACTTCTCTGGCTAGAAAACTTAATACCCAACGTCATGTCAGTATTGACTATGCCATGGTTGAAGATGCCGACCATATGTATAACGGACATTTGGTTGATTTATATAAAATTACCGGCAACTATATCATTGAAGCGGTCAAACAAAAGCAACCTAGCAAAAAACGTCGTGGTCGTCGTCGAAAAGAAGAAATTGAGAATTCTGCCAGCGAAACACCGTTGATTACCGACCAAAACACTTCTATTGAAGATGGTGACGAATTTTAATTATGCCTAATTTTGATATAGAAAATACATATACCGAAACCGTCGCCGGAATAGATGAAGCCGGGCGGGGGCCTTGGGCAGGACCGGTTGTTGCCGGAGCTGTTGTTATATTGGATAAAAATATATCAAAATTTTTGCTCGACAATCTTGACGATTCTAAAAAACTTTCTCCCAAAAAAAGAGAACTTTTATATGAAGAACTGTTTTCTGAACAGGAAAAAGGACATCTTTGTATCGGTATCGGTGAAGCAAGTTGTCAAGAAATAGACGATAAAAACATTCTTCAGGCAACATTTTTGGCAATGCGCAGAGCTGCCGAAAAACTTAAAATTCCTCCACAATTTGCAATAATTGACGGCAACCGTATCCCGAAAGATTTTGTCTGTCCGACTCGTGCAATAATTAAAGGCGATTCCAAATCATTTTCAATATCAGCCGCTTCGATAGTAGCAAAAGTCTATCGTGACAAAAAAATGCAAAAATTAGCCGAAAAATACCCTTATTACGGTTTTGAAAAAAATGCCGGTTATGGCACCGCAACTCATATTGCAGCCCTTAAGAAATATGGCATAACTCCCGAACATCGCAAATCTTATAAACCGATAAAAGAAATCATCAGTAAATCTTAAAAAAAAATTTTTCGCCAAAATTTTTATAATTTTAATGTTTTAGTAACTTCTTTTTGAAATAGTTATGCTTACAAATTATAACACTATCGAAAAGATGAAAAAATGAGCAAAACTATCAAGAAAATACTTAATACTATTATCAACGAAGACTGCGTCAGGGCAATGAACGAAATGCCTGAAAACTCAATCGATTTGATATTTGCGGATCCTCCGTATAATTTGCAACTTGGAGAGGCTTTAACACGTCCGGACAATTCTTCTGTCAGTGGTGTATATGAAGATTGGGATAGTTTTGCCAGTATTAAAGAATATGATAAATATACCCGTAAATGGTTGGAAGCCGCACGTCGAGTCTTGAAAGAAGATGGCACAATTTGGGTAATCGGCTCATATCACAACATTTTCAGAGTAGGGTATATATTACAAGATTTAGGATTTTGGATTTTAAACGACATTATTTGGAACAAAACCAATCCGATGCCGAATTTTAAGGGAACTCGCTTTACCAATGCCCACGAAACTCTTATTTGGGCAGCTAAAAATCCCAAATCAAAATATACTTTTAATTATGAAGCCATGAAAGCTATGAATGATGATATTCAAATGCGCAGTGATTGGCAGATTCCGCTCTGCACCGGCAAAGAAAGACTTAAAGGTGAGGATGGATCAAAATTTCACCCCACTCAAAAGCCGGAAGCTTTATTGTATAGGGTGATTATGTCCTCTTCCAATATCGGTGATATTGTTTTAGATCCTTTCTTTGGAACCGGTACAACCGGCGCTGTTGCTAAAAGAATTGGTCGTAACTTTATTGGTATAGAAAAAGACGCATATTATGTCAAAGGAGCACAACAACGTATTGATGAAATTACTCCGATCAGAAACGGAGCATGCCTCGGTTATACAACCAAAAAACGTCAGCCACGTGTTCCGTTCGGCAGTGTTATTGAGTGCGGTTTACTCAAAGCCGGCGACAAATTATACAATGCTAAAGGCAATATTTCCGCATTGATTCGCTCTGACGGAACTTTAATTTCTACTTTCGGCAATGGCTCAATTCACCAAATGGGAGCCGCCGCTCAAAATGCTCCTGCATGCAACGGCTGGGTATATTGGCACTATATGAACGAAAACAAAGAGCTTATCGCTATTGACGAGTTACGCAAAATAGTCCGCGATTCCATGTTCCCGGAATAATAATATGACAATACTGCTTTTAACTTTTTTGAAATACGTGTTTTTTAAAGGAGAAATAAAATGATAAAGGAAATGCGTTCATTATTTAATGTATATGATCTTATAGAAAATATATTTTTAATTTGTTGTTTAATTTTAGGTATTTTAGTATTTAATAGATATTCAGCAGGATACAGTTTGTCAGAATTTTTACGTTTACACCCGATGGCATATCTATTTATAGGATTTATAATTATATTACTTATAGGTCTACTTTTATCTATTATATCACTTATCAAAAGGTTTCTTAAACATTCTGACAAAATAAAAAAATAAGCAAAATTTTAATTAAATTTTCTATAAAAAAACTCTTGCTCTTGCATTAAAAATCCTTCAAAATAAGACTAAATTAAAATAATGAATAAAGAACAAAAAATAATGCAAAGTATAAATAGAATAAAAAGACACGAAGAACAGCCGAGAATATATGCCGCAATCGATTTGGGCACAAATTCGTGCCGTCTTGTCATTGCCTCTCCGACGCCGACGTCTTTTCGTCTGATTGAAAGTTTTTCCAGAATAACTCGTCTCGGCGAAGGAATTATCAATGATAACACACTTTCTAAAGATGCCATAAGAAGAACAATTAAAGCCCTCAAAATATGCTCCGGCATCATCAACGAATATGCCCCCATCCATTCGTCGCGCTTTGTAGCCACTGCAGCTTGCCGCCGAGCAGATAATTGCAAAGAGTTCCTGAATTCAGTCAAACAGCAGACTGGATTGAATATTGAAATTATATCTTCGCAAGAAGAAGCAAGACTTGCCGTTGTCGGGTGTGTTCCCTTGTTAAATAGAAGCCTGAAAAGAGTTTTGGTTTTTGATATCGGCGGCGGCTCAACCGAAATTTCTCTTGCCCGTGTCACCAGTAGCGGCAAAACCTTCATTGAAGGATATGTTTCTCTTCCTTACGGTGTAGTTACCGTTTCCGAAGCTTTTCCCAACAAAGATATGACCAATCTTGCCTATGACACAATTGTCGAAAGAACCGGACAGTTATTGGAAGTTTTTGAGAATAAACATCATATTTTTGAAGCTATAAAAAATCAAGAAATACAAGTTATCGGAACTTCCGGCACGGTAACCGTTTTAGGCGCGGTACAACTGAACTTGCCGCGCTATAACCGCTCTGCCGTGGATGGGCTTTCTATAAGTCGTCAGGATTTGGAACGTTCGATAACAAAAATCAGAAATATGGGAGTCGAAGGGCGTAAAAAGCACCCGTGTATTGGTCCGCTTAAAGCAGATTTAACTATTGCCGGATGTGCTATTATTGACGGAATTTGTTCGTTTTGGCCTGTATCCGAGATTACCGTTGCCGACCGCGGTATTCGTGAAGGTATTTTGCTTGATATGATGCATAATTCCAATCGTAACCATAATTTTTATCGTAACCGGAAGAGAAGGAATAAACCTTATGTCAAAAAACAATATAGCGGCCATTGATTTAGGCACAAATTCCTGCCGTATCCTGATTAGTTCTCCTGATGGAACCACTGTATATCGTGATGCAATTTCAACCCGCATGGGAGCAGGAATGTCAAAAAATAATTGCTTTACAGATGAAGCAATATCACGAGGCATCGAGTGTTTTTGTAAGTTTAAAATGTTTATGGATCAATATAATGTGCAAAAATATCGTGCAATTGCAACTGCTGCTTGCCGAACAGCAAAAAACGGAGCAGAATTTATATATAAGGTAAAACAACAAGCAAATATAGATATAGAAGTGATTGACGGCTATGAAGAAGCACGTTTGAATTTGCGTGGTGCAGCATTAAACGTTAAAGATGAAAATACAAAATATATCGTAGTATATGACCTTGGAGGCGGTTCAACCGAAATAACCTTAGCAACAAATGAATCTACTCCCCAAATTTTGCACACCGTTTCCATTCCATGGGGAGCTCGAAACAGTGCTGAAAAATTTGAACTTAATGATTATGATGAGATTAAAAGCAAAAAATTAGCAAATGAAATAAGCAAATATAGCCGACAGTTTGTAATAGATGCAAAACTTGATAATTACAAGGACAAAACATCTTTTATTGCCACATCAAGCACTTCGTTGAGACTTACACATATAGTGAAAAATTGGAATAGTTACGATATATTAAAAGCTGATGGCATTAAGGTTGACGTTAATGAGTTTGATCGCGTTATAAACGATATTCGTAAAACTAATTATAATGAGAGATTGAATCATCCTTGTATAGGGCCATCCAGAGCAGATATTTTCAATTCAGCCTGTGTAATTTTTTCGCAAATATACAAAGATTTAGGCGCAAAAGAAATAACTACGTCACTAAAAGCCGCTATTGACGGTATAATTATGGAGTTGCAAAATGCCGCAGACTAAAACCGCCAATAAAATTATGGCCAAAAGAGGCCTTTCCGTAAGAGTTAAAACTGCCAAATATCGCAGTAAATCCTCAACTCAATGGCTTTTGCGCCAGCTAAACGACCCTTATGTTGCCGAAGCTCAAAAAGTCGGATATCGTTCAAGAGCAGCATTTAAGCTCATTCAGTTAGATGAAAAGTTTAAGTTTTTAGGTAAGGGTAAAACTATTGTCGATTTGGGTTGTGCTCCCGGTGGTTGGACACAAGTTGCCGTTCAGCGCAACAAAGGCAGCGGGCAGGTTATAGGACTTGATATATTGCCGACAGAACCTATTGACGGCGCAACACTGATTCAACAAGATTTTACCGCAGAAGATGCTGCCGATAAATTGAAAGCATTATTGAATGGCAAAGCAGATATTGTCATGAGCGATATGGCGGCAAATACCACCGGTCACCAACAAACCGACCATCTGCGAACAATCGCGCTTGTAGAGCTTGCTTTTGAATTTGCCAAAGAAGTTCTGGCAGAAGGAGGAATTTTTATTACCAAAGTGTTCAAGGGAGGAGCAGAGGCAGATTTCTTAAAAGAAGTAAAACAAAAATTTGCAAAAGTTGCCCATTTTAAGCCCGATGCCAGCCGCAAAACCTCTCCCGAAGAATATTTGGTTGCAATCGGATTTAGAGGCTAGCAATGCAAACACCTGCAAGATATAAGGCTGTTGCAGAGCTTTTAGAAACAATATTCAATTCCCCCGCTCCTGCAGATAATATTATAGGTGAATATTTTCGCAACCGACGTTATATCGGTTCAAAAGATCGAAAGTTTATCGGCGATACAACATGGAATATCATAAGACACTGGCGTCGCTTGAGTTTTGAAGCGCAAAGTCAGGAAATAAGAAAAATTATGTTGGTGTATTTGCGCGAAGAAAATTTATCCGAGATTTTTTCCGGCAATGAATATGCCATGGAGACTATAACCGAAGAAGAACAAATTTGGCTTAAAAATTTACCGCAAACTCCTTATCCCTATGCAGTTGAGGCCGAGTGTCCTGATTGGATATACGAAAAATTTGACGATTTTAGTCTCTTCAAAAGTTTATCGACAACCTCTACCGCAGATTTTCGTATTAACAAAGCCAACCGCGAGTATGTAATCAATAAATTAGAAACAGAAGGCATATCCGTTGTCCCGACACCTCTTTCCCCCATCGGCATAAGAGCGCAAAACAGAATAAATTTGAATAATTGTCAAACTTTTCTCGAAGGATATATTGAACCGCAAGACGAAGCTTCACAATTAACGGCAATTTTAGCTGATATCAAAGCAGAAGAAAAAAATATTGATTATTGTTGCGGTGCCGGCGGCAAAAGTTTGGCAATAGGAGCATTGCTACAAAACAAAGGCAAAATAGAGGCACATGATATTAACACCAGAAGAATGGAGCCTATGTTTGAGCGCATGAAAAGATTGCAAATAAACAACATTTTTTCCGTAAAAACCGCTGATATTTCATCTGATTATGACAATTTTATTTTGGACGCACCTTGTTCCGGCAGCGGAACTTGGCGCAGATCTCCGGATTCAAAGTTCAAATTAACCCCGCAAAAACTACAGGAATTAACCGAAATACAGCAAAATTTACTAAATCTCGCCTCCGAAAAAGTCAAAATCAACGGTAAAATAATTTATATAACCTGTTCGATTTTGCCTTGTGAAAATAATTTGCAAATTGAACGATTTTTATCCGAACACAAAAACTTTATTGCTACCGATCTCAAAAAAATATGGCAACAAAAAATCGCTGATGTTTTCCCTTTCGATAGCAATAACTGTCTGCAATTCTCTCCGCTATCTACCGGTACTGACGGTATGTTTATAGCTGTTTTGCAAAAAATTGCCTAAACTATTTATCTTCTGCTTCCGTATTTCTTTCCAAATTACGCATAAATTGATTTTCAATTTTCAAATATTGTTCCAAGAGCCAACGGGATTTAAATACAAAGAAAATGGTTAATAATAGCAATCCCATGGTCAGCTTTGGATTTTCACTCAAAAAGTGGTGTATAACCGTAACAATAAAGAAAGAAGATACCAACACCCTGAAACTGGTCAAAATAATCAACGGCAAACGATTGGCCTTTTTTGTTTTCCATAATTTGTAATAAATTTTAGAAGTTTGGCTCTTTCCCTCCCAGAAATTACGCAAAACGCTATTTTCAGCTTCAGTTACTCGTTCTTGTTCTATTACAACCTTATTCTCGGAAACTTCATGTTTGTTTTTGGAAAAGATATTTTCAATTTTTTCTTTAGCAGTTTTGCCGCTTATATTGTTCCAACCAATCAATGCTTTCAAAAAAGGTGACATTGCTAAAAGAACAACTGCTGTCATAAGGATATTAACCGGAATTCTGTATGGAATTAAATGTCTGATATAAGGTCTTATTGCAATACCGCAAAGGAAAATACTATATAACACAATCGAAAAAACTGAAAGTCTTAACAAGTAATTTTTGAATAAGGCGCTCCACAAACGTTCTTCATTACGAGTGACTTTTGCCGCCGAAGAATAATTGCTTATATACTCCGCCCATGATTTTGGTAAAATTTTGCTGATCAGATTATAAGCCTTGTCAGAAGATTTAATCATCATTGGGGTAATAAAGGTAGTAATAACCGAAACAGCAACGATAATAGGATATACTTTTGCGCTCAAAACTCCCAAACTCATACCTAGCGACGCAATAATAAATGCAAACTCTCCGACTTGTGCCAAAGAAAATGCGCCGGATACTGCAGTTTTGAGAGGTTGACCTGAAGCAATAAAACCAAGCATTGAAAAGAAAGTAATACCGCAAATTACAACCATAGTAATAACAAATATCGGCTTGGCATAAGTTATAAGCATTGATGGATCAACCAACATTCGCACCGAAACGAAGAATACCGCTCCGAAAAAATCTTTCAGTGGTCGAACATTTTTTTCTATCTTTTCAATCAACGAGGTCTCTGCCAAAATTGAGCCCATAACAAAAGCTCCCAATGCCGAAGAAAAACCGGAAGATGTCGCAAATAAAACCATACCGAAGCAAAGACTTATAGTGATAACAAGAAGCATTTCATCAGTCAGCAGATGTTGCACCTTGTCCAGAAACGTCGGAATAATATAAATTCCGGCTACAAAAGATAATACAATAAAAAAGATCAATTTTGCTACGCTCAAAACCAGTTCCCAACCATCAATAGAATTGCCGACGGCAATAGTCGGTAACAAAACCAACATCAAAACTCCGACCAAATCTTCAACAATTAAGACACCAAAGACTAAATCAGTAAATTTTTGCTTTTTTATATTCAAATCGGCAAAGGTTTTAATAATAATTGTTGTTGAAGACATAGAAATCATCGAACCCAAGAAAAAACTGTCAATTGAGGACCACCCCAAAAGCAAACCGATATTATAACCTAAAAACAGCATAAACAAAACGTTTGCATTAGCGGTAATCATTGCCGCTTTGCCGACATTAAGCATTTTCTTAAAACTAAATTCCAAGCCTAAACCGAAAAGCAAAAATATTACTCCGATATCTGCCCAAAGCTGCAAATCTTCTTTATCACTTACCGTCGGTAACAAATTAACAAAAGGGCCTGCCAAAATTCCGGCCAAAAGATACCCCAAAACAATCGGCTGTTTAAGCTTTTTGCAGAGCAGGGTAGTAATTCCGGCATAAATGGTAATCAACGTCAAGTCAAGCAATAAAGAATTTATGGAATGCATGGCAAATATCCTTGGTTATCTTTTCAAACACAAGAATTCTAACCGAATATTGTTTATAGTTGGTTAAAAATAATTATTTACCCTGAATTTCCCACAATTGCTGAAATTTTCCTCCGGAAATCAGCAAATCTTCTATTTTTCCGTGTTCTATAATTTTGCCTTTATCCAAAACGATAATTCTATCCATTTCTTTTAAGGTTGATAATCTGTGTGCAATAGCTATAACTGTTTTGTTTTTCATCAAATTTTTCATTGCCTTTTGAATATATTTTTCTGCTTCGCTGTCAAGAGCAGACGTCGCCTCATCCAAAATTAAAATCTTTGAATTTTTTAATATTGCTCTTGCTATTGCTATCCTTTGTCGCTGTCCGCCCGAAAGCTTAACTCCTTTTTCGCCTACCTTGGTTTGATAACCTTTAGGTAATTCTTTTATAAACTCGTCCGCATAAGCTTTTTTGGCTGCCTTTTCAATTTCTGCCTGTTTAGCATGTAAATGACCATATTCAATATTTTGAGCAACTGTTCGATGAAACAAAGATGTATCTTGCGGAATAAGAGCAATAGCCTCACATAGACTTTCTTGTTTAACTTTAGCAACATCTTGACCGTCAATCAAAATCTCTCCGGATTGAATATCATAGGCTCGCTGCAATAGTTTTATAATTGTGCTTTTACCGCTTCCTGAAACTCCGACCAAACCTACTTTTTCTCCACCTTTGATTTTAAGTGACAATCCGTTGAATACTTTTTTATTGTCGTAACCGAATTTAACATTTTTGAATTCTATTTCTCCGTTTTTGACTTTCAGAGGTTTAGCTTTTTCCGCATCAACAATTTCATGTTTAATAACAAATGGTGACATTGCTGCCTGTAATGAGCCAAGTGTAAAATTCAAATCACAAATAAGCCCGAATATTGTAGAAAAGCCCCCCATAACCGTATTCATCAGTATAATAACCAATGTCACATCACCAAGGTTTATTTTTTGCATATACCACAATTTTATCAGCAATAACAATGTGCTTAACTCAAACAAGGCAAACAATGCTCTTTGCAAACGCAGATTATTATGAAATTTATTCAAACCTAACAATTTGCAATCTCTACATTTGTTAAAAGCTTTTTTTACAAAAGAAATCTCATATTCTTCACTACCGTTTGCCTTTATATTCAAAGTATTTCCGATGCTATCCGCCAAAACCCCGTTAAAATCATCAAACATATTATCAGCTTTTCTATTCAAATTTTGAAGTTTTGCGCTTGCTTTATATGAGGCAAACAAAGAAATAAAACCAAATAAAAATATCAAAAATAAAAACCACAAATTAACTGAAGATACAAAATAAAAACTGATAATTCCCTGAAATACAGTACTGTAAAGGCGCGAAATCAAAGCATGAGCTCGTGCAGTTTCTCCGGCACAATTCATTGCTTTTTGTGAAAGTTGACCGCTTTTTTGCGAAGCAAAGTAATTCTCCGAATGTTTTGCTAAATAATCAACCGTAAACAACATAAGCTTTGTGGTCATAAAATTGCGCACTCTGTTTTCTTCCATCAATTCACGAATCATTCTAAATATTGATTGTCCGACATATATGGCTAAAATCATACCCAAAAACCACCAAGTTTTGTTCCAATCAAACTCTTGCAAAGTAATTTTTGAAAAATATTCAATCATATTTGAAAAGAACACCGGCACATAAACCTTTAACAACTGCAAAGCGAAAGCCAAAACAACACCGATAAAAGCCCATTTGCGAGCACCATACAAGGCTTCCCAGATAAACAATAGCGGTTTATCGGGAATTTTTCGCATATTAGGCATATTCTCAAATATATTCATATCCTAAACTTCACCTTTCATCTGTTGCATTTTCCATAACTTAGCAAATTTACCGTTTTTCTTTTTTGCCAATTGGTTAAATGTTCCTTCTTCCACAACTTTACCGTTTTCCAAATAGATAATTCTATTCATTTTCCGCAATGTAGAAAGACGATGCGCAATCGCAATAACAGTTTGGTTACCGAGTAAATTATTAATTGCCTCCGCCACAATATTTTCTGCTTCACTGTCAAGAGAAGATGTTGCCTCATCCAAAATTAATATAGGGCTTTTGCGCAAAACCGCTCTTGCAATAGCAATCCGTTGCCGCTCGCCCCCGGAAAGTTTGCATCCTCTTTCTCCAACTATTGAATTATACCCCTCAGGTAAAGCCTTGATGAACTGATCAGCATAAGCAATTTTGGCAGCCTGTCTGATTTTTCTGTCAGAGATATCAACACCATAAGCGATATTTTCTTTCAATGTTCGATGGAAAAGCACTGTTTCTTGGGGTATAATTGCCATACTTTGATGTAAACTTGTTTGGGTAACATTTTTAATATTTTGCCCGTCAATTAAAATCTCACCGGATTGAATATCATAAGCGCGTTGCAATAAGTTAACCAATGTTGTCTTTCCGTTACCGGACAAACCGACAATACCTATTTTTTCTCCTCCTTTAATTTTTAAATCAAATCCGTCAAAAATTCTTTTTTGCTCCGAATATCCAAATCCGACATTTTTGAACTCGATTTCACCATTTTTAACCTTAAGTTCTTTTGCATCCGGCAAATCTTCAATTTCATGATCAGTATAAAACGGTTCAAGACCTGCTTGAATATAAGCTAAATTATTAGCAAACTGACGATAAGTAACACCTAATTCTGACAACCACATAAAACCGGTATTCAATGTCAATAAAACAAACACAATATCGCCGACATTAATTAAAGATTTGCTCCATAAATATACCGCAAACGTCAGCATCATAATCGAACAAAAGTGGATAAAACAAGAAACACCGGTATATGAACTGAGCCAAACCAGTATTGTCTTTACTTTTATTTTTATAAACTGTCGCAAAAGGGTATATAAGCGCTTTTTTTCATATTTTATACGATTAAATTGTTTTACCAGACGAATGTTACTGATAACATCAACCAACCAGCCGGAATATAAAGCCTCAGATTTGCTTTGCATTTTATTGAGGCGGTCGCTGGCTTTGTTGGCATAATAGTTAACAGCTGCCACCATGGCTGAACATACCAAAAATAAAACACCAAGCCAAATATTGATAAAAGAAAGCAAAAATATCTTTAAGATGATATCGCTTATACAAGACCAAAAGCGTGTAAGAATAATGGAAAATGTGGATTGTATGGAATTTATCTGATTGGTCTTGGCTAAAAGCATTCCTGTCTGCTTGTTAACGATATAATTGACCGAATGTCCGAAAATATAGGCCAAAGCGCGACCGTAAATCCTGTCTTGAACTGAAAAATAAAGATTTTTTTGACGATACAAAAAAGCTTCTTTTCTCAAAAAAATATTTACAGTTTCACAAACAGCAACAATACCCACAAACCACAATGCTTTATGCAGAGCTTCAATCGAAACACCTGACTTCAAACTCTCAACAAGTTGCGCAACCAACCAATTTAACAAATTATAAATATTTGTTTCCACAAACATCAAAATCAAACATACCAAAAACGGCCATTTACAAGGTAATATACATTCATATATCAAATATTTGAAAGCAGTATTTGGAAATGGTTTTACTGTCACAATTTTAGTCCCTGTTGTTCATAATTACTATCTTCCGCGATATACATTTCCGGAAGGTTTCTTTTGCAAACTGTTCAGCGCACTGTTGCAAGCTTTTTCATTTCCTCCGTTACTTTTACAACTCTTAAAACATTTTTCCGCTTCGGTAGGATTATTTAGTTCTCTATATGCCAATCCCATATTATAATACGCTGCGGCAAAAGCCTCGTTTTCTCCGGTTTTTATGACCTTTTTACTTTCTTCAATACATTTTTTATAATCACCGAGGTGATAATAGGTAATGGCAATATCATTATTCAAATCAGCACCATGGATCCCTTTTTCTTGTAATATTTGAAAACCTGACAAAGCCTTTGCATATTCTTCTCTTGCTTTTCTGTCGCCTTTCTTCTCAAGTTCACGAGCTTCTTCATAATGCGACAAAGCTTTCTTATATTCATCATCTGCACTCAAAATTTTATTTGAAGCATCATAAGATATGGTTCCATCAAGCAAATGTAATACATTATATTCTTGTAATTTATTTACATATTCTGTGCTGAGGTTTTTGATAAGCACCTCCGAAATTGTGATAGCGCCTTTCTTAACGTAATTGATAATTTTATTTTGTTCTTCTATAATTTTTTGTTCGTCACCACTGTTGATAGCCGTTTTTCCTGCATCTATATCTTCTTCGGAAAGCTGTGTCACAGAAGTAGTAATATAATGATTTCCCAAAGAGTTAACACCTTCAAGATATTTTGTATCATAAATTTTCATTGCATAATTGTCTAGATTAAGATACAAATATGCCTCGTGCAAATGTCTTTTTGCAATACCTTTTTCAAATTTTTTATTACATCTGAAAGATATAATTTTTTGAGCGCATTTCATCGGATTATCGTGATGTTTTTGCACAAATTTGCACAAAGCTGCTCCATTAGCCTCATTATTATATGCAACTCCGAAAATTGCAGCAAATTCATGAACATTGATTTCAGTATTTTTCAAATTTTTGTATAAACGATCATATACACGCCCACCTTCGCGGCTTTTTACCCAACCTTTAATCAAATCAATAGCATGATCACCGGAAATAACGATATCTTGTTTATCCATAAAATATTTTGCGGCCAATACCCAAAGTGCTGTGTCCGGATTTGCTCCGGCAGGATACCAATAACTGCCTACACCGATGGTATTTGAACATTTGCCGTTATCGGAATATGGCTCCAATACCATACATTCAGTCGGCAACATAGAAGTTACAATCATTGGAAAAGCATCATCAAACAGCTTATCAAAACTTTCTCTGTCACTAATCTTGTGCTTTTCGGTAAGTTTTTGTATTTTGGAGTTTGCAAAATCTACCTGCTCAACTTTTTGTTTATGTTCTTGAATTTTATGATGTATGGCAACACCTGCTTTAATCGTTGGCAGAGCAGCAATCAAAGAAGTCCATAAAATAATTTTTCCTTTTTTTGACAGACCTTGATATTTTTCATAGGCATTTTTTTCCATCTTCTTCATAAAAGCAACAACTTTCTTATAAGATTGCTTTTGCCGAAATTCATTTGCTTTATTTTTTATATCTTCAATTCTGTCTTCAATTTTCATTCTTTTCTCTCCAACATACTAAAGTATTATACAAAAATAACTACTTTTTGTCAATATCTTACATTTCAAAAACAACCCCGCAAATTGCCCCGACAATAATAAAAACAATCGGGGATAATTTGCTGAAATAAACCAAAACAAAAAAGAGCAGGGCAAATAATCCTGTT
Source organism: Alphaproteobacteria bacterium (assembly GCA_045593845.1). Taxonomy (GTDB): domain Bacteria; phylum Pseudomonadota; class Alphaproteobacteria; order RF32; family CAG-239; genus JAFUYI01. The sequence goes on from JAZNXK010000002.1 coordinate 15,841, forward strand.
TTTTCATCAACAATGGAAAGTTTGGCAATAACAATTCCGGCATATAATATCAAAGCCAGTGCTGCAGGTCTTATTCCTGATAAAAAATTATTAAAAATCGGAGTATCTTTATATTTGATGATATATTTGCTGAACAGCAACAAGACCAAAAATGCCGGTAAGACCAATCCTAAAGTTGCAACCATGCTTCCAAAAACACCGGATGTTACAAAACCCGCAAAAGTTGCCATATTAACACCTATCGGTCCCGGTGTTGATTCTGAAATTGCAATCATATTTGCAAGCTGTTCTAATGAAAACCAATTTTTTGTTTTACTCAATTCCACCAAAAACGGCACCGTAACCAACCCGCCGCCGAAAGCCAAAGCCCCAATCTTAAAAAATTCAACAAACAGCAAAAAATATATCATTTTGTTCTATCCTTTACCAAGCAAAGAATTTGCCTTAACAATCCTAGCAAACAAGCAAATAGAACAACAACGGCAGGTGATACAGAAAAAAACAATAAACAAATGATAGAAAGGGCAAAAATCAAAATTTGCCAATAATTCTTGATATTTTTTTTCCACATACTAATAACAACATTGGCAATAAGCGCAACAACAGCAGTTCTTATACCGTTTAAGATATGACCAATATATTGATTATCCGTAAAATTTTGCATCATTGCCGCTATTATCATAATCACAATAATCGAAGGAAAAATCACACCGATTGTTGCCGCCGCGGCACCTGAATTTTTTTTCAGTTTATATCCGACAATAGTTGCCGTATTAACCGCAATAATCCCCGGTGTACATTGAGCAATTGCAAAAAAATCCAACAAATCCTGCTCTGTAATCCATTTTTTCTTTTTTACCAATTCATCATGAAGTAATGCCATCATTGCCGCTCCTCCACCAAACGTAAACACCCCAATCTTGGCAAATGATAAAAACAGTTTTAGCAATTCCTTCATACCGATACCTCCACCTGACAGAATAAGCAAAAGATTTAAAAACTTGGTTAATATATAAAAAAACTCTGTATATATTGAATTTAAAACTTTTTCTATTTTTGTTTTGACATATAATGACGACACATAAGGAGAATAAAATGTTAGTCGGAATCATCACATCTGCTTTGACAATCATAATCGACCAAATCAGCAAATATTTTATTTTTTCACATCTCCTTGAAGACTTTGATTATCTTAAAGTATCACATTATTTTAGTATTGTAAAAGCTTGGAATACCGGAGTTAGTTTCTCGATGTTTAGCGGTAACGGCACTATCGGAAGTATAATTTTATCTATCGTTGCACTCGGTATTGTCGCTTGCCTTTTCTGCTGGTTAAAAAAAGAAAAATCAACCTTTTTACAAATTGCCATAGGCCTCATAATAGGAGGTGCGCTCGGCAATTTGATAGATCGCATAAGATTTGGTGCGGTCTTTGACTTTTTAGACTTTTCAATTTCCGGATACCATTGGCCGGCATTTAATATTGCCGACAGTGCAATCTGCATCGGTGCCGCAATGGTTATCTATGATAGTATTTTCATCAAAAAAAGGAGTAAATAAAATGAAAAAAGCAATAATTATCAGCCTTTCGTTGGCAATGCTTGCCGCTTGCGGACTTACCAAAAAAGATTTAGGGCTCGAAAAAACTTTGCCTGATCCTTCTACCGCCAAGGCTCAAGAGGAATTGGTTTTGCCGCCGAACTATAATCTGCGTCCCGTTGTTCCGATGGCTCATGCCGAGACAACAAAAACCGAACAAACAAAGGAGCTCTAAACCTTGAAAAAAACTCTTTTTTGTTGCCTTTTGGCAAATTTATTGTTTTTTAGCACAGTTAGCAAAGCCGAATTTCTAAAACTCAATGAATATAAGTTGGATAACGGTTTGCAAGTTATTGTAATTCCCAACCACAAAGCACCTATTGTAATGCATATGCTTTGGTACAAAATCGGTGCAGCCGACGAGGCAATAGGTAAGGGCGGTTCGGCACACCTTCTTGAACATTTAATGTTCAGAGGCACAAAAAAGATAAAAGGTCAGGAATACAATCGCATAATGCAGCAAAACGGTGCGGTCAGCAATGCTTTTACCGGACAAGATTCTACAGCATATCATCAATTTGTTGACATCAGCCGTTTGGAACTTGCCATGTATTTGGAAGCTGATCGCATGAAAAACCTTAATATAGATGACGAAAGTTTCGAGACCGAGCGACAAATAGTTTTTCAAGAACGCAAGCAAATGATAGAGAACAATCCTCTATACTCATTCAACGAAGAATTACTACGCACTTTTTGGCAGAATCACCCATACAGCCGTCCCGTTACCGGTACTGAAGAAGAAATTATGTCTTTGACTAAAAAAGACTTGAAAAAAATATATAAAAAATATCGTCCGGATAATGCCTTTCTTATTGTTTCCGGTGACATAGAGCCGCAACAAGCCTATGAACTTGCACAAAAATATTACGGCCAAATTCCTCCGTCACACAAACCGTTGTTGCGCAAAAATGACAATCAAACACTGGTAAAAATGCAAACCCGTTTCACTATGGAATTGCCAAAACTCAATATTTCCCGCGTTGTTCGCAAATACCGAGCCCCGTCTTTTGGGACAGCTCCCAAAAAAATCTATCCGTATATTGTTCTATCAAAATACCTGGGCGAGGGAGATACTTCTCTTCTGCACCGTATGTTGGTCGAAGAAAAAAATCTGGCCGTAAGTGCCTCTGGTAACTATATTTTTACTCCTACGGCGGGCGGCAGCTTTGAATTTGTTCTCGTCCCTAGTTCAAAAGATAAAATGGAGCTTCTCATTACGGAATTTGATAAAATTCTCAATTATATTCCGCAATCTTTTACCCAGCAAGACTTGGAAAAAACAAAAAGACAGCTTTTGGCCGGTTTGATTTATACCCGAGACAATCCTCACAGTGCCTCATACATTGTCGGTATGTTGGTCAGAGCAGGAATGTCCGCTAAAGACATAGAAAACTATGACCAAAACATCAAATCAGTAACCTTACAACAAGTAAAAGATGCAGCCAAAGAACTCTTGCAATCATCTTTTGTGGAAGGAACAGCACTTCCGAAAGGAGAAAATAAATGACACATCGTCCTCTTTATGCAAAAAAACATCATACTTTCAGAAATATTTTGCTGTTTATCGGTGTTTTGCTTACTTTATGGTATTTTTATCCGCATTTTAACCCTGCTGACATAAACGAACAATCAGTGCTTAAGAATCGTGCATTTTCAGGAAAGCCGCAGGAAATAACCGCAGAAAAAAGCGGTTTGAAAGCATATTTTCTTGCCGAAAACTCAAATCCGATTATTGCTGTAAACTTTGTTTTTGACGGTGCCGGAAGTATTAGCGATCCCAAAAATTTGCATGGTCTTGCCCGTTTCACCGCTCGAATGCTTACAGAAGGTGCAGGAGATTTGAATAGTCAAAACTTTAAGGAAGAACTTGAAAATTATGCGATAGAAATATCATATAACGCAGATAATGATAATTTTACCGGCGAGTTGCTTACGACCAAGGACAATCTTGCCCGTGCCATAAAACTATTGCGTTCAACACTGATTTATCCTCGTCTTGAAACAAAGGACATCATCAGAATTCAGCAACAAACAATAACTGCGATTGACCGTGCACAAGAAAATCCTTCCGAGCAGTTAAGGCAAAAAAATTCTAAAATAGTTTTTGGTGATCATCCTTATGCCACACCTGTTATCGGCTTAAAAAATGATGTTATGAAAATTACGGCAAATGATATTCGTAAGTTTATTACCGACAATTTGGCACAAGATAACCTTTTTATCGGCATTGCAGGAGACTTAAACACAGAAGAAGCCAAAAAAATAATAGATGACATTTTTGCCGATATTTCGCCTAAAAACAATTTATTAAAAACACAATCTCCGAATATAGATTATTCTGCAGGTAAGACCGACATAAATGATAATTTGCCCCAAGTTCTCAGCAGAATAACCGCAGAAGGAGTGTCTAGACAAAGCAAAGAATTTTATCCATTATATGTAGCAAACTATATTTTTGGCGGGGCAGGATTAACCTCTAGACTAAACCAAGCAGCCCGTGAAAAAGAAGGACTGACCTACGGTGCCAGCACATATCTTGTTTTACTAAAAAAATCCCCTTTACTGTGCGGAGAATTTTCTACCACCCCGAAAAACTTTGCCAGAATGCAACAAATTTTCATCGAAGAGTGGAATAAAATCGGAGAAAATGGGGTCAGTCAACAAGAATTGGATACGGCAAAAAATTATTTAATTGCTTCATACAATCTGCGTTTCTCCGACATATCAACGATTGCGGAAATATTATCCTTGATGCAAAAAGAAGAACTTGGAATAGATTTTCTGCAAAAAAGAAACACTTACATCAAAAATATCAACTTGGAACAAGTAAATCTTGCCGCTAAAAGATATTTTACTCCAGATAAACTTATTATAACCAACTATGGCACCATTCCAACAAACGAGGGAAAACATGAATAAAATCATAAACAAAACTACCGGCTGGAAAAAATTAGCTTCTCATTATCGTTGGCATAAAAATGACCAAATGAAGGACTTATTTGCCAAAGACCCCAAACGTGCAGAAAAATATACTCTCCGGTTAGAAGATTTATATCTTGATTATTCAAAGAACAGAATAAACGATAAAACAATGAGATATTTGTTAAAATTAACGCAAGAAGTTAACTTGAAACAAAAAATAGAAGCCATGTTCAGCGGTGCCAAAATTAACCAAACCGAAAACAGAGCGGTATTACACACAGCCCTGCGCAATCGCCAAAACACTCCGGTTTTTGTTGACGGAAAAAACGTTATGCCGGAAATAAATCATGTTTTGTTGCGTATAAAATCTTTCAGTGAAGCTGTTCGTTTCGGCAAATTTAAGGGTGCTACCGGCAAAAAACTCACCAATATCGTAAATATCGGCATAGGCGGCTCCGATTTGGGGCCTTTTATGGCGGTTACCGCACTCAAAGAGTATTGCTCCAAGGATATGAGCTGTCATTTTATTTCCAATATAGACGGTTCAGCCTGTGACGATGTTCTCTCCAAACTCGATCCCGAAAAAACCTTATTTGTGGTTGTATCAAAGACTTTCACAACTATAGAAACTCTTACCAATGCTAAAACCTGTCGCCAATGGCTTGTTGAAGCACTCGGGGAAGATGCCGTTGCCAAACATTTTGTTGCTGTTTCCACCAATGCGGAAGAAGTCGCAAAATTCGGTATCAATACCGATAATATGTTTGAATTTTGGGATTTCGTCGGAGGCAGATACTCTATGTGGTCAGCAGTAGGTCTCTCTATCGCACTGATGACCGGTATGGATAATTTTGAAAAAATGTTAGACGGTGCCAATGCTATGGACCTCCACTTCAGAAATACGGATTTCAAAGAAAATATCCCTGTAATATTGGCTTTACTCGGTGTTTGGTATAACAACTTTTTCGGCATAAAAACCCATGCCGTTATTCCCTATGACCAAGATTTGCGTTTTCTCCCCAAATATCTTCAACAACTGGATATGGAAAGCAACGGAAAATCAGTTGATCTCAATAAGAAGTTTATCAAATATTCCACCGGACAGGTCATTTTTGGCGGTGCCGGCACTGATGTTCAGCACTCCTTCTTCCAGCTCATACATCAAGGCACACAAATTGTACCGATAGATTTTATCGTTCCGGCAATTTCTCATAATGAAATAGGTAATCACCACGAAATTTTGCTTGCCAACGCACTCGCTCAAGGTGAGGCCTTAATGGCCGGTAAAACCACAAAACAAGCTGTTGCCGAACTCACCAAAGCCGGAAAGAGCAAAGAAGAAATATCTCAACTCAAAGCCTATAAAACATTTCAAGGCAACCGCCCGAGCAACACCATTGTCATCAAACAACTTACCCCATACAATTTGGGTATGTTAGTTGCCATGTATGAGCACAAGGTATTTGTTCAGGGAATTATCTGGAATATAGATTCCTTTGACCAAATGGGAGTTGAATTGGGCAAGAAATTAGCCCTTAACATATTACCTGAACTGCAAGGCAACGGATTTGTTGACCATGACAGCTCGACAACCAATCTTATCAATTTAGTCAAAAGCTTGAGAAAGTAATACAATGTCCATACGAATTTTACCCAACAATCTTATAAATCAGATTGCCGCCGGCGAAGTTATCGAAAGACCGGCTTCCGCCATCAAAGAACTGGTTGAAAATGCCATTGATGCCGGAGCCGATTCTATTGAAATAACTTTGGTAGACGGCGGTAAAAGCCTGATTGTTGTGAGTGACAACGGCAAAGGTATGAATAAAGAAGATTTAGCACTTTCCATCGAACGTCATGCAACTTCAAAGTTGCCGGATAACGATTTGTTTAATATCAATTTTTTAGGATTTAGAGGCGAGGCTTTACCATCAATAGCTTCTGTTGCCAAACTTTCCATCACCTCTCGTCCAAAAGATGCCGAAAACGCATGGAAAATAAGTATTTCGGGCGGGGATGAACCCAAAATTATGCCGGTAGCCGCCAATCCGGGAACCAAAGTAGAAGTCCGCGACCTTTTTTATGCTACTCCGGCAAGATTAAAATTTTTGAAAACCGGTGCCGGAGAAACCGCACATTGTGTCGAGATGATAGAGCGTATTGCTCTTGCCAATCCTTATATTGCTTTTTATCTCTACGACGACAAAAAAAAGCGCCTCAACCTAAATGCTTGCCAAGGCACTTTGTCCGAGGCCAGATTGCAACGCGTTAACGATATTATGGGTAACGAATTTGCCGAAAATTCCATCGCTATAGATTCTCTAAAAGAAGGTATTTCCGTCAACGGATTTATCAGCTTGCCGACTTATAGCAAAGCCAATTCTTTATCCCAATATTTCTTTGTCAACAACCGTCCTGTCCGCGACAAGGTTCTGCTCGGTGCTTTCAAGGCCGCATATCAGGGAGTTTTAGAGATTGGTCGTTATCCGCTGTGCGCCTTGTTTTTTGAAGTTGATCCGCACTTGGTTGATGTTAATGTTCACCCGACCAAAGCCGAAGTCCGCTTTTTTGACGGCAATTCCATTCGCGGTCTTATGATAAGTGCGGTTCGCAATGCCTTGTCTCGCGGCTCAACCCAAACCGCACATACCAACAATTTGGTCAATCTCTTGAATAATTCGGTCAGCGAACAAACTGACAGACCTCTTTTCCTACGCGATTCAATGCCCACTCCGAGAAATAACTCTTATCAGCCGAAAGTTCATGGCTTTTCTTCTCCGGCTCCAAGACATTTTTCTCCGCGTACGACTGAGATTCCCGAACTTTCAACCCCGATATCGGTAAAAGCCGAAGAATATATACCTCATCCTGAAGAAAATATCGGGATATTAGGCGCGGCAAAAGCACAAATTCACAATACATACATTGTTTCACAAACGGAAGACAGTCTCATAATTGTTGATCAGCATGCCGCTCATGAACGAATTGTGATGGAAAAATTCAAATCTCTTATGGCAAAAAAAGAAAAAGCCCCAACCCAAATGTTATTAATTCCCGAAGTTGTTGACTTAAGCTTATCCGAAAAATCTGCCATTATGGACAACACGGAACAACTTGCCAAATTTGGCTTAATTATTGAGGAATTCGGCGCACAGGCTGTTATTGTTCGAGAAGTTCCGGCTCTGATTGCCGATTGCGACATAAAAAAGCTGATTCATGACCTGTCCGAACAAATCCAAGAATGGGGCAAAGACTTTGCATTGGAAGAAAAAATAAATTCATTTTGTGCCACCATGGCCTGCCACGGATCGGTCAGAGCAGGGCGCAGCCTTAACCTTGCCGAAATGAACAAACTTTTGCGCGACATGGAAAACACTTCCAATTCCGGACAGTGCAACCACGGCCGCCCGACCTATGTTGAGCTCAAAATTAAAGATATCGACAAGCTCTTTCACCGCTGATACAGCAAATAAAACTTGACTTTCTCTTTCACGGCTTATATAAAAAAGTCATGAATTTTATTATTTTAAAAACATATAATTATGAACAAAGAAGAATTGCTAAAAAAAATCAAGCAAAAGATTGTCCTCACAAAAGAAGAGGAACTGGAAATCTTCAACCTTCCGCAGGAAGACGCAAAAGAGCTTCTTTTGAAGTATACTTCCTACTGCTATCTTCATGATGAGGCTGAACTCAAAATCTTTGGTTTGCCGACAGAAATAGCAAGAGAAATTTTAATGAGTTATGTCCAAGAGTATAACCTTTGTGCGGCGTCAGAACTAAAAATCTTTGATTTACCGCTCGAGATTGCCCAAGAAATTCTGCTAAAATACATCAAAGAACACTATCTTTCAGCTAAGGCAGAGCTTAAGATATTTGATATGCCTGTGCAAAACGTGGAAAAAATTCTACAAAAATATATGCGCAGATATGCCTTACATAGCAAGGATGCAGAGGCGAAAATACTGGTCCTTCCTACAAAAACCGCAAAGAAACTTGTCCGTATGTATTACAATGCTTGCGATAAAGAAAAGGAAATTGCTCGAAATATGAGTTATATGTCATGATTTTTTCAGCGACCGACACTTTTTGTGGTGCCGGTCGCTTTTTTTTTGCGCCACCACGACCGTCTGACTTATGTTCAGCTCAAAATAAAAGATATCGACAAGCTCTTCCACCGCTGATTTTAATAATCCCTATTTTTCGACTTGTCGAAAAATTCCAGGGATTTTCGACTTTTTTTAATCGGAAGCAGTGCTAATGCACTGAAGTTAAGATTCCATGACGCACGGACGCTATCGCACCGAGTGAGGAATGACAAAGACACGTCATCACGAGGCGATTTATCGCCGTGGTGATCAACTAAAATGTCATCACGAGGCGATTTATCGCCGTGGTGATCTCGGCCTTATTTTTAAAAAAACTTGACATTTACCGCCAAACTGCTATGAAAAAACTCACGAATTTTATTATTAACCAAATTATATCAGTATGAATAAAAAAGAATTATTATTGGAAAGAATTGAGGATGGAGATGACCTCAATTGTAGCGAGGAGTTGGAAATTTTTGAACTTTCGCCTGAAGAAGCTGAAAATCTTCTATTAAAGTATGTCTGCAATCATTCTCTCTATCCTAAAGCCGAAATCAAAATGCTGTCACTTCCGTTAAAAATAGCAAAAAAAGTTCTGATAAAATATCTTGAATATCATTGGCTTTCTGATGAAGCTCAACTCAAGATATTTGACTTGCCGCAAACAACCGCAAGAGAACTTTTGCTTGAATACGTAAAAAGTGAGTATTTTTGCGATGAAGCAGAACTCAAAATTTTTGACTTTCCTCCAGAAATTGCTAAAGAAATTCTGCTCGAATACATCAAGGGGCACTCTCTTTGCGATAAAGCGGAAATTAAAATCTTTGACCTTCCTCCGGAAATTGCTAAAGAAGTCTTGCTTAAATACATTGATAGCTATTATCTATGCGATGATGCGCAATTAAAAATTTTCGACCTGCCAGAGAAAGATGCCAAAGAAGTTTTGTCCTCATACATTGAAATGTGGAATTTATCACAAAAAGCAAAACAAAAAGCAAAATCACTCGGCTGGATGTAAAAAATTTCAAAGAGACTGTAGCCAACTGCGCGCCAGTCTCTTTTTTTGTTGACTTTTTTGTCAATATTTGCTAGAAAGAAAAATGTGAATTTAATTATTAACATAAAATATTCCATTATGAATAAAAAATTATTAAAAAAAGTCGAGCAGGGGCATACTCTCTCATTAAAGGAGGAATATGCAATCTTCAAACTCCCTGCAGAAGATGTAAAAAATCTTCTTTTAAGGTATATTCCAAACCACAGCCTGTGTGATGAAGATGAATTGAAAATTTTCAACCTTCCAATCGAATATGTCAAAGAAATCCTGCTGGCATACATTGAAAACTATCCTCTTTGTAACGCGGCAGAACTGAAAATCTTTGACTTACCTCTGGAGATTGCTCGAGAGATTTTAATTGCTTACACTAAAAAATTTCCTCTTTGCCCTAAAGCACAGATGAAAATCTTCAGCCTGCCAGTGGAGGTAATTAAAGAAATTCTGTCTGTTTATATCGAAGAACATAGTATTCGTGATAGAGCTATATTAAAAATCTATGAGCTCCCAACAGAAATTGCCGAAGAGCTTTTGCTGAAATATGTCCAAAAGTATTCGTTGCGCGACCAGGCAGAACTGCAACTCTTTAATCTGCCGGCAGAAACGGTCAAAAAAGTTTTGTTAGAATATGTTAATATATTTTTTCTCAGTTATGATGCTGAGATCAAAATTTTTGACCTACCGCCAGAAATCGCCAAAGAAATTTGGGAGACATACACAAAAAAGACACCTGCTTACAAAAAAGCAATTGAAAAAGCAAAATCACTTGGCTGGATGTAAAAAAACAAAAGAGATTGTCGCAAAACACGCGACGATCTCTTTTTTTTGTAAAAAAATCGTCATCACGAGGAGGACTTTTAGTCCGACGTGGTGATCCACTATGGATTGCCGCGTCGCTCACGCTCCTCGCAATGACGTGT
>JAZNXK010000003.1:0-10514 GCA_045593845.1 Alphaproteobacteria bacterium
ATTTCCAAAACAGTTAGTCAAAATGTGTCAATTTTACATAACAATCAAGCTGCACGGTAACAGTACCATCGTGGTTGAATTCATCATCTCTCATCATCATTTTACAAACTCCCAAAAATAAAAAAAAGTCGCTTTGATGAGAAGCGGCTGGAAGTTGGAACCTATTACACGAATAGTGCGACATATTGACTGAAAAACAGCTTATTTTGCCACCCTCCAGCCATATGACCGGAAAGCGTGCAAATTTAACGTCTTTACACAGACGCGTGTATGAGGGTTCCATACCTCAGACAGGTTATCGTCCTGTCCAATAGGCAGAATATATAGAAAATTGAGAAAAGTAAAGAGGGAAAATTTTTAAAAATTCGAAGATCCCTTGACCAAGCCTTGCGGTTTGGATGGATGAGTGTTTATTATTTTCGCGGGGCGAAAAAATAGGGATGACTTTTGTAAAGAGGCAATAAAAAAGCCGCACTTTTTGTGGTGCGGCCTTTTTCATGCGATTTATATAATTTTTAGAAATTGTATTGGAACTGAACTCCAACCATGTTACTGTAGTTGTCGTGTCTAGCTCTCAAAGTATTGTATCCGTCATTTTCATGTGTTCTGCCCTTGGTCATGAACAAGTGAGCATAACCGAGGTCAAACTGCCATTTTTTGACTTGATAGCTGGCACCAAGTGTGGTCCACAAACGATTTGAGTCAGGAATACGTGCCGTGCGGTGGAATTTGTCACGAATCGGTGTCGGGTCATAAGAAACACCGGTGCGCAAAGTCCATGCAGATGTCAGGTAATAATCCAAGCCCAGTGAGTATGTCCATGTGTTTTTCCATTTTTCGGGAACAGCAGCAGTTGCGGCAGGTGAGCTCATTACGAAGTCGTCAAAAATGTTCCACTTGGTCCAACGCAAAGCACCTGTCAAACCGAATTTTTCGTTCAACTTGTGATAGCCGGAAATCAACAATTGGCTTGGCAAAGTCATTTTTGAGTTGCCGGGGTAGGTGCCGTTCATATCAATGCCTCTTGTATAGGCAGCATTTGAACCTTTGATTGTGTGGTCGCCGCTAACTTTGTGCGCTGTGTTCAAACGATAGGAAACACCGATACGTGTATCTTTGATTGGCTCATACATAATACCGAAGTTGTAAGCAAACTCCCAACCGTCCAAGTCGAAACGGTTGCGAGAATGCGGTTGATATGGCATGGTGTTTTTGATGTCGCCGTGAACATAGCGATAAATCAAAGCCGCACCCAAAGTAATTTGGTCGGTAACTTTATATGCGCCGCCGACAGCTGTATCAACAACGTCTAATTCGGTGCTGATGCCGTGTCCGGCCGCGAACCAGTCGTGATTATAAATAGAAGCCAAGCCGAACGGGGTATATACACCTCCGCCGATTACGGCTCTATCGTTGATTTTGTATTGTGCGAATCCTGACGGTAAGAATTTATAGAAATTCATTCTGCCGTAGGGTCTGTCTCTAACTATGGGGAGTTGAGGATTGTTTGATGTGTCAGTTCCCTTAACAAAAGAGTGCATCTGAACGGTTGACAATCCCATTTGTCCGCCGGTGCCTTTCAAAATCATACCGGCAGGGTTGAAAGAAATTGCCGAATAGTCGTCACCGACAACACCGATACCGGCAAATGCACGGCCGAGACCGGTGGCGGAATATTCGTTCAATTGATAGCCGGAAGCGTTGGCGTTGCTGCAAAACGCAACAATTCCTGCGCTTAGTAATAAAATTTTAGTATATTTTTGCATATAATTTAGTCCTTACAGTTAGTTTATTCTGTTGCTTATGCTAATTTATTATGCTATAATGTAAAGTAGGCACTGTGGGGGGTAATAGTTTCTGTGCGGTAACTATTGCCTTGTTTAGGGAAGTTTGAGAGGGTAAGTTTGTTGAAAAAAGATAAAAACATAACAGAAATTATTTTTGATGTTATCGGTGACAGGTGGAAAGTTAAGATTGTTGAGAGCCTTTTGCAGGGAACGCAGAGGTTTGGAGAATTACGAAAATCAGTCGGCGATATTACTCAAAAAGTCTTAACCTCTAATTTGCGCAAATTGGAGGAGAGAGGTGTTTTGATTCGTAAAGTTTATGCACAGATTCCTCCAAAAGTTGAATATAAATTGACGGCAATGGGAAAAAAATTGAAGCCGATAATCGATTCAATGCTCGAATGGGGTAATGAATATGCTGCCAAAATGGGAAATATTTCCAAAAAATTATTTGATGATAAAGAGGAAGCAAATGATGATAATGCTTCCGATGATGAAAAAAATACCTGAGGAGGGAAAATGAAAAGGATTTCAATTGGAATATTTTTGGGGCTTTTGTTAGCATGTGTTCCTTTTGTGTCCTTTGCGCAATCTTATGGTAGTGTTGCAGGATTTTTCTATAGTCAGGCCGCTCACAATAACAGTTATGCAATTTCTCAAACGTTGGATATGGGGTATAATATTGATGCCGTTGATGAAAGAGGTAATACGGCTTTGTGTATTGCCATGCTTCGAAATGATACTTCGGCGGTGAGATTGTTGAGAAGATTTGGTGCAGATACAAGGCATCCTTGCGTTCAATCTGCCATGAGCGGAAAGTCTAAATTTGATTTGAATACGGGATATGCCGTCGGAGGTGTTTTGCTGGCCGGCGGAGCAGTGGCTGCAGTAGCTGCCGGCGGCGGCGGTGGTGGTGGCGGAAGCCATAAGTCTTCTGATAATAATAACGGTTCAAATTCCGGTGGCAACAGCAGCGGAACGACCGGTGGAAACAGCAGCGGAACAACCGGAGGAAACAGCAGCGGAACAACCGGTGGTAACAGCAGCGGAACGACCGGTGGAAACAGCAGCGGAACAACCGGAGGAAACAGCAGCGGAACAACCGGTGGCAACAGTAGCGGAACGACCGGTGGAAACAGCAGCGGAACAACCGGTGGTAACAGCAGCGGAACGACCGGTGGAAACAGCAGCGGAACAACCGGTGGCAACAGCAGCGGAACAACCGGTGGCAACAGTAGTGGCACAACCGGAGGAAACAGCAGCGGAACGACCGGTGGCAACAGCAGCGGAACAACCGGAGGAAACAGCAGCGGAACAACCGGTGGAAACAGTAGCGGAACAACCGGTGGCAACAGCAGCGGAACAACCGGAGGAAACAGCAGCGGAACAACCGGTGGCAACAGCAGCGGAACAACCGGAGGAAACAGCAGCGGGACAACCGGAGGAAACAGCAGCGGAACAACCGGTGGTAACAGCAGCGGAACGACCGGTGGCAATAGTAGCGGAACAACCGGAGGAAACAGCAGCGGAACAACCGGAGGAAACAGTAGTGGCACCACCGGAGGAAACAGCAGCGGGACAACCGGAGGAAACAGCAGCGGAACAACCGGAGGAAACAGCAGCGGAACAACCGGAGGAAACAGCAGCGGAACGACCAGCGGAACAGCAGGAGGTAATACCAGCGGAACGACCCCGACAAATACTCTTACTGTTTTGGATCCTTCTTATTTTGAGACAAATGAATACAGATACGGTAATTTCTTGCCGCAGATAAATGCTTCAAAAGCTTATGCCAGATTTTATAAAAAAAATGCTGACGGTGATTTGGTTTCCGATCTGCAGGATGTTATCGTGGGAATTATAGATACGGGTGTTTATGCATCACATAATGAATTTGCTAGCACTTCCATAAGCGGTATTAACAGAGATTACGGACCTTGCCGGAATAATGATACGACAAGTTGTTGGGTTTATAAATCAAATAAAGCAGTGCTTTATGATGAAAACGGTAATGTCGCCGAAACGGTAAATATAACGTATTCAACATATAGTAGTTGGGCAAGTTCTTATCCGAACAGTTATAATTGGACTGAAGGAGATTTTTATCCTTTTCAGGGAGGAAGTTACAGACACGGAACGCACGTAGCCGGTATTATTGCGGCTGATAAAAATGGTGCAAATATGCATGGTGTGGCTTTTTCAAATGCGCAGATTCTAGCAACAAGATGGGATTTTATATCTTCTTTGAATAAGGCTATGAGTGATACGATAGATGCCGGAGCCAAAATTATCAATATGAGTTTGGGGGTTGATGCCAACAGCACAATAAATGCTTCGACCATTTTGTCTTATTCGTATTATGTGGACAATTTTATGTTGGACGGTGTGCGTTATGCAAGAGATAAAAATGTTGTGATGATTTTTTCCGCCGGCAACCAATCTTATTCTCAACCGGGATTATATAACGGTATTCCTTTGTTGCCGGAGTTTTCATATACTTCGTCTTTGAAAAATCTTTTTATAACGGTTGTGGCTGTGGGTAGCAGCGGAACCTTGGCATCTTATTCAAACAAATGCGGAGTTGCTTCGGCTTATTGTATTGCGGCGCCGGGAGGAGATTTGTTGAGGCCGATTTATTCCACCAGCACATACAGCCAATCTATGTATGCCAACAAGGGAACATCTATGGCGGCGGCGGTTGTTTCGGGAGGTTTGGCTATGCTCATGGGGGCATATCCGTATATGACACCGCAACAGGTTGTGGAGTTGATTTTTGAGACGGCAAATAAGGACGGAATTTATGCCGATAGCAATATATATGGAAACGGGTTGCTCGATTTGGCAGAGGCAACAAATCCGCAAGGCTTTTTGGCAACCGTTTCGGGTAGTGATATAAATAATCCCAAAATCAATACGGCTTCTACAAAAATTAATGTTCCGTCGGTTTTCCAACAGCCTTTAACCCAAAATATGCCGAAGACAATGGCAGTGTTTGATAAATATGATCGTCCGTTTGAGATTTCGATGCAAAATATGGTAAGAAAGACGCACGGCGATTACAGGCGATTTAAGAATGACTTATATAATTTTTCGCGCCATAAAGAAAAACAAAAAGCAGTATCTGGAAAGTGGCAGTTTGGTTTTGCGCCGTCTTCGTTCAGCAATGATGACAGCGGTATGGGTTTTGTCAGCACAACTTATGATACGGAAGATTTTACAACTTCGTTTTTCTTTGCCGAGGACAGCAGATATATTTCTGACAGCTATCAAGATAATGCTATTTTGAATCCGTTTTTATCAATGAACGAGGTTTATGGGCTTAAAAACAGTATTCATTTTGAGGATTTTGATTTCAAGTTTGCTTTTATGACCGGTGAAAACGGTTTGTATGACGGTGATTCGTCACATCACGATTATGATTTTGATAACAGGTCATACGCTTTTGATATGGAGGCGGAATATCCGCTGACGGATAATTTGTCCTTTAGCTTGGTTGCAGGTATGCTCTCTGAAGACAA
This sequence comes from Alphaproteobacteria bacterium, assembly GCA_045593845.1. Classification (GTDB taxonomy): domain Bacteria; phylum Pseudomonadota; class Alphaproteobacteria; order RF32; family CAG-239; genus JAFUYI01. Next base: position 5,306 of record JAZNXK010000003.1, read on the forward strand.
TGCGTTGCTCGGAATGAACGGTGCGGGAGCATTGAATATTGATGACGGAAATACTTTTTATGGCGGATTTTTGATTTATTGGCAGCCGATAAAAGATTTGATTTTGAGCGGTGCTTATTATCACGGATGGACGGAACCGACGCACGGCTCGGGCAGTATGTTGAGCACTTCTCGGTTGTTGAGTGACAGTTTTGCTTTTGATGCTCGTTATAAATATAATAAATCCGATGTTTTCGGTATTCAGATTTCTTCGCCGCTGCGAGTTTATGACGGATATGCCGATTTTGATATTGCGGTCGGCAGAGATAATTATTCGGACGCGGTTTATAGAAAGAAAATCAGAGCAGGGTTGAAGCCGTCGGCTCGTGAATATAAATTTGCTTTGTATAATAATTTTGAATTGTCTGATAGTGTTATGTTTAAGAGTGAAATGGCGGTGAGATTGAATCCCGATCACCAAAGCGGAGTTGATCCCGATTATAGGACAATGTTTGGTTTGTCTTGGAGTTTTTGATATAAAACTATTTTGAAAAATCTGTCGCGTTGATTTTTATTTTTGCCGGAGAACCGCGGTGGGCGAATTTTTGTGCATAGTGTTTTATGACCTTTGTGCAAGGTGATATTTTGTCATCAACATTCGGTTGATTATCGTTAGTTTGATTATATCCTCTTTCAAATTTTTCGTATATTTCTTGTTGATATTTGTATTTTATCTTCAGTTTTTTCAGTTTTTCTTCCTTTTTTTGGTCAGACATCGTCAGTTCAGGCAGTGTAGCTCTGTCTGTTTGTTCTGTCGGTATGAAATCTTTTAGATTTAAGGAATCGAAACGAAGTTCTTTTGGCAGTTCTTTGGCCGTCGGGTTCATTTTGCGATATATCAGTTGCATGAGGCGAAGATTTTTAATTTCTTCCTGCAGGTCTTTCGGGTGGGCATGACAAAGCTCTTTGAGGGTGGAAAAAAGATTTTGAGCGCGGGTGCGTCTGTCGCCGGTTTGTATGGTTTCATAAATTTTGTCGGCCTGTTCAAAGGCATCTTTAATCGGTGCGAACGGATTTTTCATATATTCGGGAGATAATTTTATATCCGGATTTTGCGAATTGAGGAGTTCAAGATTATATATTGCTCTGTTCATGTCTTGTATTGTATGTTCATCTAGGACATATGAATTTATGTCGTAATCGTTGGGGTTGTGTTGAGGATTGTATTTTTTTATCAAAGCATGGGCAAAAACCATACCTTTGTAAAATGCGGCAACACCTTCCAAGTAGTGAGTTCTGAAACTGTTTTTGAGAGGAATACCTTGACTTTCTTTTTGCAGTTCCTGAAAGTTTTGGTTGGCAAGAGCGGCATAGGTATTGAGACCTTCTTGCAGTTCTTCGGCAGATTTTCTGCCGGCTTTCATTTGGAACAAACGTTTGTTGTCTTTAATGGTTTTGGCGACAAGAACCTCAAGCGGCGGATTGTCAGTGACATTATCGCGTTCAAGAATGTCTATATTCAGCACAATTCGGTCGGCATTCGGTTCTTTTTTTATGGCTTTGATAGTGGCTATTTCTTGCTTTATGCATTGGATAATGTTTTCTTCTAAAATGTTCAGGTTAAATTTTTCTCCTTTGCAGGCCTGTTTGATCAATTTGGTGCATGCGATACCGTATTCTTCTTCACAGGATTTGATTGTTTCTTTGGAGGGTGATTCAGCTTCGCAAGCATCGTAATAGTTGTTGAGTTTGTTATAGGCAGTTTCGTATTGCGTATATCCCAAAAGTCTTCTTCTGGCACAGAGGTTGATGCGGTTGATTATTCCTTTGCGGTCTTCGGTTTTGGCATCTGCATATATGAAAAATAAATTGCGAGTTTCGTCGAGCAAGGGGTCGGGACCTTGGGAATATTTCTTAAATTGAATAATGCGGGCAAGACTCTCACGCAGATATTGTGAATTGGGATAAGCGGCATGGGATTCTTCTACGGCGATATATCTTTCTTGGGATTTTTTCTCGTCTATTCCAAGCGGGATTGTGCTGAAACGGTAAATGTCAGTATTTTCAAAATCGCCGATAATATGGGTCAATTCATGGCGCAGGCTTTCTTCTTCATAGGGCCTGTCACAACGAAATCCGATACCGTGACTATATGTGTATGCATCATATTCTACTTTCAGATTGACGTTGGTTTTGTTCATCGGGTTGATAGTGTTCTCGAGGATTATGGTATAGTCGTTTTGTTGAAAATTTTTCAACAACGAGAAAACAACCGGCTCTTTTTCTTTGATTTGGTGGTATGATTTATCAAGTTCGTTAAGATAATTAAAATATCCCGCTCCCGTTCGCCACTCATCTTTTATCCATATATCGGGGAATGGCATTGAATGGAAAACCTTGCGTGCCAAGTCGTGTTTTTTTGCATCATAAGCTGCATGAATATCAAAATTTTTATAGCCGCCGTCTTTTTGATTTTCGGGGATGATGGACAGCCTTATGCGAGGATATGTTTCTTGTGCGGTGTTTTCCTGCGCATTTTTTATCAGTTTGGTGTGAGAAGCTTTTGTGATTGCATCAAAATAGGCGGCGCGCAAGTGACTGTAAAAATTTAATTTTTGTGCTATTTCATCAGTTATGGTATAATCAGGCATTTCCGCTTGTAAAATTTTTTGTTTCAGCTTTTCGCTCGGGGTAAGCATGGCCTGAATTCCCTTTTTGTATTTCGGGGAAAAATATTGATAGAAATAGTGAAAATCTTTTGCCGGTTGGTTCGGTGCGTGGCTGGTTATGAACTCTCGGCGCAGGCGGTTATTTTTTTCGGTGTTTTCACCAAAATAAATTTTGATAATTTTATCAAAGGCTTCGATTTTGTTTTTTGCTACCAATTTATCCATTATATCGTGTTTTTCGTCGCGGAATTTGGTGACATATTTGACAAGAGTTTCGGCATCGGGAATTATGTAAAGCAATTTTCTTAAGTCATCATTATTGCCTTCGATAAGCCTGATAAAACTGTCTGCGCTGAAATCTTGTAGAATTTTTGACATTTTTTTCCTCTTATATATATGTAGTATGATACATTTTTGCAGATTTTTTGTCAAGAACGAATATTTGCCCGAAAATTCGGTGATTACGGGCTTTTCGGATAAAAATGAATTATTTTTGATTTTTTTGCTTGCCAGAATCGAAAAAGTGAGTCATTATCCGCACAAATTTTAGCCGCGAATCGCGGTGATTGCATGCAATTATTTTATTTCGCTCATCAAGGGGCCAATCGTGCCAATGGTTTGATGGGATTTTTCTTTTTTAAATCAAAATTTTTTTAACCTTCTGCGGTCGGGATTCATTTTTTTTGATAGCATTGTCGCAGAATTAACCATGGGGATATTGAAATGAAGGAATCTTATACGAGCAAAAGACGTGTAAGAAAAAATTTCGGCAGAATTGAGGCTGTGTCCGAAATGCCGAGTTTGATCGGGGTTCAAACCTCTTCGTATGACAGTTTTATTCACGGAGAAGGATGCGAGTTTGGTTTGGACGAAGTATTTAAATCTATTTTTCCAATTAAAGATTTTTCCGGAACAGGTGAATTGGAGTTTGTAAAATATGAATTGGAAGCTCCGAAATATGATGTTGATGAGTGCATTAAGCGCGATTTGAACTATGCTGCTCCGGTAAAAGCAACATTGCGTTTGATTGTTTGGGATATTGACGAGACAACGGGCGCGAAATCCATTCACGATATTAAGGAACAAGATGTCTATATGGGCGATTTGCCTTTGATGACGGAAAAAGGTACTTTTATCATCAACGGAACGGAACGTGTTGTCGTTTCGCAAATGCACCGTTCTCCGGGCGTGTTCTTTGATAATGATAAAGGAAAAACAGTTTCTTCAGGTAAATATTTGTTTGCGGCAAGAGTTATTCCGTATCGCGGTTCTTGGCTTGATTTTGAATTTGATGCCAAAGACCTTTTATATGCTCGTATTGACCGCCGCCGTAAGTTGCCGATTACATCAATTTTGTATTCTTTGTATTCAAAAGAAACAGAAGAAAAATTGAAGAAATTGGCTAAAGAAGGCAAAAAAATTGACCGTGCCGAAGTTAAAGGTATGGATAAAGAAGAGATTTTGGAATATTTTTATGAGACCGAAACTTATACTGCCGATAAAAAGGCTTGGAAAGTAAAATTTGTTCCCGAGCGTTTTAAGGGCGTTAAATTGCAATTTGATTTGGTTGATGCCAAGACCGGAAAAGTTGTTGCCGAACAAGGCAAAAAATTGGCTTTGCGTGCAGTTAAAAAGATGCATGAAGACGGTTTGGAATTATACAAGGTTGATGATACCCGCCTGGTTGGTAAGTTCTTGGCAAAAGCTATGGTTAATACCAAGACCGGAGAGGTTTTGGCTGATGCCGGTGCCGAAATTACTCCGGAATTGTTGGAGAATATCAGAGCCGCAAAAATCAACGAGATTCCTACACTTTATATTGATTATATCAATGTCGGTCCGTATATCCGCAATACTTTGGAAGTTGACAAGAACCATTGCCGTGAAGAGGCTTTGCTTGACGTATATCGTGTTATGCGTCCGGGCGAACCGGCAACTTATGAAGCGGCTGACCAATTGTTTAAAGGTTTGTTCTTTGATAATGAACGTTATGACTTGTCTTCCGTCGGTCGTGTAAAATTGAATACGGCTTTGGATATTCCTTTTGATGAGGCTCCGGACACATGTCACACTTTGCGCAAGGGTGATATTTTGCGCATTGTTAAGCATTTGGTTGAGTTGCGTGACGGTCACGGCGAAGTTGATGATATTGACCACTTGGGCAACCGTCGTGTTCGCTCGGTTGGTGAGTTGATGGAAAATCAATACCGCATGGGCTTGTTGCGTATGGAAAGAGCCATCAAAGAAAGAATGAGCGCCGAAGTTTTGAACAATGTAAAACCGCAAGATTTGGTTAATGCAAAACCGATTGCTGCTGTTATTCGTGAATTTTTCGGTTCTTCTCAGTTGTCTCAGTTTATGGATCAGGATAACCCATTATCCGAAATTACTCATAAACGTCGTCTTTCTGCATTAGGGCCCGGTGGTTTGTCTCGTGAACGTGCCGGTTTTGAGGTTCGTGACGTGCATCCGACACATTATGGTCGTATTTGTCCGATTGAAACTCCTGAAGGTCCAAACATTGGTTTGATTAACTCTTTGTCTACTTATGCTCGTATCAA
>JAZNXK010000004.1:0-168049 GCA_045593845.1 Alphaproteobacteria bacterium
TTGGCCTCCGACTTGGGTAAAGATGCCGGACATCAACACAACACTGTACTTTATCGGCGGAGACTTTCCCAGAGAAGATTTTGTCAGTCAAATCAACGTAGGATGGTGGGTCGGAGCAGTAAGGATTAAATGTGTCGAGGAAATGCTTCTCGCTATTCCTCGTAACATGGTTGATCCCATGTATCATTAAAACAAAGGCGGATTTTAATAATCCGCCTTTTTCAATTTTTAAATCTTGACAACAACATACCTTTGTTCTATACAACCCGCCGGAACATTATTTTTATTAAAAATTATTATATTATGAAAGAAAAAAACAGTATTGCAAAGCGCGTAAAGAAAATTATCGCAAATGCCTACAATTTGCCGGAAGATTGCATTTCTGAAAACGATCTTTTTACCAATCTGGGCAACAGCCGCGAAACTCTTCAAGCAACAATGGACTTAGAAAAAGAGTTCAGTTGCAAAATTTCAGATGATGAGGCCAAAGCATTCAAAACCGTCGGAGATGCGATTAATTACATGCAAATTCACTTTTAATTACAATCGTCCCTTGCAATTCCAATGCGAGGGATTTTTTATTGACAAAAATTTATTCTCAATTATAAAACCATCTGAAAGAAACATATTATTCATTAAAATTTTTATAATATGAACCACATTGATTTATTCAGACTCTTGGAAGCAATGAATCCGACCGTCGAGCAACTTGAAACCTATATTGGGTTGCGCAAACATGTTTTTCCTACCCCCCCTTTACATAAAAACTCATATCAATGGCTATCAAATAACCCTTGATCCTGATGAATATGAGATTAAGGGGATTATCATCAAAACCGGTATCGTTTTGATTGAACCGCTTATTTTGAAAAAAAGGAAAAAATACACCTACGCAGATGTTCTCGAACTCGCTCACAAAGTGCACCCGAGTGCCCGCCCGATTATCGAAAACGATGTCACAAAAGAGAACACTCTGGGCTTTTTGTTCCACGAACACAATCCTCTGTCACAAACTTACAAAATTCTTCAAATGATGAAAATTTTTATCTTTGAAGATAAAGTAATCAATTATTTTCCCAGAGAGGATCCGGAACAAGACAAAATACGCGTTGCAAACATTACAACTACAAGCGATGGTTATCCTATGATGTACTCATATAAAGACAAATTTATTACTGACGTCAATAAAGTGCAACTCATCATTCCTACTCCACAATTATTGTAGTCATTCAATCCCTCGCAATTCAGTTGCGGGGGATTTTTATTGACAAAATACTGTTGACAAAAATATTTCTGTGTGCTAGTAATGAAAGCTGCAAGAAAAGTATTATTAACAAAATTTATATCATTATGAAAAAGTTAACATTGACAGTAGCAAGGACGTTGTCCTTTTTTACCTTCGGCATCGTTTTAGCCGGAGTTCTTAATTTGATCCCAAAAAACCCAGACAATCAGAACATATTGATTGTCACAGGGCTTGTTGTCACATTTAGTCTGGGTATGCTTGTGCTCAACATCATAAGTGCAAGCCAAATCTTTGACAGCCCCTATCTGTCAGAGATTGTCCCGACTAAACTCATCGGGGCAAATATTTCATTGACAGCTCTACTCCTGGTAGCGAGTATTGCTACCTTTATATTGGCAATGAAAGTCCACCCAGCAACAACTGTATATACATCAATGTATATCCTGATGGGGCTATTATCACTGCCACAATCGGTAACAAGTAGTTGTATAGACTACTTGTTAAATTAAAACAAAACCCGCAATTCTTAATTGCGGGTTTTTGCCTTTTATTTATCTTTTCCGATAAATTCTTTAATTTTATCAAGCAATTTCAAAGCATCGCTGCGCCCGAGTTCATACATTTCCTGCACGATATTCAAATTCTGTTCCATTTTGCTGATTTTTATTAACCGGCTCGGTCTTACCACCAATACCCTGCCCGCTTTTTCCTGTTCCGTGACATAATCCAACTCGTCATTATAGACCTTATACCTGTTCAGACAAGTTTTCACAAATTTAGGATATTTTCTATATATCCAAGAAAGCAACCATGTAAAATGCGGCTTTTTCTTTCTATATCCTTGCGGGCGAGTCAATACCACAATATTTTTCTCAAAACCAAGTTTTTCCGCAGCTTTCAAAGGAATACTGTCGGCAATACCGCCATCAAGCAATTTTTTTCCATCCACCTCTACGATTTGTGAAACCAATGGCATGGAAGCCGAAGCCCTTATATAATCAATATCAGCAAACATATCATTGCAACGGATATATTCCGCCTGACCTGTTTCTACATTAGTGCAAACCGCATAAAACTCAATGCCTTCACGCATAAAAGTTTCGTTATCATACGGATCAAGCACTTCCGGCAAATCATGATAGCAAAATTGCGTATCAACCATATTTCCGCTCAAAAATAATGACTTAAAGCTCATAAATCTATAATCACGCCCATATTTCAAATTATAGCGAATACTTCTGCCTGCCTGCATAGAGGCATATGAGCAACCGTGAATCGCCCCTGCCGAAACACCGACAACCCCATCGGTAATTATCCCGTTTTCGAGCAAAACATCCAAAACTCCTGCGGTATATATACCTCGTTTTGCCCCACCTTCCAAAACCAAACCTGTTTTCATATTTCCTCACAGCAAATACAAAAAAAGCCGGTATAAACCGGCCTTTATTACTGGTAGGCGCGTAGGGATTCGAACCCTAGACCCACTGATTAAGAGTCAGTTGCTCTAGCCAACTGAGCTACGCACCCATAACCTACGTTGGCGAATATAGACCGCTAATATTTATTTTGCAAGCACTTTTTTTATATTTTTTCACATTATAGCGAGCTACTGCCAATATTTCCTTTGTTGCACTTGGAAATATCCTCAAAATTTTTGATTTTTTGCCAAATTGCCGCAACATCTTTCGCTGCATATTGCTTATAACAAAAATCGGCTCTATAAAAATCTGCAGACACACCTTTTGCCTCTTTAGCAAAACAAATCGGAGTATCAGACATTACCATAGTTTGACAATTTTTTGAGCGCGCACAATAAGTCTTTCCGTCTTTGGTAAATTTCATCCACTTCACATTTTTTTTGCAATTTGCACAATCATTATCCCGCACACAAACAGCGCTCCAAAATAACGGCACATCCTGATATACCGGCATAACAACCGCCAAAGGTGAAATCTTTGCCAATTTCTGCATATTTGTAAAGCAATCTTCTACCGAAAGACAAATCCGCGACACATGCATTTCTTTTGCCAGCGAAATAGCTTGCGAATTCATCATATAAAGCCCGCAATCAAAAGCAATATCAACACCTTTTTCAGGCAGAACTTCCAATCCCCACCAATTGCCGATTGTCCATTTCTTATACCCCGCAGACAAAAGATTTTCAACTCTCTCATGCCAAAACATCATATTACGAGCCACTTGAGGCAAAACTAATCTTATTTTTGATTTCGGAAGCATCCGCAAATCACCTACATTTGTATCCGTATCAAGCAAAAACTCTATTTCCGCTATTTCATCAAGATTTATCGCAGACAGATTGTTAACATCATCAGTTCTGACAATCCATTTCGGTTCTACAGCCTTTCTAGGAGCAAAAACACCGGGTAAGTCGCCATTTTTCCGCACAATTTCAATTTTTGCATACAAATCACGTCGCAATTCATTCAATAATGACACCGGGACAAATAATCCTGCCTTATTTTCGACCGACAACTCTCCCAGAGCCAATTTTGTATCACCGGTCTTGGCAAAAGCATTTTTAATCGCCTCATCTGTCTTGAGCGCATCTTTTGCCGGCTCAAATTTGCCTTGAATTTCACTGACATATTTTTTTGAACTGGCAACAACCTTATCCGCCAACACTTCAACTTTTACATCAACTTTTTGCCGCGCCGCAAATTCTCCCTCTTTTGGACATTTATAATCGTAACTTCCTTTTACTTCGCTTGATGAAGCCAAATATATTTTTTGCCCTTTTTTCAACAGTTCCGAATCAAAAGGCACAACAACCATAGCCTCTTTATCGGCAACAGTTTCATAAACATTTTTGCCGTCAACCTGTAACTTCTGCGCCGAGAACCCCAAAGGTTTTTCTCTGCCCTCTATATCAATTTGCAAACCGTCATGACGACAAATTTTATATTTGCTGCGAAAATACATCTTATTACCGGCAATCCGTGATATTTTGCCTATCTCAAGCCCTCTATGTCCGACAAAATCCCTATCAACCACATTTTTATTTTTGCCATTCAGCATAAACTTGCACCACGGACGCGAAAAAATCTGCTTGATATTGTCGGCATGTCTCTCATCCGCCCCTTTGCCATCAAGAATTCGACGGTAATAATCCGTAACCGCCGCAACATAAAGCGCACTTTTTTTTCTGCCCTCAATTTTCAATGAATTTACCGGCAACTTCAGCACTTGTTCCTGTAAAGCCATATCTTTCATCGAAAAATAATGTTTTTCTCCGCTTTCACTCTTAAAAATTGACCGACAAGGATACAAACATTTTCCCCTGTTTGCACTTCGTCCGCTTTCAAGTGACGAAAACAAACAAATTCCGCTATAAGAATAACATAATGCTCCGTGAATAAAAGCTTCTGTTTCAAGTTGAGGAATAGCTGCAATTTCTTTAATTTCGTTCAAAGACAATTCTCTTGCCAACACTACCCGCTTAAAACCAAGCTTTTGCAAAGCTAAAGCACCTTCCTTATTGTGAACTGCCATCTGTGTACTGGCATGCAGCTCCAATTCAGGATATTTTTCGCTAATAATTCTTGCTACCCCCAAATCCTGCAGAATAATTCCGTCAACATGACAATTTGAACAAACATCAAGTGTTAACAGCAAACTTGATAATTCACTTTCTTGCACCAAAGTATTTACGGTCACATAAACTTTACGGCACAAACTATGAGCATAACCGACAAAATTATCCAACTCTTCCGGAGAAAAATTCACCGCCGTTGCACGCGCCGAAAAGTTTTTTAACCCCAAATAAACCGCATCTGCCCCGTAAAATATAGCTGCATAACCTGCTTCAATATCACCGGCCGGCGCTAAAAGTTCAGTTTTCATAACACATTATCCTAATTGACTGTTATACAAAGAAGCATAAACACTGTTTTCTTTTGCCAAAAGTTCCTCATGCGTTCCTTCTTCTACAATTTCGCCATAATTAACCACTACAATCTTGTCAGCATTACGCACAGTTGAAAGACGGTGAGCCACAATAAGCACCGTTCTGTCTTTCATCAAATTATCAATAGCCTTTTGCACCACAGCTTCCGCCTTATTATCCAAAGCAGAAGTAGCCTCGTCCAAAATAACAATCGGCGCATTTTTAATAAAAGCTCTGGCAATGGCAATTCGCTGTTTTTGTCCGCCCGAGAGCAACACTCCCCTCTCACCGATTTGAGTATCAAGTCCTGTTTCCAAACTGTCGATAAATTCTTTTAAGCACGCAGCTTCAACCGCATGGTTGATTTCCTCGGAAGTTGCATCTTCCTTACCCAGCAAAATGTTCTCTTTTATTGTCCCTGCAAACAAAAAATTATCCTGAAAAACAATGGCAATATTATCACGTAAAGAATATAAATCATACTTTTTAATATTTTTTCCGTTTATCAAAATCTCTCCGCTTTTCACATCATAAAAGCGCGGCAAAAGATTTACCAGCGTGGTCTTTCCACCTCCGGAATTTCCGACAAAAGCAACTGTTTGTCCGACATTAATTTTAAGATTTATATTCTTCAAAACCGGTTTATCTTTCAAATATTCAAAACAAACTTTTTTATATTCGATAACTCCTGCAACATTCTCCAATTTTATCGGTTCAGGACAATTTCTTATTGCCGGCAAGCGTTCCATCAAACTAAAAACTCTCTCCATTGCCAAAAATGCCAGTTGAACACTGTTAAAGTTGTTACCGATAGACTTAATCGGATTATAAAGCATAATCAAAGCTGTAATAAAGGATACAAAATTTCCTGCCGTAATTTGCTGATGAATAATCAAATAGTTTCCCCACCAAATCACCGCAGCTATTCCCAATGAAACGATAAAATGCATCAAAGGAGACATCATTCCGGTTCTCTGTGTCATTTTTATACCGAGTTTAAACACCGACTTTAAGGTTTCACGAAAACGTTTCCCCTGATAGTCATAAAGATTATATGATGCAATAATTCTGTTCCCGTTATATGTTTCATTAAAATGGCTTATAACCGCCGCACCGGAGAAAATCGTCTTATTCATAATTTCCTTAATTCTGCGTCTGACCGTAGTCAGCGGAAATAGCGCACAAAACAAAACCACAACTGCAATAATAGCCAGTTGCCAAGAATTATAAAATAAAACTGCAATCAAAGAAATAGAAGAAAAGACTCTTGTTGTAAAAAGCTTTAGATTTGACAACAAACCGTTACAAGCCGTATCCACATCAGAATTATATCTAAAAACAATCTGTCCCGAAGTCTTTTTATCAAAAAAGGTAGCTTCGCTCATCATCAATCTGTCAAATAAAACTATCTTAACATCATTTGCAATCTTTCTGCCCACCCATACGTTCAAATATGTTGCCGCATAATTCATCAAACTTTGCAAACAGCTGAAAATAATAATCAACAGCGGAATATAACTCACCAAATTATCGGATTTTTCCACCATTACAATATCCATATAAGGCTTTAGCGACCAAGCGATAACCGCATCCATAGCTCCAATCGGAATAGTTATCAAAACCGACATCAATGCTCTCATCCAATATGGCTTTATATACGGCCACATTTTACGATAATTGACTACAAAGTTCATTGATGCTATTTTTTCTTTAATTTTTTTAAACATTAAGTCTCTCTTAGAATATTCTGTCGCTAACAGAATAACTGTTTTTCTCAAATTTGCAAAACTTTTTTTACATTATCGGAGCAAAAAAAGGCTCCGTTAAAAAACAGAGCCTAAAGGAGAAAAAATCAGAAAATACAAATGAGCGCTAAATAAATGGGTATCCGAATTACTTAACAATAAGTTAACTATAACACAAAAAATAATAAGAATCAAGATAAATTTTAAAGCAATTTATTTTCCTTAAAACTATAATACCCGCCTTCCCCGATTATAATATGATCCTGAAGCTTTATCCCAACACCTTCTAAAGCTTTTTTGACTTGATTGGTAACAAAAGTATCATCATCAGAAGGCGTCAAAGTACCGGAAGGATGATTGTGCACCATAATAACACATGCAGCCCCATAGGCCAAAGCCGACCTGACAACTTCTGTCGGATGCACGGCCACTCCGTTGGTTGAGCCCCTCTGTTGAACCTCCTCGGCAATAATCCTATATTTTGCATCCAACATCAAGATTACCATTTCTTCACGTTTTTTATTAGCCATTTTCATACGGCAATAATCAAGCAAACTATCCCAGGTAGTAATCACCGGTTGATTATCTGATGATAAATTCTGCCATGTCATTCTGATTGCTGCTTCGCGAATAACATCCAAAAGTATAATAGTATTCTCTTTTAATCCCGGAAAAGACATCAATGCCTCTTTATTGGCAAAAACCACTTTGGCAAAACTGCCAAACTGCTTAATCAGAGCTTTTGCCAAAGGTTTTGTATCCTTTCGCGGAATTGCATAGGTCAACAATAACTCCAAAAATTCATAATCAGCCATATCTTTGCCCTGCCCGAGCAAGAAACGTTCCTTAATTCTTTGCCTATGTCCGATATAATCTTTTTCTTCTGTCATAAATACCCCTATTTTTTATACGGCGGACGATCAAGTCCTTTGGGAGAATAAGTAAACACTTCACAACCGTCTTTTGTAACTCCCAAAGAGTGTTCAAACTGTGCGGAAAGGGTCTTATCTCTGGTAACGGCAGTCCAACCGTTTGCTAAAATCAACCCTTCTTTTTTGCCTACGTTTATCATCGGTTCAATAGTAAAAATCATACCTTCTTCCATTACCGGACCGGTTCCTTTTACACCACAGTGCATAACATTAGGTCTGTCATGAAAAACCTTGCCGACACCGTGTCCGCAAAACATATCCACCACAGAATAACCATATTTATGAGCATATTCTTCTATTACCGCGCCGATATCGCCAAAATGCGCCCCCGGCCTTACCACATCAATACCTCTCATCAGGCATTCATACGTAACATCACAAAGACGAGTTGCTTTCAGTTTTGGCTTGCCAACATAATACATCCTGCTGGTATCACCGAACCAACCGTCCAAAATGACGGTAACATCAATATTGATAATATCTCCGTTAGCCAATTTTTGCGTTGCACTCGGAATACCGTGACAAATAACGTGATTAGCGGAAATACAGGTATATTTTGGATATCCATGATACCCCATACATGCCGACACAGCTCCGTGTTCTTCAATATATTTATTGCACAAATCGTCCAAATATTCGGTCGAAACACCTACATCAACATAATCTGTAATATAATCCAAAACCTCCGCAGCCAACTGACCGGCCTTGCGCATACCGTCAAAATCTTCTTCGGTATTATAAATTGTAATTTTATCTTGATTTTTTCTACTCAATTTCACTCACTCCTTTATTTTGCCCCAAGCTACAACATTCACACAAATTTTGCAACCCTTAAACTTGAATTATTATCAAACAAAATTATATCTTATGAAAAAAGCTCAAAAGAAAGGTATCAACATGAAAATAAATTATCAAAAGCTTATTTATTGTTTTGCCATGACATTTGCCGCCATGTTTGTAGGTGCTTATTACAATGATTTTGGCATGGAAAAATGGTATCACAGCATATCTCAACCGGAGGCAACCCCTCCCGACATAGTATTTCCGATTGTTTGGGGAATTTTATATGCCCTAATGGCAACAAGCTTCTACCTTGCTTTTGTAACCGAAGACAAAAAAGCACAAAATCAAAAGATTAACAATCTGTTTATAGGTTTGTTGTTTTTACACATTGTCTGGACATATTGCTTCTTCTATATGGGATATATAGGCTTGGCTTTCGGTATTTTGTTGTTTATAGACTTTTTGAGTTATTACATTTTAATGCTGTTTTGGAGCATACACAAAACAGCGGCATGGCTTTTTGTACCATATTTTTTGTGGATTCTGTTCGCCACATACCTAAATGCCGCCTTCATAAATCTAAACAGCTATATAATTGTGGTAGAATAAGGAAATTATCCAAAACAGCTCAATATTTACAACACAAAAATCCCCTGATTTTCAATTTCAGGGGATTTTTCAATATCAGGCTAAATCAGATCGTTAATAATAGAGAAGAAAATTTATCTGCCTTTTTTTGCATCTTTAATACCGGCAAGTGCACCTTTGAACAAAGCTTTTGTTATTTTTCTGTCAAATACTCTTTGTTCTCTCTTCTTTCTTAAGTGTTCTCTTGCAGCAGCAATTCTATTCATAACCCCTTTCACTCCTGAACCGGCGAGAATTTCTTTTTGCTCTCCTTTTGCCTTCGAAAAAGGAGTGGATTTACGCATTAGTGCTGTCTTACCATTTTCGTCCTTTGCAAAAACATCAGCCCCTGCCTCAGTAAGAACTTCCATCTGTTCGGTTGACTTTGCATTCATCAATGCCGTCGTTCCGCTTTCAAAACTAGCATTAGGATCAGCTCCCATCTCTAGAGCCTTTTTAGTCTCCTCAACTGTTCTCGCATTAAGTAACATTAAATCTGCTTCGCTTAATTGTTTTGTTTCAGCTTTTTCTTTGTTTTTAACATTTTCCATGGCTTTTCTCCTAAATATTCCCCCGATGTTACCCCAAAAACCTTAACATAAGATTACTATATCACAAAAATAGTATTCTGTCCACTTTTTTAGACATGCTTAAAACTACTGCACAGCACAAATTTTTGCTTGCCATAACGCACTTTTTGCATTAAAAAAGACTCTTAAAAAACAAAACGCAAAAAACAGAGGTAAACAAAATGACTGCTACCGTAAATCAAATTCGTAAAACTTTTTTAGATTATTTTGCCAAAAACGGACATACAATTGTGCCTTCTTCATCACTTGTTCCGGACAACGACCCTACCCTGATGTTCACCAATTCAGGCATGGTTCAGTTCAAAAATATTTTGGCCGGCACTGAGACCCGCGACTATAAAACTGCGGCAACCGCACAAAAATCCGTCCGCGCCGGCGGCAAACATAACGATTTGGATAGCGTCGGATATGACGTTCGTCACCATACCTTTTTTGAAATGCTCGGTAATTTTTCTTTTGGCGATTACTTCAAAGAAAAGGCCATTTTTTACGCATGGGAACTCTTAACCAAAGAATTTTGTTTGCCTAAAGAAAAACTTTTGGCCACAGTTTATCATACCGACGATGAAGCATTCAACCTCTGGAAAAAAATCTCCGGTCTTCCCGATGAGAGAATAATTCGTATTCCGACCAAAGATAATTTTTGGCAAATGGGTGACACCGGCCCTTGCGGACCCTGCTCCGAGATTTTTTATGACCACGGCCCCGAAGTTTGGGGCGGAATGCCTGGCACTCCCGAAGAAGACGGAGACCGTTATATAGAGATTTGGAACCTCGTTTTTGACCAATATGAAGACTTGCCCGACGGCAGCCGTATCAACCTTAAAAACCCGTCAATCGATACCGGCATGGGACTTGAGCGAATTGCCGCCATTTTGCAAGGTGTTCATTCCAACTTTGATATTGATTTGTTTCAAAACCTCATCAACAACATTGCCGATATTGCTCATTCCGACCCCAAAGGCAAACTGCAATCCTCACACAACGTTATTGCCGACCACATGCGCTCTTCAGCATTTTTGATTGCCGACGGAGTTTTGCCATCTAACGAAGGCAGAGGATACGTTCTGCGTCGTATTATGCGCCGTGCTATGCGCCATATCCAAATGCTTGGGGTCAAAGAGCCAATGATGCACAAACTTCTTCCTGCATTACAAAAAGAAATGGGCGATGCCTACCCTGAACTCTATCGCGCCGAAGACTTGATTATAGAAACACTTAAAACAGAAGAAAGTAAGTTTATCAAAACATTAGACAAAGGACTTAAACTTTTAGAAGAAGAAACAGCCAACCTTTCTGCCGGCGATACTTTGAACGGACAAACAGCTTTCAGACTGTATGATACCTATGGTTTTCCGCTCGATTTAACTCAAGATGCCTTAAAGCTGAAAAATATCAATGTTGACGTTGACGGTTTTAATCAGGCTATGGAAAAACAGCGTGCCGAAGCTCGTAAAAACTGGGCCGGTAGCGGTGATAGCGGAATTGAGAAAATTTGGTTTGAGGCTTTTGATAAATATGGTGCAAGCGAATTTTTGGGCTATGAGCACATTAAAGCCGATGGAGAAATAAAAGCCTTGATACAAAATTCAAACTTTGTTGACAGCATTTCCGATGGCGATTTTTATCTTATTGCCAACCAAACCCCGTTTTATGGCGAATCCGGCGGTCAAGTCGGCGACATCGGACTTATCAAAGGTAAAAATTTTGCTGCCGAAGTTACCGATACACAAAAGAAAATCAATGGTATGATTGTCCATAACTGCCACCTTTTGGAAGGAACAGTAAAAGTCTCGGATTTTGCAAGTTTTGAAGTCAATGAGCAAAATCGCAATCAAATTCGCGCCAATCACTCAGTAACACACTTGTTACACCGCGCATTGCGTGATGTTTTGGGCAAGCATGTAGCACAAAAAGGCTCAATGGTAGCCGCTGACCGCGCCAGATTTGATATTTCTCACCCCAAACAAGTTTCACTGGAAGAATTGCGCAAGGTTGAAGCAATTGTAAACCAAGCAATTCGCCACAATTACAAATGCGTAACTCGTATTATGTTGCCCGAAGATGCCATCAAACAAGGCGCAATGGCCCTATTCGGTGAAAAATATGGCGAAACTGTCCGTGTGGTCAGTATGGAAGACGGAAAAGAGGCATTTTCGGTAGAATTGTGCGGCGGAACTCATGTTAATGCTACCGGCGATATCGGATATTTCAGCATTGTTGCCGAGTCCGCAGTTGCCGCCGGTGTCAGAAGACTTGAATTTGTAACCGGACAAGCCGCAGCTGATGTTGCTTATCAGGAAAAAGACCAAATCAGCAGAATTTGCCAAACCTTAAGGTCCAATCCGCATGATTTGGAAGCAAAAATATCTCAACTAATAGAAGATAAGAAAAAACTGGAACTCGAGGTAATAAACCTCAAAAAAGAGATTATGAACGGCGGCACAAAACAAGAAACTTTGGAACAAGTTAACGGGGTCAATTTTGTAGCCAAAAAGTTGGAGAATATCTCTCCGAAAGAGATGAAAGGCTTTATTGACGAGCTTAAAGACCAAATAAAAAGCGGTATAATCGCCCTATTCTCCGTAGCTGAAGGAAAAGTCTCGGTAGTAATCGGAGCCACAGACGATATTGCTCAAAAATGTCCGGCAAACAACCTTATAAAAGTTGTTGCACCGTTTATCGGCGCCAACGGCGGCGGCGGGCGTCCTGATATGGCACAAACCGGCGGTTCTGACAGCTCAAAACTTGATGAGGCTATATCGGCATTGAAAAAAGCCATATAATCACTTGACAGAAATAATAAAAACAAATAGTATTAACGAAAATTAGCACTATTTTTTTTATTATTAAAATTTAATATCATGTTTGGTTTTATTTTTCTTTTATTAGCAGTAGTAGTGCTGCTTGTTATTTGCTTTGGGATCTGGGGCCTTTTGGTAAAACCCTCCGACACAGCAGCCAAAGTCGCAGTCATCATCTTGAGTATTCTTGCTCTGATTGTTGTGTTGATAATTGCGCAAACCGTTTATTGTCTTTTCTTTTCTCAAGGAATGAGCTGTCTCATTCCTTTTTTTGTTTTCTAATATCTCATCTTTCGCAAAAAAACGATCGACACTTTGGAGAGTGTCGATCGCTGAAAATTTACGAAATATAGCCAAGTTCTTGGGCTTTCCTTCTAGCCTTGCGACAAAGACAGTTGTCTTTGAGATATTCAGGAAGAATTTCTTTGACAATATCCGCAGGCAAATCCAATAATTTGAGCTCTACCTCTTCACAAAGGACATTGTGTTTATAACATTCAGGAAGAACTTCTTTTACGATTTGAGGAGGAAGGTCAAAAATTTTAACTTCTGCCTCTTTGCAAAGGACGTTGTCTTTATAATATTCAATCAGAACTTCTTTCACGATTTGAGGAGGAAGGTCAAAGATTTTAATTTCTGCCTCATCGCAAAATGCACTTATCTTGATGTACTCAAGGGCAACTTCTTTTGCTACCTCCGGCGGAAGGCTAAAAATTTTGACTTGCGCTTCATTATACAAATCATCATCTTTGATATACTCAAGTACAACTTCTTTTGCAACTTCAGGCGGAAGACTAAAAATTTTAACTTGCATATCTTCAGACAAAGCATAATGGTGGATATATTCAAGCAAAATCTCTTTAGCAATATCCACAGGCAAATCAAAAATTTTGAATTCTGCTTTATCGCAGAGAGCGTAGCTATCTCGAGTATATTTAAGCACAATCTCTTTTACAGTTTCTGCAGATAAATCAAAAATTTTGACTTGTGCACTAACAGACAACCGTTCATCAGCATATTCAAGCAAAATCTCTTTGGCTATTTCCTCTGGAAGATCAAAAATTTTCATTTCAGCCGCCTCGCAGAAAGAGCATTCTTTGACATATTTCCGCAGAACTTCTCTTGCAACCTCAAGAGGAAGGTCAAAGATTTTTACTTGCCCTTCGACATCGAGAGCATAACTACCGATGTACTCTAGCAAAAATTCTTTTGCCACATCAATCGGCAGATCAAAAATTTTGAGCTCCGCCTCACAACAAAGATAGTTCTTCTTAAGATATTCAAGCAAAATCTCCCTCGCTAGATTAACCGGAAGATCAAAAATTTTGCCCTGTGCAACGCTACACATTCCATACTTTTTGACATATTCAATCAGAATTTCTTTTGCATCTTGCGGAGGAAGATCAAAGATTTTAATTTCCGCCACATCAGAAAGGTGATGATTTTGGATATACATAAACAGCATATCCTTCATTTCTTGCGGAGAAAAATTGAAAATCTCCACATCATTATCCCTAATGTCATAGCCATTTTGGATAAGTCTTAATAATTCTTCTTTGTCCATATAATGATATTTTAATGAATAATAAGTGTTTGTGTTCTCCGTATATCAGATTTTTGAACAAAAGCAAGAGTTTTTTAGCAGAGACACTAAAAAACCAACCATCACTTTAGAGAGTATCGGTCGCTTTTTTTTAAGAAATATGAGTGATTAGAAAACAAAAAAATATAGATATTTTTTACTAACTCTTGACAGAAATAATTAAAACAATTAGAGTTAGCAACAATTAGCACTATTCTTTTTATTATTAAAAAACAAATATTATGGAAAAATTTTTATTTATCTTAAAAGTAATTTTTATCATAGCTGAATTTGGGTTCTTGACCTTTCTGGTTATGATAGTATGGTTTCCGCTACAAGAATTTTCGACCTACAGCAAAAAAGAACAATTTGAAATTTTAGCAATCTGCATCCTTGCTTTTGTGATATTATTAGCCATAGGCATAACGATTTACGAATTTTTCTTTTCTCAAGGAATGAGTTGTCTCATTCCTTTTTTTTATCCCCAAAAAAATATAGATATATTTTACTAACTCTTGACAGAAATAGCTGAAATAAATAGTATTAATACCAGTTAACACTATTTTATTTATTATTAAATCCCCAATATTATGGAAATAGTTTTATTTTTACTAAAACTACTGGTTGTCCTGGTAGAATTAGGCGTTATTGCCTTTTTGGTTATGCTGCTGTGGCATCCGCTAAAGTGGTCATCACTGAAAAAACTGTCCTCCTACAGCCCAAACGAACGAGCAATGCTTGTTCTTGTTGCTGTCCTTGTTGTGGTAATTACATTTGTCACAATCACAACTGTTGATTATTTTTTCTTTTCCCAAGGAATGAGCTGCCTCATTCCTTTTTTTTTGTAACAAAATTGCAACTTTACTTTCACAGAATTTTATACTACTATATCTTTAATGAATTTTATTCAGATTAATTATCTAAATTTTATGGAGGAGACTATGAGTGGACCAATAAAAAAAGTAACATACCGCGGAAGAACAGAAAAGCATGGACCAAAAGACCAATTTGTTTTGGTAGATCAATATGGAACTACAATTTATTATGAACTTCAAGCTATTCATAATGCAGATGTAGGTGGGTATTTTGTTTCTCCAAGTGGAAACGTCCCTGACGAGGTAGTAAAAAACGACCCTCATTATCATGACCGTATAAAAGAAAGTGCTAAAAAATATTTTCTTGAACACCCAGAAATAAAAACCCATCAAGTATATGAAGGATATGTTGACACAACGACCTATTTATGGGAAATGGCCACCGAAGCCGCAAAACAAAGAGAAGCTGAAGGAACAGCTACCTCTATGGAAAAAGCGTGGTTACACCAAAGAGAAGCTGTAAAGGAAAATGGGCAATATTTATCAAAAGAGCAAGTTTTAGGCGAAACTGATTTATTTGACAAAGAAAAGGCCAAAGAAGAACTGGACAATGAGCCAGCATATAAACCGCGTTCAAGCTTTGAAAAAGCTTTTATGGAATCTGGCAATAGGAATGCCGAAGAAGATTTGCGCTCTCAAATGAAAAAAGATGCCAATGATGCAAATAATGCAAAGAATACCGAAATTGAGTATAATCAAGAAAACTTGAATGAAGACGACGCAAATACTCTTATTAAACGGGTTATTGAAAAACAAAGGGAATAATAAATCACAATGGATGATGACTATATAAAAGAATTAACTGAAGAAGAAAAAAGAGTTTTTCTTTCAATTTGTTGCAAATTAATCAAAGCCGATAATCACATTGATGAACAAGAAATTGATTTTTTAAGACTTATTGCCGAACGATATAATGTTGATGACAGTTTTGTTGTTGAAATTATTAAAGCGCAAAATATAGACCACATAGAATTGGCAAAAAAAATTCATAACCGCCAGCATGCCCTTGAGCTCATAAAGGAACTTTGCGTCTTGGCAAATATCGACAGCGACTTGCACGACAATGAGTTGGATATCATTATTGATGTAGCAAAAGCCATGAAAATTGAAAACAAAAAAGTCCTTCTAATCAATAGATGGGTTTTGGATTGTGCCATTGTCAGCAAAACCGGAGATTTAATCATGGAGCGAAAACATGATTAACTCTGAATTGAAAAAATCACTGCAACAGCAAGCTTCAACCTTCAGCCAAGACATCAAAGATAAGATGATTTATTTGCAAAGTGATAAAAGCTTGAGTAGCGATTATTATCAATATTCATCAATTATAAAGACAACTCAAAAATCATCTTTAGAAAATGCTTTTTCTCATCCTCATGAATTGCCAAATAATAAAAAATCTGAAAATTCGGATATTAACAAATCAATATTTAATGAAAATCAATCAGATTTTCAAAAAAGGAGAGATAATATATTTGCACGCATTCAGGCATTAAAGGGAAAATCACTCCCCGGTTCATATCTTCGAACATCATCAACAGCACAATAAGCCCCTCCTCCGCCCGAAACAGACGCTATATCTTGACAAAAAAGTCTGTATAATATATAATTACAAATATAAAATGAGGGGAAGCTGTTTATGGGTAAAGAAAAAGAATATGAAGAAGAAGGTCATAAAATCCGCAACTTTGTAGAAAAAGGCGATATTGAGGCTTTGCATCAAATCCTTCCGACTGCGGCTGACTTGGTAAAAGCTACCGAATATTGTCATGACCGCAACCACGATATTATGGAGCAAATTACCCTTAGCGGCAACCATGAAATGTTAAGAAGAATTCTCAAAACCTATTTTAGCGAACGTTCCGAGGAAAATGATGACCTTCGTCGCCGTTTTTTGTTAAGCTGTCAAAAAGGCGGAAACCCTAAGAATTTTCACTATTTTTCCTTAACTCTTCCCCCGCTTGAAGCCATGGAAAAGATGGCTTTATCCAAAACATACGACGAACAAACAATAAATACTAGAGAATTTAATCGTATAAACGAAGATTTCAGAAAACCAACAAACAACATATATGATCAACATGCTCAGGAAAAAATGAAAGTTTATGAAACCATCCGTGATGCTTACATGGAAGCATATCCCAAAACAAATCCTCATAAACGAATGAAAAATGAAAGATACGGGCTCGCTCCCAAAGGAGAGGCTTCCATAGAAGCTGTCGGTTATACATTTGACGGACTTAATAAAGTGTCTGTTATCAAAGAATTTGACATTACATATCCGATGATACGTCTTGTAAATATTTCGAAAGAACAAAGTGAAAATGAAACTGGAAATGAACCATTAAAATGTCCATGCTTTGACATAAAAGCTACCATATTTACTGAAGGCAAAAATGATTTAGCAGAACAAGTATGGAATAAAATGGATTTTCCCGATGCCTGGATTGATGGCAATTATTTTGTATCTCTCCACAAATTCGGAGAAATCTATCAAAAAATTCACGATGACCCTATTGCCGATGCAGTTGTCCATAATTTCAATCAAAACAACAAGTTTTACACTTTCGAAAACAACCCGGACACATATACAGGAGATGCTAGCTATATAGGATACTGTAACTGGGCTCAAAATTATATATGCCTACGCACTTTTCCATACAATTCTCCACTCATTGAACACCTAGGAAATGTAATATTGCATGAGGGAGCACATGATACTGATAATCATGAATTTTCACAAACTGACCTATATAAATTCATAGCTACTGCCATCTATATACACCCCAAAAAAAGTGAAGGAAGAGAATTGGTTAATCTTGCATCGGCAGGCTATCATTGCTCAGAATATGAAAGCGAAACCCTAGCAAGAATCCCTGAGTATTATTTTGAATGCAATAAATATAATGATGACCCTTTCCTAAAGGCCACTTGCAATATTTTTTCTGCCTACGGTAAAGCGAAGTTAGAAAATAAACCCGCTATCCTTAACAGAATATCCCGCTGCATGCGTTTACGCACTTCCGGTAAAATCGGATATGAAAATCTTTCTAATATTACAGATATGCGACTGGCTCATTTTGCCGAAAAAGATAGAGCAGAAAAGAAAGATCCGCCGGATCCTTATATCGGCTCTTTTGCTCCTGTTTTTTCTCCTGAAGAGCTTAAACAGCAAGAACAAGCTCTCAAACAGCAATACGATGCTTTGAATGGCAATGAGAATTCTGTTGAAAATGAAATTATAAAATGCATAAATGCAGAACTAAAAGCTATTGAAAAAATAAATCAACATCCTCTGGCCGGAAAAGTAGAATTGGATTTAGACACTATCTCGCGCGACAACATAACCGAAGAAACACCTTTGGAAGTTTTGATTGCTAAAACCTTTGAATGCTCTAAAAAAATCAGCCATCTTCGTGCACAAAAATATTCAGAAAATGAACTCATTGAAGAAACAAAAAAAATGCTTTTGTATGCACAACAAGAATGGGCAGAACTTCAAAAAGACAAAGATGAAAGTATGTTTTTTGACCGCTCGCTATTTTTAACAGCAATGCGACATACGATTTCAGCCAATACCTATATCCAACCTTTAATGGAAAAATATTGGCCTAAAATAGCAGAAAAAGAAAAAAATAAACAAGAAAACATAAATAATTATCAAACAGATTTCTTATTAAAAAATATATCAACACTAGTTGATAATATTCAGTTAATTAAACACCCCTCCCCAGAAATGCAAATACATGCTGAACAAGTATACCCAACACACGATGCAAACGAAGATTTTTTGGAAGGAGAAGAAAAATATCATGAATACAAGGCACTACCAGATAATGATCAACGAATCCAATACATAAGGAATATTGATTACACTGATTCATCTTTGGAAAATCGTCGTTTTATGCAACTGTTATACAAAGACTTTAATCCCCAAGCCAAAACATTACCAGAAGATCTACATCTTTCCTTTAAGAATTTTACACATAGCTGCATAAAATATAGCGAAATTTTTGCAAAAAAACTTGAAGCTAAAAAAATAGAGCTTACACCACAACTGAATATAGAAACTTCTTCTCATTCTTTGTGATTTTGTTTTTCATAAGCAAGCCAAGTATTTTGCATCAACATTGCAACGGTCATCGGCCCCACCCCGCCCGGAACAGGAGTGATGTATTGAGCTTTGGGCGCAACCTTTGCAAAATCTACATCACCACATATTTTGCCGTTCAGGCGCGTAATACCGACATCAATTACCGTAGCCCCCTCTTTTACCCACTTATCGTCAACCATTTGCGGCACTCCGCAGGCCGAAACCAAAATATCTGCTTGCGCCGCTAACATTTGCAAATCAACGCTCTGTTTATGCCCGATTGTAACCGTACAGTCATTATTCAACAATAATGATGCCAAAGGACGCCCCACAATATTTGATCGCCCGATAATCACGGCATTTTTACCGGCAATATTCCCAAGTGTATACTCCAACATATACAAAACTGCCTTCGGAGTTGCGGGAATGAGAGCATTTTTGCAATTTGAGTGCAATAACCCCATATTATACGGGCTAAAACCGTCAACATCTTTTTCCAAAGCGATATTTTCAAGGACTTTATCTGCATTTATGTGTTCAGGCAGCGGCATCTGCACAATTATTCCATTGACATCTTTGTTTTTATTAAGGGAATTCAATAAATTTAACAACTCACCTTCTTGGGTTTTTACATCCAAGTGATAAACACTGCATTTCATACCGATATTTTCAGCCAATTTTTGTTTGTTGCGCACATAAATTTTACTGGCCTCATTATCACCGACCAAAATAACGGCCAAATGTGGCTTTTTTTGCGCCTTTGCAACTTTTTCGGTTAAATCTTCGGCAATATTCACCGCCATTTTTTTACCGTCAATTATTTGTGCTACCATTTGACCTCCAATCATTTAACTTTTTTATTACATCAGAAGATTGTGTATTTATCAAGATTTTTTTATAATGGGAAGTTTCACCAGCTTCAATAGAAAATGCACTTTTAGGAAGCTTTAACTCTTTACTCAACAACTTTATAACTTCTTTGTTGGCCTTGCCCTTCTCTGGCACACAACTGACCAAAACCCGCAAAAACTCTTTTCCTTCTGCATCTTTTACCACATCTTTTACCTGTGTCGAACCGGCATTCGGAACAACTTTTAGCGAAAGCAATAAACCTTTTTCAGATTTCACATACATATCACAGACAAACAAAAAAAACAGGCGGCCAAAAGCCGCCCTATAAAAAAACAACAAAACCTAGAGCATCAACTGACCGAGAACCGCTAATACAATAAATATAATCAACGGAATGGCATTCATACCCAAAATTGTATGAAATCTTTCCGGCAAAGCCTCTGCAACTTTTGCATAAACCGGAGAGGTGAGTTTGCTGATAAAATCAACTGTTTTTTGAACAATTTCGTTTTTAGAAAAATCAAACATCTTATATTTCTTAAACAAAGAAACAACCATGTCGCACAAAACAATCAAAGCGCAAACAATAAATACAAAACCTACTAAACTCATATAAAACTCCTCAAATAAAAGTTATAAACTATCGACAATTATGAAACCATTTTTTCAAATTGTCTAGCTATTTTTAACATAAATCACAGCGCATTACTATTTTTGAGGCACAAGGATTTATACCTTGCGGCATCAAAAAATTTTTTGTGCTGAACATCCTCATTACCGCAGCGATTACGCAAAAATGCAATTTTGTTTTCGATATCCCTTTTTGTTTGTTTAGAATGAGCATGCAACATCTCTTCAGCATGCGACTCTCTCTCAAAATAGTGCCCATTCAAATTCTGCATGAAATTATATTTCAAATCGGCATCAAAGTCATATCTTTCATGCGGAGGCAAAGCAACAGATGCATTATCACCGCCACTCAATACCTGATTCTTATGCTCCGGCAGTACCGGCACATCTACCTCATGTTCGGAAAGAATAAAATCATGAGGAGGCAATGCTATGTTACCATTATTTGATTTTGGTTCCAAAGATGGAGACTGATACCTTCTTCCCGGTTCTAACTCATACATAGATTTATATTGCTTATACAAATCAAAGTCATCACCATGATACATACCCAAAGCAATAAGCTCTTCTTTGGGTAGATTCCACATGACATCTTCTTTTGCCATTTTAGAAATAGCCTCAGTGTATTCAAGAGCTCGCCGCCTGTTTTCACGAATCATACGCTCTTCATCTTCTTTTTCGTCACTAACCGATCTGGTTGCTGATTGAATAGCCGAACGTAATTGACGCAACTTAACAAGCTTGTTATAAAGCAAATCATAGCGTTTCATGGCAAGAGGATATGAACTGCTCTGATACAAAGACAAACAAGTCATAATTTCAGCCTCTCTGACATATGAATCACTAATCCATGTATCTCGCAATTCCAAATCGGCATTAGTAATATAACCGTCATTCATCTTGGTAATAATTTCATTACACTCTTCAAACCAAGAATAATATTCCTGCCTTGAATTTGTTCCGGAACTGAGGTTTTCTATCGATTCTGCCAACATAAACTGTAAATCGGCTACCTTAATTTCTTTATTTTTAAAATTTACTTCTTTGCTCGGAGGCAACAAAACAACATCATAAGATAACTTCACAAGATCATCATTAGGAATATCAGGATCCATATTTTTCAAACCGGACATAACCGCAGATCGTTGACTTGCTTCCATCATCGTATTTTTCTTATATTTATAACGGATAGCTTGCAATTTGGCTTTTTTTACAAGACTGGCCTTTGACTGAAGTTTTTCCGTTTTTTCGGTTTTATCTTCTTTTTTCCTCTGCATATCAACCGCCAATCAAGGCTATATTTCTTCAAAAATAATTTTAGCTTTCTCTGCCAAAATCATTTTTTCAACAACCCAATCACTGATTTCTTCAACTTTTGTCGGAGTAACGCCCATTGCTTCGCCTATTTTACCGATAAAAACGAGTTCTTCTTCAGACAAATCATTGTCCGCATAACCCAAAAAGCACAAATCTTTAATCAACTCCAACGCAGCACGACGACTTTTAATATTTTTAACTGATTTAATAACATCCTCATCAGAAGCATCAAATACTTTCGGGAAATATTTTTCAGGCAACAAATAGCTCTTGGCCATATTTTCGATAAACTTTTTCTCACTGTCATCAAAAACGCCGTCAGCGTGAGCCAATCTAGTAAAAGCCTGCAAATAAGCAACTTTTGCTTTATCGCTCAAGCCCATAATTTCATCATAAACTTCGTTCATATTTTCCTCCTATAGATAAACGCCTCAATCAGGGTAATATAAAAAATCTTAATTTAGGCTTAACATAATTTAAAAATCTTATAAAATGAAAAATTGCTTGAAAAGATCGAGGATTAGTCTAATATAGATAAAATATTGAATAAACAGGATTACGAAAACAGTGCGCTACTACATAAAAACTTTCGGCTGCCAAATGAATGTCTACGATTCGCAAAGAATTGCCGACATTCTTACTAATATGGGACATACCCCAACTTCTCAAATTAAAAATGCCGATATAATTTTGTTCAACACTTGTCACATCCGCGAAAAAGCCGCCGAAAAGCTTTTTTCCGACCTTGGAAGAGCCGAAATCATAAAACAAGAGCGAGCACTTGAAGGTAAGGAAACAATTATCGGTGTTGTAGGTTGCGTCGTCC
The DNA here is from genome assembly GCA_045593845.1 of Alphaproteobacteria bacterium. Taxonomy (GTDB): domain Bacteria; phylum Pseudomonadota; class Alphaproteobacteria; order RF32; family CAG-239; genus JAFUYI01. The sequence continues at coordinate 22,807 of JAZNXK010000004.1, forward strand.
AAGCCGAAAACGAACAAATCGCTAAAAGAGCCCCCTATGTAAATTTTGCAACCGGCCCGCTTACATATCACCGCATACCGGAAATTTTGGAGCGCATTGCAAGGCAAAAAAATATTTGCGTTATTGATACCGAATTTCCTGCCGAAAGCAAATTCGATTATCTGCCGGAAAATCATGCTCACGGAGGTTGTGCATACCTTGCGGTGCAAGAAGGCTGCAACAATTTCTGCACCTATTGCATTGTTCCCTACACTCGCGGAGTTGAAACTTCTCGCCCAATTGATGATGTTATCTCCGAAGCTGAAAAACTCGTAAATTCCGGAGTTTTAGAAATTAACCTTTTAGGGCAAAATGTTAATTCGTATCATGGCGAAGATGCCAACGGTAAAGAACGTAATTTGGCATATCTCCTAAACAAAATGTCTGAAATTGAAGGATTACAGCGCCTTCGCTATACCACATCATATCCTGCCGATATGACGGATGACCTGATTTCATGTCACAAAAACCTTTCAAAACTTATGCCCTATCTGCACCTGCCACTGCAATCAGGCTCGGATAAAATATTAAAAGCCATGAACAGACGTCATAACACCGCGCAATATTTAGCTGTAATCGAAAAATTACAAAACGCTAACCCTAATCTGCGCTTTGCATCCGACTTTATCGTCGGTTTTCCTGGTGAAACCGATCAGGATTTTGAAGCAACACTAAAGATAGCTAAACAAATAAACTACATACAATCATTTTCTTTCAAATACAGCCGTCGTCCCGGCACTCCTGCCGCTGTTTTTCCCAATCAGGTTGAAGAAAAGGTTAAACAACAACGTCTCGCCGTTTTGCAAGAAGAACTTTTTGCTATGCAGCTGAAGTTCAATCAATCTTGCGTTGGAAAAACCATGCCGGTTTTGTTTGAAAGCAAAGGAAAACAGAAAGGCGAAATATTCGGACGCACTCCTTATATGCAAACCATAGTTACTAAAGGAACAGAGGCAGACTTAAATCTAATAAAAAACGTAACCGTAGCTTCCGGCGGTATGAACTCGCTGACAGGCTCAATCATTAACCAAACAAAGGCATTATAAAATGGCAGAAATAGAATTTGAACTTTTTAATAATCAACTTTTGCAACAACTTGTCGGCGCAAACGACAGCAACCTCAAAATTATTGAAGAAATGCTTAATGTCGAAATCGCAACCGTAGGCAATCAAATTCACATCAAAGGTAATAAAACCAACTGTGAAAAAGCCAAACTTTCCTTAAATGACCTGTATAACAAAGTAAGCCGCGGTATTGCAATCGGTGAACAAGAAGTAAAAGCAGCTGTCAGAATGCACAAAGGAACATCAAAAACCGATAGCAAAAAACCTGATGTCAACTTGAGCGACATTGTCCTCAAAACCAAAAAACGTCACATTTATCCCCGCTCGCAAACCCAAGCTCAATACATATTGGAAATGATGAATAATGAACTTGTATTCGGACTTGGCCCTGCCGGTACCGGAAAAACCTATTTGGCAGTCGCGTTGGCAGTATCTATGATGTTGGAAGGCACCATTGATAAGATAATTCTTTCTCGTCCGGCAGTAGAAGCAGGAGAAAATTTGGGATTTTTACCCGGTGATTTGAAAGAAAAAGTCGATCCTTATTTGCGTCCATTGTATGATGCTTTATATGAAATGCTTCCGAATGAACAAGTTGATAAAAAAATCGCCGCCGGTGAAATCGAAATTGCCCCGCTTGCTTTTATGCGCGGCAGAACCTTGTCTAATGCCTTTGTAATCTTGGATGAAGCACAGAACACAACCCCAATGCAAATGAAAATGTTTCTAACCCGTCTCGGCGAAAATTCGCGCATGGTAGTCAATGGAGATTTAAGTCAGGTAGACTTACCTCGCGGTAGTGTCTCGGGATTGAAAGACGCACTTAATACTCTGCGAAACATCAAAGGTATAACTTCCGTTACCTTTACCGCAGAAGATGTTGTCCGTCACGGCTTGGTTTCAAAAATTGTTCTGGCTTACGAAAAACGTAAAAAGGAAGAAAATGATTAAAACCAAACTCAATCTTAATTTTGCCGATAAAAATTGGAAAAAAGAATTGCATGATGTGCAAAAAGTTTCCGAAGATATTTTGGCACAAGTCATCAATGACAAAACCCCTTCTTGGCTGCAAAATAAAGAGGTTGCCGTCAATTTATCCTTGAGCAACGACGAAGAAATCAAACAGCTGAATTCAGAATTTCGCAATTTGGATAAACCGACAAATGTCCTCTCTTTTGCCAATATTGATGACGAAGAATTTGAATATTATCTCAATCAAAACAAGCAAATAGAACTAGGCGACGTTATCATTTCTCTGCAAACCATGCTTGAGCAAAGTCAGCAAGAAGAAATCAGCCTCCACGACCACTATTGCCACATATGGGTACATGCCCTGCTTCATCTCTTGGGCTATGACCATATAGAACAAGAAGAAGCAGAAGAAATGGAAAGCGAAGAAATAAGAATTTTACAAACCTTAAACATAGCAAACCCCTACAAGGAGAAAATTTAATCATGAATGATGAAAATCAAGGTCACGGTTTTTGCAGTTACTTTAAGAACATTTTCAACAAAGGAAATGAAGATGTCCGCGAAACTATTGAAGATTTGATTGAAGAAGCAGTTGATAACACCGGTAAAGATGCTTTCAGTGAGCACGAACAACTATTGATTTCCAATCTTTTGGGTATAAAAGACAAAAAGGCTTGCCGTGTAATGGTTCCCCGCTCCGACATAATCGCTTTTCAAAAAGACGGCACCGTCGAAGAATTGGCAAAACTGATGGTTGAAAGAGGTCACTCCCGTATTCCCGTTTATGGAGAATCTTTAGACGATATTACAGGATTTTTACATATTATTGATTTAGCAAAATGCTTACTCAAAGGGGAAGATAAAACACCTGTATCAAAGATAGAAATCAACAAAATCAAATTCACTTCACCCGATATTCCGGTACTTGATTTATTAAAAGACATGCAACAAAACAAAAATCACATGGCAATTATCGTTGATGATTACGGCGGAGTATGCGGTTTGGTAACTATTGAAGACTTGCTCGAAGAGATTGTCGGTGATATAGAAGACGAATATGACTTGGAAGAAAATCATATTATAACCTTGCAAGAAAAAGGATTATTTGTTGCTGATGCCAAAGCATATTTGGATGAAGTAAAAGACACAACCGGTCTCGATTTGGAAAGTATTGACGAAGAAGGAAACACCGTTGATACTCTCGGCGGCTATGTGTTTGATTTGGCACAACGCATCCCTAACAAAGGCGAAATTATTTCCGGTCATGACGGGGTAAAATTCAAAATTTTAGATGTTGACCCGAGCCGTATTAAAAAAATTATGATTATAATGCCGACTTCAAATGCAGAATAAAATGCTCAATATCAAAAAGATTTTTCAATATCCCAAAACATTAGCTCTCATTTTGGGCATAATAGCAACTTTCGCACTTCCTCCATATTATCAGATATGGTGCCTTTTCATATCTTTCGGGCTATTTGCCGTCTTGTTGGAAAAATCCGAAAACAAACTTAAATCATTCCTGATCGGTTATTGCTTTGGAGCAGGATTTTTTGCCATAGGTTTTTCTTGGGTTGCCAATGCCTTGGCTTTGGATATAAAAAGCTTCGGCTGGCTTATTCCCCTTGCTCTATTAGGTTCAGGTTTATTTTTCGGGCTATTTGGCGGCTTTGCGGCTTTTTGCAGCTCTTTTTTCAAAGGTTTATTTGCCAAAATTATTGCTCTTGGCACCTTTTGGGGTATTTCAGAATGGTTACGTTCATTCATATTGACCGGATTTCCTTGGAACTTACTCGGCAGTATTTGGACATTTGACCATACATGGCTGCAAACGGTATCCTTATTCGGAACTTACGGGCTATCGGCGCTAACCGTTATCATTTTTTCTCTACCCGCTATTTTCATAGTCAAGCCCTGCAAAAAAAATGCCGCAATATCAATACTATCGGCTACAAGCATTATTTTATGCATTGTAATATTCGGATTCTGGAACTGTCAAAAACACGGAGAAATAAAAAATTCATCATTATCAATAAGAGTAGTCCAACCCAGTATTCCCCAAAGTCTAAAATGGGATTTCGGTAATTTGGAAGCAAATTTGTATGAATATATTTCCATGTCACAAGAGATGGGATTTGAAGGTAAAGATTTGATTATTTGGGGCGAAACAGCCAGCACATTTCCCATAAGCATAGACCACCCCCATTTCGAACAAACAAAACTCGCCGTTCCGCCTCATGGATATTTAATAACCGGCAGTGTTGACTATTTTCCGGCTCAAAACGACCGTTGGGTTCCAATAAATGCCGCCCATATAATCGAACAGGGAAAAGGCATTATAAACAGCTACATAAAGGCACATCTTGTTCCTTTCGGCGAATATATTCCGTTTCGCAAATTTTTACCTCGACAGCTGCGCCCCATCACCAAAGTTATTACCGATTTCAAAGCCGGTGAAGGAGCAAAAACATTTTCAGTTCCCAATCTTCCGCCGGTAGGTTTGCTTATCTGCTACGAAATTATTTTTCCACACCAGATTATGGACTATAACAACCGTCCTGAATGGATAATCAATATGACCAACGACGGGTGGTATGGTTTGAGTGCCGGTCCGTACCAACATTTGGCCACAGCACAACTGCGTGCCGCCGAAGAAGGAATTACCATAGTAAGAGCCGCAAATTCCGGCATATCCGCGCTTATATCCCCCAGCGGAAAAATCATAAAATCAGCTCCTTTACACAGCAAACAAAATCTTGACTTTTATTTGCCGCAAAATCTTTCTTATACGACCATATACTCAAAATATGGCAATAATACCTTTTTTGTTTTTGCGCTTTTATTATCACTTATCGCCATGCTCGCTTCAATATTGCACAAAAGGCATAATGTAGATAATACATAAATAAACATTGACAAAACGAGGCATTTATACAACGATACATACATAAAAATCTTACCGGAGATACTAAAAAATGACTACACAAAAATCCAAAAAAGCAAGCCGCGGCCGCACCCCGAGCGGACAACCAAATCCCATTGATGTTCACGTCGGTAATCGCATACGTTTGCGCCGTAATGTTTTAGGCTGGAGTCAGGAGAAAATGTCTGAAATGTTAGGACTAACCTTTCAACAACTCCAAAAATATGAGCGCGGTGATAATCGCGTCAGCGCCAGTCGTTTGTGGGATATCGGTAACGTCCTAAACGTGCCTATCGGCTTTTTCTTTGAAGATATGGATAAAAGTGTATCTGCACAAAGCCCTCGCACATTCAGTATGCCTGAAAACAATTCAAGCACTCTCTACTTGCATGAAGATACTCCGGATATTGAGCTTGACCCTATGAAAAAGCAAGAAACCTTAAAACTTGTAAATTCATATTATAAAATCAATAACCGCAAAGCAGCGCACCTGCTCTTGGAGTTGGCAATAACGATGTCAAAGTCTAATTTCTCGCAAAAAACGCAAGATAATGACGAAGACAAAGAATAACCTAAACAACTAAAAACTGACATTTCCCTCATTTATATCGGAGAAACCTATGAGCTATTTATTCACAAGCGAAGCCGTATCTTGCGGCCATCCTGACAAAATCTGCGACCAAATATCTGATGCAATTCTTGACTTACATATAGCACAAGATCCCAATGCTCACACGGCAATAGAAACTTTGGCAACCACAAACCACGTCACTATTGCAGGAGAAACCTTAAGTCAAGCTGAAATTTCCCGAAATCAAATCGAAGAAACTGTTCGCAACACAGTCAAAAATGTGGGATATGAACAATCAGGATTTGATTGGAGAACTCTTCGCATTGAAAATTATATACACTCACAATCAGCTGACATTGCCGAGGGAATAAAAGATTTTGGAGCCGGAGATCAAGGAATTATGTTCGGATATGCCAAAAAAGAAACCGGTTTTGACACTGAATATATGCCATTGGCAGCATTTTTATCCAACAGAATATTACACAATTTGCGCCTGCAGAAAAACCAAAACATTTTGCCTGATGCCAAAAGTCAGGTAACCATTGAATATTCCGATGACGGAACTGCGCAGAGAGTAACCAAAGTTGTTCTCTCAACACAGCACTCTGCCAATATTTCTCTTGAAGAAGTTGCAGAAATCGTAAAACCGGTAATTTTCAGCACAATTCCTTCAAAACTTTCTCCTCAAGAAGCCGAACTTCTGATAAATCCGGCCGGAAAATTTGTTATCGGTGGTCCTGACGGAGATGCCGGACTTACCGGACGAAAAATAATTGTCGATACATACGGCGGCTACGCACCTCACGGCGGTGGTGCTTTTTCCGGCAAAGACCCGAGTAAAGTTGATCGCTCTGCTGCTTATATGTTACGTTGGTTGGCAAAAAATGTAGTCGCAGCCAACCTGGCCAAAGAGTGCTTATTGCAAATTTCTTATGCCATCGGACAGGCAGAACCTTTGTCTTTGTTCATAGATTGCAAAAATACTGCCCATACGGATGAGAAAAAAATCTTACAATTTATCAAAAAAAATATCGACCTCACACCCAGAGGAATTATCAAATCTCTCGAATTGAAAAAGCCGATTTATTTACCCACTGCCGCATACGGACATTTTGGGCGAAAACCGGACGATTTCGGGCATTTCAGTTGGGAAAAAGAAAATCTTGTTACGGAATTTACCCAATGTTTATAGAAGATAAGCCCCATTTTTTCGGACGCAGACAAGGTCGCAGATTGCGTAAAGCCAAATCAGCCCTGATGGATGTTTTCTTGCCGACCATAAAACTTGATAGTAAAAATCCACTGTCTTTTGTCGGCAAAAATCAAAAGCTCTACCTTGAAATCGGCTTCGGTGACGGTGACCACCTTGCCGAACATTCACTTCTGCACAAAGATATTTGTTATATAGGTGCCGAAGTTTTCAAAAACGGTGTTGCCAATTTATTGAGCCTTATTACCGGCATCAAAACCAACGACGAAATATCGGAACAAATATCACTTCTCCCCGACCGCGTTGATAATTTGAGAATTTGGGATGATGACATCAGATTGCTTTTTCCCCTGCTCCCGGATGCATGCTTGGATAAAGTTTTTCTGCTTTTTCCCGACCCATGGCCCAAAAAACGCCATGCCAATCGCCGTTTTATAAATCCGGAAAATTTGCAAACTTTGTCACGTCTCATTAAACCGAACGGCATATTGCGTATTGCTACCGACCACAACACATACAAATTTTGGACTTTGCGCCAACTGCATAATTGTCCATATTTTGAATGGACTGCAACCTGCGGTGCAGATTGGAAAAACCCTCCCTCTGATTGGGTAGAAACAAAATATCAAAGAAAAGCCTTGCGCGAAGGAAGACGTCCTGTTTTCTTGGATTTTCGCCGTAAATAATTTTATCTTACAACTTTTTCTTCCACATCTTCAGGAGAAACAATACCGCCGGAAACCACAAACTTTAAGGCTTCTTCAACACTCATATCCAAAAATATAACATCTTCTCTGGGAACAAAAATCAAAAAACCGGAAGTGGGATTAGGAGTTGTCGGGACAAAAACATTAATCATATCCTGCTTCAAAATGTTTTTCACCTCTCCTTCCGTATCTGTACTCACCAATCCCAAAATCCAAATGCCTTTACGAGGATATTCGAGTAATACCACCTTTGAAAAAGCCGAAGTACTATCAGATAAAAATGTCTCAAAAACCTTTTTTAACAAAGAATAAATCGTAGAAATCAAAGGAATTTTTTTAACAATCCAATCTCCGAGTTTAATGAAAAATTTTCCGATAAAACCGGCCGCAAACATACCGATAAAAGTCATAATGACAATCAGCACAACCAGCCCCAACCCCGGAATTGTAAAAGGCAAAGTATCATAATACTCTCTAAGTTGCGGAGGTAACAATTTGCCAACAGCATTATCTACCCAAAAAATAATTTTATAAGCAACATAAAAAGTCATTGCCACCGGCGCTGTAACCAAAACACCGGTAAAGAAATATGCTCTCAACTTGGCACCGAGTTTCATAAAAACCCTCTGCTCACTGGCTTGTTTTTCCTGATAACGTCTGATATCCTTAATTTTCTCCGCGCGTTTAAGAGCTTTTTTTGAGTGTTTTTTTGACATTTATACCTCCATTGCATCTTCAATAATAAATTGAGCTTGATTACGCCCCTGCCAATTATCGCGGTGCAAAACACCGACGAAATTAAAAGTTTTACCAATACCGTTAATTAGGGCCTTTCCCATTTCGCTGTCCGTACATCTGAAAGCCATAGCCTTTACCGAACCGGAATTAAGTGAAGTCAAAACACATTTAAGATGTCCCGAACCGACAATATTAACACTTGTCAAAAGTGCATGTGACAGCATAAGTTTGGGTTCAGGGTTTCCTGCCCCGTAAGGCTCTAACAATTGCAACTCATCCAACAATTTAACATTTGCCGCCCCCACATCAATAATTCCGTCAACATCCAAAATCGGCACCAAACTATCACTTTGCAGAGTTTCATTAACATAATTACCGACAAATTCTCGAAACTCTTCCAACTTATTCTCTTCCAAAGAAAAACCTGCCGCCATAATATGTCCGCCGCCCTTGGTTAATATTCCTTTTTCTTTTGCAGCCATAATCAAAGCTCCGAGATCAATTCCTGCAACGGAACGCGCAGACCCCTTAACTTCATCTGCCTCAATTGACATAACAAAAGTCGGCAAATTATATCTCTCTTTCAACTTTCCGGCAACAATACCTATCACTCCTTGGTGCCAATCCTTACCATAAACAAAAGCTATCGGATATTTTTGCGGCTGACCTTCCAAAATTTCTATTGCCTGCAACAAGACATATTCTTCGATTTCTTTGCGTTGTTTGTTAAAATTATCCAATTCTTCGGCCAATTTATCCGCTTGAATTTTATTTTGGGAACATAAAAGCCTGCTACCAAACGAAGAATCACCGACTCTTCCACCGGCATTTATACGAGGTCCCAACACATAGCCAAGATGATAGCTGCTGATTGCTTCAGTTATCCCCGCTTTTTCCGCCAAAGCCGAAATACCGATATTAGGACACTGCCGCATAACATTCAGCCCCTGTCTGACAAATGCTCGATTCAACCCCAACAAGGGCACAACATCACAGACAGTTCCTAATGCAACCAAATCAAGCCACTTCAACAAATCAACAGTATTTCTTGTCTCAAAAAATCCTCGTTCACGCAAACAGCGGTTGATTGCCACAACGGTCATAAAAACCACTCCGACCGCTGCCATATATTCCAGATAAGGATAATCATTTTGCTCATCAATTCTTTTGGGATTTACCAAAGCAGAAACCTTTGGCAACGTAACTTCCGGCTCGTGGTGATCCAAAACAATCACCGGAAGATTTTTTTCCGCCGCATAATCAAATACCTCAAAAGCGGTCGTACCACAATCAACCGTAATCAAAAGCTCTGCACCTTGCGCCAAAAAATCATCAATTGCCATAATACTCGGACCGTACCCCTCATCTCTTTCGGGAATATGCAACATCGGCTCATTTTCCACTTCACGCAAAAACATACACAATAAAGAAGAAGAAGTAGCACCGTCAACATCATAGTCACCGATTATGGCAATCTTCTTATTATCAATAACGGCATCAGCAATCATTTCGGCCGCTTTTTGCATATCTTTCATCACATAAGGATCAGGCATCAAATTTTGCATTTTCGGCGCAATAAAATTTGCCGCATTATCAGCATTAATACCTCTTGAAACCAAGATTTTTGCCAACAACAGCGAAAAACCATTTTTTTGAGCCATTTGTTCAACCAAAAGCTCATTAGGGGAAGAAAAATCCCAAATATTTCCGTTCAAAGACCTTTTTGTTTCAAAACTGCTAACCACTTGTAAAATTCCCTAATAAACCAAATAAACTTCCGTTCTGCGATTTAATTTCTCGCCCTCAATCATATTATCACTTAACAGCGGCATAGCATCGCCAAATGCCTCAACAATAATATTTTCTTTTCTTACCCCGGCCTTTTTTAGAGCTTCGGCAACACTTTGCGCACGCTTTAACGACATTTTGTAATTTATCATTTTTTGACTTTCAAAATCCTCATTTTTTGTTTTGCTTGAAGCATAGCCATAAACCAAAACTCTTGCATTTTTTTCTTCTGCAGTTTTTGCAACTTTTTTCAGCTCATCATTATATTTTTTATCAACATCATAGCTGCTGCTCTCAAACAAGACCATAGCAACCATCATATTTTGTGCTTTGCGCATATCCGGCATTTTGTTTTCTATCACAATCGGAATATTTTTCTCGGTTTCGTTTTCCACTCTTATAACCGGTTCCGTTCTTACAACATCAGACAAGTCTGCTACGATATCACCATTGTTATCTTCATCATAATAATTGGCATTTTTGCTGTCCGCTGCAAAAATCTTTGTAGAATTTATTTCATGCAAGGGTTTATAATGCGGCTCAAGTCCTTTTTCAGTTTCTATATCACTTCGGTTTGAAGCACACGCGCTCAACAAAAAAAATGATAACATCACCAGAAAAACAGCTTTTTTCAACATAAATTTTCCTTTCTTCTTATCCTCAAACACGGTTATACCGCAAAAGTTCGACATTGACAAGAGCAATTTTGTTTAGTAAGCTAAACAAAGAATTGTTAATTTTTTTAATTTCCTCGGGAGATAGCATATGTCAAAATTCGTAAAATTAGCCTTAATTCTTATAATTTTTTCTGCCTGCTCAAAACTTGTAAAAAAAGACGACTTGTCAATTTTAGGACCTGAAGGGGAAAAAGTTGCCTATAAGGTAGAACTTGCCGTAACCAACGAGGAGCTTGGAAAAGGTTTGATGGACCGCAAAAGTTTAGCTCCGAATTCCGGTATGCTTTTTGATTTACGCACCGTTAAAGAGCCGATTTCAATGTGGATGAAAGATACGTATATATCATTGGATATGGTATTTATTGATAAATATGGAACAATTTTCTGGATTTATGAAAATGCCGAACCAATGTCAACCATGCTCATTCTTCCGCCGGAAATACCGGCTGCAGTCCTTGAGGTCAATGCCGGTGATGCCCAAAAATTCAATATCAGAGTCGGCGATACCGTAAAACACCCATGGTTTATTAACCAAGCACCGGCTACAAATGCAGCTGCGGAAGCACCTGCCGAAGAAACAGCTCCAGTTGATGAACAACCGGTAAATACAGAATCTTTTGAATAGTCGGTAAACAATTTTCAAAGAAAATAACCTCGTAAATCACGAGGTTATTTTTTTACCCCTATTCTTTCTAAAAAAAATATAAGTATCAAATAAATCGGATTGAAAAGAGAAAAAAAGCGAATAAATCAAGAATAAACAAATATAAAGGATTAAAAAAATGATATTTAAGATTATAATTTTTTCTCTGTTTACTGTCACTGTCAGTGCCGAAGAATTTATTGAAAGCACTGCCTGCTCTCAAGATGAAACTGCCATATTCGGAGAAGCCGCGCAACCAAACGGAACTTTCAATCAAATGCTGCTGGAACAACCTCAAAATACTCCCAATCCGCTCGGCAATCCAATATACTACACACCATCCGGCGCACCGGAGATATTCACTCCACAATCACCTTTGCAACCTGCATCACAAACAACACCCTCAACTCCAAATGCCATAAATGAAATCAGCCCGCAAAATCCTTCCATAAGTCAAATGACACCGCAAGCCGTCGGCAACGAAATTCAAAACAAACTTTACCAATCAGGAGACCGAATTTATGACGTTCAATCATATCCCGCAAACGATATTGATTACATCAACCAAAACGACCAAGACAATGCTATAACCAATTATCCTGCCTATTAAAACGATAAAAACCCGTAGCTGTATAGCAGTAAAACTGTACCCAAAATCACTCTATATATAACAAACGGCAGAAAAGTTCTGTTCTTAAGCCAATTCATCATTACCCAAATAGCACATATTGAAGCAACAAAAGAAAACGCAATTCCCCATATCTCAAAACCAAAATCTTTTACTCCGGCCTCAATCATCTCTAAAAATACCAAAGCACCTGCACCGGCAATCGTCGGAATTGACAATAACATACAAAACTTTGCCGCCTCTCTGCGCTCAACCCCCAACAATCTGCTCATTGTAATCGTAATTCCCGAACGAGACGTTCCGGGTATGAGTGCCAAACATTGTGCCAAACCGATCAATAAGGCATCAACAATCTCCAAATTTTCAATTTTGCGGATAGAAAGTGTGTATTTATCAGCAAACCACAGCAAAATACCAAAAATAAGAATATTCCAACCGATAATTTTGGTATCACGCATCCATTCCATACCATAATTTTTCAATACCAACCCGGCAATAACCGCCGGAATGGTAGCAATTATAATCAACCAAAAAAGTTTGCTTCCGTTATTTGCAAAAGACGGTAAGAGTTTTGCCTTTAACATACCTTTGAGAATATTCCAAATATCCTTGGTAAAATATATCAAAACTGCAGCAATCGAACCGATATGCACCGCCACATCCATTGCCAGCCCTTGGTCAGGAAAATCAGTAAATTTAGCAAATAAAATCAAGTGACCGGAAGAACTTACCGGTAAAAATTCAGTAATTCCCTGAAGTATTGCCAACCAAAAAACCTGCATTATTGTCATCTTAATTTTCCTCCCAAGTAATGCACTTTTTATCTTTTATATCGAGCAAAGAATGAGGTCTGAAGCGAACATTATTAAGTGAAGCCCCCCAATGCAAGTGCGGTCCCGTTGCTCTTCCGGTACTTCCTACCAACCCGATAACATCACCTTGTTTAACTTTATCACCGAGTTTAACTTTTGATTCCTGCAAATGAGCATATATCGTCTGTAAACCTTGTCCATGGTCGATAATCACCATATTTCCGGTATAAAAGTAATCTTTACCGTTCAAAACCACAATTCCATCTCCGGCTGCCTTTACCTCGGTACCGGCCGGAGCTGCTATATCCGTTCCGCTATGCGGACTTTTCGGTATTCCGTTAAAAATTCTCTGATTACCGAAATTACCGCTGATTCTTCCTTCAACCGGCAATATAAACCCTTTTTGCCAATAATTTCCGGCCTGCATAATTTTCAAACTTTTCGCCACATCTCTTTGTTCACGTAAAATTTCTGCATCATGGCTTTTATCAGGAGTAACTTTTGATTGCGCCACCCCCTCAATTTTCTGAATATCCCAAACCGCAGGTTCAACCGTCAGCGAAACAAATTTATTCCCTCTATTATCATCAAAGCGCAGATTTTTTGCTTCATCACGTGAAAGAGCTACAATGGCTGTTCCGTCATTTGTCACCGGATATTCTCTACCGTTAACATTCAAACTTTCTACATCTTCCGGCACATTCTTAAAAATCAACAACTCCCCTTGCTTGAAATCACCACAAATTTCAAACCCTGCTTTTGCTTGCATAGTATTCAATAAAATAAAACTAAAAATCAAACAAATCGCCTTGCATTTCATCTTTTTTCTCCAACGTTTTAACCTTCAGCGAGCCATCGGCAAAATCAATCTGCAAGAATTTATTTTTGATTGCATCATTTTTACCATAGATAGTTTTACCTGTATCTGTTTTAACCCAAGCAAAACCTCTCTTCAAAACCGAATCAATCGAAACCGATTCCAATCTTGCCGCCAGCCCTGACAAATTTTCCTTTTTTCTCTCAACGATATTCGCAATATAAACAGGTTTAATATCGCTCAATGCCAATCTGTTTTCCTTTAACTCCAAGCAATTCTTAAAAGCAATCTTTAACCTTTCCACTCTTTCATCAAGTTTTTGCACATTATCGCTCAAAATTTGCTCCAAATTAGGAATTCCTCTTGCCAAACCGTCCAAATAATTTTTCTTTTCTTCGCAAAGTCTGTGAACGGCATTTATCATTCTGCTCGCCTGCGTCATCAACTTTGCCGCAATCTCACTTTTTACCGGCACGGCAAACTCTGCCGCTCCCGTAGGTGTCGGAGCACGCAAATCCGCGGCATAATCAATCAGCATCGTATCTGTTTCATGCCCGACGGCAGAAATTATCGGAATTTCCGAATTATAAACTGCTCTGACCACATTTTCTTCATTAAAACACCACAAATCTTCCAAACTTCCGCCGCCTCTTGCCACAATCAGCACATCAGGACGCGGAATACCCACGTTTTCAGGCAAGGCATTAAAACCATCTATTGCAGCACTGATTTGTGCTGCCGCGCCGTCACCCTGCACCAACGTCGGCCAAACAATAATTCGGCTCGGAAATCTGTCTCTCACTCTATGAATAATATCTCTGATTACCGCTCCCGTCGGGCTTGTAACCACACCGATAATTCGCGGCAAAAATGGAATCTGCTTTTTATGCGCAGCATCGAACAACCCCTCTTCGGCAAACTTTTTCTTTCTCTCTTCCAAAAGTTTCAACAAAGCACCGCTACCGGCAACTTCCATCTTTTCAATTACCAACTGATATGAGCTTTTCCCCGAAAAGGTAGTAATTCTTCCGGTAACCACAACTTCCAGACCGTCTTCCGGTTTAATCGGTAACGATAAAGCCACACCTTTCCAACAAACAGCGGAAAGAACAGCATTTTCATCCTTCAACGACATATAATAGTGGCCGGAATCTGCTCTTTTGCAACCGGATATCTCTCCTCTCACCCTCACCGACTGAAAAGTGGTTTCCATCAGCTTTTTAATAACAGCCGAAATCTCACTGACACTAAACTCTGGAATTTGCTCTATCATCTTTTATCCTTCACTGAATACGGATGTTACAAAAATCAACCATCAACGGCAAGAGAAAAATATTTTTTTCACAAGCTAACGCAATATATTTTTTTTTGCTTGAAGACGTTAAAATCTATGGTAAATTAAGAAAAAGTTAAAACTTGAGAAATACTGTCATGACAAAAGTCGCAATATGGTGTCGTCACCAAGAAGATAATGTAATCGGCATCGGTCCGAATATTCCGTGGCATATAAAGTCCGATTTTCAGCGTTTTCGCCGCATTACCGAAGGACAAAATATCGTCGCCGGACAGACAACTTATGAGAGTTTTCCGGACCGAACCCTACCCAATCGCAATATCTATGTTGTAACTTTGGATAAAAATTATGTTGTCAGCGACGAAAAGCACCATTTTGTCATCAATGACATCAACTTTTTTAAGGACTTTGAAGAAGATATTTATATTTCCGGCGGCGCTTCAATATACAAACTTTTTATGACCGGCACCCCGAATTTGATGCCCGACATTGTTGTTGATTGCGTTTATATGGGTGATTTAAATCCTAATCTAAAAGGTGAAAAAGTTACGATAACTGATTGTATTGATGTATTAAATAAAAAATATACTCAAGTTATGCCAAATTTTGAACTCGACAACATCATTACACACGTTTTGGTTCGCAAAGGCGAATTTATCGAGCAATCGGTTTTAAAACGAATTATTTTAGAAATTACTAACTTTTAACAAATCAAAAGGGTAAAATTATGAAACAGTATTTAGATTTACTTCAAGACATTATGGAAAACGGACAAGACGGCGAAAACCGCACCGGAGAAATGGCACGCAAAGTTTTCGGTCGTCAAATGCATTTCGACCTGCAGAAGGGATTTCCGCTTGTAACAACCAAAAAGATGTTCCTGAAAGGGGTTATCTACGAGCTCCTCTGGTTCCTGAAAGGCGACACCAACATCAAATATCTGCTGGACCACAATGTCCACATTTGGGATGAGTGGGCCGACGAAAACGGAGATCTCGGGCCTGTTTACGGACATCAATGGCGCGATTGGAATTCCGAGGGAATCGACCAAATTAAAGATGTTGTTGAGCGCATCAAAAAAGATCCGACCGACCGAAGAGTCCTCGTTACAGCATGGAATCCCGGGCAGATTCCACAAATGAAATTGGCACCTTGTCACTGTCTTTTCCAGTTTGATGTTTCTCCCGATGGCAAATTGAGTTGCCAACTCTACCAACGCAGTTGCGATATGTTTTTGGGTGTTCCGTTCAATATTGCTTCTTATGCCCTGCTCACTATGATGATTGCACAAGTTTGCGACCTCAAACCGGGTGAATTCATTCACACTTTGGGCAACGCACACATCTACAGCAACCACTTTGAGCAAGTCAAAGAGCAACTGAGCAGAACTCCATATCCTCTGCCGAAAATGAAGATAAATCCTGACATCAAAGATATTGATGCTTTCGACTACTCAGATTTTGAGTTGATCGATTATCAATACCACCCTGCAATCAAAGGCGAAGTCGCCGTGTAAGTAAAAAGCAATCCCACTCATTGAGCCGAATGAGTGGGATTTTCCATTGGAGAATACCATGAACGAAATCAAAGATTTTTTGAGCAACTATTGCCAACGTGTCAACAGTGTAACCTCTACTCCCAGCAAAGATGACCAAGTTTATTTTGAACAAATGAAAAAACTCTCTTTATGGCTCAACGGCAACTATTCCCGCATGGATACCGCTATGACCGGACTTGCCGGCGAAGTCGGAGAATGTTGTGATTTGTGGAAAAAGCTCAAATTTCAGGGCAAAGACTTGAGCGAAGAAAACCGCCAAAAGCTCATTGACGAACTCGGCGACGTATGTTGGTATTTGTCCCAAGCTTCAATGGCTCTTGGAATCGGCATTGAAGAAATAATCGCAAAAAACATGCAAAAAATTTGCGACCGCTACCCCAACGGATTTTCCCCCAATCATACAAATAATAAATAATTTCCATCACATAAACTTAACAAAAAAGTATTAACCAAACACCGGACGGATATATTGTCTGTCTGGAAAAAGACACCCTCTTCTATGACAAAAATCCCGAGATTGAGCCGAACAGTATTGTCATTTTGGACTATGACAGCTCGTGCTTAATCAAGCTCTATTATTCTGTTGGCGACGATTTATACGTCTTGAAAAATAATCAAATCGTCCATCAAATCAAATCTGTAACCAAATGCGGCAACGAATACATTGTCTGCACGGACAAAGACCATTTTGTATTCGATAAAAAGCCGAACTTTGCGGAAGATGATATTGTAATCATCAAACCAGACATGACGGTGCTGGCACCTTTTGCCGAGCCGATATACCAACAATATCGCTTTATTCGTTCCGCATACGACGTCATATCAATATACTGAAAAACTCAACGCTACCCCTCAAAAGGTAGCGTTTTTCATTGACAATTTTGAGGGTTTATTATAGGACTAATGCTATAGAATATATTAAAAATCCATTATTATGAAAAAGATATTGTTATTATCTGTTTTATCTGCATTGCTCTTTTGCCGGTGTGTTAAACCTGCCACAATTGGCACAAACGACAGGCTTTGCGTCGTGAAGTCTGTTGAAAAAAACGACAACGGCTACCGCGTAATTTTTGATAATGGCACCGTATTTTGCAAGAAAAACCCCAAACTTTCAAAAGACCTTGTCGTTATTTTTAACACTCAAGATTTGTCATTAACAAAATTATTTTACTATGACAAAAAATCAGAAAAATTCTACCCTCTGGAAAATAGCCACAAAATTTATGAGGTGCAATCAATCAAAAAAAACGGCGACAATTATGATGTATATACAAAAGATGGCAAAATTGTCCTGCATCAAAAGCCGGAATTCAAAAAAAACGGCATATTCATAATGCCTGACAGCTTGCCGTATAACATTTACGACCAAAAAAATTATCGTCGCCTCAATTTTATGGTTACAGCCAACGGAATTATGGAAAATTATCCTGATTGATTTATTCAAACACCGCTTCCAATAAAAAGCGGTGTTTTTTATTGACAAAAATTATTTTTTACCATATAAACAAGGCACAATTAAGAATTTTTCTCACCAATTATTATACAATATGAAAAAGTTAATTTTAATCATTGCCTTATTCGCCGCAATTATTCCGGCAAAGGCAGCAGGCAACGGTCTGAAAGATTTGCTTTTGGATCCATGGTATGCAACACTTGAAAACAACGAAAAAATTTATGTTGTTCACAATGTTTATGAAGACAGCTTATTTGTCGTAGTTACTACCCAAAATGATACCCTCACATTCAAAGAAGACCCTGGGTTATACTACCGGCAAGCCTTCATCATGAACAACGAAACCGGAGAATTCCAAAAATTGCACCGCAACACCACCATTGTAAGGTTCCTTATTTGGACTTCCGGCATCTTCATCCTAATACTAGTATTGTTGCAAATTGCAATATATCTGGTAAGAAAACCATAATTTACCGCAACGCCGTTCTCATAAAGACGGCGTTTTTTTATATGCTGGGGTTTATTTTTTCTCATCAATACACATATAAAGAGCAAAAATACGGAGAAAATATATGGACCCTAAAATTTTGGCATCCTTAATTCTTTTTATAACCTATATCATCCTGTTTTCCGAAATGATAAACCGCGCTGTTGTCGCCATGCTCGGTGCCTGCATAATGATTATTTGCGGAATTCTAACCCAAGACGGGGCAATCTCCGGCATTGATTTCAACACCATATTTTTGCTTATCGGTATGATGATTATTGCCGGCATTTCTGAAAAATCTGGCATATTTGAATATATAGCCGTTTGGTGTGTCAAAAAAGTAAAAGCCAATCCGCGATTATTGATGATTGCCTTGGGCTGCCTGACAGCCCTACTCTCGGCACTGTTAGACAACGTTACTACCGTTTTACTTATAACTCCGATAATTTTTCAAATTACCCAACAGCTCAAAATCACTCCCTATCCCTACCTTTTGCTTGAAATATTCACTTCCAATATCGGCGGTACCTCCACGCTTATCGGCGACCCTCCGAATATTCTTATCGGCTCGGCTTTAGGCTTGAGTTTTATGGACTTTGTCAAAGAATTAACACCGGTTGTTCTGATTGTTCTTTTTGCTACAATTCTAGTTTTTGACCTATATTGGCGCAACAAAATACACAGCACAGCCCAAAATCGTCAATCAATTATGCAACTTGAACATAAAAACCTTATCAAAGACAAAGCATTGAGCATTATTTCAATCAACGTATTATTGCTGGTTATTTTCGGTTTTATCATTGCCGAAAATTTACACTTGGAAAACGGCACTATTGCCCTTTTTGGCGCAGCAATTTTGTTGCTCATATATAGTTTTATGCAAGCACCGCAAGAACGCGAAGATAAAATATCAGAGGCTTTTAATTTGGTTGATTGGACTACCATATTCTTTTTTGCCGGATTATTTATCATTGTCCACGGGCTTGAAACGAGCGGAATCCTAAAAATTATCGGCAACAAACTCTCTGACTTTTCGCAAGGAAACATCAACAAAATGAGCATGATTATTTTGTGGTTTTCCGCAATTTTATCTTCTGCCATCGACAACATTCCTTTTGTTGCCACCATGATACCTATCATAAAATCAGTCGAAGAAGATCTCGGAGGAAGAGAAGCTATAATGCCTGTTTGGTGGGCACTATCTTTAGGTTCATGTTTGGGTGGCAACGGCTCATTGATTGCAGCCTCTGCCAATGTAATTGTGGCCGGAATAGCCGCTCGTGAAGGCCAACCTCTAAAATTCGGACGGTTTTTATTCTGGTCAATTCCCATAACTTTTATAAGCATAAGTACATCAGCTATTTTTCTATATCTCAGATATTTTTAACATATTTTAACCAAAATTTAGTAAGCTCCGCATAAAAATAACCTGATAAAATTAAGAACTTAAGGAACAATAATGCAAATATTTGATTTTATGCAAAATTTTTCTCAATATGATTCGGCTAAAATAGTTGCCGTATCAGTTTTTGCAATTTGCTATCTTGTCCTTTTTTCCGAAAAAGTAAATCGTGCCATTGTTGCTCTATTGGGAGCTGCCGTCATGATTTTGACCGGTGTTCTGACACAAACTTCCGCACTTGACGGAATAGATTTCAACACTCTTTCTTTGCTTATCGGCATGATGATTATTATTGGTACATCCGAAAAATCAGGACTTTTCGAATATGTCGCCATCTGGAGTGCAAAAAAAGTAAAAGCCAGCCCCAAAGGATTGTTAATTGTTTTGGCTGTTGTCACAGCTGTATTTTCAGCCTTTCTAGACAATGTTACAACGGTTTTGCTTATTGCTCCGATAACCATAAAAATAACCAAGCAATTACAAGTAAACCCATACCCCTACCTCATATTGGAGATTTTTACCTCCAATATCGGAGGAACCGCCACACTTATCGGTGACCCTCCGAACATTCTTATCGGTTCTGCTCTAGATTTAAGTTTTATGGACTTTGTAAAAGAGCTTTCACCGATTGTTATAACATCACTGACTATCGTTATAACGATTTTCTATTTGCTATGGAGAAAAGAACTTGTTGCCACAACCGAAAATCGTCAAAAAATAATGTTTATGAACGAAAAAGAAGCAATTCGTAAACCAAATTTGTTAAAAAAATCGCTTTTTGTGCTTTTTGCCGTCATTTTGGGATTTGTTACTGCCGAAGAAACACATATCGCCAACGGAGTTATTGCTTTGGCCGGCGGCGGATTGATTTTGTTTTTATACACTATCGGCAAAAAACAAGATGTTCGCGACCAAAGAGTAGAAAAAATCTTTTCAGACATAGATTGGACAACCATATTCTTTTTTACCGGCCTGTTCGTAATTGTTTACGGGCTTGAAGAAACCGGCATATTAAAGCTTCTCGGCGAAAAATTCTTGGAGATAACCGACAACAATCTCGAAAAAATTACCTTACTGACAATTTGGGTTTCGGCAATACTTTCAAGCATTGTTGATAATATTCCTTTTGTTGCCACAATGATTCCGATGCTAAAATCCATGGAAGAAATTATCGGCGGAAGAGAAGTTATGATGCCGGCATGGTGGGCCCTATCCTTGGGAGCATGTTTTGGAGGCAACGGCACAATAATCGGAGCTTCGGCCAATGTTATTATTGCCGGAATTGCCGCCCGTGAAGGACATCCGATAAGATTTCTATCATTTATGAAGTGGTCTGTTCCTATAATGTTACTGACTATACTTTTGTCAACAATTTGGTTAAAAATCCAATATTTTTAAAAAAAATTAACCTTTTATTTGCCATTTGAGATTATAATAGAACGAAATCTTGAGAGGGAAAAATGTTCAAACTTGCTACGACTACAATTGTTGCTTTGATGTTGCTTTGCGCGGAATCTTTTGCTATTCCGAAGCATACATCGAGTATTGCTATTGATATGGACAGCGGTGAAATTATCTCAAGCGAGTCGCCTGATGCCGTCATGCACCCGGCTTCATTGACCAAATTAATGACCCTCTATCTCACATTTGAAGCTATCGAAAAAGGCAAGTTAAAAATGAGCACTCCTATCAAAGTGTCTCGTTATGCCGCAGCTCGCTCTCCCTCAAAGCTTGATGTTCGCCCCGGACAAACCATTACCGTTGAAAATGCGGTTAAAGCCGTAATTGTAAAATCTGCAAACGATTGTGCAACCGTTTTGGCCGAAGCTCTCGCCAAAGATGAGCGCGAATTTGCCAAATTGATGACGGCAAAAGCAAAAAAACTCGGAATGAAAAATACGGTTTTTAAAAATGCTTCCGGTCTCAACCACTCTCAACAAGTTACAACCGCAAGAGATATGGCTATTTTAGGCAGTGCCGTCTATCATCATTTTCCTCAATACTATAAACTATTCTCAATGCGCACATTCACCTATAAAGGCAGAACTTTATATACCCACAACCACGTCTTAAAAAGTTTTAAGGGCGCAGACGGTATGAAAACAGGTTATCTTGCCGTTTCCGGTTATAATATCGTAACTTCGGCAAAACGCGACGGACACAGAATTTTAGCCGTAACATTGGGACACAAGAGTATTAAAGATCGTGACACCAAAGTTATGCAACTTATGGATAAGGGTTTGAAAAAAATTGCGCTTAACAAAGGCAGTTCAAAAACTACTTTGGCAAAATTAGAACTTCCGGCACCTCAACCAAAACCGCAACCGCTTCAAATAAAAGGAACCGGAACTTGGGCAATCCAAATCGGTGCTTTCAGCAACTATGCCAAAGCCCGCAGTTATGCGTTCAGCATCAAACAACAATTACCCGAAATAAAATCTTTTCCCATCAACGTAGAAGCGATTGAAAAAGATATGGCAGTGGTTTATCGCTCAAAAATTACCAATTTTACACAAAAAGATGCGCAAGATTTATGTAATCGTTTGAAAAAAGAAAATAAGTCGTGTATAGTTGTGAAACATGATAAAATTTCACAACTTACAATGGCAAAAAAATGAGTAAAGCACATATTATAACTATCAGTAACGAAAAAGGCGGCACAGGAAAATCTACAATTTCCATGCACTTGGCAATTTTGCTTATGCAGGAAGGATTTAAGACCGCTGTCGTTGATATGGACGGCCGTCAAGGCACATTATCCAACTATATCAAAAATCGCCATGCATTCGGGGCGCAAAATCACATCAACTTGATTGCCCCGCAATTAGTAACCATAACTCCGCGCGAAAATCCGCTGGAATACCAAAATCATGCCTCCGAAATAAAAATGGCGGTTGACGAGCTGGCAAAATCTTATGACGCCATCATTATTGACACCCCGGGTAACAAGAACTATCTCTTTGAGCTGGCACATCAGCTTGCCGATACCCTTATTACCCCAATCAGTGACAGCTTTATCGATTTGAATGTTCTAGCCACTTTGGATGAAGAAAATCCTCAAAGACAACAAGCCGGCCAATATGCACAATTTGTTTGGGAAATAAAAAAATATCTCGCCAAACAAGGAAAACCTCTGCTTAACTGGATTGTTGTCGGCAACAAAATTTCGCCGTTTAACTCTCGCAACAAAAACCTGTTTTTCGAACACCTGCAAAAAATCTCCAAAATGTATGGTTTCAGAATTGCCGGCAATTTGCGTGACCGCACTATCTATAAAGAAATGTTCACCCAAGGTCTGACTGTTCTTGACCTCAACACCAAAGACCTGAAAAGCAAAATGACCATTTCTCATCTCGCCGCCAAACAAGAAATTAAAAGTTTGGCTGAATTTATCTGTCCAGAACGTTAGAAAGGGATTGTTATGAAAGAACTCAGTTTTTTGATGTTTTTAATTGCATTTACCGCCATTTTATGGACATTTTGCAATAAGATTTTTCGCCTAGACCAAAGCAAAACTGTTTCTCTTTTTCCCTCAAAAGCAAAATTTAATCTCTCTTGGGGATTTATATTTTATGCTACTTACGGACTGATAATTGCCAAAACCGTATGGTTAAAAATCGGCTTTTCGGTCATCATCATCATTCTTTTCATCTATTTGTTGTATTTGTATTTGCTCAAAAATTTTGTCAGCGGCAAAAATATTGCTTTTTCCAAAACCATTGGCAAAATTGTGCTTTGGAAAATCTCAAGACAGCAGCAAAAAGATAAAATTTATAAAATCAAACAATACACTCCCGAGCAAACTTTACATATTTTAGGCTTGCCGTCCTATCCCGTTGAACAAAAAGGAATGATTGAAAAAAGAGTTAACACCTTAAAAAGACTTACAGAAAAACAAGACCTTAAACAAACTTATTTAATTCAAATCATCAATAAAATCAGCTTATAATCTTGACAAAATAAATATTTATTCTATAATCCGCCGCAGAAAATAATTATTCACTTAAAATATTATTTATTATGTACAATGACAATCTTTATGTACCGGCATGGATTTCAACTGTAGCCTCAGGTGCTTTTACACTACTGATTATTCTACAGTTGATTACGGGTTTTGCAGACTTCTGCCCTCAAAAAGTTATCGTGGCATGCATAATACTTGCCGCTTTTTCCGCAATTTGCAACACCATCATCACTTTTATTGAGGGTGATGGTACACTAACTTTTTTTCTTCCTCTCATCATGTTGGCAGGAATGATTCTCTCGCTGTTTTTCAAGTCTTGGCAGACCAGCATCGTATTTCTAATATTTATGGCGCTTATCGGCGTTATCACTACCATCATAAATGGCATAAATTTCAATGATTATATGCTATACTGACAATTTCAAATCCTCGTCCAAAGCGAGGATTTTTTTTCATGCCGAAATTGTCCGCAAATAGCGCTCTGCTTCCAAAAATGCCTGACAACCTGAGCCGGCGGCGGTAATTGCCTGTCGATAAACCGGATCTTTGACATCCCCTGCGGCAAATATCCCCTCAACACTTGTCCGACAACTTCCTGACGGCGTAACAATATAGCCATCTTTATCCAATTGGAGATAATTTCTGAATATATTCGTATTCGGCTGATGCCCGATTGCCACAAACAAACCGGAAACCTTCAGATTTTTGGAACTATCGGTTTTCAGATTTCTGATTTTAACACCGGTAACCGACTTTGGCTCATCATTTCCCAAAACATCACAAACCACACTATCCCATTCTACATTTATCTTTGGATTTTGAAAAATTCTGGTTTGCAAAGCCTTATCTGCGCGCAACTCATCACGGCGATGAATTATGGTGACAGAATTTGCAATATTGGCAAGATAAAGTGCCTCTTCTGCCGCAGTATTTCCTCCGCCGACAACTGCCACATTTTGATTTCTAAAGAAAAATCCGTCGCAAGTTGCACAGCCGGAAACCCCAAAACCCAAAAACTTTTGCTCATTTGGCAAACCGAGCCATCGAGCCGAAGCTCCCGTCGCAATAATAACACAATCAGCCACATAAGAGTTATGTTCGGAAATCATGGTAAAAGGCTTGTGCGAAAAATCAACTTCGGTAATAAAATCATCCATTACCTCAACACCCAAATTCAAAACTTGTTGCAACATTCTATCCATAAGTTCCGGACCGGAAATTGGTTGCGGAAAACCGGGATAATTCTCAACATCGGTAGTAATTGTCAGCTGTCCGCCCTTTTGCGCACCGGCAACCAATAATGTTTTCAATCCCGAACGTGCCGCATATATCGCCGCACTATATCCTGCAGGTCCCGACCCCAAAATAATCAACTTATATTTATATTGTGCCATAACAAATCTCCTTCATAAAAATAAGATACTATTTTCAGCTTTCAATTCAAGTCCAAAATAGTTTTTTATCAATGCTCGTCTAAAAATGGCAGCACATTACTCACCCAGCTAAATTTTGTTTTTATGTTTTTTTATCATTTTTGTAAAATATCCATCAAGTTTTATGAGCTCACCATATGTTCCATGTTCAACAATTTTGCCTTCTTTGAAAACATAAATATAATCAAACTTATTAATTATATTTAATTTGTGCACTGATGATATTATGGTACTATTTTTAAATTTATCAAAAATAGCATCATAAATCAAATTTTCATTATATACATCAACACTGCTTGTCGGCTCATCAAGAAGTATTATGTCAGCATTTTCCATCGCCAATACACCACGAGCCAATGCAAGCCTTTGTTTTTCTCCGCCCGATAGATTAAGTCCTTTTTCTGTCGCGCTATCTTGCAAAGTTATTTTGGCGCGTTCCATAACCTCATTAAAGCGAGATATATTTATTGCATCTTTGACTTTGTCATTCGGTATTTCATCACCAAATGTTATGTTGTAAAGAATGCTTTCTGCAAAAATTTCCGGCTCTTGCGGAACAAATGTAATACAATCAGATAAAGCACAAATATTGTTCTTTTTTCCGTTTATGTTAACAAAGCCGCTTTGCCAGTCCAAACACCCTGCTAACAACCCCAGCATTGTACTTTTACCGCTTCCGCTTTCGCCAACAAATGCAATTTTTTGTCCGCGTTCTATATGCAAGGAAATATTCTTTAATTGATATTCTTTCTTTTTTGGATATTTAAAATTTACATCATTAATTTCTAAATTCTTAAAATTTCGCACGCAGCTATGCTGGATGTTGGGTTGAATTTCTTTTAATATCGGATTGATTTCATCATAGTCTGTTTTTGATTGTAATAATGCTTGATATTCCTCACCATATCCGATAAAAAACCATTGTATTTTATCAATGTATTGCGCCACCGCAAGTACATTTCCAATCAAAATAGTATTTCCACTTTTCCAAACAATATAAACATAAAACAAAAGCACTACATTGTTCAGAACAAAAAGTGAGCCATAGTCAAAAAAACTCCATTTATAATGACCAATACGTGTAAGTTTTATATCTTTTTCTGCTATCGGATTATATTTTAATTCTAATGTATTTTTTATTTGATTATACTTTCTGAAAATTTTAATTGTTTTTATATTTGCAACAGCATCCAAAAGCGCACTGTTAAAACAGTGTACCGTATAATTAGTCTTTTTCATATAGGATACACGATATAAATCAAAAAATGTCATTCCTAATATAATCATCAAAGAAAATATCAAAGTTATCAATGCAACTTTCCAAGAAAACAGAATTAACAAAATTAGAGGTCCGATAAATTGCATAACGTGCTTTAATATGGTTGCCTGCCTTGCTGCAAAATTTGCCAATCCTTCCGCAGACTGACGCATGCGAGATAATGTGTCACCGGAATGATTTTTTACATGATAATTCATATTTAACGAATAAAAAATTGCATAATATTTCATAAATGCATTCTTTTTTACAATTATTTGCACCTTATTTCCGAGATAATTAGAATAATACCACATAAAAATGTGCACCAAGTGTAAAACAGCCAAAATTCCAAGTATAAAAAATACATTTTTCCACATATTATCACCGCCCAACTGAATGGCGTTGAAAAATTTTGAATTCAAATATGGCTGCGCTAAGGAGGCAACTTGCCCTATAAAACCAAAAACAAAAACCATAACAAAAGTTTTGTGCACACCATCCATATATTTCCATGCATGACGTAAAACATACAAATATGTATTCATTATTATTGCTCCGATAACGAAATAAATTATTTAGGATACTAATTGAGCGATGGCTCTAATTTTAGTTAAAAATATTTAAGCAACTGTTAATTGTCTTAGTAATATCTTATATTTACCTTAGAAAATATTTTTAATAAAAGTTATTGACAGCAAGAAAAAAATGTGCAAAAAAACTATTCATTAAATATCTGCGCTCCTAGCTCAGCTGGATAGAGCAACAGCCTTCTAAGCTGTGGGTCGGGCGTTCGAATCGCCCGGAGCGCGCCAATTAAAAAACCCTAGATTACTCTAGGGTTTTTCTTTATTTTCAAGCAATTTTCTTACCGATACATTGATATTCAAAACCAAACGACAAAGCCGCTTTAGGATCCAACATATTGCGAAAATCCAAAATTGTTTTACGGTTCATCAACTGCGCCACAACATTCAAATCAACATCAGAAAATTCTTTCCACTCTGTCAAAATAACCAAGGCATCAGCATCTTTAACCGTGCTATAAACATCATCGGCATAACCGATTTTGTCTCCCAAAATTTGGCAGGCATTTTTCATCGCTTTCGGGTCATAGGCAACAACATTAACGTGTTTTTTGAGCAACTCGCCAACAACATCCATCGCCGGACTTTCGCGGCAATCGTCTGTTCCGTTCTTAAAAGCCAAACCCCAAACCGCAACTTTCGGATTTTTAACCTCTTTTATCGCCGCAAAAACTCTCTCGGCCATCTGTTGCTTGCGCTTGCTATTACCATTTATGGTCGTTTCAACCAATTCCATTATCGAATCAACCGAACGCCCCATATAGGCCATGGCCATGGTATCTTTTGGAAAGCAGCTTCCGCCATAACCAATACCGGCATTCAAAAATTTATTACCGATTCTCTCATCCAACCCCATACCTTTTGCCACTTCAGCCACATCAGCACCTGATTTTTCGCAAAAATTAGCAATCTCATTTATATAATGAATCTTCATCGCCAAAAATGCATTTGATGCATATTTAATTGTCTCACTCGACCGACGAGAAACAAAGAGCATTTTTGTTCTATCTTCAAAAGGTTTATATAACTCTTTTATCACATCAGCCGCTTTTGCGGAATTTGTCCCGACAACAATTCTGTTCGGATTAAAAAAGTCATGCACCGCAAAACCCTCACGTAAAAACTCCGGCAAAGAAATAACATCAAATCTTGCCGTCGGATTCTTCGAGGTTATAAGTTGTTCAATATTATCACCTGTTCCTACCGGTACTGTAGATTTTGTGGCAATAACGGTATAATCCGTAAGATATTCCGCCAGTTCCATTGCCGCTGCATATATATACTTCAAATCAGCTTCGTGAGTAACCGGATGCGGAGGAGTGCCGACAGCAATCAATACAACATCAGCGCCTTCAACCGCTTTACGCATATTTGTAGTAAAAGTCAAACGTCCGTTCGCAATATTTTTTGCAAACAAATCCTCCAAACCTTCTTCATAAATCGTCAGTTTTCCGGCTTTTAAATCATCAATCTTTTCTTTATTTTTGTCAGTGCAGACAACTTCATTTCCAAGTTCAGCCAAGCCGACACCAGTAGGCAACCCCACATAACCGGTTCCGATAATACCTATTTTCATCCTTTCTTCCCCTTTTTTAATTATTTATGAAAGTCAAAATACAATTATCTTTTACGAATTCCCATTTTTGACAAGCGAGAAATTCTATCCGCCGTACTCGGGTGTGTACTGAAAAGTCCCGACAAACCACCGCTGATACCGCACATAGGATTGACAATAAACAAATGCTTTGTTTGCGGACTTACTCTTTTCATGGTAATCGATTTGGCATAATTTTCCAACTTCTGCAAAGCAGACATCAACCATTCCGGATGCCTTGTTAATTGAGCAGCACCTTCATCAGCTTTATATTCTCGAGAACGAGAAATTGCCATTTGCACAATCACGGCCGCTATCGGCATAACTACAATTGCCAAAAGCCCTGTCGCTCTATTCCTTTGAGTATTGTTTGATGATAATTGCCCATATCTTGCAACATTTCCCAACATTGCAATAGCACCGGCAAAAACTGCCGCCACAGTCCCGATTAAAATATCATAATGACGAACATGGCTCATTTCATGCGCCAAAACACCCTCAATTTCTTCATCCGTCATCAAATTTAACAACCCTTGGGTTACCGCCACAGCCGCATGAGAAGGATTTCTTCCCGTTGCAAATGCATTGGGAGCTTCTTCGGGAATAATATAAACTTTAGGCATCGGCAAAGAGGCATTTGTTGCCAATCTCTGCACAATTTCATACAACTTTGGTGCATTTTTTTGACTTACTGCCATAGCTTTATAATGGCTTAAAACCATTTTATCGCTGAAAAAATAGCTCACAAAATTGATACCGCCGGCTATCAATAATGCCGTAACCATTCCGTCTTGTCCGGCAACCAAATTGCCGACATACATAAAAATGGCAACCAACGCAAACATCAGCAAAAAAGTCTTTTTTCTTTCTTTCATCAACATTCCCCTTTTGTTCAATCAAACAACGATAGCAACTTCATAATAAAACCTCTTATACAGGCCAATCTCTCGGCATATCCGGACAAATCACCTGCAACAAAAAGCCTCTGATCAGGTCTGACTTTTATTCTGCCGCCGGAACGAGCTATTAAATCAACCAACTTATCCGGCGCCGCAAAAAAGTTTTCCCTAAAAGCTATCACAAAACCTTTTGCCCCAGCCTCAATCTTCTCTATATTAGCTTTACGACATAACTGCTTAATTTCAACAGTTTTCAACAAATTTTCCACTTCCGGAGGGATTGGACCAAACCTGTCAATCAACTCCTCACGCATATCAAGAAGCTCTTCTTGTTTCTCCAATGAGCCAATTCTTTTATACAATCCCAATCTGACACCCAAATCTCTGACATAATTTTCCGCAATCATAATCGGAACACCGGTCACAATCTGCGGGCTCCAATCTTGAGTGGTCTTTTCCTCTGCCTTTTCTCCGTTTTTAATCCTCAATATTTCTTCCTGCAACATATGGTGATACAAAGCAATTCCCACATCTTTTATATGTCCGGATTGTTCTTCCCCTAAAACATTGCCAGACCCCCTGATGTCCATATCATGACTTGCCAATGAAAAACCGGCACCCAAAGTATCTAAAGCCTGTAATATATTCAATCTTCTTTCTGCCAAAGGTTTTAACATTTTTTGCCTCGGAACGGTAAAATAGCAATATCCGCGCAATTTTGAACGCCCTATTCTGCCCCGCAACTGATATAACTGTGCCAAACCGAACATATCCGCACGATAAACAATCATAGTATTAACCGAAGGAATATCAATTCCCGACTCAATAATTGTTGTTGACAATAAAACATCTCCTTTTTTATCAACAAAATCATTCATCACATCTTCGAGCTGTCTGACCGGCATTTGTCCGTGTGCCACCATAATTGTTGCTTCAGGCACCAATTCTTTCAATATTTTCAACACTTCGGGAATATCCGACACTCTCGGACAAACCACAAAAGTCTGCCCTCCTCTGAATTTTTCACGGTAAATTGCCTCTTTTATCATCACCCTGTCAAACGGCATAACAAAAGTTCGTGCTGCCAATCTGTCAACCGGCGGTGTGGCAATAATGCTTAATTGCTTAACCCCCGTAAGCGAAAGTTGCAAAGTTCTCGGTATCGGTGTTGCCGTCAAAGTCAAAACATGCACATCATTCTTAAGAGCTTTCAGTTTTTCTTTGTGCACCACTCCGAAATGTTGCTCTTCATCAATAATCAACAATCCCAAATTTGCAAACTCAATTTTATCGCTCAACAAGGCATGTGTCCCAATCACAATATCTAATGAGCCGTCCTTCATACCTTCTTTAATTTTACGGGATTCCGCCGCTGTTGCAAGCCTTGACAACATACCTACCTTAATCGGAAAACCGCTCATTCTCTGCTTAAAATTCAAATAATGCTGTCTGGCAAGCAATGTTGTCGGCACCACCACCGCCACTTGCGCACCCGACATAGCCACCGTAAAAGCGGCACGCAAAGCCACCTCAGTTTTTCCAAATCCGACATCACCGCAAATCAGTCTATCCATGGGAATTCCTGCGGACAAATCTCTGATAACATCATCTATGGCATTGAGTTGGTCATCTGTTTCATTAAATGGAAATCCGGCACAAAACTCATCATAAACTCCATAAGAAGGAACAAAACTTTCTGCTTTTCGTAATTGTCGTTGCGCCGCAACTGCAATCAATTTTTCTGCCAAATCACGAATACGCTTTTTTACCTTATCCTTTTTCGCTTCCCAAGCCATGCCGCCTAAAACATCCAAAACCACATTTTCGTCTTCGGAACCGTAGCGGGAAATCATCTCAATATTTTCAACCGGCACAAACAATTTGTCGTCATTAGCATATAAAATCTTCAAACAATCATGATCGGCACCGCCGGCAACAATATTTTCCAAGCCCATAAAACGCCCGATACCATGCTCTATATGCACTACCAATTCCCCGACATTAAGGGATGATATATCAGCAATAAAATCTTTTGCCGAAACTTTTTTATTGGTGCGACGATTTTGTTTTGCCCCGACAATATCTTGCTCGCTAACAACAAACAATTCGCTGTTATGAAACCCTTTTACCAAACCGAGAACGATTAAAACTACGGATCTTTTGGCTTTTTGCAGTGCTTCTTGCCAGTTTTCCGCCATTACAATATCCAGCTTATTTTCAGCAACTTCTTTAAGCATTATCATAATTTTTTCACGCGAACCTGCAGAATAGCAACAAATAATCCTCGGCAATTTTCCATATTCCGACAATTTCTCCGCAACTTTGGCATAAACCTCCGTTACCGCCACATTTTTTGCCGACGAAAAATCTCTTCCCGGAACAGCCTTTACATCAATAACTTCATCACTCTCCGGCAAATTAAGACCGGTAAATTCCAAATTTGCTCTCGCTTTAACATCTTCTGCCGACAAAAACATCTTTTCCGGCATAACCGGACGATAAACATCAACCTCATTTTTATTTTTAGCAACCTGCAAAGCCTCAAGTCGCGCCGTATAATGGTCAGAAATACTTTCTTGTTTTGATTGCATAGCCGCCTCGGAATTTCTTCCTAAAACAACCACCGCTCTCGGAACATAATCAAATAATGTCGGCAAATTATCTTCATAAAAAAACGGCAACCAATTTTCCATACCCATATATTTTTTGCCGTTGGAAACAGCTTCATATATCTCATCATCTTTACAAGCAATACCAAAAGCTTCTCGATATTGTGAACGAAAACTTTTTATGGTATTTTCATCCAAGACCACTTCTCCGGCCGCCGCAAAAGTATAATACTCCAATTCCCCGGTTGTCCTTTGTGTCAAAACATCAAAACTGCGAATTCTCTCCACCTCATCTCCAAACAAATCTATCCGCAACGGATTTGGAGTTCCAACCGGAAAAATATCCAATATATCACCGCGCACGGCATATTCCCCAGGTTCCATAACCTGCTCAACCCTATTATAACCGTTAACAGATACATAATGAAGAAAGGTTTCAAAAGTAAGTTCTCCGCCCTTTTTTATCGATTTTATAGAATTAAGAAAAACTTTTTTCGGTGCTGTTTTCTGCAATACCGCACCCACACTTGTAATAATAAATCTCGTTTTTTTCGACTCCGGCAACACCGCCAATTGTGCCAAAACATCAACTCTTTGAGCCACAATTTCCGGATTTGGCGACACTCTGTCATAAGGTACAATATCCCATGCCGGAAAACGCAAAACTTCAGCTTCGGGCAATAAATATTGCAAAACATCTGCTGTTTGCTCCAAACTCACACCGTCAGGGGCAATATATAAAATATTTTCATCAGTTTTAGTCGCTAATTCTGCCAACAACCAAGCTTCCATTCCCTCCGGCACCGAGGATATGGTTTTTATTTGTCCGCTAAACTTTTTCAACTGATTAAACATTACATTTATCTTCTTATTTACTTCTTTTCAAAAATATATACAATTATACATCAATAGCAAACATTTTTTTAAGGTTTTTTGCCATGCGACCTGATATTTTGTTTCCGCTCTTCAAAGATATAACTTCCATTTCTGGAGTTGGCAGCAAATTTGCCAAACTTCTTCATAATATAGAAATTGATAAGGTTGTTGACCTGTTGTGGCATTTACCCCATGCCTTTATCAACCGCAAACTCTCCCCATCACTGCTCGCCGCAAGAGTTGGAGAAATCGGCACATTTGAAGTAACGGTTATTGAGCACATCCCACCAAAGATTAAAAGCAAACCATATCGGGTTTTGTGTCAGGACAGATATGAAAACCAACTTATTCTCTGCTTTTTCAAAACTTATGGTGATTTTTTGAGTAAACAACTACCTTTGAACACCAAACGTTTTGTCAGCGGAAAACTCGAAAAATTTAACAATATGTGGCAGATTAACCATCCCGACTATATATCCACAAACTTAAATAATATTCCTGAAATTGAGCCGATTTACGGTCTTACTGCAGGAATAAGCAACAAATTTATCGGTTCACTCATTCAAAGTGCCCTATATAAACTCCCTGTTTTTCCCGAGTGGCAAAATCAGCAATTTATCAAACAGCGCAACTTTCCAAGCTTTAATCAAGCAATGCTCGCCATACATAATCCTCATACATTTGCCGATATTCAATTCTCATCGACCGCACGCGACCGCCTTGCCTATGACGAATTGCTTGCCAACCAGCTTGCACTCGCCATTGTCCGCCAAAAAATCAAAAAACAAACCGGACGCAAAATTGCCGGCAACGGACTATTACGCAGAAAGATATTGGACACTCTCCCTTTTCAGCTGACTGCTGCCCAAGAAAAAGTCCTAAAAGAAATTTTTGCCGACCAAGCTTCTGAAAGCAGAATGTTACGATTGTTGCAAGGAGATGTAGGTAGCGGAAAAACAATTGTCGCCCTGCTCACCATGCTAAATGCCGTTGAATGTGGCTACCAGGCTTCTATCATGGCTCCTACCGAAATTTTAGCCAAACAACACATGGAAACTATTGCTCCGCTCTGCGAGAATATCGGCATTAAAGCCGAACTCTTGACCGGGCGAGTCAAAGGCAAAAAACGCACTCAAATCATCAATGATTTAACCGAAGGTAAAATTGACATCTTAATCGGCACACACGCACTTTTTGTTGAAGATGTAACTTTTAAGGATCTTGCATGCGTTATTATTGACGAACAGCATCGCTTCGGGGTTCATCAACGTCTAAATCTCTCTGCCAAAGGCAATCTGGCCGATATTTTGGTTATGACCGCTACACCAATTCCCCGCAGCCTTATTTTAACCGCTTTCGGAGATATGGAATATTCCAAAATTGACCAACTTCCTGCCGGACGCAAGCCAGTTGATACCAGAGTTATGCCTCTGACCAAAATCGACGAGATTATTCCCGCCCTCAAGAATAAATTGGATAAAGGCGCAAGAGCTTATTGGGTATGCCCGTTGGTTGAAGAGTCAGAAAAAATCGACCTTGCCGCTGCCGAAAAAAGATTTGAGATTTTGCAAAAAATATTCGGCTCAAAGGTCGGACTTATCCACGGCAAAATGAAAGAAAAACAAAAAGACGAAATTATGGAACAATTCAAATCCGGTTCTATTAACCTTTTGGTTGCCACCACTGTCATTGAAGTCGGGGTAAATGTTCCGGAAGCTACAATTATGATTGTGGAACACGCGGAACGTTTCGGTTTGGCTCAGCTTCATCAGCTTCGCGGACGCGTCAAACGCGGTATTGAGGCCGCCACTTGCCTTTTGCTTTATAATTTTCCCACCAGTCAAACCGCCATTTCCCGTTTGCAAATTATGAAAGAAACCGAAGACGGATTTTTGATTGCCGAAGAAGACCTAAAATTACGCGGCGGTGGAGAGATATTAGGTACCAAACAATCCGGCTTTGCCAACTTTAAGCTGGCTGATATGAGCCTTCACCAAGGACTTCTGTTAACTGCATGTCAAGAAGCCAAAATGATTATCAATCAAGATCCTGACTTGAGCTCACCCCACGGACAGGCATTACGCATATTGCTGTATTTATTCGAACGCGATGATGCCGTCAAAACCTATTTGGCTGGATAATCTTTCGGTTTTGCAAAACTGACGTATTTGTGCATAAAATAAATAAAAAAGGTAATAAAAAACGTATATATGGCTTGTGCCAACAATTCATTCAATTTATAAACATCAACCATCATATACATCGCTGCATAATTCAACAACATCACGGTTATATAGACACCCCATGCTTTTGAATATTCTTTCATCAAGTTACCGAAAGACCTGAAAACATAGTATCTCATAGTAAAAATAGAAACATTAACAGCAATTACATAATTTATAATCAATGCCGCCTGATAAGGTATTTGTAAAATTGCTACCAAAAATACAAAAAGCAAATATGAAAAAACAGTATTAAAGCCGCCCACCAACAAAAAACGCAGTTTTTGCGGCACCATAAACCAAATTCCTTCAACCCATTTGTATAATTTAAGCATTAACCCACCTTAATCAACTACATAAACGGCATAAACATCATTTTCATATACCAAAGTCCTCAATCTCGGCAAATTGGCATCAAAAACTTTGTTTATGATAATATAATCACCGGGAACCGCCTGTTCATACGAAAATTGTAAACCGGCATATCCACCGACCAAAAACTGTTTATAAAACTCGTCCATCTTCAGCACAATATCTCTATCCGGCAACAAAAGTTGCAAAGTTACCTTCCAACCTGTTGTCTTCCAAAAGACGGTATCAATCTTTTGTCTTGAGAAAAAGTGTATTGTCATCGGTTTATTTTGAACATTATATAAAAATTGATCCAACTGCATATATGATGCCCCTTGCGGATAAGCGCCATTATCAAATTCGCGTCTCAACGGAGCTTTACTTTCAATAAATTCTACCAACTCACGTCTGGCAGCACCTTGCATATTGATAAAGAAGTCATAATTTTCATACAAAGAAACTAAAGCAATCAGCGCCGCCAATATATATGCCACATTTTTACTCTTCAAATTATCAAAAATATAAAATGTACTGAAAACGGCAGGCAAATATAGATAATACGATTCAGGATAATCCTGTGACGGCGCAATTTTTATCATAAACACGACATACACAACCAATAATGTCGAGGCAAGAAGTCCTCCTTCCATCATCAAACACATATCAGAGAATTTCTTTTCATAAACTTTTCTTACAAAAAGAACTACTGCCACAACAAACAAGCACAATTCCAATGCATAAATTCTCAATAAATCAGCCATATCAAAATAGTGCGTCATCAAATATCTGTTATTGCTCAACAGCGGGGTAGATAAATAATAAAAAATCACCCAAGTCAAAGCACTTACAAAAACCAAAAATTCCACAGGCACAGCGGCAAGCTGTTTCCACGGTTTTTTCATCAAATCCAAAGAAAGTCTTCCGGTAAAAAGAGCCTCAACAAAGAAATACAAGCCATACCCGCCATAAAACAGCATAATCGTTTCTTTGCTATAGATTGCACAGTTCATAAAAAACAGGAACATGAACAAATACCCGGTTTTCTTGGTATTCTGATATTTATTCAAACCAATCAAACTGAGAAAAACAAAAATGGCTATGTTTTGCTCGGGAAATACAAAATTGTTTATACAAAATACCGCCGGAACAAAATTTACTAATGCTACAAGATATAAACGCTTTGTTTTTTCAATAAAAGAAAAACATTTATACATCAAATACAAAACCAAAATTTGCTTCAATATGGAAAACAGACCGACCATCCAATAGTTATTGGTAATACCGAAAATAACATTACCGTCAACATGAGACAGCGGTGTAAAACGCCAATCTTTGAACACCGGCAATACACCAAAGGTTAAATTACGCATAAATCCGGGATTCATGGAATCAAAATTATTCAAAACCGATTGCTCTTCCATTGCAAAGCGAACAAGATAAAGCACAAAAGAAAGCAGCAACATGCCCCAAGCACAATACCAATTTTTCTTATTAAATTCCAAATTCTTTTCCGCACGTTCCGGAACAACCGCATAGCGATACTCATGGCTGAACAAATATTTAGTCAATAGCCAACAAACAATCATACCCGCCAAAGTACCGATAAAATATTGATAGGCATTAAAATATTTGAAATAATGCTCAAAATTGCTGTATATGTGCGGCAAAATATTTTGATTAAACAATGGAATTTGATTCATTGATATTTCCTTATACTAGTTTACCCAAGGCTTAAACCATTTTAACAAAGGTTTATAGCGCAATTTTCTGATAATAATGAAGATATACGGATACCTAAACCTCGGGTGATACCCCAAAGCATCTTCAATATTTGATTTAATGATTTTATCCGCCTCTTTCATCAGCTTTTTCTTTTTCACTGAAAAATTATTGCCATGCAGATTATATTTAAACAAAACTTCTTGAATATTACAAATACGATAACCAGCCATCAAAACCTGTCGAACCAAATCATAATCTTCGGAAGGCGTCAGTGCTTGATTATATTTTATGTTATTTTCTTTGATAACAGCGGCTCTTATCATCATTGTCGGATGCATACATGAATTTCCGCGCAAGGTCTCTTTTAAGGTAACCTCTGACGGCTGGCACCATACCAAACCGAGATTCGTAATAAATTTCTTAATATTTGCCATCACACCTTTTACCGGTCGCTTATTAAAAAGCTCTAACCAAGTTCCAACAATGGCAACATCAGGATGACTATCCAAAAAAGCAACTTGCTTCTCAAACCTTTGCGGCAAAGATATATCATCATTATCCATCACTGCCAGATATTCTCCCTCCGCCAGTTCGACCAAACGATTTCTTGTTCCCGAAATTCCGAGATTATGCTCATTTTTATAGTACTTAATTCTGCTGTCACTAAATTTTTGAATAACTTTTTCCGAGTCATCGGTTGAGGCATCATTCAGCAAAATCAACTCAAAATCTTTAAAAGTCTGGCCTAAAACGCTATTTATTGTATCTTCCAAAAAATCCTGCGAATTATAAACCGGAACAAGTACCGAAACTTTTACCATAATATCCTCGCTATCCAAACATAAATGCCTAATTCACCAAATAAACATCATAAACTTTGTTCTTGTATATCAAATTTTTTGTTCCTTGCAAATCCGGATCCTTCTTCCTGTTGATAACAACATAATCTCCGCTTGCAAGCGGTTCATAAGAAATCCCCAAACTCTCAAAAGGACCTGTTAAAAATTGTTTATAAAACTTATCCATCTTAACTCGAATTTTTCTGTCTCTCAACATCCACCAAAAACTTGCACTCCAACCCGTAGATTTCCAATAAACGGTATCAATCAACATATTTGCCGAATAAAAATAGACAGTCATAGGAGGTTCAGTTGTATCCTGCTTTTTCGGAGCTTTTGTTTCAAAAAACTCCATCAACTCATACCTAATGTTACCTTCCATATTTGCATAAAAATTCCAATTTTGATATGCGGAGAAAACAGCAATCAGCAGAGCCAATTGCAATTTATCAGACTTCTGCTTGATATTTTCAAAAACATATACCGTACAAAAAACTGCCGGCAAGTACAAATAATACGATTCCGCACAATCTTGCGAAGGGGCAATTCTTAACACAACGGTTATATATATAGTCACAATTAAAGAGCCGATAACACTTCCTTCCATAAACAAACACATATCATCAAATTGTTTTTTACGAATTTTCATCAGCAATAAAATCAACGCAGCCAACGTAATAATCAACTCGACGGCATATATGCGCAACACATCAGCCATTGGTGTCGCGTGAGTTCGCAAATATCTGTTATTACTAATATCCGGAGTAACGGCATAATAAAGCACGAGCCAAACCAGCATACTAACGAACATCAGCCATTCTATCGGCATTTTTTTCAATTGCAGCCAAGGCTTTTTTATCAACGACCGAGATATTCTGCCGCTTCTCATACCATCATACAACAAATACAAGCCGCAACCGGCATAAAAAAGCATAACCGTTTCTTTGGTATAAATGGCGCAATTCATTGCAAATAAGAACAACAACAAATATCTGTATGCACCGATTCTTTGAAATTTATCAATTCCTATCCAGCTCAACAAAACAAATATAATCACATTTTGTTCCGGAAATACTATATTGTTTACACTAAAAACCGCCGGAATAAAATTTATCAGCGCCAATAAATAAAAACGCTTTGTCTGCGGCACAAAATGTAAACACTTATACATAAGATAAAGCACCAAAATTTGTTTTAAGACACAATACAGACCTATCACAAAAAAATTATTGGTGATCCCATAAATCAACATGCCGTCAATATGCGAAAGCGGAGTAAATCTCCAATTCATCATAATCGGCGTAATCCCGTGAATAATACTGCTTATAAAGCCGAAAGACATTGAATCAAAATTATTCAACACGGTCTGTTCTTCTGATGAAAAACGCAATACATAAAGCATAAAAGAAAATAACAAAAATATGAAAGCATCATCTTTGCCATTATTCTTTTCTTCTGTGGCAACAGGCTCAAAAGGCGAATATTTCACAACAAAATAATGTTTCACCAACAACCAATTTACCAACAAAAAAGCCATGACCATCAGAAAGTATTTGTATACATCATGGGCCTTAAAGAAAAATAAAAAATTTTTGTAGATATGATTTAGCATATCAGGATTAAACAAAGGTATTTCGGTCATAAATTTTCCTTTTTTACACAAAACATGTTGCCAACTTTTCCGCATATTCCTTGAAAGATAAGCATACCAAAGAATGTTAATCTATATTGACTTGACAAACACAATCAAAACAAATTATGATTTTTCTATCATAACAAAAAAAGCTTGTCTATTGCAAAGCTTTCTATCCACATATTTTTGAGGAGACATCATATGAAAAAATTATTGATTGTAATTCCTTGCTACAACGAGGAAGAAGTTCTGCCTTCCACTTTTTCAACCATATCTGCACTTCTGCAAAAAATGATTGACCAAAAGCTCATTTCTCCCGATAGCCGCGCCCATTTTGTTAACGACGGCAGTCGCGATAAAACTTGGGAAATCTTATCTGCCGAATGTGCAAAAAATCCTCTCTTTGAGGCTTCAAAACTTTCACGCAATTTTGGTCACCAAGGAGCAATTTTGGCCGGTATGTATGATAATGATGCTGACTTATATTGCACCATTGATGCCGATTTGCAAGACGACCCGAATTGCATAATCGAAATGGTACAGAAAATTGACCAAGGAAACGATATAGTTTACGGTGTTCGCAAAAAACGTGATACCGATACGTTTTTCAAACGTTTTACTGCACAAGCCTTTTATAAGGTTATGTCCTGGCTTGGCGTAAAAGTTATTTACAATCATGCTGATTTTCGTATGATGACCAAACGTACCGTTGAGCAATTAAAACAATTTCCCGAGCGCAACCTGTTTTTGCGTGCTGTTGTACCGTTGGTAGGTTTCAAATCTGATATGGTATATTATGACCGCACACCTCGTTTGGCCGGCGAAACTAAATATCCTTTGAAAAAAATGTTGGCTTTTGCATGGAACGGAATTTCCAGTTTTTCAATCGTTCCGTTGCGCTTGGTTACATTAATGGGCTTCTTTATCTCATTCCTCGGCGCATGTTTTGTAATCAAAATTTTCTTAAACTATAATATTCACGGAGCCATTTCCGGTTGGGCATCAACCGTGACCTTAATCACCATTTTCAGCGGTGTTCAAATGGTATCACTGGGCATAATCGGCGAATATATCGCCAAAATCTTTGTCGAAGTAAAACAAAGACCGCTTTATATCGTTGAAGAAAAGCTATCCAACAAAAAATAAACAAAAAGCAAAAGAAAAGCCTCGAAATATCGAGGCTTTTTTTATTATTGATCCAAGAATGAACGCAACTTTCTCGACCTGCTCGGATGCTTCAATTTGCGCAGAGCTTTTGCCTCAATCTGACGAATACGCTCACGCGTAACATTAAACTGTTGTCCGACTTCCTCCAAAGTATGATCAGAGTTCATACCGATTCCGAAGCGCATTCTCAAAACACGTTCTTCCCTAGGTGTGAGAGAAGACAATATTCTCGTGCATGTTTCCTTCAAATTTGAATGAATTGCAGAATCTAAAGGCTGCAAAGCACTCTCATCCGGAATAAAATCACCGAGAGAAGAATCTTCTTCATCACCGACCGGTGCTTCCAAACTGACCGGCTCTTTGGCAATTTTCATCACTTTACGCACTTTCTCAAGCGGCATAGACAATCTTGCCGCCAACTCTTCAGGCACCGGCTCGCGCCCCATCTCGGACAACATCTGTCGAGAAGTGCGGACCAGCTTGTTGATAGTCTCTATCATATGCACCGGAATACGAATTGTGCGCGCTTGATCTGCAATAGAGCGTGTAATCGCCTGACGTATCCACCAAGTTGCATAAGTCGAAAACTTATAACCGCGGCGATATTCAAACTTGTCAACCGCTTTCATAAGACCGATATTACCCTCTTGAATAAGGTCCAAAAACTGCAAACCACGATTTGTATATTTCTTGGCAATAGAGATAACCAAACGCAAATTTGCTTCAATCATTTCTTTTTTGGCTCTTTCCGACTCTCTTTCGCCTTTTTTAATCGTATCAACCATACGGCGATATTCGTTAATCGGCAAACCGCACTCTTGAGCCATTTGCGCAACACTTTCGCGAAGCTCAAGAATTTCAGCCCCATATTTACTTACAAACTCTTGCCAATGTTTGTCTTTCTTGCGAGAAACGACATTAAGCCAATCCGGAGACAACTCCGATTGCTGATATTCCTGTAAAAAGTCCTCACGTTTAATCTTACAAGCCAGCGCATAACGCAGAAGTTTTCCTTCCAATCCCATCAAGCGCTTATTAAGCTCATTCAATTGCTCAACCAATTGCTCGATACGGCTTGCATTCATATGAATAGAACTCATCAACTCAACAAGTTCTTTCTTGACCTGAATATATTCTTTTTCCAACGCCGGTTTTAATTCTTTACCTGAAATAA
The DNA here is from genome assembly GCA_045593845.1 of Alphaproteobacteria bacterium. Taxonomy (GTDB): domain Bacteria; phylum Pseudomonadota; class Alphaproteobacteria; order RF32; family CAG-239; genus JAFUYI01. The sequence continues at coordinate 64,919 of JAZNXK010000004.1, forward strand.
TTGCCGCAACTCTTTGATTTTGAATCTTTTTTAAATCATCATAATAACTCGAAATTTTGCTCAATATCTCCAAAACAGGATCCCACAGAGCCTCTTCCATGGCGGTAATAGAGGCCGAAGAATGACCGCCCATACCATCATCATCCTCATCATCAGAGTCTATATCATCGCTTTCGGCATCTTGATTATCGTCCTCTTGTCCCAACTCTTCATCAACATCATCAGAGTCGTCAACCGTATCCTGCAAATCCATATCTTCGCCGAGGTCATCATCCAAATCATCAAGACTGTCTTCTTTATCGGCAATTTCTTTTGTAACTTTTTCCAAATCTTCAACCGCTGAAGAATTATCATCGTCATCAAAAACTATTGCTTCCGGATCGTCACCATACATCATTTCAAGATCGACAACATCCCTAAGCTGCATTGAGCCGTTCAACAAATCATCGCGCCAAGAAGCAATTGCCTTAATTGTCATCGGGCTTTCGCACAAACCGTCAATCATCACGGTTTTTCCCGCCTCAATTCTCTTGGCTATGGCAATTTCACCTTCTCTAGACAACAGCTCGACACTGCCCATTTCGCGCAGATACATTCTAACGGGATCATCATATCTGCCTATTTCTTTTTCATCAAAATTTCCGGATTCATCATCTTCTTCGCCGAGTTCGACTTCGTCATCAGCATCGCTGACTTCAGAATCCGTTTCTGAAACAATACTAATCCCCATATCGGAGATTTCAGCCATAATATCTTCAATTTGTTCGGAAGATTCTTTATCTGCCGCCAAAGCTCTATTCAGCTCTTCAACTGTAATAAAACCGCGGTCTTTACCTTTTTTTACAACATTCTTAACAGCACTGCCAAGGCTGTCAATCAAAGGCGCATCTGCTGCACCCGACTCGTAAAAATCTTGATTTTCTGCGTCCGACATTATTTTTCCTAAAAATCGATTCCCCTCTGCCCAAAACAATATAAGGGCAAATTTTAAGCTAGCGGCTATTTTTTAACTATTTTTTAGTTATTTGTCAACAAATGGTTTATCAAAAATATTTATTTCTTAACTTTTTATTTTAAACAATATAGGTATTTCTAGGGCTACACAAGATTTATAATTTTTTTTCGGCCAACAAATTTTGTCTGTCTTTTTTCAAATTTTCGAGCTTTTCATAAAGCTCATCAGCGAACGACTCGGAATTTTCCATCTTAAAAACACATTCTTTTATTTCTTTTTCAATTTGTCCGAGCTGCATTTCTAATATTTTATTATTCAACTCTTCTCGCAAACGCAAAATCCCCAAATTTTGCTGTTTCAGCATTTTCAACTCCCACAAGGACAGTGCAAACTTGTCCAATCCCTGCTTTTTTAACTCCTCCCACAAATCTTCGGCACTGATATGATCAAAATCGTGACTTATATCGCACAATTTTTCCCAAAAAACATTCAATCCGGTATCTCTGATTGCAAACATTCCGATTTTTTCTTCAAATTCACCGATAAGCTGGGGATAACAGACAAATGCCGCCAAAATAAAGCGCACAACTTTTTCATCCAAATCCCTTTTTATGCCGATTTTAAGAATATTCTTTTTACTGCCAACTTCTTTTTCTTTTCCGGCCTGAACAACAGTTCTAATCCCGCCGCGCAGTTCCTTATAAATTCGATTGCGCATATCCTGCAGATAATAACCGCGCACTTTTTCGTCGGTAATTTTTGCAACTTCATCATAAATATTTTTCTCAAACTTGGCTTTTTGCTCCGGTGTATCCGTGGACTGCAACTGCATATTTTTCCGCCACAAAAGCTCGGCCAAAGGCATGGTATTATCAAGCATTTTGGCATACTCTTCCGCACCTTTTGCTTTTAAAAACTCATCAGGGTCCATCTTATCCGGCAAAAACACATATTTGAGCGAATATCCCGCCTTCAAAATCGGCAAAACCCTGTCCACCGAACGCACAGCCGCCCTAATACCTGCGCCGTCTCCGTCAAAACAAAGTGTCGGTTCAGGACAAATTTTCCAAGCCTCTTGTATTTGATCTTCGGTCAAGGCTGTTCCTAAAGGTGCCACCGCATATTCAAAACCATACTTCGCCTGAGCGATAACATCCATATAACCTTCGCAAATGACAATTTTTTTGTTTTCATAAGCCTTATCACGAGCAAAATTCAAATTATAAAGCACTTTACGTTTATTAAAAATCGGGGTTTCCGGCGAGTTTAAATATTTCGGCTGTTCATTTCCCATAACTCTTCCGCCAAAACCGATAATCCTTGAGCGCTTATCCATAATCGGAATAATCACTCTGTTTCTGAAAAAGTCATAAGTTTTAGAGTTTTTCTCTGACAAAACCGCCAGTCCCAGCTCTATCATATCGCTTTCCGAAACATTTTTCGAGGCAAGATAAGCCGTCAATCCGTTATTATCCGGTGCATATCCCAAGCGAAATTTTTTAATTATACTTTCCTCAAAACCTCTGCCCGTAAGATATGCCAAGGCCTCTGCCCCCACCGGCAAGCGAAGATTTTTTTCAAAAAATCCGACTGCCAATTCCATAATTTCATACCAAGAACTGCGCTGCTTGCTTTCTTCTGCGTCCTCATGAGAAAACTTTGGCACTTGCAAACCTGCTTTGTTCGCCAATTTTGTGACCGCATCCATAAACGGCAAACCGTTTGCCTCCATCTCAAACTTAATCACATCACCATGAGCACCGCAACCGAAGCAGTGATAAAAACCTTTCGCCTCATTAACCGTAAAAGAAGGAGTTTTTTCGTTATGAAAAGGACACAAACCGGTATATTCGCGCCCTTTGCGCACCAATTTTACTTTTGCGCCGATAACGTCGCTCAAAGAAACTTTGGCTCTTATCTCATCCAAAAATCTGTAAAAATCGGTGTTTTCCATAACTTTCCTTATTTATTCAAAGCTGCCTTAATTTTGCCGCTTGCCGAGCCAAAATCCATCTGTCCGGCATATTTTTCGCGCATTTTTGCCATAACTGCACCCATATCTTTCATTGAACTTGCGCCTAATTCGGTTATAACTGCCGCAATCGCAGCATCAACTTCTGCATCAGACATTTGCTTCGGCAAAAAGCCTTCAATAATCTTAATTTCTAACTCTTCTTTTTCCGCCAATTCCGGTCTGTTGCCGTCACGATACATTTTTGCCGATTCCTGACGTTGTTTAATCATTGTCTGCATCATCGACATCAAATCAGCTTCCGCCGCACATTCCTTGCCTTTTCCTCTGGCATCAACATCTTTTTCCTTAATACCGGCCAAAATCATTCTGGCAGTGCTTAATTTTTCTGCCTCATGGTTTTTCATAGCTTCTTTAATAGCATTTTGCACTTCGTCTCTTAACATTTTTTCCTCCAATAACAAAATTTATTGCTTATACCAATACACTCATCAACATTTAAAAGCAACAAAAAACGCATTTCTCCCCTTTTTAGGGAAAGAAATGCGCTTTCTTTTAATTTTCATTTTTGAAAATTTTGCTCATTAACCGTCGCAATCCTTCAACCAAAGCTCCAACAGCAAAGATAAACACCGCCAAAGATATAAATGAACCGATAAATGACAGGCCATACCACACAAAAATCGGCACTCCTTGCATGACTGTAGGATCAAACGCCAATAAAAGCAAAACCGCAATAACAACGATTGCAATAATTGTTTCCTTTTTCATCTTTTGATGTGCTTTTCGTTATTTTTTTTCCATCTTGCACAACTTTCGGACTGCCATAATTCCCCACTTAATCAAAATCACAAGCATGATAAGGATGATGATACCTCCGATAAAATATACCATATACCAAACGAAGTTTGGCATTGACAGCATAATATTCGGATTAACAACCACGGGGGCAAATACTACAAGGATCACAAGAGACAAAATTTCTACTGCAATTAAAAGTCTTTTTTTCATTTTTTTTTATTTTTTTTGGGTTAATAATTAAGTTCCTAATTTTTGAATAGACAAAATTTATCACAAAAAAAGCATCAATGCAACAAAAAAATATCACTCCCTAAAAAAAGAAATATTTTTTATACAAGCCAACTTAAAAATAATGCCTTATCGAGGTTACAAACTCTTCTTCTTTATAGTTTTGTTTATAGCGTTCCGACTTATATTCCACTGCTACGCTCCAGTTTGTTGTCAGCGGAACATTAAGCTCCCCTTTATAAACAACCTTATCTTGCAACCATTCGGTTGCAAAATCTTTTTGCGCCTCAACAAGTAACTTTGCATATTTCATATTTACAAAAGCACCGAAAATACCGCCGACTGAAGCATATTGATTATGCTCCAAAAAGCCGCCGTAACCAACTTTAGCCCTACCTAAAGCAAAAAGCATAAAGTTTTCTAGCGGCTCAACCGTCACCCCGCCATCAAGATTAAATTTTGCAACATATCCCTCTTTTTCTTTTTTTGGATTATACAATCGTTCAACATCAAGCCCCAAGCCGAACGATATCGGCCTAAAATAATAATCGGCCGGAGCCAATGATTTTATACCCAGCAAATTAAACTCTTGCAAAACCGCCTTATTACCCTTTTCATAATATCTCCACTTGGAGTTTAGAAAATTTATCTCCGCCCCTTTTAACAAACCGTAGTTATTATCGCTCAAAGAGTGATAAGCGGGACGATAACTGATTTCATAAAAATTATTTCCTCTCGTATGACCTATTCCTACCGTCATTCTCATCGCATCATGTGATTTCAGAGGGGATTTTCCCGGATAATTCTCGCTAATTTGCGCCTTTTGAGATTGGAGCATACTTCTCGCTCTAACCGCCTTAAAACTTTGTTTTCGATACTCCGCAAGCTCATATTTTTTCTTAATAAACTGATATTGAATATACTGATAGGCAGTCTCCAAAACATCAGCCTTTTCATCATCACCTAGTTGCTTCATATCATATTTGTGCTTGGCAAAAATATCGTGCATTGCTTGCCTTTGCTCTTTATTCATCAGTTTAAGTCGATGCAAAATTTTTGCCTGTCTCGACGGGCGATAATTAACATCTTTTACCAAATTTTGGCTGGCATAAACTGCCTTAATCGTATCTACCGGAATGGTTTGCACTGGAAATTTTTGAGCCAAATGCAAAGAAGGCCTTACCGCATCTAGCAGTTCCATAATCATATATGAGCAGTTTTTCGAGAAAAAATAATACCTGGTTTTGGTATGCCCAACCTCCCAAAGGTGCGCCACAAGCATTTCAAGTTCTCTCTCGCTCAAATCGAGATTAAGCTCCCAAATATCTCTGTTTTCAATATTATTATAGGTGTTGATAATATCATAATAAGGCTTAACCGTCCAACCTCCGAAATAACCTCCGGTCAAACCATAAACTGCAAACAACACACTGTTTTCCGCGCCATTGGTAAAAGCACCATAATTTGCCCCATGCGCCAAAAGCTGTGAACCTTTTCGCTTGGTATCAATCCTGAGCAACGTGTGTCCGAACAATGATGACGGATTATTCATATATGCATCAGTAAAAAGCAAGGTAGCACCACTCGGTTTCAAATCCGTCTTAAACTGCTCAAATTCCTCACAATCAAACTTTTTTTGCGTTATCAGACCTTTTTCCGCCAAAAACATATATCTGGCCTGAAAAACACAAATTTTCTCCGTTTGTTTTCCTTCATTAAACAAATCTATCGTTGCTTGCAATTCTCTTTGCGGATTGGTCCTTCCGCTTTCGGAAACAAAAAATTCCTCTCCGTCAATACTCGACTTATATCCGCCCATCCCGTCCGGCTGATAATGCCCCAAAGCCAACCATTCCGGAGAATAAGCAACATCATCCGCGGCACCGAATACCGTGAGCGGAAAAAAAATAAAAAATAAAAACCCAAATATCCTAAACATAACAAAAAAAGGCTCTTGCTTTCACAAGAGCCTTTATCAAAACAAAAATTATGCTTGCAACATAGCAAAAATTTGCTGTGTTACAAAAATTGCGTCAACATTATCATTTGGGAAAATTGCCGCAAAATTCTGCTGTGACTTCTTGGCAAATTCGGTCTTGTCAACATTGAGCATACCGGCCAAAGTGTCCAAAGTCTCGCCCTCACCGCGAGAAGCATCAAGAGCATATTGCTCCATATTATTTTCAATAAAACTAAACACCATTCTCTGTGTTCCGCCGCTTACACGTCCGTTAGGGTCACAGCCCGATGTTCCAAATGTAATACCAAAAGTCTGGTTTCCGAAAGTTCCGTTGGTTGTAACTGCCAAAATTTGCGGAGCAATACCGGATTGTCCTCTCCAAGCCATAGAACCCAAACCGCAACCTGTGCTGTCATGAGCCGAGGCGTTCATTCCGAACAACAAAGCCGAACAAACAGCAGCTGTTAAATATAATTTCTTCATATATGTAGTCTCCAAAATATTAGTTTACCGTTTCACTCTAGCATAGAATATAAAAAATAAAAGAAAAAAAATTATTGCATAACAAATATTTCTCTTGCAAAAACTTTTATTTATGCTATACATCACGCATAACGTTAATTTTGTATGACTGTGGAAAGGTTGTCTTTTCCGGTCTAATTTTTTTCTGCGAGGTAAACAATGGATAAATTCCCTTTGACAAAAGAGGGTTTTCTTGCTCTTGAACAAGAATTAAAGAATCTCAAAACAGTTGAGCGCCCGAATATTATTGCCGCAATATCAGAAGCTCGCGCTCAAGGCGACTTGTCTGAAAATGCCGAATATTCTGCCGCCAAAGAAAAGCAAAGCTTTATTGAAGGACGCATCCAAGAGTTGGAGGTTGTTGTCAGCCGCGCTCAAGTTATTGATACTTCTGCCAACAGCAACGATATAGTTCGTTTTGGTGCCAAGGTTTTGGTAGTTGACGAAGATACCGATAAAGAAAGTTCATATCAAATTGTCGGTGACTATGAGGCAGACATAAACAAAAACAAAATTTCAACCTCATCCCCGTTAGCCAAAGCCCTAATCGGCAAAACTGTCGGAGATACTGCCGAATACAAGGCACCTGGCGGTAATAAGTCTTTCGAAATTTTGGAAATTTCTTACTAATTATAAAAGAGCCCCTATTTCGGGGCTTTTTTCATTTTTAAAAAAATCAAAAAAATTTTTTTCAAAAACTGTTGACAAATAAGTTTAAAGTGATAAAAGCAGTGCCATCAAACAATTATTATGGTTATTAGATGCTTAATATGAGCCAATGGTTCTTAATATGAGGGCCGCCATAAAATTGTTTCAATTTGGCTATCCCATAGTATTAAAAAGCGGTATTCGGTGATAAACGATACCTTACCTGCTTTACTTGTTTTTCCATAATTTTTACCCCTCTGTCGTGAGACATTGGGGTTTCGAAAGAAGTTCCTTGCTCCCAAAACAACGCTACCAAAGGGACAGAACACCGTTCATTTTGAGGCAAGGTCTTTATAAATCTTAATCATTGTGCTTGACCCTCTGCAACGATTGCAGTTAGCAGAGGGTTTTTTTTGAAAAAAAGCGCTCCCCGCGCCCTATATATATATATTATATTTTATTTATCCGCTCACGAAACCCTGCAATCTCCCAAGTTGCAGGGTTTCCCTTTTCATAAAACAATCAATAGCAACCAACCATTTTACTCAAAACACGAACTCCGAAAGCCGTAGCACCTTTAGGAGTAAGAGGATGGCCTTTATCATCTCTGTCAACACCTGCAATATCCAAATGTGCCCACGCATTTTCCGGCTTTACAAAACGCTGCAAAAAGCATGCGGCAGTAATTCCTCCGCCATTGACAGGCCCCAAGTTCTTCATATCGGCAATATCAGAATCCATCATTTTGTCATATTCCTTCGTCACCGGCAAGCGCCACAACTTTTCACCGCTCTCAATACCATGGGCATAAAGTTTCTCGGCCAATTTATCATTATTGCTGAACAATCCGGCATATTCAAAACCGAAAGTTCTCATTGTCGAGCCCGTTAATGTGGCAATATCAATAATATTTTTTACTGCAAAATTTTTCTGCAAATACCACAAACAATCCCCCAAAACCAGACGTCCTTCGGCATCGGTATCAATAATTTCAACTGTCTTTCCCGACATTGAAGTAACGACATCCCCCGGACGTGTTGCATGCCCCGAAGGCATATTCTCAACCAAACCGACAACTGCAGTAAGATTTTGTTTAACCTTGCAAAGAGCAGCCGCTTTCATTGTAGCGACAACAACTGCAGCACCTGTCATATCACCCTTCATTTCTCCCATTCTTGTTGATGGCTTAAGTGATATTCCGCCCGAATCAAAAGTAACACCTTTACCAACCAAACCAAACTCACTTGCTTCAGATTTTTTACCACCTTCCCAACGCAAAATCGCAACTCTCGGAGAATTGTGAGAACCTTGCGCAACCGAAAGCAACATATTCATCCCCTCTGCACGAATTTGTTTTTCTTCCAATATTTTTACCTTAAGCCCCAAATATTCCAAGCGTTTAATATCTTCAGCAAACACTTGCGGAGTGAGATAATTTGCCGGCTCATTGCACAAATCGCGAGCATAACGCACCGCATTTGCCACCGAGCGCAAGTTATTATATTGCACAGCCGAAAGCTTTTCATTCTCGGAGTAAAAATGCACTTTTTCCAATTTTGGAAAATCAGACTCTTTTTTGGTTGTGAAATACTTATCAAAACTATATCCGCCCAATTCCATACCAAATGCCAAATTACAAGCAACATCAGAAGCCGAGATTTTGCTTTTTGCAATACCGGCAACCAAAATTTCTGCATTTTGAAAGTTTTTAATCTTCTGATAGAGTTTTCCGCCCAAAATCTGAATATCATGCAAACTCGGTTTTACCCCTGTCCCGGCCAAAATAATTTTGTTTTTACCGTCAAAAATTCCTGCAAAACTTCCCAATTCTGCCTTAAAATCCTCTGTTTTTACAGAGTCTTTCAAACTTTTTAACTCTTTATCCGAACAAAATTTCTCACATTTAAGACTGTTAGAAGCACAAAGAACCACCCTGACAGCACCCGTTGCGCGGGACTTATTATCAAAAACAAATTCAACCATTTCAACCTCCTATAATTTTTCTTGATAAAATAAACAAAAAAAATTAAATAAAAGTTTAGACATTTTAAAATAAATGTGTTATATTTAGACAAAATGACGAAATGAGGGTAAATATGGCCGGCAAATTACGACGAGAATTGATAGAATCCAAACAAAAAAGAGATAACATCGACTGCATAATCGATAAGTCGCTCAAAATATTGTCTTCTAACGTCTCTCTCGAAACTAAAAATCACCTTATAGATATGCTGCGAAGCTATGCCTTTAATAATGGCTGCTATCTCATGAGCAACCCGTCCAACCCCATATTACCGGAACATAAACTACTCATCAGAGATGATTGCAACGGCACAATTTCAAACATTGTCAACGAATTTATGTCAGCCGACTATCTTGCCGCCAAACGCAAAACCCTAGAAGAAGACACCCTTTATAACATAAAACTCTACGACCAAGCTCTGCAAAGTTCCGTCTATGGACGTGAAATGAAAGAATATCCTAGCTACAAATCCATAGAATATCCTTTGTTGGTAAACCTTATAGACCAGCAAATTCCTCCAAAACTCATTCGTTCCATGAGAATATCCGACTTTAGAGATTTTATCAGAGAATATTGCTGCGAAGAATTTGCCCAGTATCACGAAAAAAAGGGATTTATCAAAGTCTTCATCAAACATAATGCCGACAATTTCTATGAACTTTTATGCTCAAATGCCGTTCATCCTGCTTATGTTGAAAGACTTATCGAAAATATGCAAACCAAAGGCTCTGCCGAAAGTTTTTCTTTTGATTATAAAGGACAAATCATCAGCGGACCGGGGTTTGACATAGAACACAAAAATCCTATCTATTGTCCCAACGACATAAAATCATACCACGAGGTCAACCATCCGCGCTCCCTCGCCGTAGTCGAAAAAAATACTCACCGCCTCAAACATAAATTGGAAAGAGCAATAAATACCAATGATGGTATAAAGATGTATGAAAAAGTTATTCTCCCTTCTCATTGCTCGGCAATGCTCAATTTTGAAAGTTATATCACCTTCGATTTTGATCATCCTCAACACCAAGTTTTGCAACAACCGCCAAGCACCAACAATTTAATTTTTCTCAATAAAATCGGGCAATTTATTGCAACAATTAATGTAGAAAATGAAAATTCTCACGAAAAAGCAAGAAGAAAATATATCAACAATCAATGTGGCAGAAAATGAGTAATATTTTTAATCCTGACAAAAAAAATATGCTGCAAGCTGCAGAAATAATAAAAAACGGCGGCTTGGTAGCTTTTCCAACCGAAACAGTTTATGGTCTCGGCGCTAATGCAACAATTCCAATGGCTGTTGCCGGCATTTTCAAGGCCAAAGACCGCCCTACGTTTAATCCGCTGATTTCCCACATTGCCGAACTTGATACTTTGGAAGATTTTGTGCAAACCGACAGTCGAGCCCTTGCTTTGGCCAAACATTTTTGGCCCGGACCGTTCACCATGGTCCTAAAGCGCAACAAAAAATCCGCCGCCATGGACTTGGCATGCGCAGGATTACCGACAGCATCGGTTCGTATGCCCAATCATCCCATTGCCCTCGAATTAATACGTTTGAGCGGAGTTCCGATTGTTGCCCCTTCCGCCAACCGCTCACAAACCATAAGCCCCACAACAGCCCAACATGTTGCCGAAAGTTTGGGCGCAAGAGTTGATATGATTTTAGATGGCGGACAATGCTCTGTCGGTGTTGAATCCACAATTTTGGATATTACCGGCAAACAACCCGTATTGTTGCGTGCCGGAGGTATTGCACTGGAAGATATAGAAGCATTTTTACAAGAAAAAGTTCTAATATCCCACGGCGAGCCCGACCGCCCGAGTTCTCCCGGACAAATGCTCAAACACTATGCCCCGAAACACAGATTTTGTATCAATGTTACCGAGCCTGAAAATGGTGTTTTTTATATCGGATTTGGAAAAAGTAAAAACGCAAACCTAAACCTCAGCCCAGATGCAAACTTGCAAGAAGCCGCCGCCAATCTTTTTGCCTTTATGCGCCTTGCCGACCAACAAGCCGGTGAAAAAGGCATTGCCATGGCACCAATTCCCGAAACCGGACTCGGTCTTGCCATCAACGACAGAATTCGCCGCGCTTCATATCGTTAATTCTGCTCTACAAAATTGACTTTCTTTTTTTTCGGGTCAAAAACAATTGCAGTTTTTCCCGCACGCAAAGCCACTGCCTTTTGACCAAAAATCTCATACCGCCATCCTTGCAAAACCGGATTATTATCATCATCAAAAGCCGCCAGACGCATAATGTCAGTATCCGAAGCTACCAACCTTGCCACAACTTTTTCCTCTTGGCTGACAATTTTAAGTAACAATCTCAATATCTCCACCAAAGCATGACAAGCTTTTATCTCCTCTTTTTCATTTACTTTGGCAATTTTTTTATCAACCTTCACATTTGATAGCACCGTCATAACTTCATCCCCGAGTTTTCCGAAAGCAAAATCTCTGCGCATTCCTCTTATTTGCATCAACTCGTCTTTACTTTTTGGGGCACTCATAGCAATCATTGCCAAAAGTTCATCTTTTACAACACTCGGTCTCGGAACATTTTTTTCTTGCGCCCTTCTTTCGCGCCAAGCCGCCAAATCTTTGAGATTTGACAAAGCTTTTGCATTATGGGACTTAAACTTGATTTTTTGCCATATTTCTTCGGGATTAACCTGATATGTTTGCGGAGATGTAAAATATTCCATTTCCTCTTTTATCCAACTTTCCCGTCCCGTTTTTTTGAGCAACAGCGACAAAGATTGATAAAGTTTTACCAAATAAGTAACATCACCACAGGCATATTCCAGCTGTTTAGTATTCAACGGACGCAACTGCCAGTTTGACAAACACTCCGATTTATCAAGTTCAACTCCCAAAACTTCTTTCACCAAACGTTCATAACCTACACTTTCGCCATATCCGCAAACCATTGCCGCCACTTGCGTATCAAAAATAGGCTGCGGCACCTTTCCAGAAAGATGAAACAAAATCTCCACATCCTGACGGCAGGAATGAAAAACTTTCACCACTTTTTTATTTTGCAAGAGCTTAAAAAATTCTTTCATATCCAAATCCGGAGCCATCGGATCAATAATAACGGCTTCATCATCTGCTGCGACCTGAATAAGACAAGGAATGGGATAATACGTTTTTTCGCGGACAAACTCCAAATCCACGGCAATAAAATCTTTCTCTGCCCAAATTTTACAAAATTCATTCAAAGTCAAAGTATTACATATAAGTTGCATGGCTAACCCCCTATTTTTGAGCAAAATAGCAAAACATATTTAATATTGTTTTAAATTTTGTTGATTTTAATACAATTTAGCATAATAATACGGCCGATAAAAAAATAACTTTGAGGATAAAAAAATGAATGAATACCGTAATTTTACCTGCGGAGAACTTAGAGCCGCAGATGCCGGAAAGCGAGTAAAGCTCGCCGGATGGATACATCGCAAACGCAATCTTGGCAACCTTTGCTTTGTCGATTTGCGAGATCACTACGGTATTACCCAATGCGTTTTTGACAGCAACTCACCATTATTTGCACAAATACAAGATTTGCGCGCAGAATCCGTTATCGGTGTTGACGGTGTGGCAGTCATCAGAGAAAGTATCAACCCCAATCTTCCCACAGGAGAGATTGAAATTAAAGTTGACGCATTGCAGGTATATTCAAAAGCTGATATTATACCGTTTCAAATCGCCATGGAAGACGACGCTCCTGAAGATATTCGCCTTAAATATCGCTTTTTGGACTTGCGCAGAGAAAAGTTGCACCAAAATATGTTGCTACGCTCCAAGGTTATTGCCTCAATGCGCAGACTGATGTTGGAACAAGGCTTTATCGAGTATCAAACCCCGATTTTAACAGCCTCATCACCGGAAGGCGCACGCGACTTTTTAGTTCCCTCAAGAGTTAACCCCGGAAAGTTTTATGCCTTGCCGCAAGCTCCGCAACAATTCAAACAACTGCTCATGGTTTCCGGCTTTGATAAATATTTTCAAATTGCACCGTGTTTTCGTGATGAAGACCCGCGCGCTGACCGCAGTCCGGGAGAATTTTATCAGCTGGATATGGAAATGAGCTTTGCCACACAAGAAGATGTTTTTGCCGTTCTTGAAAAAACTTTAAGCGGAGTATTTACCGAATTTGCTAACGGCAGAACGGTTGACCAACCGCCATACAGAAGAATTCCTTATCGCGAATCTATGATAAAATACGGCTCTGACAAACCGGATTTGCGCAATCCTCTCGAGATTATGGATGCAACCGAGTTTTTCCATAATTCCGGATTTGGCATATATGACAGCAAAGTCGAACAAGGCGAACATGTCAGAGCTATTGTAGTTAAATCGATTGCCGACAAACCGCGCTCATTCTTTGATAAGCTCGATGCTTATGCCAAAGAAGAAGGCATGGGCGGCATGGCCTATATTGCACTTTCTGCAAACGGAGCAAAAGGAATTGCCAAATTATTCAGCGAAGAAAAATTGGCTCAAGCTAAAGAATTTTTCGGCCTTAATGAAGGTGATGCGGTATTATTGATGGTCGGCGAAGTTGATAAATTGAACAAATTTGCCGGTCAAACCAGAACCAAATTGGGCATGGAACTTGATTTGATTGAAAAAAATGCTTTCCGCTTCTGCTGGATTGTAGATTTTCCGATGTTTGAAAAGAACGAAGAAACCGGCGCAATAGAGTTCTCGCACAACCCGTTCTCCATGCCACAAGGTGGAATGGACGCGCTTCTCAACAAAAATCCTTTGGACATTTTGGCGTATCAATACGATATTGTCTGCAACGGAATAGAGCTTTCTTCCGGCGCAGTTCGCAATCACGAACCGGAGATTATGTATAAGGCCTTTGAAATTGCCGGCTATGACCATTCAGTCGTTGACAACAAATTCGGCGGCATGATTAGTGCATTCAAATACGGTGCTCCTCCGCACGCAGGTTGTGCTCCGGGGGTTGACCGCACAGTTATGCTTTTGGCTGACGAACCGAATATCAGAGAGGTTATCCTATTCCCGTTGAACGGTAAAGCTCAAGACCTCATGATGCAGGCTCCGAACTATGTTACCGACGAGCAACTCAACGAATTGCACATAAAAATTGTCGAAGACGAGAAAAAATAAGGAAATAGGCGGTTTATCATAACCGCCTTTTTTTATTATCCATAAACAGTGGACAAAATAACAAATATATGCTAGCATAAACTTATGTTTGGCAACAATTACCGGCCACACACAAGGAAGAAAAAACGATGATTACCGATAAAAACCTAAATCGCAGATTAAATCAAGGACACACCCTAAAAGTTGTCACAACCGACGTAAAAAGGGTTATAATTTCTCTTCCCCAAGGCATTAAAGGCACAGATATCAAATATACAAAGTGGAACGGCTCCCCTGCCCGAGGCAACGGCTTTCTTTTTCACAACGAAACAGACAAACGAACCCAATTTATAGCCGCAGAAGGCGGAATTTTCATAGGTCATGAAGGAGAATGCCCCGAAGGTCCGAACGGCTCAATGATTATGCGCTCCGAAGCCGTAAAAAGATATTTAGCAGCTCACCCCGATGCCTTACAACCGAAAAATTTGGCAGAAACCATAAAATATATGCAAACAAAAGTTTTCAAACATGATTTAGAAGATTTGAGCAAATGGAACAATAACTGTCCGCCGGATATTTGGTCATCAGACGCAAAATGGCTGGAAAAAAGCTTTTACCCCAAAGATATATATGACACAAGCGGCAAAATTCTTCCGGTTATTTCCGCCTCAAAAAGAGAGGATATAGAAGCCGACGCCATCTATTTGGGGCCAAACACTCTGGTCGAAGGAAAAGGTAAAACCGGTGCAAGAGGTTCTTGGGCTGTCAGAAAAAACGACGGCACCACCAATTTATGCGTGGATGAAGTTTTTGTAAAAACCTACAAACATGCCAACAAAACCGGACCGTCGCAAAGAATTTTTTCTAAAGCAGATAAGGAATATGCCAAATATTCACAAGAGCCGGATGCCTCACAAATATCAAATTCAGAGAGAAACAATATAGAAAATCTGCGAACCGCTTGTGCAGAACTAAAAACCCCCGCATATAGAGTTATCGGCTCGGCCTTGTGCGATTATCTCGAAAATATGAAAGGGAAAAAAATCAGAGTTCAATTGGAAATCAAGAGTTTAATTGCTTTGGACGGCAACGAGTTGTCCTCGATAAGCGAAAACCCGAAATCAAAGCCCCTCCAACCGCTTCTTGAACAAAACATCATCAATGAAAAAGGCGGAATCATAAAACCGGAAGAATTTGCAAATTCCGAACTTGTCAAAAACTACAAGGGCAAAGGCATTGACTTAAGTCAAACCGAGACCATAAAATCAATCTCACAAAAACAAGCAAATATACAAACCCCAACCGCCCAAAGAAGCTGAATAAACACTAAAAAAGAGGCAGAACTAAAAGTTCCGCCTCTTATAATTATTCCCGCTACCGAATGAAGCCCGGAACGGAAAGGATAAATCCCTTCTCGTCACGGACACAGTCTTTGTGTCCGGTGGCAGGAGCCACAACGTCGCTCCTTCCTTCCGCTTGTGCTCTTCCGAGCACCATGGCAGAGACAATATAAATTGTCCCTTCCTCAGGTGCGGAAAGCCCCGTCACCGCTCCGAATGACTGAACAGCAATGCTGTTCTCATCAAATTCGGAGATGCTCTGGCTCACGCGGGCGATAGTGCCGGATGGCTCAAAAACCCTACCGTCATTAAGACGGATGGGGTGCGGCGTGCAGTTCACGAAAGTGACGTTGTTGTTGCTATTTTTGCTTGTTGTCATAACTAAAAGTTTTTGACAACTTGAAAAATTTCCGACATCGCGACACAAATACCTACTAAATATCAACTTTTTATACTTCTGAAATAAATTTTCGCTGGGTTTCAAAATACCTCAAATGCCTGGCATCGAGGCGGACTATTTGCAACATGTCCAACGATAAAAATCGCCGCAAGGTTAATTCCTCGCTCTCCAAACTACTCTCTTTATTTCTCCATATAAATCGCTGATATCTTTCGATATTCAGTAGCTTATTCTTCCATTTTTCAAGGCTCATTTGTAAAGTAGCATAAAGTTTTACAAACGAGATGAAACATAATTACCGCCAGAAGAAAACTTCTGTATGCTCGCGGGGCTATAATCCTTGTTTTAATGGAAATTAGTTTGAGATGCCACCCTCAAACCACAATAAAACATATAGCCCGCTCGCGCGGTAGAGATAATAATAGTCTCTCTAATATGTTTAGACTTTCAATATACCACATTTTTAACCCTGATTCAACAAAAATCACCACTCAACAATAAAAAATCGCCAAAAAATCATATTTTAATTGACAAAAAAATATATATATTATAGATTGGCACCAAGAAACTTATTATTCACCAAATTTTTATGCATATGAAAGCTAAAACTGTTTTTCTGTTGAGCATGATTTGCGCTACCGTTGCAACAGCAATATGCGTAGCAAGTTTTTGCGTTTTGTGGCTTGGAAATGAAGTGGATGAGCCTCTGCACTCACTCACATCCGTTCTATCCATCGCCTTAACCCTTGCTCCCCTCGTTTTGGGAATTATTTTTTCTGGCGCCACAACCACCGGAAAAAGCGCAAAAGCAACACTTATCCCCATGGCCGCAGTGGCACTTACCGGAAACATTTTGGGATTAATTCTCTTGGAGTGCACGGGGTTGCCAAAGCCGTTTTTCACCGGCATGTATGGATTTTTAGCCCTTCTGAACGGCGCGCTACTTTGCATTTCGGAAGCATACATCGGCAGATTTCGCTAAACCGCGACAAAAAAACTCCCTTGCAACATCATGCAAGGGAGTTTTTATTTTAGGCTGCGCTGAGTGTACAATCTTCGAACTTTTAGAGCAACATAGCAAAGAAGTGGTAGCGGTTGAGGAACAGATACGATATGTGAGAGAAATACTCATAAAAAATACCCCACCGAAAAGATGAGGCATTAATTATAGGAAAGTAAACAATCAAATAAGTTACCAATTAAACTCTTTGTCTTATAAAAACAGATTTTAAATTATCCCTTTTTTCTTGTTCTGCTTTCTTAAATGATTTATCGGTATATTCACGTATATAATGTAAATGCGTTCCAAAAAAAGATTTTCCTTTTTGCTCTACGGTAGGCAATTTGAGGTCACTTTGACGAACTTCTACGCTACTTAATATATCTACAGGTTCTGAACCAACTAATGTTTTTCTACCATCAAGATGAATTTCTAACTTCCCTGTCGCCATATGAAAATTTATTTTTTTATCTTTACCATATGATACCGATACTAAATCATTAACTATTTTATTCCATAAGTCTTTATCAGGATCACTTCTATGACGTACACGCGTCATACGAGGGCTTTTTTCTTGCCATAAAAGTTCGCCTTTATCAATATCTATGACAGACCCTCTTATTCCCCACCACCATTCTATACCATTATTTTGAACATCAATAGGATGGTTAACGTATTGATCATGTTCAAATACCTCTCCCAGTGCAACTTTGCCACTTTCTAAAACCACAACCTGTTTCATTTTAGGAATAAAATCACTTTGTTTGGAAATCAATCCACAATTTCCGTCTTGTCCTGTTATACGAGATTCAAATTCCGGTTTAACAGCAATACACTGGCACAAGCTTTCTAATACTTCGGTAGCTTTTTTCATATCGTTACAATCTAATAAAAATTTCAATTTATTTTTTAAGGCTTGTGCATTTGGGTGTTTTTGATAAAAGTCACTAAAGTGCTCTATTTTTGCAACATTCTCATGTTCATCATAAAAACGAGTTCCATTACTTGTTATTTTTAATTTAAGCTTACCATTTTCGGCCCATTCTACATAATTTCCATCTTCATCAATAGTGGAATGCTTCGCCCCGCTACTATAATAGCTATAATTTGGTGATTCTTGCTTATCTTCGGTATGACTATTTATTTCATTATGTTTATCAAGTATCTGTTGCAAGATAGATTTCATATTGTCATCACTTCTAATTTCTGTGAAGAGGTTTTGCTTGTCTTCATTACTCAACGATTTGCAAACAGTACGTATTTCTTCAAATTTTTTATCGCTGTCGCTCAGAGCTATAGATTTTACTCTATCTAAAATTTTATCATGTGTGTCGCTCATCTCAATTCTCCTTACCTAAGTTTATCTAAAACAAAGTACCACTTCTTATAATTCCATTTTACCCCCACCCCAATTTTTTTGTCAAGCATTTTCCTCTAAAAGATGAAGTTTTTTTATTTGATACAAAAAAGGGGTCTCGACGTGTTGTGAGAACCCTGTTCAACTTGGCTGCTTCACCTGGATGCATCGGGCATAAAGCCCGATAATCTAACCACTTCGCCACCACGCCATTCGGCGTGCGGCTCGTGATGCGATTCCGAACATTTGGTTCAAACCCAATGATAAAATAGCCAATAAAAAAAGCACCGCAAGGGTGCTGTTTTTATTGGCTGCTTCACCTGGATTCGAACCAAGATTAACGGAGTCAGAGTCCGCTGTCCTACCATTAGACGATGAAGCATTCGCCTTAACAAAAGCTCTTTTATGTCAGAATTCTTTCCTTGTCAATAAGATTTTGCAAAAGAACTTTCTGACTACTTTTTATTGTGCTTCACAAAATATGTGCCATACACACAATAAAAATACCATTTCAGATAATGGCGCAGCCATTTAAACAGGTGAAAATTGGACACCCTACCCTCATCTTCCTGCCACTGTGACGGAACTTCGGTTATTTTATAGCCGTTAACCCAAGCCTTGGTCAAAATCTCCAACCCAATCTCAAATCCGCCGTTGCTCTCAATTTTGATATTCTTTATCAGTTTATCCGAATACATCTTAAAGCTGTTGGTGCAATCATGTGTCGGAATTCTCGTCAAAAGATTTAGCGACAAACCTGCCATTCTCGATAAAAAGCTCTTAAACTTCGGAGCCCCGACCTGACTGCCGCCCTTAACATAGCGCGAACCACAAACAACATCATAACCTTCTTTAGCTTTGGCATACATTGTATCGACAACTTCCAAATTGTCGCTCAAATCGGCCATCATAATCAGTTTATATTCGGCGTTTGTATCTTGCAGACCGGTCAAAATCGCATTCAGTGCCCCACGTCCGTATTTATTTTTCATCAGTTCAATCGCATAAGGATACTCTCCGCTGGCAATACAATCTCTAACCACCGGCAAAGTATTATCCTCGTCCTTGTCATATACGATATGCACCGTCATATCAACATGGACACAGCGCTTAATCTCATCCAAGGTGGCTTTGATATATTCTGCTTCGTTATAGACCGGAATAATTATATCAAGCATTATATGTTCCCCAACTTAATTTGATCCGTAACCCAAGGAATAACCTCGTCCAAAATTGCAGACAAATCCGTATTTGCCTCAAACCCGAGCAAATCTTTCGCCTTTTGCACTGACGGAACGCGCTTTTGAACATCATAAGCAAATGCCGGATCAGAAACAAATGACAACGGCTTATCACCATTAATCTTTTGCCAAATCAAAGTAGCCAATTCCTTAACAGTTGTCGAAACCGGCGTTGAGAGGTTAAAGTCCTCATTTACGGCTTTCTCACTCTCAATACACATTCTTATACCTCTGGCCAAATCACCGCCATAAGTATAGTGTCTGATTTGATTGCCCGAACCCAAAATATGTAAAGGATCTTGACCTTTTACAACTTTTTGAATCAAATCCGGAACCACGTGGCTCATTGCCAATTTTACATTACCGGACATAATTTCTTTTTCGTTCTTGGCTCTGCGTTCACCGACACCAACACAGTTAAACGGACGAATAACTGTATATGGCAACTTATACTGCTCCCAACCGCCTTGCGCAAAATACTCTGTTGCCAATTTTTGAAAACCATAAGTTGAAAGCGGAGGCGGACAGCTCTTTTGGTCTCCCTCCTCGCTGGGATAATGAGAAACAGCCTCATAAACCATAGAAGATGATAAAACATTTATCTTTTGCAGATGTTTGTTTTGATGTGCCCAAATTGCCGCATCAAAAGTAGAAGCCGTAATCCTCTCGTTTTCGGCCAACAAATCATAAGCATAAGTATGAAAATATGTAATACCGCCGATCATGGCCGCAATCGCAACAACTTGGTCACAATCCTCAATCAGCTCTTTCATCAACTTGGTATCTTTTGCATCCCCTTTAACTAAGGTATAATTCGGGTGATGATCATAGCTTTTTTCCACAAAACCGTATTTACTGTAATTATCAATACCGATAACCTTATGTCCGCGGTTAAGCAGTTCTTCCACCAAATATCCGGCAATAAAACCTGCCGAACCCGTAACCAACAATTTCATATCAATTCTCCTTATTTATAATATTTATTGTTCCGATTGTATCAATCTTTATATCTGGGTATTTATGCCAATTATCACAAACATTCCAAGCATCAAGAACCGTCTTTCCAGATAATGATGCATCATAAGGAAGTTGTGAATAATATTCATGATTATTGAGCACCAACAACATTGATGAATTTTTGCATGCATCAAAAAGTCCATCTGCCAAATAACATTTTCCCAAGTTCAAAGCATGCATATCCTGCGGCAAGGCAACAAAATCGTGCAAATTAAGCTTATATCCCATTTCCGCCAACTTTTGTGCAATATAAACCGAAGACGAACCTCGCAAATCCGACGTTGCCGGTCTTCCCTTAAATGCCATACCGCTCAACGTCAAAGTGTTATTCTGACTCGGCTTTCCGACTTTTCGCTTAACATAATCACAAACCGCATATTCAAGACTTTCATTTAATACTCTGGCAGAATATATAAAGTCCTTACTGCAGCATCCCGTCATATTATTCAGCAAAATATATGCATCTTTTTCCAAACAAGGACCTGCAACAAAACCAGGTTTTGCAATATTTGAGCGCGGATAACGCATATTAGCGGTTTCAATCGCCTTAACTCCGTCAACTCCGAATTGTTGTGCCGCCAAACAAAAGGCATTTCCGAGAGCAAACGTAATATCCCTATATGTATTGCAATAGAGTTTTGCCAACTCTGCTTCTTCAATACATTCTGCCTCAACGACATCGGGCGTAATTCTCAAAAACAAATCCTTAGCAATTTCAATACTTTCCGCATTGTTACCGGATATAATTTGTGGTAGAGTTGTCAACTCAACCAAAGCTTTCCCCTCAATGGTTCTCTCCGGACACATTCCGACCAAAATATCATCTTTTGGCTTGCCGCACATCGCTGACAATTGGGGCAAAACAATATTTCTTGTAGTTCCGACAGAAACCGTGCTTCGCAAAATTATCATCTGCGAGCCGTCATAAATACCCGTCAAAGATTTGAGAGCCGACAAAATATAATCAAAATTCGGTCTTTTGACATCATGTCCGATAAGCGGTGTTCCGACGGTTAAAATAAAGGCATCAAACTTAACATCCTTCGGAAAAGAATCAACCACATGAAAATTTTTATTATTATGCTCCAAAATCAGATCATTGAGACCTTTTTCAAAAAAGTGCGCCCTATTATTTCTCAAAGCATTTTTTATAACCGGATTTATCTCCGAACCATAAACCCCTATTCCGCGACTTGCGGCAACAACACCCAATGTCAAACCGACATATCCGAGACCAATTATACCAACAATCACTTTTCTTTTTCCTCATAAAATACCGACAAATTAGCCTTCTCTACCCTCTCTATATGCTCCATTGCATCTTCCCTCGATGTAAAGTGAGGATACAAGAGAACTAACAACTGCTCATCAGTGGCCAACTGATAATTTTTCAAAATCACAGACCTGAAAGACTTATCAAAATACCAATGGTCAACTTCATAAAAATATAAAGCACTCGTGCTCAAAGCATTATTAGCAAGAAAGAGAAAGCAGGCAAATAAAGCCATTTTACCTGTCTTTTGTTTCATTAAAAAATATCTTAATATCACCAAATTACCAATAACAATCAAAAGCGGAAAAGTCATATATCGCGATACCATAACCCCCCAGCCGCCACGTCCGACAGCAAGCACAGCTGCAAATCCCGCTCCGAAAATCATCAAACCCAAAGGAAAAATATTTTCTTTAATCTGCTTATTTTTTAACAGCATTACAAACAACGTCAGAGATAAAATTATCTCTACCACGCCGAAAAACAACATCGGAATACCCAAATTAAAAAACGACAAAACACTTCCGATATTGGCTATCATAAAGATTATCACCTGAAAAACAGATGTAGCTCTGGCCATATCATGCTCGTAAACATGATGATACCCTATAAAATAAACAGCTATCGTCACAAGCATTACGGGCACAAGATAAAACCAAAATTTCTTATCAAATTTATGCTCCGCAATCTGATAAATTATTGCCAAAATCACATAACAAGGCCAAATTATCAACCCGTGCAATGATGAAAAAGAAGCAATCACTCCAAAAAGCAATACGGAATACATATATTTTTTTGCGCCTGTCTTCACATACAAACTAAAAGCGGCCAACCCCATAACGGCACAAAATTCAATCAATATCCATGCCAGCTGAAAACTCCACAACACATTCTCATACTGACAACAACTGAACAAACAAAAACCGATAATTAACACATATAAAACGTCATAATACTTAAAATCAGCGATTTTCTTTCCTGCTGTTTGACGAACAATAACACAATATGCCACACACAGCAATAACGCGGAAATATAGACAATAACTTTTGTGTTCCAATGAGTTACAGCTCCGACAAGCAACATTATCACTCGTGGAATAACCATTCTGTGTTCATTTTGAAAAGCGGCAATCACTCCCCAATCTATCTTGCCGCTTGTCCTCATGCTTATATAATCCCAAATCGGCTCAAAATCATCCCAAAACAATGTATTAACACTATATCCGCCAACCATCCACAGCAGAAATATTATCGGGAGTGCGACAAAAATTCGTTTTGTAAAATCAAGAGCTTTAGTTTTTAATGTTTCCATTTATTTACACCAATTATCCAACCATAATTGCTCTCATTTTAACCAAATTTAAACCTTTTTAAACAACAAAAAATTTTATACACAAAAATAATAATAAACCCTATTCATGGAACACAGTCAGCTTATTTTGCTCAACTTTTTCAATCAAAGATATGCAATAATCTTTTTTGGGAGAATTGGGAAAATTAAGAATCTTAAAGCCGAAATCAGATATTTTCTTATAGTTCTTCAAAAACTTCACCCTTGCATTAAGAACAATACTCCAATCATTAAGTTCCTTTCTTTGATAAAACTCGGTAAAGACACAAAGACAACTCAAATAACAAAAGCAAATTATACAAATTGCACCCTTAAAATTTTTGTATGAACAAAATTGTCTCAAAATCGCAAGAACGGCAACGACAAACAAAAGTGGATACGTCATATATCGAGAATACAAAATATTCCAATTTGCACGTCCAAATCCTATCATAACAACAAAAATGCCGCCATAAGCCAACAACCCCAAAGGCAAAATATTTTGCTTTATTTTATTTGTCTTAAGCAACAAACAAAATAAGAATAGAGAAAAAACAACTATTGCAACACCCCAAAACAGCTTACAAACAGGAAAGTTCAAAATAGAAATAACACTTCCCAAAATTGAAAGCGCATATTCCGACATTTGCCACAAAGTTTTTGCTTTTGCCCCATTTAAGAACATCAACTCGCGATAATTATAAAAATACAAAGCAAAAATAGGTATTGCTACCAAAATTATATCGCAATATATTACCCTATCAAAACGCCGATCCACAAACTGATAAAGAGCAATAACAAACACGTAACAAAGCCAAATTGCCAAACCGTGCAATGAAGAAAAAGATGCTACCAATCCCAGTATAATTGCCATATAAAAATATTTTTTATCATTAGTATCCAAATACCTGTTCAGCACAATAAGGCCGGCAACCACACATAGTTCTATCATAAACCATGCCAGCTGAAAATTCCATAATAAATTCTCATACTGCGATATATTAAAAAGACAAAAACCTACAATCACAGAGTATAAAACATCAACAAACGTAAAATCTTGAAGCTTCTTTTCCACCGTAAAACGGATAATAAGATAATAAATCGCTACCAAAGTCAGCCAAATTGCAATTATCATGACTTTATTATTATAATCCGATATATAAGCCAATAAAAATATAACAATTTTCGGGAACAAAATTATGTGTTCATTGTTGAAAGCTACTAGTTTTAACCAATTTATATGCCCCGTATTTTTAATATCCATAAATTCAGCAATAAGATCAAAATCTTCACGCATTATAACATTAACGGCATAGCGATTCATAAACCATGCCAAAAAAACAACCGGAAGAACAAGTAAAATCCACTTGGCAAAATAAATCATTCTGGCTTGTGACATTTTCATATTTTTATATCCAAAACTATCCTCAATTTCGAGATATACTAATGTAATTTAAACATTTTACAAAACATCAAAAAATTTTATACACAAAAAAACTTTACAAAAAATCTCATCCGAAAAATTAATTATAACTTACTTATTCTTATCATAAAATACCGACAAATTCGCTTTTTCAATTTTTCCAAACCGATTTATTGCATATTCTCTTGTCGTCATCAGAAAATACACATAATGTTTCATATCCCAAAAAGAAGCTTGCTTATAGTTCAGCAATATCTCCGCTCTTTGTTTTTCTTTCTCACAAAAGTTCTTTAATCTGTCAAAGTTATCACAGCTCGCATATATACACAATTCCGATAGCAATAAAAAGCAAATAACCGCTACCCCTCCTCTATAAGTATCAAGCGACAGATATTGCCTTAAAATTGCCAAATCACCCACAATTATCAATAGCGGAAAGGTTAAATACCTTGAAAATAAATAATTTGACCCTGCCCTGCCGATACCCAACACCAAGAGCATACCAAAGCTGAATATTATCAACCCTAACGGAAACAAATTTTGTCTTACCTTATCGCTTTTCCACAAGACAAAAAGCAAACATACGGTTATCAATGTTTCCAAAATTCCTATAACCGTTTGCCATATCCCAAAGTTTCCGAATAACATTGTGCTTCCCTGTATAATCATCATATAATTTATCATTTGCGAAAATGATTCAGTCTTCACTTCAGGAAAGACCTCGTGATAATCATAGAAATAAACGGCATAACACAAAACCATGGAAACGAGAACAAATAAAGAAAGATTCCTCTCAAAACGACGATTATATATCTGATAAATTATAACAACAGAGAGATAGCAAGGCCAAATAACAAGACCGTGCAGTGATGAGAAAGAGGATACGAATGCCGATATAAGCGCAAATACAATATATTTAGTCTTTAGTGTTTTAATATACAAACATAAAGCTGCCAGCCCGAAAACCGCACAAAGCTCTATCAAAAACCAAGCGATTTGAAAACCCCACAGCAAATTCTCAAACTGCACCGTGCTAAACAAACAAAAGCCTGTTATCAACGCATATATAATGTCTGATGAAGAAAAGGCAAAAAGTTTTTTATTTACCGTTCGCTTTATAAAAATATAATAAATCACAGAGAGCATAAACAACGACACAAACATAATCATTTTATTGTTGTAATGTGTCAAATACGCAACGGAAAATATAATAATTTTCGGAAAAACAATTATATGCTCGTTATTGTAGGCAAAAAAACGTTTCCAATCAATTTTACCGCTTGTAATAATATCAATAAACTCGTCTATTATATCCATATCTTCATTGGAAATGGCATTAACTCCGTATTTCATGCCTATCCAAAACAAAAAGACTACGGGAATAGAGATTATAATGATTTTAAATAGAGAAACTAATTTTTTTCTATCGTTTATAAATTGCATTTACAATTCTCACACACAGCACCTAAAATCAGGAGTATATGCTAACTTTTCCACACATTATGTCAACCACGAACATTTTTTTCTGCACAATATAAACCGAATTAAATTTTCGCATTCCAAGCTGCTATACATACAAAATACAAAATATCAACAAATGCGGAAACAATCAGAAATTTTTTGTGTTTTTACTTTTGAAAATCATATGTTTAATCTCTAAACTAAAGTGTTTTAACTATCAAATTATAAGGATTATTAAAATGAGTAAAATTCACCCTACCGCCGTCATTGAAGACGGAGCCCAAATTGCCGCAACTGCAGAAATCGGACCTTTTTGCGTTATCAGTTCAAAAGCCAAAATCGGAGAAAATGTCCGTCTTTTATCAAATGTCACCGTTATGGGTGATACCACAATTGGCGAAGGCACGGTTGTTTTCCCCGGCGCAGTATTAGGTGCAGGTCCTCAAGACCACGGCAACGAGTTTCAGGAAGGCGCCCGTTTGGTAATCGGCAAACGTAACGTTATCAGAGAAAACGTCACCATGCAATGCGGAACCCCGAAAGGTCAAAACCCGATCCGTGGCGAAGAACCCGAAAAATTGGTTACTCGCGTCGGCGATGATGGAATGTTTATGGTCAACAGCCATATTGCCCACGATTGTGTTGTCGGCAACAACGTTATTATGACCAACAATGCCGTCATCGGCGGACACACTCGCGTCGGCGACGGTGCCATTTTGGGCGGCAACTGTGCCGTTCACCAATTCTGCCGCATCGGACGAAAAGCTATGATTGGCGGCATGACCGGTGTCACCCGTGACGTCATTCCTTTTGCTATGGTAACAGGTGACCGAGGAAGATTGCGCGGTTTGAATCTGATAGGTATGAAACGCAGCGGTATGGACGAAGCAACGGTCAAAAGCATTACCAGAGCTTATATGTATATTTTCAAATCAAAAGAAGACAATTTTGAAACCAGAGTAACCAAAGCCAAAGAAAAATATAAAGACAATGAATTGGTTATGGAAATTGTTACCTTTATTGAAGATGCAATGATCGGACGTCGCAATATTTTAACCGCGGAATAAAATGGAAAATTTGCAAAGAAAACTCGGTATAATCGCCGGCGGCGGAACTCTCCCCGCCCAGCTTATCAAACATTGTCAAACAATCGGCCGCCAGTTTTTTGTTTTGGCGGTTGAGGGAAATGCCCTTCCCGAATTGACCGAAGGAAATGTTCCTCATTTATGGATACGCATGGGACAAGCCGGCAGCGGCTTAAAAAGGTTAAAAGAAGAAAAAGTGGCAGAGCTGATTATGATTGGCACCATCCGTCGCCCGTCTTTCAAAGACCTGATACCGGACCTTCGCACAACCGCCTTTTTTGCCAAAGTCGGAAGCAAAGCCTTGGGTGATGACGGTTTATTGCGCGCCGTAATCAAAGAAATTGAGGGCGAAGGTATTAAAGTTGTCGGGATTCAAGAAGTCATGCCCGATTTGCTCGCACCTTCGGGACTTTTAACCAAGAAAAAACCGTCAAAACAAGATCTGATTGACATAAAAAGAGGAGTTGGTGCCGCTTTCGAACTGGGCAAACTCGATATCGGACAATCGGTCATTGTGCAAGAAGGTATTGTCTTGGGAGTTGAAGGGATTGAAGGCACCGACGAGCTGATAAAACGTTGCGCCAACTACAAACGCAAAGGTTCGGGCGGAGTTTTGGTAAAATTGCGCAAACCCCAACAAGATATGCGTATAGACTTGCCGACAATAGGACAAAGAACCATTGATAATGCCAAGCAGAGCGGGCTTAACGGTGTTGCTATCCATGCCGGTAATACTTTAATTGTTGACCAATCGGAACTTATCAGTTATGCTAACAAACAAGGTATGTTTGTAATAGGAATTGAGCCCGGAGATTATCTTGAATAAAAAACTTAAAATCTATCTCATAGCCGGCGAACCTTCAGGTGATGCGCTGGGTGCACGTTTGATGTCCGCTCTAAAGAAAAAAACTGCTAACAATGTTGAGTTTTTCGGTTTGGGCGGCGAAAATATGGAAAATGAGGGAATGAATTCCCTTTTTGATATATCCGAGCTTTCAATTATGGGGATTGCTGAAATTATACCCAGCATCCCAAAAATTTTGCGCCGTATCAAACAAACCGTAAACGATATATTGCAAACCCAACCTGATATTGTAATAAGTATCGATTCTTGGAGTTTTGCCAGCCGCGTGCAAAAACTTTTGCGTTCCAAACACCTGCCTATTCCGCAAGTTCACTATGTTGCGCCGCAAGTTTGGGCTTGGAAGAAAAAACGCGCCAAAACCATGCACAAATATGTTGATTGCCTCCTCACTCTCTTGCCATATGAAGCAAAATATTTTGTTCCCCACGGACTAAAAACTATTTTTGTCGGGCATCCGGTTATTGAAAGTCCGGTAGTGCAAGGTAATAAAGAAATTTTCAAAAAGCAATACAATATTGCCGACGATAAAAAAATTATTTGCATACTTCCCGGCTCTCGCCACAACGAAGTTGCCACTTTGTTGCCTATTTTCCTTGAATCTGCAAAAAAATTACTTGAAAAACACCCGGATTTGTTATTTGTAATCCCGACCGTTCGCACGGTTGAAAAGCGTGTCAAAAAAATGACTTCCGATTGCAATTTACCAATACTTTTGGTTGAAAGCGGCAAAGATCGCCACAATGCCATGTGTGCAGCCGAAGCAGCAATTGCCGCCTCAGGAACCGTTGCACTTGAACTCGCCATTGCTAATGTTCCGCATATAATCGGCTATAAAGTATCGCCTTTAACCGCCTTTATTGTCGAACACCTTATGCACATCAAGTTCGTAAATCTGTCAAATATATTGCTCAATCGCGAGCTTGTACCTGAACTCTTGCAAAAAGATTGCAATACCGAAAACATTATCAAATATACCGAAATGTTTTTGCAAAAGGGTGATTTTTATCAAAAACAAATTTCAGGCTTTGCCGAGGTTAGAAAAGTATTGGGATTCGGAGAACAAACCCCAAGCGAAAAAGCCGCTGACGCAATATTTGAGATAATAAACAAATAATAATCTTGCAAATTTTGCAACATCTTGTAATATTGATTTAGAATATGAAAATATATCGCGGGCACTACCCCGCCATTTATTAAACGTATTGGACTTTATTTAGCAGAATACTACAAAATGACTAAAAATACTATTGACTTACTACACAAAAAATACGGCACAAAAACAAAAATTTATTCGCCAATTTTAGGAAAATGTAAAGAAGTTTATATCATTGAAAACCAAAAGCAGAAATTCGTAGTTCTGATTGATAGAAAAAATACCTACGAACATCAATATCGTTTCTTACGCTCTAACTACATGCAAAAATTTTTATATGATCAAAATCTGCCGGTAGCAGACGTTTCGGATATATTTTATCTAAATAACAAAAGAATTGCCGCGAAGCACACTTATCTTGATGGAAAAAATATTGAAGATCTCGACGAAGAAATTGCATATAAATTGGGAAAAACCATTGCAAAGTTTCACTTATGCTCAATCAAAAATTTTCACCCTGTTTATCCGTTAAAATACAAAATTTTTGACATCATCCGCAAAATAAAAAACTTTTTCCGCATAAAGAAACTGACTTTTCAAAATAATAGCATAAAAAATCTTCCTTTGGGTATATGCCAGCGTGATCTGAATCTGAACAATTTTATCATAACAAAAGACAAAATATTTTTAATTGACTTTGACCGTTGGAGATATTGGCCTTTAGCTTGCGAATTAGTTCGTTTTATCCAACACAAAACTCTAAAACAAGAAATTATTAACGGATATCAGTCTGTTCGACCGTTAACAACAGAAGAAAAGCAATATTTAATCCAGAAATTACCTGAATTAAAATTATAAATCTATCCCAAATATAATTCACTCTTTTTATATTTTTTGATGGCATAACGGATCAAAACACCGATAATTGCAGCTACCGGCACCGCTATCATCAAACCTAAAAAGCCAAGCAAAACACCGCCGGCAAGCAACGCAAACATAATCCACACCGGATGCAATCCGACACTATTGCCGACCAATTTAGGGGTTAAAAAATTGCCCTCCAAAAATTGTCCGAGCAAAAATACTCCGACAACAGCGGCAAAAGGTTGCCAACTATCAAATTGAGCAATAGCCAAGCAGATACTTATAACAAAACCAGATATTGAACCGACATAAGGAATAAAAGAAATCACTCCCGCCAAAAAACCGACCATCAATCCCAAATCAAGTCCGCATAAATACAACCCCAAGGCATAAAAACTGCCCAAAATCAAGCAAACACTCAACTGACCGCGAATAAATCCCGCCAAGGTGCGATCAATTTCTCTTGCTTGTTCTTCTATATCTTTTTTGGATTTTCTCGGCAATAGACTATCTATTTTGGCAATAAAACTGTCCCAATCGCGCAACATATAAAAAGCCACAACCGGAGTAATCAGCAAAAGCGATATAAGATTTATAATCGCCATTCCTCCCGAAAGAATACTTTTTATAACTTTTCCCAAAATTTTCAAATTATTCGACATATTGGCATTAAGATAATCTTTGATTTTATCGGCCTCAAGAGAGGGAAAATCCTCTTGCAGACGCAACAAAACCGGCTCAATTTTTTTCAACAATCTCGCAACATAAGTCGGCACCGCTCCGATAAAAGTGGTTATCTGATTATCGAGCATATTAACGAGCAAAATAAAAGCAGGAACCAGTATAATAAGTGTCAAAACCATAACCATAATCGTGGCAACGGTTCTGTTCATCCCCATTTTTTCAAAACGTACGGCAATCGGGTCAAGCAGATATCCAATAACAATACCTGTTGCAAAAGGCATCAAAACCGAGCGCAAAACATACACCGCCGCGCAAAAAAACACAAACAAAGCCAACCAAAACACCTTGTTTGATTTTATGGTATTATTTTCTGCGGCAATCATTCTTCCTCCGTTTCTTTAATCGGGGCAGTCAAAATATATATATTACCGTTTCTCTGCATATTAAGATGCAACAATCTCATAGATTCTTCCAAATTCTCCAAACTTCCGGAGTATTCAAGCTTAAATTGAGCCTTGCGAAAGGTCATTCCGATAATTTTGATATTTTCAATCGCCGCAATAGTTTTCATCTTTTTTTCGGTTGCAATCCAATCAGAAAGAGTATCAAACAAATATATCACATTGATTTCCTGTGAATTCCCGTACTCAGAAAGTCCTTTTTCCTGCAAATACTGGCGCAAAACATCATTTTGCACCGTAACTTTCAGTTGAGCAATATAACGAACATCAGAAGACTTTTCCTCCAAAACAGTGGCTTCTTTAATAAAATACATAATCTGCTCTCCGCTCAGACCATGCACAACTTCCATCCCTTTAGAGTCGGTAAATTTTTCCGCAGCTTCATTAACAGCTCTTCTGTTCGCTTGCGCCATAGCTTTTTCACGCGCGACAGCGGCATTAACATCCGTAACATCAACGTCCACAATCGAAAAATAATTATCAGCGGCCATTGCCGGAAAAGCAAACATAGTCAACAAAAACAAAAAGCAGCGAATTTTCATTATCAATCTCCCGTTTTTTTCACATTGCCGTTATCTTAAATTAAAATATCTTAAAAAGCAAAAGTTTTTATAGACTTTTAAATTAAATGGTTGTTTATTGTAGCATAATCAAAACAAATCAAGGGGAAAAACCATGGAATACACGGCTTTTTTAAACAACTTAATCACCAAAGCCAAGCAAAACGTCAAAACGATTGTTTTGCCCGAAGGTGAGGATAAACGCATTTTGCAAGCTGCACATATTGTGGCTGAACAAAATGCCGCTAAATTGATAATTTTGGGCAACCAAAAAGAAATAAACGAATATTTTGCGCAAAATAACTGGAATATGGACAATATCACCGTTTTAGAACCGGAAAAATCCGAAAAGTTGGCACAATATGCCGAAATATTTTATGAAATGCGCAAAGAAAAAGGTATATCTAAAGAAGATGCCTATAAACAAGTTTCCAACTACAACTATTTCGGCACCATGATGATAAAAGCCGGTGATGCCGACGGTATGGTTTCGGGAGCCAATCACTCCACCGCCGACACTGTCCGCCCTGCTCTGCAAATTATCAAATCCAAAAAGAAAGGTCGTTCAGTTTCTTCCGCGGTAGTAATCGTCTCTGACAATGAGCCTTTTGTTTTCTCGGACTGTGCCATCATCATTGACCCGACCGCACAAGAATTGGCCGATATTGCCATAGATGCGGCAGAAACCGCTATGTCATTCGGCATTGAGCCCAAAGTTGCATTGCTCTCTTTTTCCACCAAAGGTTCTGCCAAAGGCGAAAAAGTTGACAAGGTAACCGAAGCCCTAAAACTTGCCCAACAACAACTGCAAGCTCCCGAATATCAAAATTCTCCGATAAAAGTTGACGGAGAATTACAGCTTGATGCTGCCGTAGATAGCATTGTTGCCGCCAAAAAAGCTCCAAACAGCGAAGTTGCCGGTTCTGCCCGCGTTCTTGTTTTTCCCGACATCAATGCCGGAAACATCGGCTACAAGCTCTGCCAACGTCTCGGCAAAAACGAGGCTTATGGCCCGATTTTGCAAGGTCTTAATGCTCCCGTAAATGATCTTTCCCGCGGTGCATTGGTTGAAGACATTGTCGGTATGATTGCCATTACTTGCCTGCAGGCTCAACAATAAACACTAAATGAGGTAAAATATGAAACAAAAAATTTTGGTCTTAAATTCAGGCTCTTCTTCTCTCAAATACCAATTATTTGACGTTGACGGAGATAACTACACCGTTGTTGCCAAAGGTTTAGCCGAACGCATCGGTATTGAAGGAGCTTTTGTCAGCATCAAAATCGGCGACGGTGAAAAACAAATTAAAGAAATGCCTTTGCCAACCCACCAAGAAGCCATAAAAGAAGTTTTGGATTTGTTATTGAGCGGACCTCTTAACAGCCTCGACGAGCTCTCCGGCGTAGGACACCGCGTTGTTCACGGTGGTGAATATTTCAGTCATTCAGTTCTCATCAACAACGACGTAATCAGCAAAATCGAAGAATTGTGCGCTTTGGCACCTCTTCATAATCCGGCAGCCATTTTGGGCATCAAAGCCATTCAAAATCTTTTGCCCAACATTGAACAAGTTGCAGTTTTTGATACCGCTTTTCACCAAACAATGCCCGAAGAAGCCTTTATGTATGCTTTGC
Source organism: Alphaproteobacteria bacterium (assembly GCA_045593845.1). Lineage (GTDB taxonomy): Bacteria > Pseudomonadota > Alphaproteobacteria > RF32 > CAG-239 > JAFUYI01. Next base: position 98,250 of record JAZNXK010000004.1, read on the forward strand.
CGAAGGAACAATATAAAAACTATCACATCAGACGCTATGGCATGCACGGAACATCACACTTATACGTTTCCCGCCAAGCCATCAAACTTTTGGGCAATCCCGAGCATAGCAAAATCATCACCTGCCACATTGGTAACGGAGCTTCAATTACCGCAGTAAAAGACGGCAAGTGTATAGATACATCCATGGGCTTTACTCCTTTGGCCGGTGTTGTAATGGGTACCCGCAGCGGTGATATTGACCCCTATATTCCGCTATATATCATGAAAACCCAAAACAAGAGCATTGATGAAGTTGACAAGATGCTAAACAAACAATCAGGAATGTTCGGACTTTGCGGACTTTCCGATAATCGCGACGTTGAGGTCAAATACTTTGCCGGCGACCGTGATGCTATTGTTGCCATGCAGGTATATTCATACAGCATTGTCAAGTATATCGGCTCATACATTGCCGCTATGGGCGGTGTAGATGCCATTGTATTTGCCGGCGGTGTCGGCGAAAACGGCTCTGAAGTGCGCAAACTTGTCTGCGACAGATTAGCATATTTGGGAATTTCTCTCGATGCCGAAGCCAACAAAAAGCGCGGACAAACAATTGCTATTTCTACTCCGGAATCAAAGGTAAAAGTTTTCGTCATTCCGACCGACGAAGAATTGATTATCGCCCAAGATACGGTAAAACTTATATAGATATGGTTCAAAGCTTAAAAAAACTCCGACTTCACAGTCGGAGTTTTTTCTTTAATAAAACTCGATTTTCACTTTCTTGTCATAGAATTTTGCCAATTTAAAAACAAACCCCAAAAGATGAAAATTACCCAATTCCATAGCTTTCAAACTCTCAATACCGATACCGGTTTTCATTGATAGCTCGGCAAACGAAAGCTCGGTATTTTCGCGCAAAAGTCGCACCTGCCGGCCAAAATCGTATTTCAATTCCCAATGATTTTTCTTAAAAGTTTTTTTATCCTGCATTTTTTATAACTCCTTTGATTTTGTTAAAACAAAACCGCCTTTATAAAAAAGGCGGAGGAGCTGAAAAACTGTCACAAAGCAGCCGCTCTTATTCAATATATTCGAGCACTCCTCCTAAAGGAGGATATTTTTTGTGATGATGTTTTCAGACACCACAACCGACATTTCGGTTGCAAGCAAAAGATATAACACTATACAGATTTTAGCAAGCAAATTTTATAAAAATTAAAAAACGCCTCATTTCGAGGCGTTTTTTCTTTTAATTCTCACTATCCGGCGGTACCAAATCAGGAAGAGTTCCCAAAGCCTTTTTACGTTTCAGTTTTCCGACAAACTTAATTGAACGTTGGGCATCCCATTTCTTTTTGCCCTCTTCCACATTAAATATTTGCTTATAGACATCAACCGCCTGATCAAACTCTGAAAGCTTGGTCAAACAACTCGCCATACCGTCATAAAGCTTGTGATGATAACGACCGTTATTTATTGACAATGCTTTTTTGTAGCATTTCAGAGCATCTTGAAATTTCATCATTTTTTGATAAACAAAGCCGATACTGATCCAAGCCTGAATCTCGCGACTGTTAATATTTAAAATTTTTGTAAAACATTTGAGTGCAGAAGCATTATCTCCCATCAACTGATAAGTAACTCCGACTCCGTTCCAAGCCTTGATGTTTGTCTTATCAATCGACAACACTTTCTTAAAGAACGAAATGGCTCTTTCAAATTGTTTCAGCTTTTGCAACGTTACCGCAATACTCAACAATGTCTGTGAATATTGAGGATCAATCTTGATAGCCTGCTCCAAAACATCTAACGCTTCTTTATACAAATACATGTGTTGCAATGCAATAGCTTTGCCGTTCAAAGCCTCCAAAGATGTAGGGTCAATAGAAGCCGCAATATCAAACTGCGCAATAGCATCTTTGTAAAGTCCTCTCATTGAGAGAGTAACTCCCTTGTTATTGATAATCTCGACTGATTGAGGATTTTTTTCCAAGGCCTTATCAAAACACTCAACAGCTTCGGTATATCTGCTGAGTTTTTGCAGAGCGAATCCCTTAGAGTTGAGAGCTTTCCAAAAATCGGGTTGCTCGGCAATTGCCTTATCAAATTGTTCTATTGCATCTTTATAAAAGCCTTGGTCCAAAAGCTCTTGTCCGCGGCGATATGAGTTATTTTCGTTAGATTTTACCATTTCACTCTCTCTAGTTATACAAAATAATTACATTTTCGGATGATAGCACTAAATATATTTTTTGTCAATAATTTAATTTTTCTGTCCGAGAAAAAAATTAAATCACCTTCATTTGCTGATTTATCGGGATATCCGAGCGCACTTCCAGCCATTTGCAATCAAAACGACGGCAAAAATCGCGCATAATTTTTCGCTTATCAGCAAAAAACCTTGCATATTCCTCAACAAACCCCTTTCCTCTCGAATCAAAAACCAAACTTTTGCCTGAATTTTCAATCATATATTCTCCGGCAGGAGGGGCATTTTCTTCCAAAACATCATATACATCAACGCAAAAAAGCTGTGATTTTTTAGCAACTGCAGCAAGCAGTTTCTTTTCTTCTTCACCAAAATTGGCAAAATCGCTCAGCAAAAACATCACTGCCTGACTTTTCATATTTTTCAAAACCCCGTGAAGTGTTTTTTGCCAATCAGGTTTAACATTCTGTCGGTTCAAAACCATATTTTGCGTCGCCTCAATTTTTTTCAAAATCGCCAACAAATTAGCCCTGTCATTCTGCGGTTTACAATGCCAAATCTTCTCTCCGTCAAAAATAAAGGCTCCGAATCTGTCATTATTTTTTTGCGCCATCCAGCCTATCAAGGCGGCAATTTTACTCGCCGTAACTGATTTCAGCTCTTTTTTGGTCCCAAACAGCATCGACGGGGACAAATCTAAAAAGACATAAATTTCCCTATCCCTTTCTTCAGCATAAACCTTGGTATAAGGGGTGTTCTTGCGCGCCGTAACCCGCCAGTCAATATCTCTGACATCATCACCGAAAGAATATTCTCGTATCTCTTCCATTTCGATACCGCGCCCCTTAAAGGCAGATTTGACATCACCGGCTTTATCAGATGTTTTGAGTTTGTTTTTAATATGCAGAAAAACCACACCTTTCCTCTGCTCCATCAAATCCTCCAAATTCGCAACCAACGCGGAATTTGAATTTTGATTTTGCGAAGAACCCAAAATTTTGGCGGCAATTTTTCTTATTTCAACCATATTAAATCCTTACGGCAACGGCACAACATTCAACAAAGCCGCAATCACATCATCGCTTGTTTTACCGTCTGCCTGCGCCTCAAAACTCAAAATAACTCTGTGACGCAAAATATCATAAACCACGCCATGAATATCCTCCGGTGCCACAAAATCTCGTCCGTCAAGCCAAGCATTGATTTTTGCACATCTGTCAAGCGCAATCGTTGCGCGCGGACTTGCCCCGAACATAACCATTCCGGCCAAATTTTCATCATATTTTTCAGGTCTTCTGGTCGCCACAATCAACTGCACCAAATATTCTTCAAGCTCCGGACTCAAATATACTCCCGACGCTTCGCGAGTCGCGGCCTCAACATCAGCAATATCCAACTTTTCAAAATTATTTTGCTTATCCGGTGCCGCAAAAGCTTGTTCACCGCGCACCAAACGCAAAATTTTATGCTCATCGGCCGCCGTCGGCTGACCAATTTTAATATACATCAAAAACCTGTCCAACTGCGCTTCGGGCAAATTATAAGTTCCCTCGTGCTCAATCGGGTTTTGTGTTGCCATAACCATAAAGAGCCTCGGCAACTCAAAACGTTGTCCGCCGACACTGACTTGTTTTTCAGCCATTGCCTCCAACAAAGCGGATTGCACTTTTGCCGGCGCACGGTTAATCTCATCTGCCAGCACCAAATTGGCAAAAATCGGACCTTTTCTAAACTCAAAAGCACCTTTTTGTGCCACATAAATCTCGCTTCCGGTAATATCCGACGGCAACAAATCCGGCGTAAACTGAATGCGGTTAAAACTTGCCGAAATACAATCGGCCAAAGTTCTTATCGCCTTGGTTTTTGCCAAGCCCGGAGCTCCCTCAACCAAAGCATTTCCGCCGGCAAGCATGGTAATTATCATCTTTTTGACCAAATCTTTTTGTCCCACGATTTTTGAGTTCATATATTCGGTCAAACCAATAATTTTTTGCAGATTTTCTGACATTTTTCCCTCTTTTGAGTATATTACAAAAAAATAGCTTTTACTTTTGCTATAATAATGTAATATAGGCGCCAGAAAACAAAAAAACAAGAAGTATCCACCATGAATGATATATTTGAGCTAGAAAATTCAGAAATTGCCCCAGTTTATGACAACACATCCTCTCTGATGCAACAAGATCCTTGGCTCGAAGAGCTTAATCCGGAGCAAAAAGAAGCAGTCACCACCACCGAAGGACCACTTTTGGTGCTGTCCGGTGCCGGCACCGGCAAAACCCGAGTTTTGACCACACGTTTGGCATATATCTTGGCACATCATCTCGCCAACCCGTGGAACTGTCTTGTTGTAACCTTTACCAACCGCGCAGCCAAAGAAATGACCGAGCGCGCCAAAAATATGATTGGAGAAGCGGTAAATTCCGTATGGATGGGAACTTTTCACGGCATTTGCGTCAAAATTCTGCGCCAAAATGCCGAACTTGTCGGATTGCAATCCAATTTTACCATTCTGGGTGAAGACGACCAAAAAAGGGTGATCAAGCAAATATCCCAAGAAATGGGTATTGACGACAAAAAATACCCTCCACAGGCCTTGCTCGAAAAAATCCAGCTATGGAAAGACAAAGGCTTGACCGCTGACAAACTCAATCCTGATTTTCACGGCAACACTCTGACCAAAATTTATCAACTCTACCAGCAAAGATTAACCGAGCAAAATTGCGTTGACTTCGGCGATATTTTGCTTCTGTCGCTGAAAATTTTGATGACCTACCCCGAAGTGGCGGAAAAATATCAGGATAGATTTCATTACATTATGGTTGACGAGTACCAAGATACTAATGTCACCCAGTATCTCCTGTTGCGACTTTTGAGCCAAAAACACCGCAATATATGCTGTGTCGGTGATGATGACCAATCAATATATTCTTGGCGCGGCGCCGAAATAGAAAATATTTTGCGCTTTGAAAAAGACTTTGCCAATGCCAAAATCATCCGCTTGGAACGCAATTATCGCTCCACAGCCAATATTTTAGCCGCCGCTTCCGCATTGATAAGTCATAATCAAGGACGTTTGGGCAAAACTCTCATTGTCGCCGAAAACAGCCCTGCAACCGCAAAAGAAAATAATAAAATCAAGATAGTAAGCACATATTCCGGCAACGACGAAGCCTCTTATGTTGCTTCGGAAATAGAGAACTTGCACCGCTCCGGCTTGCCATACTCGGAAATTTCCGTTTTAGTTCGCACAGCAGCACAAACCCGCGAGTTTGAAGAAAAATTTATTGCCGAGGCTTTACCTTATCAGGTAATCGGCGGCCCTAAATTCTACGAAAGAGCCGAAATCAGAGATATTTTGGCCTATCTGCGTGTGATAGTCCAACCGGCAGATAATTTGGCTCTTGAACGCATCATAAACAAACCGACGCGAGGCATCGGAGCTAAAACAATAGAGAAATTACATACCGTCGCCAGAGAAAACCAAATCTCTATGTATAGCGCCATAAAGAAAAGTTTAGAAGAAAATATTTTTTCCGGAAAAACAAAGGACAATCTCTCAAATTTAATGCAAAACTTTAATTTATGGCAAGAAAATTCCATAGCTCTTTCACCTGACGAAATTGTGCTCCAAGTAATCGAAGATTCAGGCTATATGGAGATGTTGCAAAACGAAAAAACACCGGAATCTGAAGGTCGTATCGAGAACTTGAAAGAACTTGTAAATGTGATGAGCGACCGCAAATTATACCCGACATTATCGGAATTTTTAGAACACGTAAGTCTGGTAATGGACAACGATACTTCTATTGACCGCAACAAAGTAACCTTGATGACACTTCACTCTGCCAAAGGACTTGAATTTGATGCGGTTTTTCTCCCCGGATGGGAAGAAGGTCTGTTTCCGCACCAGCGCTCACTTGATGAAGGGCAAAGCAGTGCCTTGGAAGAAGAACGCAGACTTGCTTATGTTGCCATAACCCGCGCCAAGCAAAAAGTATATATCTGCGTAGCTCTGAACCGCCGCATATACGGACAATGGCAGAGCAATATTCCTTCGCGATTTATCAATGAAATTCCGCCGCAGAATATAGAAATTTGCAATTACAGCGCAACTTTCGGCGCACCATATAAAAAACAACAAAATTACAATAAAACAAGTTATTACAATAAGAATTTAAACAATAACATTAACGAAAGCGATGACCGTTTTAGCTACGAACCGATTGACGACGGCTATAATTATTCTTACCAATATACCCACCAAAAAGGTAATTCTCAATTTCCTGCCGGCAGCAGAGTATTCCACTCATCTTTCGGATATGGCAAAGTTATCGCCGCCGAAGGCAACTCACTGGAAATATTCTTTGATAAATACGGACGTAAAAAAATTCTGCAGGACTACGTCTGCAAGGCTTAATCATACCCCAAAAAATGCCTATATCTTGCTCTTGTAAAACCACTGGAAGTCCTCATTCTGGCTTCCAATATCTCTCTACGCAAAATATCTTCCATATAATTGCTTGGAGTTTCAAACAATTCCTCATCCGGAATACTGTCCCACAAAACCGCTTGTCGCTCTGCATCGGTAGTAACATCATCAAAGGTAGATGTTCTGTTTCTCTCCAAAAATCTGCTCGAAAACTTTGTATGTTCAGCCAAAATACGAGATTTCATTTCATCAACTTTTTTGATATTTTCCTCGGTTTTGTCTCTATCGCTGGCAAAATGCACTGTTTTTGCACCGTTAACCTTATTAACAGCAACAACCAACGGCGGCAACAAGTCCTTCAGGTTCTTTCTCTGTGCTTCCGGCAGCTGCTTAGCACGCAGACGTCGCAAACTCTCATGAAGCATCACATTTCCTTCAGGAACAACCTTTACCCAATCAAAAAACTGCTCTCCTGTTTCCTGATTATAAGTTGCCATCAAACGATAAGCATCCTGCTTCCTCAAATCTACTTCTTGTAAATCTCTATCCAAAATACCCATCTCAATCTCCATAAAAAACAGATTTACGATATTTAAGCCTTTTTAGCAGCAATGTCAATAGGCATAGATATTATTTTTCTGCTCAAACTTGCAAAATTTTAATAATTTCCCCTACCCCTGTTACGCAACATTTTCATTTTTGACGCAATGTCCAAAGGTTTTTCAGGCGCTTGTGTTTCTGATGTTTTTTCTTGTTCAGAAACAACCAATTTACCATTTCTGGCATCAACAATGTTTGCCGGATTTTCCATAATCGCACGAAAATAAGGATTTGACTTATTCGCACACACAATTGAATATATATTTGAAAGTTCCTCAAAGGCACCTGCAGCGCGAACATCAGTAGCCATCATGCCGATACTATCATCAACTGCATACTTTCCCATCTTGCGCAGCATACCTTTCAAAAAATCATCAGCATTCACATAAAAAGATTTAGAGGCCAAAATTGATAACCTAGCTTGAATATACTGATAATCACTTACGGCCTGCTTCTGCGGATCATCATTTTTCTCCCGATGACTTGTCATTTTTTCCAGCAGTTTTATTTCTTTCTTTTTCAGCAGGCTGTGTCTGATTTTTTCAATCTTAATTTTGTCTTTTCCGAAAAAATTTATCACTTTTGCGGGAAGCGCTTTTCCCAACGCCGACAAAGTATCTCTGCGCCAACCGTTTTCTTTCTCCGAGTGACCGTCAAGAACATTACCATCTATAAATGCCCGATAAGTGCGAGGAGAATAAGCTTTTTCAAAAACAATTTTCTCACACAAATCTGAAAGTTTCTTTCCGTTCAAGCTACCGTCTGCATTAAAATACTCACCACGTTTTCCGTTCTTACGAATAGCGGCAACTTCGCGCGTAGCTGCATACATTGCCGCTCTGCAGGCATATAGCTTCTTAAAATCAGAACCTTCTATATGAAGTGCCCCCATAAGCACCCCCGTAGAATGTTCAACATCACCTACACTTCTGGCATAAACAGCTTGTTTTAAGAAGTCCGCCCTTGTTTCTTGCCTCAACATCAATGCAGATTGCGCAAAAATCATTGCATGAGTTTCTTTCAGATAAAGCTTATATCTGTCAGGAGAAACAAATTTGCGCTTTTTATCTAGGGGATTTTCCAGCCCCTTTTCAGAAAGAGCATACATTTTATCAATTGTATCATCATCAAAAAGATTATATTTTCTTTGATATGAATGCGCCAATTCATGGTAACGAGTATCTTTACTATTATTACTAAAAGCGAAAAAAATCGTACCATCATAATTTCTGCCACCGCCTGATCGTGTAGAATGCCCCACTTCAACGGAATATTCCCCATTCGGCATTGGCCTTAACACTCCCAATTTAAGCAATCTCTTCTCTGCATCAATCGGTGTTATTTCGTGCATTTGTGCATAACCGTCAATAACCATCTTATAATCATAATGAAGTTCATTATCGACTTTAGAATTATGAATATCCCCATATGAAAAAGATGCTGTCCCTGTCTCTTTTGACATTATAACAATATCTTGCTCTATAGCCGCATTCACATCAACTGCCAGCACACTTTGCTCTCGAATATCTTCCATCCGATTTATGGCATCTTTCGTAGATTCAACCACTGCAACTCTCCGTTACAAAAAAACAACTGTTTTTAGTATAACACATTTTTTGCAGAGTTTCATCAAGTTTTCATTACAATCTATACTTATCAGCAAATCTTGCTAACAAATCTACTTGCTGTCAACTTTTCCTGCAATCAGCACCACTCCGTCGCGGACATCAGTAATCTTGACCAAATCCCCTGTTTTCAAATTATCAGGACATTCTACAATCCAAACCGTATCCCCGACCGCAACCTTGGCTCTTCCGTCAACAACATCTTGCACCAGCTTATAGCTGCGCCCGATATACTGTGCCGCCATATTATTCAAATTTTGAGCACTTCTCGGAGCTTTTACCATCAGCATAATTTTGCGATAGACATACAGGCCCAAAACCGCAAAAATAGCCGAAATAATTGAAAACATCAGCAATTGCTTTGTCAACGTGAGTGTTACAAAAAATACCACCGCCCCGACAACACAAGCCGAAAAACCAAACCATATCAAATAAGTTCCGGGAACAAAAAACTCAAGCACAATAAGTATAATTCCAAGTGACAACCATTGTATATAAGTCATTTTCGGCTCCTATTTCTTGCTATTTTTGTCTTTTACGACTTCTTTGGCAATCTCGGCGATTCCGGCCAGCGAGCTCATCAGATTTTGTGTCTCCATCGGCAACATCAACAATTTTTGATTTGGAGAGGTCACAATTCCCTGCAAAGCATCAACATATTTCAAGCCCAAAAAATAATTGAGCGCTTTAGCATCACCTTTTACAATGGCTTCTGACATCATACGTGTAGCATTAGCCTCGGCCTCTGCAGTACGTTCTCTAGCCTCTGCGGCACGGAAAGCAGCTTCTTTTTCAGCTTCTGCCGCCAAAATACGAGATTGTTTCTCGCCTTCCGATTTCAAAATTTCGGACTGACGGATACCCTCCGCCTCAAGAATATTGGCGCGTTTTTCACGCTCTGCCTTCATCTGTCTTGCCATTGAATCAATCAAATCACGCGGCGGAGTAATATCCTTGATTTCTACACGAGTAACCTTTACACCCCAAGGAATTGTCGCCTCATCCACCACTGCCAACAAACGATGATTGATTGAATCTCTCTGCGATAAAAGCTCATCAATCTCCATACCTCCGATAACCGTTCGAATATTTGTCATAATCAAATTCAATATTGCTTGGTCAAGATTTCGCACCTGATAGGCCGCATTTTCAGCCTTTTGAATCTGAAAAAACAGCACTCCGTCAACTTTAACCATGGCATTATCTTTGGTAATAACTTCTTGCGGCGGAACATCCAAAACCTGCTCCATACGGTTAATTTTTGCACCTATACGCTCAAGAATCGGCACCAAAATATGAAACCCCGGATCAAGCGAGCGAGTGTATTTTCCCAAAAACTCAACCGTATATTCGTATCCCTGACGGACAATCACCACAGACGAGGCAAGAGCCACCAAAATCAATATCAACAAAACTATCGCAACTGCCATTGTTCTATCCTTTCGCAAAATGTAAACATACACCCAGTATAGCTATCATAAAAGCTATTACAACGAAGAATTTAACAATATCCGCAATTTTAAGAGCTACAAATCCGCCGAATTTCAGATTTATGTAACGGCTATTCTAATAATCGGTATTTCCAACTCATCTTTAGTAATGCCGGCATGATTACTTTTTAATAAATCTTGATTATTATTTTGCTTCATTTCATAATCACCCGTCGCCAAAGCAACATAATCCCCGACAAAGCGCACCGGCTCTTCGGCATGCAAATAATCCTTTTCAAATTCTGCTTTGGTAACCAACTTAAACTCACTGCCGAAATACTTGTCAAATATAACCGGAAATTCCTTGATATATTCAGGTTTTATAAAGAGCGAAACACAACGCGGCTCCAAAGAAATCGGATGCAATAAAGTTTCCGCAAAATCAGGATAATCCCCCACAAAGAAATATTTAACATCTCTATGCCCGTGATCAGCGGTTATTAAAATATCGGTTTTATTATGTATTTTCTGAAAGGCGAGCTCAATTTTTTGTTCCATTTCCCGCAACAACGCCTTTACCCTCGGCTCTTTAGACCCGAAATGATGCAATGCCGCATCCGGCTCATTCCAATATGCATATATATAAGCATCTGTCTCTTGATTGCACAATTCAACAACATGGTTCAACCACTCATCAAAAGTATCAAAGCCGTCAGGAGCAAAATTTGGCAGAACCTCAAAAGCACGCCTCCCCTCGCATACCATTCTTTCAACAACCGTCTTGCAAGGCAATCTGTTTGTGTGTTGCGGCAACTTCGAAATTTCGCCGGTATAATAATTTCTATTGAGGAACACCTCTATCACTTCATCCGTTTCCGAAAAATATTGTGCCCATCCGATAAAACCTGTTTTCCACGGCATTTCTCCGGTTCTGTATGCTGTTGTCGCGGCAACCGTAGTCGCAGGAATAAGGGCTTCTTCCACATCAGTTAGATGAGTATAAAAGAAACCTTTTTTATCGAGCATTTTATCCATTACTGACACACCCATACCGTCCAAAATCATAACCAGACGGTTTTCACCGCGAGCATCTTGCATTTTTTTCAAACGTTCTAAAATAGCCATACTCTTTTCCCTAAAAAAACCGATTTCAAGTATATTCCTAAAAAGCAAAATAGCAAGGAATTTATACACTATTCTGCCAACCTATACTATTTTATGCCCCTTGTTTTTGTCAGCCTTCTGCCTGAAACTTTCTTGCGCAATTCCCTGCCGCGCCATATCATTTGCCAACTCATTTTCTCTGTTTGTCCATAATGAAAGTCGAAATACCTCAAACAAAAAAAAATACTAAACTTTGTCTAGATTACAAACTTTGTTTGACATTTATATTTTTACGTCATAAAAAACAAAATTACAGCAACCCTAGCCATCCCACATATAAGGGAAATAAAAATACTAACTTAGCTAATCTGGGGTGATTTTTCATATTACTTGTTGCAATCAGAAAAAATAATGCAGAAATAATCAAACTATATTTACAACTTTGCATATACAGTTGTTGATTTTGGTAATTCCATGCCCCATTTGTAGCTTCACTTCCCCAAATCATATCGTTTATCGCCGGCGGATTGAAATATTCTGACAGTAATAAGGCAAAAAATGCCATATCCAAAATAACGAACCATTTAAACTGCCATAGAAGTTTAATGATTTCTGCTATGTTTTGCTTTATATTTTGCATAAATTGACCTACTTGTTCTCGAAACATTGTTTTATTTTAAAGATTGTAACTATGATTAATATTACAACAACATAAAATATCATCTTAACTAACCAAAGCAAATAACCACTCACATATTATAATAAATGTTCCCAACAACATAACTATCCACGGAGATGCAAATATAATCCTTGCCAACAATGGATGATTGCGCATATTACTGGTACCAATAAGAAATATAAGAGTATCAATAATAAAATATAATTTCATACTGCCAATATATACTTCCTGATTGATATAATTCCATGCGCCGCGTACATATTCGTAATGGAATATCGGATCATTCTCGGCAGGAATAGCTATTAAAGTATATCCTGAAATAACATAATATATCAAATACAGTCCAACATACCACTTAAACGACCACAAGAGTTTGAAGGTATCTGATATCGCTTGCTTTACTTTATCTTGAAACATGTTGTTATCCTAAAGGTTGTAATTACTATATTATATCAACAAAAACAAAAGGCAAGGAATTTTTCCTTGCCTTACATTTTTACCATTCCTTCGGATATTTAACATATACCGGAACAGAATCTTGACAATCATCCAAGTAATTACTTAATTTTCCGGTTTGCCACGGAATATCTATACATCCGGCTGAACCTTTACTCCAGCCGCCATGAATGAAAAATCCATTACGCTCATAAGTATTGGTCGCAAAGTTTGGTATTGCAACTCATCTTGAGCTGTAAATCCGCTTTGGTCAACACCATAGCTATCTATCTCCGTTTTGATACCCGAACGGTGATTGATATTTCCCGAAAAAATCCATCTTATTTTCTCCTTTCCGTAAAAAGACAAAAAAGAGCCGCTAAAAAAAATTCTCAACGGCTCCGCTCCAACGATATTAGCTTGCACTTTCCGGCTTTGCTTTAATAAAATAGTTTATTGCCTGATTTATCGGTGTAACATGTTGACTGTTACCATATATCGCACTTGTCGGCGCAACCGCCCCTGTTTTTCCCAAAGTAGGTGCCGTTGTTGTTCCGTTCAAGCGATAAGAAACAGCTGCCGTAGCACTTGATCCTCCTTCAACTGTCAAATAATTTGAAGCCGTCAAACTGACAAGGTTAGATCTTCCGTTTTCGTTTGCAGCCAAATAGTGATAGTGAGAAGGAACTGCCGGAATACCCTCTGCCTGCGTCGTATAAATATTTGCGGCCGAATTTCCGCCCAAACCACGCAAAAACTTTCCTCTATAATCCGGCACATTAAAAGTTGTAACTCCGTTACCGCTGCCAAAATGAGTACCGATCAAAGCATACAAATCACTATATGTCGTTCTGCTAACAGCTTGTCCGTTGCACAAAAGCCAATTACCATGATTTGCCGTTTTTACCGAGGCTTTTATATCTCCCACCGGCTGCAACAAATTCAAAACCTGCATAATTGCTTCATTAACCCCAACATTCAAGCTGTCCAATTGAGATTTATTTACGGCATCTCCCGACAAAACCCCGTTTGCCAAATTACACACCCTGAAGCCGCCGGCATTAACATTTCCTTTCATCGGCACACGCCCGTCGCGCAAAAAAGTCTCATTTAAGGCCTGTGCAAAATTATCATCTTCTTCATCCGCATGGTCGGTAACAATATCTATATTGTTTATTCTATCCTGCTCCCAGTTATGCATTCTCGTAAATTTTCCTTGTGAATCAAAAGGCATTATTTTTCTCCTAAAAAAGTTATAAAAAAACGGCAAACCTTTTGCCGCACCAAAATTTATTTTTTAATTTCTGCAAAGTTCTAATTCTTCGCGTAATTTATTTACCCGCCCCATCCATTCCCAAAAATTTGCAGCCTCGGCAAGTTCAGCTTTTTCAAGTTCATCTGCCACTTTTTTGCCGGCTATCGGATACATCGGGCAAAAGTCATAACTTTCCCTCACGCATGAGCACAAGCAAAGCAGAACGCTCAAGATTAGGCTTGCTGTAAATAGCCGCTTTTTTCTTTTCAACATATTTAATAACCTCCACCCTTTTGGTAATAACCTCTGTTTTCGCATGAGAGCGCCCCAAATAATATGCTCCGAAAACCAAAGCACAAACTGCAACCGCAATCACAATTATCTTTGTCATTATCCCAACTCGGCAATATTTATACCCAAAGCGCAGATTGCCGCCAAAATTCCCCACAGCAACCAATAAATTTTTCGATGCTGTAAAGATTTTGTAATCAACCACCGCCAAAACAAATATCGGCAATTTTTATGCTTTTTCATTTTACACTCCTTTCATAAAAAATTATAAAAAAAGGAGCCCAAAAGGCTCCGGAATAAATTTCAATACATCAAACCAGAAAAACTATTCAGCATCTTTTTTCTCTCTATCATCTTTCTTGTTTTGCCAATCATCGAAGAACCAATCCATACTGCGGATAATCGTTTTGCGCAATCCCCTGCCGCGCCATATCATTTGCCAGCTCATTTTCTCTGCTTAATCGCAATGTTTGATATTGCAACTCATCTTGTGTTGAAAATCCGCTATGGTCAACTCCATAGCTGTCAACCCCATTGTCACCGTTTTGATACCCGAACGGAGATTGATACTTCCCGAAAAAATCCATTTTATTTATCCCATATAAAAAATTTATAAACTTTACTACATACAAATTTCGACATTTTATTGACTTTTTTCCATTAATACGCTATATACAAAGTACCTTAAGGTACTTTTCCAATAGGAATGAAAACCGAAATCGCCTATTGCGTATCTTACATAGGGTTGACAGCCCTGTGCAAGGAAAAAAGGAAGGCTCTCACAAGAGAGCCTTTTAATTTATCTTTTAGGATAATATGTAGTAGAGATAAAATTCTTATCATCTTTCAGCGATGTTACAACTCTTAAATCTCCATTTTTACCCTGCGACATATAAACATTTTGACCAAATTGATTTGTTTCTACAGGTTCTTGCTTAATTATTCCTGGTATCCTTTTGACATCACTTCTATTAACACCATGCTTATATATTCCCTTATTCAAACCAAAATTTCTAACCGTTCCTGTTTCTCGCCCCAAAGCTTTTCCATGTACAATCACATTTCCGTCTTCCCCTGCTATTGCCTCTCCTCGTTGTAACACGACAGGTTCTCCGTTATGGTTTTTCATTTTTGCAATTACATCTGTAGCATTACCTGCAACATAAAAAAATTCTGTCATTTCCTTGACTTTTACACCTTAATATAATATATATGAACTGCCTTAAGGTATTCCTTGCCAATAGGAATGAAATCGAAATCGCCTATTGTGTATCCTATACCCGCCAGATAAGCGGTTATAGAGAACAAGGAAGAGGAGTTCTTGAACAAAGAACTCCTTTTATATATTTATTGTCTTACTTTTCAGGAATATATTTATACATTGAAGATATAGTCCTATAATCATCAATAGGAGTTGTAGACAACTTAATTTTTTCATTATTACCAAGAAATCTATAAATGTGTTGATTTCTATTATTTATTTCCAACGGTTCATTTTTAATATATCTTGGAATTTTTACAACTTCATCTCTTGGAACCCCATGTTTATAAATAATTTTATTTAGTCCATAGTTTCTAGCTGTTCCTGTCGCATGTTGCAAAGGTCTTCCGCTAACAATCACATTTCCGTCTTCCCCTGCTATTGCCTCTCCTCGTTGTAACACGACAGGTTCTCCGTTATGGTTTTTCATTTTTGCAATTACATCTGTACCATTTCCCTCAAAAGGATTTTGGCTCAATTTATCATAAGCTCGCCCTATCTTATATCCTTGATACATCATATTTACAGGCTCATATGTTGCCGCGCCTATCGTTCCTCCGCTCAACATTCCTCCGCCAAATTCTGCAAGTTTTCCAGTTCCATCTGCTAATGTCCGACTATTTTCGTCCTTTAGATTAAGATAATCATTCATTTTTGTATCAACTCCGAGTTTATTGCCCAACCAGTCCAAACCTCCGAAAGTCATTCCATTTATGGCTCTGTTCATACCATATAATGTATCCATACCGCTCATCAACAAACCGTTTTCCATATTCCTATTTTGTTGCTGTGTAAACATATTGCTTTCCTGTTCTTGAGACTGTTGATTCTGTACTGGCATATTTCTTGCCAAGTTCAGCGCGTTTTGTACTGTCGGACTAAGCTTTGAAATATCATAATTCGTAGCATTTGAGAGATTACTACCCCAAAAATTTGCTCCATACTGCGGATAATTGTTTTGCGGAATTCCCTGCCGCGCCATATCATTTGCCAGCTCATTTTCTCTGCTTAATCGCAAAGTTTGGTATTGCAGCTCATCTTGTGTTGAAAATCCGCTATGATCAACTCCATAGCTGTCAACTCCATTGTCACCGTTTTGATACCCGAACGGCGATTGATACTTTCCGAAAAAATCCATCTTATTTTTCCCTTCCATAAAAAAAAGAGCCTTAAAAGCTCTTTAATGTATATCAAAATGACTTAATAATCATTATCGTTTCGCTCGGATAATAAAGCATAACCAAAACTTCCATAATGAGACAAGGTATTGTAATATATTGCAAGCGAAGTTTATCATCATGTATGCACACACTCCACTTTTTTTGTAACACATAACACAAAAACAAAGGATGTACTACCCAGAAACATATATCAAAAATAAATAACACCGGAAAAAATGGTACATAAGCATGCAACCCTATCATAACAGAAAAAGCTACAGCAACAAAAAAGGCTACTATAAAATCTAGTACTTTAATTATTGTTTTGTTTTCAGTTGTCTTATTTATATTGTACATAAATAAACCACTTACCAATCTTTATTATTCACAGCATCACTAATCTTGTTAGTAATATAATTAACACCTTGTGTCAACACTTTTCGCGTTCCAACACCTGCTCCCCTCGTAAGCGGTAATTGATTAATTTTCACGCCTACTGTATTTGCAATCCCATTAGCAATCAAATTCGTCCCGAAATCTTTCCAATTTTCGGCATATCCGGCAGAAGCAATACCGGTATTTGCGACTGCATTAAGAGCATTATCCATTACTTTCGCACCCTTAAACAACCGCAGCGGCGACATCACTGCACCAGCAAATTCTGCCCCACCATATAAATACGGATAGTTTGTGCTCAAGTTATTTTGCAATTGTCTGGCTACATCTCTACCTTTGGTATAGTTGTCGCTATTTCCTGTCAACAAAGCCGATACTCCTCCAAAAGTTTCATCAAAATTTCCTAACGTTAAACCTGTCGTATATCCAACCGCCGCTGCTTGCGTTGCATCAGCAAAATTTTCTCCCCAATTTTTTACCGTATTCCAAGTATTATTTTGCTGTTCTTGCGGCTGGCGGCTTTCTGCCGGAAACTTTCTTGCTAAATTAAGTGCATTTTGCACTGTCGGACTAATACTCGCAATATCAATCCCGCCTCCTCTCAAACTCGCATATTGATAATACCATTGACATCATGATTGTTTATCGCCTCATAAAGCCTAGTCCAATTTTGTTTATTTAATCCACCGGTGTTATATTGTAGAGAAATATCAAATATAACATCAAGATTATAATTGGTATTGCAATTATTGCATAAAAAACTTGCAAAAATCTGAAAAAATAATACAAAATTTTATTTTTATTCTCAAATAAATAGCTATTCCACAAGTAGAGAATAGCAAAAAAGAATAACAATCTGTTAAATATAATCAATATGAGTGTAAACAAATCAATTTCTGTTGCATTGTTTATTAAGCCTCCCATTTCTAAAAAGATATTTATTCCAAAAGAAGATAAGATAAAAAATATCGAAAATAAAATATTAAAGCAAAAATTTTTATAATCACTATAATTTATCCAATATCCGAACCATATCTTTTGAAATAATAGTGGAACAATTATTCCTACATATACAACCTCTTCTATAAAACCGACAAAAGCAAAAGGCTCAATTAGAATTGTTAAAAATAAAAGTAAAGAAAGCAAATATTTAACAAACACTTATTATCCTCCATAATATAGATCAAGATAATAAATGAAAAGGTACAAACAGTCAACTTATTTATACATTTCTCATAGATATGTTATTTTTCAAATTTTATTGGATTACTTAATAATAAATTGCAAGTTTCAGGAACATTATATCTACCAGCAATATATCCTGCCGTAGCTCCGATAAAATCATTTTTCAAATCTTTTTTAGCATCCCCGAGTACCCCTAATATACCTCCATATGCCACCCTTTTTTGAGGATCAGCAATTTTATCTTTAGTATCTTGCATTTCTTTATACAACCCTCCTGCTAAAGTTTCTGCAGTAGCCAATAATCCATCTGTTGAGCCAATACAACTTACATACTGATGTTTATTCACATCCGATATATCAAATTGCAGCTCATCTTGTGTTGAAAATCCGCTATGATCAACTCCATAGCTGTCAACTCCATTGTCACCGTTTTGATACCCGAACGGCGATTGATACTTTCCGAAAAAATCCATCTTGTTTTTCCTTATATAAAAAGTTTGACAATGTTCGAAAATAAATTTAACCTCTCTTTGTTCTAAAGGAGATAATTCATGAAGAAAATTTTAGTGCTTGTCATTTTACCTTTAATCTATTGCCTTAATGTTTCTGCTGCAGAAAAAAATATTGATATCCTTGAAAAGGAATTTATAGATTGCGCAGATAGTTGGGAAAAACATGAACAAAAATGTCCGGAATCATGGAGTATGAAATGTTATAATCACTTAATGACTGCTCATAAAAATACTCAACAATGCTTTCAAAAAGTTGCAGTAAAATTGTTCACAAATTTCTACGAGTTATCTGAAAAAGAAGCAAATAAAAAGATTGATGATTTTCTCAAATTCACCTATGACCAATATTTCTTCATTTTTGCCGAAACCGATTTTTGCAAAAAGAATAATTGCGGCCTCTCAATATATTTATATAGCGAATATGTAACCACTGACCAATTACGATATTATGTAAACAAAATAATTAGGTCTATATCTGCCAGAAATTAATATTCATTATACCTTTTTCTGTGCCCTCTTTCAAATATTATTTGTGATGGGTCTTTTTTCAGATATTCATCTTCTGCTCGGTTTACATTATTTATAAAATCTGTTCTTATAGCTTTATAATTTGTATTTCTGACAGCTCCCAAAGTATCTGAACCTATTATACCATCTGCCTTAACTCCGAGAGCTTTTTGCAAATTCATAATTGCTGTCGGTTGCCCTTGCACAACACCATCATCAAAAACTATACCTGCCAATTCGTCAGGAAGTTGATTTATTTTGGGTTTTAACCAATAATCTCGATAATATATTGCATCAGCTCTTTCTCTTGTCATATTTTCTATATCTTCATCCGGATAAATACGCGAACTTATACCATAATTTGTAGCTCCACCTCTATCATTCGGATGATTAACATACCCGCCCTCATTTGCTCTGGTTCTATTCATTGCTTGTTGAAAGCGATTATCAGCTAACATTTGATCAATAAATGATTGACTAAAATCATTTCCATACAAAGAATAATCAATATTAGCTTCTTGATTACCATCATTCATAACCGTCGACAATACATTTTGAGCATATTGAATAGCCGATTCATTTGTTGGATTATTCTTTGCCAAATTTAATGCTGCTTGCACAGTCGGACTAATACTCGCAATATCAAGCCCGCCTCCGCGCAAACTTGCATTCTGCCAAAAGTTTGCTACATACTGCGGATAATCGCACTGCGCAATTCCCTGCCGCACCATATCATTTGCCAGCTCATTTTCTCTGTTTGTACGCAATGTTTGATATTGCAACTCATCTTGCGTTGAAAATCCGCTATGATCAACTCCATAACTGTCAACCCCATTGTCACCGTTTTGATACCCAAACGGCGATTGATATTTCCCGAAAAAATTCATCTTGTTTTCTCCTTTACATAAAAAAAAGAGCCATAACGGCTCCTGTAAAAAAATTTTGAAAATTTCAAGTAAACATAAACAACAAAAAATCCTAAAAAGGTAAACCTTTCTGCTTTTTCAAGATATTTTCTTTAGTTATAGGTACACATCCTATTTTTTCATCCCAAGTTAAACAATCTGATCGGCATATTTTTTGCTCAGGGTCATAAATTTTTCCCCCATCAAGGCAAACCATTTTCATATCTAGTTCAAAATAACAATAAATAGCAATTATCATAATTACAAAAAAACAAACCAGATATTTTATAATTTTTTTAATACTTTTCATTAATGCCCTCCACTCTCTGATAACGACAGGCTTCTTTAGAGTCAGAATAAAAAGGATTATCCACTAATTCTCTCGCCTGAAAATTTACATCCCTATCATGCCAATAATCAGCCAAAGCATCAGGATACGACATTCCTTTGTAATATCTATTCTTGAAATAGTCAAATACTTCTTTTTCATTTCCTAAAACTTTCGCTGCTAGTTTACCATACATTCCTCTTTGTGCAGCCTCATAATTGCCTTTACAATGAAAATAATCATCTCCACCAATAGTATTGTCAGATTTCATATCAAAATAATTGCGCACCATATCCATGGTACCACCAAGAACTTGTCGCATTGGAGATTGCTGAGTTTGTTGTTGTGCAGGCAAACTTCTTGCTAAATTCAGTGCTGCTTGCACTGTCGGGCTCAACCTTGAAATATCATAATTTGTTCCATTTGACAAATTATTACCCCAAAAACCCGTGCCATACTGCGGATAATCGCACTGCGCAATCCCCTGCCGCGCCATATCATTTGCCAGCTCATTTTCTCTGCTTAATCGCAAATTTTGATATTGCAGCTCATCTTGTGTTGAAAATCCGCTATGATCAACTCCATAGCTGTCAACTCCGTTATCTCCGTTTTGATACCCGAACGGTGATTGATACTTTCCGAAAAAATCCATCTTATTTCCCTCTCATTTTATATCATTATAAAAAAAATGTCCTTTTGTTTCATAACAAGGAGCATGATGCAAAGCCCACTTCGGTTTTATATTTTTGGTATGATAAAAAGTAGCATTATTGGTAAAATCCGTCATTTTACCCGCAATCGCCTTTTTTGCCACATTCAAACATCTGACAAAACTTGCATCATTTTCATCAACTCGCAAAAGTTTTTGATAATTAGGATCATTTTTATTCCAGCAGCTAAATTGAAATCTCTTTTGACATGTCTCCCTGATTCCGGCAATTTTGACACCGTTTTCCATTTTGTAACCGGTAAACCATTTTTTTGCCCTAAATCTGTTCATTATAACGCAAGCAACCGCCTCAATTCCCTCCAAACCATCACCTCTGGCCTCACCCCACAAGGTTTGTGCCAAAACCCAAACATCATCATCTCGCAGCATTTTTACCTGCCTTATTTTTGCAGTTTAGTAACAAATCCAACTTTCCCTCAAAACTGTCAAATTTACTCTCAAGTTTTGCCAACATAATATTTTGCTGATTTTGCATAACAATAATTGAGGCCGTTTCTTTATCTGTCTTATCAATTCGCAGCAAAACCCCGCAAATTTTCTCCTCCATACACCCTTTCCATGCCCCGATTTTTATCAGGTTCAAAATCATCCCTGCCAGAGCGGTAATTCCTGCCGCACCGCCAACCAAATTTATCAGTTCCATATTTTTCTCTCCCTTAAAAAAGGGGCTTTTTCAAGCCCCTCTATTCTACTGCCGTCCAAACAGGAGTTACCGTATGAGCTGTGACAGACATTTCAGCAACAGCAAAACTCGTTGCGCTCGCTGACAAAACTTTAAGTCGATAATATTTATGAGCTCCGGAATTAGTAACATCAAATCCCCATTCATCAGTTGCACCTGCCGTACTGGTACCCGAAGTCAACACACTCCAAGCCGCACCATCGTCCGAATATTGAAATTCCCATCCTTGGATAAAATAATCGCTTGCATTAGTAATATCCACTCTCGTAACAACAACTGCGGTCTGACTATAAAATTCAAGCCACTTATTAGCATCATTTGTTGAACTTCTGAAATATGTACTTGAATTACTATCAAAAGCCTTCCAAGCAGGATAATTTGATGAGCTTTCCGTACTCGCAGCGACAGCAAAGCTATCTCCTCCGATTGTACCGTTTGCACTCAATACCGATTGTGTCCAAGTTCCTATCGTTTCCGAATAACTATAAACCGTATGAGCCGGAATACTAACCGTCCCTAATAAATATCCGTTTGTGTAGCTGTTATCTTGAGTTAGAACAATAGTTTCATCATTATTGACAACAAAAGCATTTAAGGTAACAGCCGAACCGTCATCAGTATAGTTATAGGTACAACCTTGTCTTGCAATAGGGGTATAATCAACAGCTTTCCACCAACTTGCACCATCTATATTTATATATATTTCACCTAAATATATTGTTCCGTTCAGCGGATTATCGAGCGATCCTCCGGCACTTCCCACACCAAAGGTAATTACATTACCACCAAGATTTTTATCACCCACAACAGCAATTTCTGTTGTTTCTTCACCGGCAAAAGCTCCTGTAGTTGAAAGTTTCACACTATATGTGGTACCGTCATAAGAAGCTTTTACCCAGTATTGAGTATTGGTCTGAATAGTAGTCGTACCCGATACGCCGCTTGCAACATTTTGAGATGTCCCATTTGAAGAAATATTGACTTTTAATTTTGCATTCTCAATAAACAACTTCATTCCTGTCATCAATTTATGACATAATACGGACTGATAACCTATTCCTTTTACCGAAAAAGAAACCATAATATCCCAAGTTGTAAAATTTGAAGGTAAAACATCAATTGTCTCAAGGTATTTTGAAGTAGTAAATCCGCTTACTTCATAATTGCTGTCAATAGTCAGACTTCCTCTTTCAACAATATTAAGCCCCAATTCAGCCACCCCGCTGTACCATTGTCCGGCAGGCATAAAGCAATATTTATTTTCCAACAAATAATTATAATAATCCCACTTCCATGGCAGAACGGTAGCAGAAAAATTCAAAGGTAAAGCAGATGATTGTTGAGTTTCAGCAGTCATACTCAAACCATCATAATTTTGCATTGCAATATCAAGGACTTGTGAAGAATTAAAAAATTGATTTTCCTGTAAATAATCCCATTTGCCCATT
The DNA here is from genome assembly GCA_045593845.1 of Alphaproteobacteria bacterium. Lineage (GTDB taxonomy): Bacteria > Pseudomonadota > Alphaproteobacteria > RF32 > CAG-239 > JAFUYI01. The sequence continues at coordinate 121,411 of JAZNXK010000004.1, forward strand.
GCTCTTGCATAAACACTATAAGGCAAGGTCTTATACACCATAAAATTTTGACTTGAACTCATTTTTACCTCACATTCAAATAAGCATTATTTTCCGTTGTTGAAAGTGTAATTGCCAAACTATCAGGCATAATTACATTTGCAGTTATCTCCGCACCATTTGCACCGCTTGAAGCCGCAAATCCCGTAAAGGAATTTTGGTTTATATAAGTAAAAGTACGCAAATAAAACATACTGTCGCCGCTATCCTTACAAATCCAAACTTTATTCCCTAAATCTATGCTTGCTCCCGTATTATTTTTTGCTGTAATAATATCAATATCACCTCCGCCGGCATCATAAGTACCCGTTACTCCAAGAATTGTAACATCTTTTTTAATATTTTCCGCAATAATATTGCTATCGATAGAGGAAGTAACCGCATCAACACTAACTTCATCATATCCGTTATAAGGATTTGAGGGAGTATGCATTTGGGCAGATGTTGACGGAGTAATCGAAAGCACAGTTGTATTTTTTTCAATAACACTTCCGCTAACACCCAAAATACTGACCCCGCTTTTGATATTTTCTGATATTATATTATTATCAATACTCGAAGTAACCGCAGAAACACTAATCGGCGAATATCCGTCCACACCTCCACTTGCAGTTATTGTCTGCGACGAGGTTGTCGGCATAATACTCAAGCTTTCAATCACAGACGAACTTCCCCCATTGGAATTATATCCATAATCAAATATCAATGTCATCGTCTTAATCCGCTATATTGATTGTTGAAACAGCATTTTGCAAAGATTTAACCCAAAGCTTTCCACCGGTTGAAATCCATTGAAAAGGCTCTGCATTTGTTTTGTAGAAACCTCCTTTTGTCGGCTTGTTTTCCGCTTCACAAATCAGCAACTGTCCGTTTACTTGCAAAACATAAGTTTTATCAGCCGTAAAAGTAACACCGGATAATGTTTCCAAATCTTGATAATCATCATTTGGATTTACTGTAATAAAAGCTAAATTCATTTTTCATCTCCTAAAAAAATTAAAAAAAAAGAGCATTACTGCTCCAACTCATTTATTCTTTCTCGCCATTGTTGCCGTTGTGCAATAACATCAGCATATTGTTCCGCAGTTGCCACCCCTTCGGCAATCTTAATCACAACATAATCCGTTGCCGCAAGATAGGCTTTCAGCTGTTCGATTTCCTCTCTGTGGCTAGGCTTATAATCAGGATTTTCTACCACACTAGTGCCGTTCCACATATATCGTTCCAAATCATTATAAACCGCCTCGGATATTTCATAATTGATAACACCTTGTGTTAATTGTCGGCACTCACCTTTGCCGTCAATTTTTCCATTTTTTATAAATGCATAATACATAACTTTCTCCTAGCTGTTTGTTCCAATCCGACGATACCCTCGAAGGTTCAAATTATATTTTCCTGTATTGTTTGCATCTGCGTGAACTTGAATTATCCGTCCTTGCCCTACCGGCAAAACACCTGTTCCTCTTGCAACATTTGTAAAACTTCCTCTTGTAATCGCCCTACACAACCATAATCCATAATTTGGCAATATATCAGAATAAACTGTCAGTTGCGAACTATCGCCACTATTACTTCCTGTTTCAACTGACCCAACAACAATAACTTCATATTTATAATTGTCATCAGGAAGATAATTTGATATATCGTATTCATCTACGTCCAAAGTTGGTAAACTTACATAATTGGCTATTTGTAATTGACTAGCGACCCATTGTCCGTCTAAATTCTTGCTTGCAGAGGTTGCTAAATTAGATAAATCATATTTTGCATAATTTTGACTGTTTACAAAAGCAGTTGTTGCAATTTGAGTTGAATTATCAGATGTTGCAGGTGTCGGCGCAGATGTATAAACATCACCATTTTCATCATAACCGATTACAATTTCAACACTATCTGTTGCCTCCAAATTACTGCAACTCAAGTTTGATGCAACACTGGCATCGGCACAAACTTTGTGCTGTGCCGCACCTAATATTGCTCCCGTACTATCCGCAAAATTGATACTGCTTACCTGATCTTCAATCGGAGCAGTTCCTATCAAAGTAGAAGTATTTTGTATTATCAAAGCCGGAGCCTCATTTTTTGATATAAGCGGATTTTGCACAAAAGTTTTTACGGCATCTATACTCTGCTCATCAGCAAGAGTAACACATTTTTCTGAAAAAGGAAAATTATTCAAATCAACCGAAGATGTAACAACATCAGTTCCTTCCAAACTCAAAATATTATCATTCAAATCAATATGATAAGTTATCAGCTTTGATGTTTCTCGCGCAACATATTCATCAATTTCCGGCTTGGCAACCTGATTAACATAATTTTCAATCTCATCCTCTCCATATTTCAAATATTGCATATCGATATTTGCTTCCAATGTAGCATCTTTTTGAAAATAAACGTCGAAATCCTTTGCAACATACGGCTCAAAAATATTTATTCCGCTCATCTCAAACTCCTTTTACTATTTCAAAAACTGCATTTTTGGTAATATCCTGCGGAAAAATCGTATGCACATCACCATTGGCAAAAACCACTCTGATATTTGCCTCATAAACACCGACATCAATAGCCGTATGCAGAGGAGTTATTTTAATCACTGCCATCCCTTTTAGGGGCTCGACAATTTCTCCGTTAACACTCAAAACACTACCTTCTTCATTCTTCACACTCAAGGTAATAATTGCCCCGGTAATATCCAAATCTTTACCGCACTTATCCTTAAAATGCATAACAATATCATAACTGTCACCTTGTTTAATCAAGATTCCTTCGTGTGTCATAATTCCTGTCATTTCAATCTCCATTATTTTGCATTTTTAAGAGAATTATCGGCAATATCTTCTACCGCCAAATCATAACAAACCATCAAATACCCGTTATCATCTCTGAATACAGCTTCAGGTTTTACCTCGGCAACCTCTTGCGCCAACAAGCCTAACTGCGAAACTTTTGACCCTGCAAAATTAAAGCAATAAACCGTCAAACCATTATCAAGTTTTCCGACCGGTCTGATATTTTCTTTCAATCTGACATCCGAAAACATTGCCAATCCGGCCGAGCTGATTAAATTGCTCAAAAACTGCTTTCCTGCCTCGGTTTGTGCGTTGTTATTAGCCTGTTTTGTCGCATCAATTCTTGCATCTGAACTACGCTGTGCATTATAAATATTTAGTGCATTATCATAACCGGAATAAGAGTTTTGCAACTGCGACAAAATTTGGCTCAAATAGTTGTTTTGAGCGCTATTTGCAAAGGTTCCGGCACTAATTGCATTATTCAAACTTTGATTATAAGCATTTTGCCCCGCCAAAACCGAACGATAAGCCGCCTCATTATAAGCATTGTTTTGATTTTTTAGCAAATTATCCATTGCATTGTTATAAGCCGCACTGCCTACACCAATTCCCTGATTTTGTAATCTTGTTTCCAAATTATTAGTCTGTTGCTCGAACTCCGGTGTCAAGAGGTTTGTATATGCTTGATAAGTTGCATTTTCAGCTCTTTGGCGAGCTTCATCGGAACCGTCAACATTAAAAACATAACTTCCCGTATTGTCAAGATTTTGACTCATGCTGTATGCATTATTCAACAAATTCTGCAAAGTATTGTCATAAGTCGAAGTATCATAATTTTGCAAATAATTTAGTATATTATTTTCCGAAGTATATCTGTTTGTACTTGCACCTCCGGCACCCAACAATTTGCCCACAGCCTTAAATCCGCTAGACATTTTTTTCTCCTTTCATACAAATTTACAATCCTCGCGCAACATCCCCAAGACAAAGGCATCTTTGCCATCGGGATAATAAGCACGCATTTTTCCCTCTTTCACAAAGCCGCATCTCATAGCCAACGATACAGAAGCTTTATTATCCTCACAAATAAGCGCATTAATTCTTCTGCATTTCAAAGCATTAAAAGCCACACCGAAAATTTGGCGCAAAACTTTTGCCGTGCACCATTTTTTATCCCAAGTGCAAATACTTATCCATGCAGAATCATTTTCGCGATAATCACTATACGCAACCATCCCCAGACACTTATCTTCTCGCAAAATCTCAAAAACAAATCCTTGAACAAACTCCATTTCATCCAAATTAAGCTTTTGCGCAATCTGTCTGGCAGCGGCCATACCTGTTTTATAAACAATCTCAACCAAGTCCTTCTCCTTGTTCAAAGCGCAAACCGGTATTATACCACTCTATTGCGGTGCCGCTTGTCTTGGTCCTAAAAACAACAGAAGCCTTAAAACCAAGCGCATTATTACCGATCCACTGGCTTTGAATTTTAGTTTTCAAACTTCCCCATTTTGTTCCTATCGGTTGCGCCAGACAGCTCCACTTGCTGAAATTCCACCTGCTGCCGCTTGCACTTCCGATATTTTCGGCATATTCTTTATCTTGATCATCAAAATCCATATTGGTATAGATATTTAATGCAAAAGACGTATTGCTTTTTATCCTGGGGTTTAACATCAAAATTTTCTTAAAACTTGCACTACCCAAAGCACAATATGCCTGATGCACAGAGCCGGCAATCGGCATACCGTCATCCGATTGTCCTTCATCAAACAAATAAACTCCGCTTTCCGAACCAAAAAACAAGCGACCTTCAAACAAACACCAACACAATGAGTTAATTCCCACAAAACGGCACCAAGCACCGGAACTCATATTGATTACATGTTGCTCAAACTGCGCTCCGATAGGCACATTAAAAAGTGCATATCCTCCTCGCGGATAAATAATTCCCTGCCAACCGAATAAATTTTTTCCGTTTTTAACTCGGCTCAAAAACAGGCCTCTTATCTTGTCACTGTAAGCAACGGAATTTACATTACTGCCGGCAAGTTTCAGCACCGCACTCAACGGCAAATATCCTTCTTCGCAAATCAGAACTATGTCGCCTTGATATTGCAAAACGCAGTTATCTCCGATAGGCCGGCTGACAAAATATTTTCCGCGCATTTTCCAATCATCAGGGTCAGAAGGATTACTGCCGGAATAAACCAATACTTCACCTTCCGAGGTTATAAAAACCGTCAAATCATCAATTCCCTGTCCCCCATCCAAAGTCCAAGAAGCAATTGCTGCCAAATATCCGCCTTTGGTGGTCAAAAATGATAAATCAACTTTGTTTAACGTGCCTTGAACCTCACCAACTCCATCCGCATACCAATAGCAAAGAGAATTTTTCTCCACATAGAAGACTCTTTGTTTTGAGATAGTCGGCTTACATAAATGCTTTTTTACCAATTCTGTTCCGCTCAAAACTGTATCTTCCCAAACAAATACCCCCTGCCCGTTTTCATAATAGGAAAGCGGATTATCAACCCCGTTGGCAAGCAACAATCTATCTCTGAATTGCACATATTGCCAAACATTGCAATCCAGTTCATCAACCATAACATCATCAGAACCGCTGGTCACATCAATAATTTTACCGGCAGTTGCTGCAAACAAACGACTATGTTGCGGATTGCAAAATTTTATCAAAGTTTCAATACTTGTATCTGCATCTTGTAAGGCATAGGCCTTATATCCGTTTCGAAGACAAACACTGCTTTCCGAAGGATAATAATTATCCATTAAAATTGCATCCGTATCTTCCATGGCATCAATACTGTCACGCATATTAAGCCCGCCAATCGGCGATGGCAAAATATAGTTAATTGAGCGATTAACATTCCTTCTTAACATAAACTATCCCCCCGTCTGAAACAGTTTTTTGCTCTCCCGACAGCACAATATCAGAACTTGCCAATCCGGCACCGAAACGTTTTTTGCACTCCTGCTGATATTCCAAATATTCCTCTGAATAATCCAAACCGTTACGCGCCTGCAAACGCCATCTGATTGCCAATTTTACCAAATATTCATCAAAAACGGGAATATCGCTATCCGCCGTAACTTCTGTTTTTTCAGTAAACATTCCACCGTCAAAAACCACATTTGCTGAACGATATTGGAATACAATTTTTACTCTCTCCGGCGGCTCTTGCAAAAATCTGAACATCGAATTCTGAATCTTAAACTTAATTCCGCAACTTGCATCACCGAAAAATTTCTCACGTTGCCACTGTTCGGGAGTTATTGCGCCTATTACTTTTTCTTCGGCATTTTTTATATAAACCGTATTATTCAAAAGCTGAAAAAAATCCGGACAAAACGTTTTGATTAAATAATCTTTTTTTCCTTTTAAGGTCACCAAATATCCGTCTTTTGTAAGCTCTTGCCAATCACCGACACGCAACAAACCATTCAACGCATCTTTTGCTACACTCAAAAAAATTCTTGCATTTTGGCTTGATTTATCAAACAATGTTGTCGGTGCCTGAACACAAGCCACATCAGCGACGTCTTGACATATTTCGAGAATACTTTTCATTTCTGTTCCCCACTCTTATCTGTTGTTGCAAATCTTCAATTCTGCTTTCCAATAATTTTATCTTCTGCAAATATTCCTCTTCTTTCTTCTGCCACTTTGCCAAAGACAAATTTCCCTTTGCTTGCTGAACAAATTTATAAGCCAACTCCTTTTCTTTGGCCAAACCCAACTCTTCAGCTCTTTGCTCTGAAAGTTCGGCCAAATTTTCTACCGTAAAAATTCCTCTCAATTTCAAAGTCTCAATCTCCGCAGCATCCAAAAAAGCAAATTGCTCCAAAGGTGTCCCTTCTTTTATCTTTTTTTTAGACATCTGATAAAGGGCATATTCTTTCGGAAAACGTCGTATTTTATCTTTTGTTGCTTGTTGGTCATAGACCTCGGAATTATTATCCTTAATTCTAATTTCACAAAAACAAACCAGCTTAAATTTTGGTAGACCATCATCCGTCAATTTATCTGTCTTAATCACACGATCATAAAAACGCGCAATTACTCCTTCTTCGGAATAACTGTTATTGGCAATTTTTTCAAAAGTTGCAAAATCCATTGGCTTATCCTTTTTTCTAATTGTTTCTGAAAAGGCGGCTCAAAAGAGCCGCCTGATATACACTTGCGACTATTCAGTGCCGCCTTCGCCTTCAGTTTCGGTTTCTGTTTCAGCTTCTTCTGCACTGGCATTAATCAAAACACCTTGCAATTGAGCATTGCTCATAGTCATATTACCTGCCCAACCGATAATCTTATAAATGGCATCTTGATTAACTGCCAATCTCTCTCCGCCAATAACCTTCATATTGCGGTCTTGATGAGAACGCAGATATAAATAATTGGTATTCAAGAAATACATCTTATCATCAGGGCAGCATCCGCCTTGACCGCCGTCACAAACAACATCGGCACCTTTATAGCGCAAAGCCTCAAAACCAACCTCAGCAAGTTTGTTATCACAAAAACGCTGTTGAGAAGTCAAAGATTCCTCAAACAAAGCATAAAGATCACTGCCGGTAACAATCAAATCCGGCTTGTCGGTTCCGCGTGTCAAAGACATATACATCTTATCCATTGCCGGACGAATGGTGTCTTTTGTAAAAACAGATGCGGCAGTAGTAGATTTGTTGCGCCAAAATTCATTTCCGGAAGTAGCACGGTTAATACCTCCGACTGTGCCCGTTGTAGGAGTATCAGCAACCAACAAACTTAATCCGCCGATAGATTTTCCGCTTGCCTCTGTTCCGTCACCATAAACAGCTTCAGCCATTTTATTACTCATTGTCTTAACTGCATTTTCAATTCTTTTTTCGAACAAATCCATCATCTGAAATTGGCCGGAATTTTTGAGTAAGTCTTCGCCCGAAATAGCTACCGGAACTGCACAAAGTTTCAAAGAATATTCAGCCGCACTGAACAAATCTTTCGGACTGTATTGAATTGTATCATAACCGGAATACCAAGTCATATCTCCTTGTCCGTATTCCAACTCTTCGACAATTTTTGAACCACCGCTTACAGTGCGATTATGCCCTTTTTCTTGCAAACGGTTAAGCAAAGCATTGTTCTTGGAAACAACGTCGGCAAGCTGACCGCTACGATTTTCTAGAGTGCTGGTAAAAATATCACTATAATTAGAATTTGCCATCTTCTTTTCCTTTTATAAAATTAACCTAATCATTATTCAAATTTGCAAATTGACGCTCCAGCATTTCTCTGGTTGTCAATCCGCTGTTCATTTCATCGCTTCTGCGATGTCCCGAGACATTAAAAGCGGCATCTTGCGCCGCTTTTGCCTCTTCTGCCTTAGCCAAAATTTCTGCATCTCGCCTCATCTTGGCCTCAAAATTCAAACGCAAAGAAGCAACTTCTGCCAAAACACGGTTAAGATCATTCATCAAAACATTTGTTTTGGCACCGAGAGCCGCACAAATCTGCAAAACTCTGTTATCGTCTTGCGAATTACCTATGTTAATGCCATAAACTTTTCCCAAAAACTGCAAAACCTCGGCCGGTTTTTGTTCGATAAGATCTTCTGCCAAAATCAAATGCTCAATCCAATCTCTTGCGGTTTTAAAACCTCTTTTAGAGCCTTTAGTATTAAAAGCATCATCAATAAAACGTCTGGCATTTACTTCTTCTTTGAGTTGAGAAATTGTCTTTTCAATTTCTCCCTCTCTTTCACAAATATATTTGCGCATCTCAAGCGGCAACCCGTGAAAAGTGTTTCTGATTTCGCCGACATAAGCTGTCGGAGCCTCGGCAAAACTGTCATCAGGCATAATTGCCGCCACAACTTCATTTTGCTCAACTATTTCACTTTTAGGATTGTCGTTGTGCTTTGCAAACTCTTGTTCCAGTATTTCTCTGGTTGTCTTTTGCATTCCATATTCTCCTTTTATAATTATTGATAAATTCCGCAAAAAATTCTTTGCGAACAGCCTGCTCCCGAGAAAATTTCACTTCTCGACGATAGGCATCCGAAAAATCGCCGACCGGGCTAAGATTGTTTGCCTTCAAATATCTGTCCACATCTTGCACACACTCGGCGACACTCCCGTCCGGAAGCACTAAAGCCTCCGTCCATTGTTTTGAAAAATAAGTCATTTTCAATTTACCTTTTCTTTTGAATTATCCTGCTGTTTCTGTGCAGTTTGCACCGCAAGTTCTTTATTGGCAAAAGCCAATTTTTCAGCCTCAATTTTTGCCTTAATATCAAGTTCCTTATTTTTTAGGGCATTTTTCTGCAGTTCTATAATTTGCTTGATATTCGGACTATTATCATCATCTTTTTTATTTTGTTCTGGCAATATTGCTTGTGCATTCGGTATTTCAGAAACATTTTCATCCAGCAATAACTCTCGTTCAATAGAATTAAACACTCCCTCAAGTACCGTATCAAAAGATCTTGCTCGCGGCATGGTGGATATAATTGCCTCAACCATACATCTGTATAAAGGAAGTAATTTAGGCTGCGTGGAAACGGTAAGCAAAGCCTCTTGCACCGTTTTTCCTAGATTGGAAACCGCCGCAATCATACTCGCATTTTCTTCGGCCTTGTTAATCACGCTACCGGTCTCAACCGTAAACAACATTCCGCGAAGTTTTTCGGTTTTAAGCAAGCGCACCGCCATCTCCGCCAGTCCTTTTTCCTGCTTTTGTTCTTCAGGCAAAAAAGAAGCCAATTTTTCATCGCTGAAATATTCGCAGATAATTTCTGCCTTAATTCTCAACAAATCCCTGATAAATCTTTGCATATCATTTTGTCTGTCCTGATTGCGCAAAGTTCCAAAATTTGTCTTTTTGATAATTGCCGTCGCCGTGTCAGCACTGTTGGAATTTCCACGCATAATATCCGAAACACCGGTAATCTCAAAAATATTATTGATAACATCTTGTCTGCGTTTTGAAAGTTGCTCCAATGCCGCAATATATTGTTCCAAAGGTACAAAGTCGATAACCGACCTAATTCCGCCACTCTCACGCAATTTTGTAAAATCTGAAACCGAAACCAAAGTCACGTCTTTACTCAAAATATCTGCCAATTCCGGAAAAGAATTGTCATAAGCCCCGCTGACTTTTAAGGCCTGCATGGTAAGCTTCATGCGATTATTTATCCCATTTAGCTCATTCAGCATTTCTTTTATCAAACAATAATCCGGCGCCGGAATAAGGCTGTCATTGGTCTGGGTAGCCCAAATCGGCTTCGGACAAGGAAAGAAATTTTGCATTCCGCAAACATTGGCGCTGATTTTCAAAAATCTGTCAGAACAAGCTTTTGAAAGCCAATAAACACGACGGCTTTTCTTATCCCACACCTCATACACCAAAATATCGCCTTTAATTTTTATATTATCGACCGCAAAATTTTGCTTTACTTCATCAGCAGTCATATAAATTTTTCGCGCTACCCAATCGACTTCTTCCCAAACACCTTTTTTCATGCAATCGGCAATAAAATCTTTTGGATCAACATAGATTGACTCAACTTTCTCATCTTTTTTTACAGTCAATTTTTCCAACGGATTTATAGGATTTGGAACTTCTGTAAATTCCGGTTTATATTGTTCCCAAAGCACTCCTGTTCCCGAAATCAAAAAGTCGTTGCGGGCATATTTTATAACACTGTCAAAATCAAATTGCGCCAAATCCCACTCCAAAGCTTTTTCCAAAATAGTGCAAGCCGCGCGCTCCGCCCTATTGGCGCTTTTGTTTTGCCGCTCAATATAAAATTGCGGTTGCTTAAAATATAAAAAAGGCTTCAATGTTTCTATTGTTGACCAAAAAATATTATATTTTCCGCCGTCATATTTTCGTTCATCTTTATAAACCTTTCTTGTCTCGTCAACCAATTGATAATAAGCATCATACTCCTTTTCGGCAGAGGCAATTTTTGCAAACCACTCCTTAAGCAAGGATTTTTCTTCTGTTTCATTCATCTTCAAAAACTCCCAAAATACTGTTTTCTCTCAAAGCTACAACGTCTTTTTCCGGCATAGGCAAATCATCAAAAACATGAAACAACACCCTGTCACCGACCTTAACCGACCTCACATCTTTGCCCACCGAAACAACTTCTCCCGTCGTTCGCTGATTTGCAAAGCCATCGCATAAAAATATTCCCCCGTCTGTAGTTGCCTTTTCTTCAGGCAGCTTAACAAACACCCTGTCCATTATCGCCTGTATCATTTTTCTCCTTTCTGATAAAAACCGCTTGCCAGCGGAATATTGCCAACAAAAAAGGCCGCTAAAAGCAGCCTCGTTTTTCATAAAATTTTACCACCCTATTTTCGTTTTGGCGGCATCACAGAAAATATCTTCAACACAAATATTTCCTTTTGCATAAATTTTCGGCACACCTTTATCAAAAACCGGTTCGGCAAACGTAAGTGCCAAAGCATCTGCCATATCCGGAGATCTTCCCAATCTTTTCTTCATCTCCGCTTTACCTTCCAGCTTCAAACGTCCTCTGCTATCAAAATCTTTTCTTACCGCTGTCAGTTCATCAAACAAGCCTTCTTGCTGCGGTAACTTTGGAAAAGGGCTTTCTTCCAGCCACTCCAAAATTTCGCCCCACATTTCTGCTCTGCGATTATAATACCGCTCATCTTTAATAGCTTTTTCGCCAAAATAAACTCCGCGGATAATTTCCCCGAAACCTCTGTCTTTCAAAATATCAAAAACTCCGGCCCCCTGCCCGCCGATATCCATAAACAAACGCTTCGGATGACAGTTGCAAATAAAATTGGTGGCCAAATTTGCCACCTCTACATTACTTTTATTCTCATAGCTTTCAAAACGGTAACACAAGCGCCCTTTTCTGAAACAAAAAACAGTTTTATCATCCCCGAAACGCGCAATATCAAGCCCGATTATCAAAGGCGACGTTGTTGACAATATCTCTTGCGCAAAAGCCCTGCGCACAAGCAGAGAGCTTATAAGACAATTATTGCCCTGTTTCATTGGCTCTCCGAGCCAAATATGTTCATATTTTTCCAAGCTCCGTTTTTTGCATTTTTCCGCCTGCATAATCATTTCTTGCGGACAGAAAGGATTGTCATAATAATTTACTTTTTTTACCAAAGTTCGCTCATCGGGATTTGCCGCCACCGCAACCCATAAAGGATCGTTTTCGTATCGTCTGTTCATAGATATCCAAATCTCGGAACCGTCCTTTCTGATTGTCGGCTCCAAAATTTCCCACGACATTGCTGATATTGTTTGCGCTTCTTCTATCCATGCAATATCAACACCTTCCAAAGATTTTATCTTTTGTGCATCTTGATCTCTTAACCCCTTAAAAATAAAACAAGTTCCGGTAATTTTGTTTTCAATTTTTTCAGCACAGATATTATAATCGGTCAAACCATAAAACTTAATTCTATCGCACAAAAGCTTATAAACGGAATCTTTTATGCTATCCTGTATCTCTCGCAAACATGCTATAAACAGCTTTTTCTTCCGCCCCAAAAAAAGCAAACTATCTGCAAAAGCATAACTTTTTCCGCCGGATCTTCCTCCATAAAAAAACTTAATCCGGCATTTCTCCGTCATCAAAGATGAAAATATTGCCGGAATCTTCGCTGTGATCCTTTTCAAATTTCTTTTCCTTTCCTCTGACAAACTCAACCAATACCTGCTTCAACTCATCTTTCAACGGCTGTCTGTCATTTTTTTCGGACCAACCGTGATTGGCCTTGAGGGCCGTTATGGACATTGAAGAATTATAAAACCCCAACCCCGCTGCGTTCATCAGCCATTCTTCCTGAAAACGCATTGCCTGCTCATACGCATCTCTAAATTCCTTAATAGTATCGCGCCAAGCAAACACCCTGTCTATCGTAACCCCTATATTTTCTGCAAAACGCACAACCGTTGGGCAAGGTGCCGCAATTTTGTTGCTGACCACATCAAACTTTTCCGTTTTTTTATTAAAAACCTCCTTCGGCTCATCAATAAAAAGCGGCGCATCCCTAAACCACCCAATTATTTGTTTTGCATATTCTGTTTTATAATCCTTCGCAATCCTCATCTTTTTTCCCATAAAAAAAGAGCCACAAAGGCTCTATCAGTAAATAAACTTTTTATTAGACGCCGTCTGCACGCCACATCAAGCCTGCCTCAGCGCAAACCTGCATATTGCAGTTCATCCTGTATTGAAAATCCGCTATGGTCAACTCCATAGCTGTCAACTCCGTTATCCCCGTTCTCATACCCGAATGGCGATTGATATTTCCCGAAAAAATTCATCTCCTTCTCCCACAAAAAAAGGAGCCTCAAATGCTCCTGCAAAAAATCCCGTAATTCAAACCACTAAAAAGGCAAACCTTGTTGCTTCTTAAAGATATTTTCTTTAGTTATAGGTACACATCCTATTTTTTCATCCCATGTTAGACAATCCGAACGGCATATTTTTTGCTCCGGATCATAAATTTCTCCGCCATCAAGACAAACCATTTTCATTACAAACATCAGGATAAATCCAGTCTTTTCCATGTTTATAGCATTTATCTAAAGTAAATTCTGCATCACATTCGCCGGTTGTTGGATTAAATGGTAAGTTATTTTGCATGCAAATAGCTATTATAACATCATTAGAAATACATCCTACTGGTTTATGACGACACTTTTCAAACAATTTAACTTGGTCATATGTCATCATAACACAACCGTTAATTTTATTCCATACCAAACAGTCATCACGGCAACGTTTTTCTTTATAATCCCAAACATTACCGGCATCCAAACAACTGTTTTGCATAAGAAAAACAAAGCATTTCCAAGCAACAAAACATAAAATTACCAAGAAAATAGTAATTCTTATAGCCTTCAAATTACGCATAATATCCTCACTCTACCAATACTCTTTAGGAAACGCCGGATTTTTTGTTCGATAATCCGCACATGCTTCTTCAGCATTATCGTACAGTCCGGAATCTCCACGCAACCGTCCCACAATATTCACATTCAAATCATGTGCTTTATCATCTTGAGCTTCTTCCTCGCTTTTCCTTTTGTATGCCTGATTCCAATAAAAGTCAAATTTTTCTTTTGCATCACCAAGCATTTTAGCAGTATTATACCCTAATGGACCGCGTGATGCTGCATTGTAATTAGCCTTACAATGATGGTAATCATCTAAATTTTTATAATTATGCTTTTTCATCTTAAAATATTCAGACACCATATCTTTTGTTGCACCAACAATTTGTTGAAGTGGAGATTGCTGGTTCTGCTGAATTTGCTCAGGCATATTTCTAACAAAATTGAGAGCATTTTGCACAGTCGGACTTATACTCGCCACATCAAGCCTGCCTTCGCGCATACCCGCATTGCGTTGAAAATCCGCTATGATCAACTCCATAGCTGTCAACTCCGTTATCCCCGCTCATATACCCGAATGGCGATTGATATTTCCCGAAAAAATCCATCTCCTTCTCCCACAAAAAAAGGAGCCTAAAAGCTCCCATCAAAAATTCAAACCAAACAACCTTATCACGCAAAAAAACAAGAGGCGGCATCTCATCGACCCACCTCTCGCATTATGGAAAAAAATATAACACAGAATGACAGAAAAGTCAATTTTAGATTGTTCACCCTGTGGATAACTTTTTTACCTCCCTTATTCTACCGATAATATCGCGGCATATTTAACTCATCATACAAAGTTTGTTTTTGCAACTTTATAATCTCTCTGCGCATAATCGATTCGTCTTTCTCCAAATCTGCCAATAAAATTGTCTCACGGCAACAGGTTTCATAACGACGCAACAAAATATTTACCCCACACAAAATGCAATAAACATAAAAGAAACTATCGCCGGCAGCATTTGCCCTCACCATCATATCCGTAATATTTTGCAGACAATCTCTGATAATTTGCGGCGACACCCTCTGATTATCAGATATAATTAGTTTAATCATATTAAGTCTCCTTTTTCATAATCATACTTTACAACTTAAAATAATAAAATTTAATTTTATCTATTATTAACAGAAAATTGTATTTTACTATTTTAGGCAACCTTTAGTTGTTTTAAGTCCGCAATAATATTCTATCAACCGATCCAATCCTCGACACAAATCGCAATAAAGCAAATATGCCTGTTCCGAACGCCGCCTCAAAGGCATATCCTCATCAAACTCCGGCAACTTATTTTCAATACACACCAAACGCACAATCGGCCAAAATTCATGCGGCACAACTTTTGCCGCCATCAAATACGGTTGTTGCTTTTGCATAATGATATCAACAGTTTGATTTTTTATACTCCCGTCAATCCTGACATCTCTCCATACCGAAGACAAAAGTCCGGCATTAGCCCTCGCCCAATCACCGGCCAAACGATTACCGGCCGCATATCGCTCCGATGCCATATATTTCTTGTCGCCCAAATCAAGTCTTCCCTTTGTATAGAGCTTCTCCAATGCCGAAAATTTATACACCCCTTTTTTAGTTTTTATAAATCCGGAATTTATACATTCTTTCTTGCTCACATATATTTCTTTCATATTAGCACCTCCATACAAAAAATACATTTACTGTATTTTAAGTCAATACATTTTTTGTAACAATGTGGATTTTTTGCTATATTTGCAACATTGGCTTGATTTTATGATAAAATTATTATATCAATAAATTAGAGTATTACATATTTGGTAAAAAACATGAATGAACAAAAATGGAAATGGCTTCGCGATTATATGCAGAAGCATGGCATAAATCAGCAACAGGTTGCCGAGGCTTTACAATGGAAAAAACCTAGAGTTTCGGAACTTTTGGCCGGAAAAAGAGACCTCCCTGTCACCAAAGTTTTTTTGGCGGCACGTTTTTTTAACCTCGACCTTGAAGAACTGACAAAATACAATACAGGTCTTTCAAACAAGGTTCCTTCTTACAAAGGACAACTTCCGGCACATAACAAAACAAACGATATTTCATATATTGATGTCATAGATTCGGCAAATATCAAGGGAAAATCGTTAAAAAATACCGTTATTGACCAAGTTCCATTCAGTAACGCACTTGCCAAACAACTAAATCTGCCGAGCACACTATCCCTAAAAATCATTATCGCCAGCGGAGATGCCATGAGCCCGACAATCAATGACCGCGATATAGTATTGGTTGACACCTCGGTAAACACACCGCAAAATAACGGATTATATCTGTTCAATATCCAAGATGAATTGTTTATCAAACGATTATCACTGGATAAGTTTTCCGGCAGTGCTGATATCATTTCGGACAATAAACTCTACCCCATAATCAAGATAAACAACATCAAAAAACTTTCCTGTCTTGGCAAAATAGTTTACGTTTGCAAACATTTTGCATGAAATTTAATACAAAAAAAGCGCCTCACTAAAGAGGCGCTTTTCTTATGGTTTTGCAATATTAGTATGCAACGTTCAACTCCAACGGAGCCGGAATATCTTTAAGTCTGTTAGCAAAATCAGCCACATCCTTACCCATATTTACGCCCCAAGGAGTTCCCTCTTTGGTTCCGCCGTGCAAAACAAAACCGCGACGTCCTTCCATAGATGTATCTTGTTCCGGAACCAACCATATGCGATAATTACCCCACATAGCATAATTTCCCGGCCATTCACCGCGACCGAACCAACCTTTAATCTTCATCATCAAAGATTGATCATCATAAGATTCCATCATTTGATTACTTACCAACCATTTTCCGGCAGGAATTCGGCTGTTATCAACACCGTCAGCAGTCAAATATTTTGCAAATTCCTGATTTCTGGTATAATTTGGAGCATACATATTGGCAAAAGACAAGAAAGCAACCAAAAGCAACGGTAATAAAACCTTCTTTTGCTCACCTCTCCATCTCCAAGCCATATACATAACAACAGCCAATACCAACAAATAAACAATGTTAAACCACATGAAAAATTCCGGAGTTGAATACAATCTTCCCCATTGAGGATATCCCCAATAAAAGAATTTATCCATAAGCGATTCCGTAACAAAGCTGTTTGCAATCACAAAAATATAGAATAAATCCCAAATTGCTAAGCAAATAACCAGACCGGCTAATATATTTTTCTTCATTTATCTATCTCCAAAAAAAAGTACTCATATGCTTTTGCCAGAGCAACGTTGCCGACAACAACCAAAACGGAACCCAAGCCGATATTCAGCCATCCGTCTGCATTGCTCCAAGCATCAATACGCTCTACCAATAAATAAGCAGAATTAAAAACTATCGTCAATAATAAAAATTTAATATAACAACCTTTTGTGCGTGAAAACGCCGTTGACAACATGCCACTGCGCCCGATTACCGAGCCAATCCAAGCCATCATGGGGCGATAATAAATCAGTGGAAAAATCAGTGTAAAAATCACTATTGTCGCAAAATTTACCGCTTCAGAGTCTTCCATATATTTCTGCAACTCCACCAAATATTTTTCTAACCATTCGGTATAGCCGAACAACAACGGAACAATCGGTAACAACAGCAAGATTGTCAAAGCCAAAAGCATCAAAACAAATATTTTTGCCGTCGGCAACAAAGTGTCAAAAATTTTTCTGGTACCGAACAAAGGTTTGCGACCGAAATAAAAACGGAAAAACACAAACCAATAAATATAATACAAGGCAAGCCACGGCAAAAACAAAACTTCATGCCAACCATCTAAAGCCTTAAAACCAATCGCAAAAAAAACAGCATTGATAAGCGCAAACAAAGCCATTGACTTAATATTTTTAGAACAATAATCAAACGTGTCGACAAACAGCTTTCCCAGCAAAAACTTTGAACATGTTGACATATTTATTCTCCTAATTTACCGTATGACTAATCGGATTAAAGCGCAAAAGCATGGTCTTCCACATATCATATTTCTGCGGATATTTCTCCGCTAAAATATTATACGGCTGACAAACAAAAACCGCTCTTCTTGCACTATCGGCAACCGACCTGAAATGGCTGTCACTGTTATATCTCGCCTTGTCCAAAATATCAACCGAACGCACTGTTCCGTCTTGGTTAAGATATGCCCTGACCTCAATAATCATATCTTCAATACCCATTGCTCCGGGATCCAAATTCCAACAAGCACGCAATCTTCCGGCAATAGCATCCGCCTCCGATATTGACAAGTCACTAAAATACGACCCACCGACACCGCCGGCAATACCCATATTATTGACCTGTGTTCCGTGCTTTATGGTAGCATTAGCACTTTGTTCACCGAGTTTTTTCTCCATATTATCAACCGATGCCAGCAAATCCTTCAACGGATTATCCAAAACCGGCTGACTCTTTTGTTTTTTCGGCTCTTCTTTTTTGGGCTCCGGCTTTTTGGGAGGAGTAGGCTTTTTTGGTTGAATAGAACGGCTCGGGCGCTTCGGCTCCGGCTTTTTATCCTCTTTTTCGGGCTTACTCGGCTGCGGTGGCACCACAAAATCCTGTTTCGGCTCTACCGGAGTTTCTTCCTCGGGAGCTGTATCTTCTTTATCGTCTGCATCATCAGGACTAACTTCCTTCGGTCTTTCATCATCTTTAGATTTTTGCTCTTCCATTTTTTCTCTTGTTGCCGGAGAGTCTTCATCCGCAAACTCTGCTTTGGAGGGCAAATTTGTTATTTCCGAAATTTTTACGTCATTCAAATCTACAATAATCGGCACTTGATCAAGTGTCATATTTTTGCGCCACAAAAACGGCAAATCAATCATTACCATCAAGATAACGATTCCATGCAGCGCCAAAGATTTATATAAGGACGAATTTCTCAATTTCTGTTACTTCTTTTTCTCAACATTTTGATTTGGAGCAGGATCGGTTTTCAACCCCACTTTTTCAAAACCGGCATTTTTCAACAACGCCATCAAACCCAAAACTCTTCCGTATTGTGCCGTTGTATCACCAGAAATAACGACACTGATATCAGGATTAGACTCTCTCACCGCCGAAACTTTTGCCACAATCTGATCGGCAGGAATTTCTTCTTTGCCGATATAATAATATCCTTGTTCATCAACACTGATATTCAAACTTGTTTCTTTTCCGGTCAGATTTTTTCCTCCTACCTTCGGCAAATCTATTGCAATACCCGAAGTCATTAGGGGCGCAGCCACCATAAACACAACCAACAAAACCATCATAACATCCATTAGGTTGGTAATATTTACATCAGCATTACGGCGACTGGAGCGACGCGAAGATTTTTGCATAATTTTCGGCATTATTCACCTGCCATTTCGGCCCTTATGGCTGTATCATCAATTTCTCGCGACAAAATACTTGAAAATTCCGTAGCAAAATTTTCCAATCTGTTGGCATAGCGATCAATATCCGAAGATATTTTGTTATAAGCCACCACCGCAGGAATAGCCGCAATCAGACCGAAAGCGGTTGTAAACAAAGCCTCGGCAATACCGGGAGCGATCGCCGCCAAAGAATTACTTTGTGTCGCCGCAATCGCATTAAAGCTGTTAATAATACCCCAAACAGTTCCAAACAAACCAACCAACGGTGCAACCGAGCCGGTAGAAGCCAAAAATCCCATTCTGGTATCCAAACTGTCAACCTCTTTATCCATAGAAACAGCCATGGCTTTTTCAATACGTTGTTGCAGTGAGACACCTCTCAAACCTCTGTCGGTTTTGGATTTCATAATATTGGTGCGTTTCCACTCGCGCATAGCAGCCACAAACATTGCCGACATCGGGTCTGCCGGTTTATTACCTATACTCTCATATAGTTTGTCAAGAGAACCTCCCGACCAAAATTTTGACTCAAAACTGCGCGAACGTTGCTTTACCTCACGTAAAGTGGCAATTTTATCAATGATAATTGCCCACGACCAAATTGATGCCAAAAGCAAACCTATCATTACCACTTTGGTAACACTGTCAGAGCTCCAAATCATGCTCCACATAGACATTGAACTGCCGTTGGCAACATCTGCTAAAGTTTGTGTATCCATTTTTACCTCATAAATTACACTAAAACGATATTTTGGCACAACATACAACAAAAACCTAAATAATCAATTAATTTTCGCACAAATTCAGCAATATTTTTCATAAAAAAACACTCTCAAAAACCACACAATTTTGTTGAAAAAAATCACCAAATGTTCTTTCAATTAAACACAAAAAAACGCCGATTTTCCACATAAAAAAGGAAATATCGGCGTCAACTTTCATTTAAGATAAAAATGTCAATTCATTCAATCTTCTGTAGGATAGCGCAGAGCATATAGCCTAACAAGTGGTGGCTCTTTCAACTTTACAAGTTCTTTTTGTGCCTCAGTACACAAGGTATAACGATTGATATACAGTTCAATAAGTGAAATATACCCAAGTTTAACAAACTCTGTTTCCGCTTGCGCCCCAAAATAACTGAGGTTAATATCTCGGCTTATGTATTGCCTGATAAGCTCCATGTCAGCAGATTTCACCAGCTTCACCTGCTCTTCTTCAGACAACCGCTCTCAGGCTCTGATTTTTTGTTTTATTTTTTCCATAATGATATTTTTTAATAATAAATTTCAGCGTCACAATAAAAACATATTTCTTAAACTTGTCAAGTTCTTAAAACCTGCAAAAAAAATGCCGGCTTTTTCCATAACAGAAAACGTCGGCGTTAATTTTTTATTTGTCTCTGACAGATTCATATGCCATGTAGGCCTCGGGATTCATCTGATAACGTTGACAATACAGCTCTATCAACTCAACATCATGAATTTTAACAAGTTCCATCTCAGCCTCAAGACAAAACTTGCAGAACATCAAATGATGTTTTATCAACTCTCTGTTGCCGGATTTTACCAGCTTAATTTGTTCATCTTCAGACAACCGCTCTCCTGCTCTGATTTTTTGTTTTATCTTTTCCATAATGATATTTTTTTTATAATAATAAATTTTAGTATCACAATAAAAGCATACTTCTCAAATTTGTCAAGTTTTAAACCACAAAAAACGCCGATATTCTTTATCTCAAGAATATCGACGTTAAAATTTTTACAAATAAAGCTCTAGAGGTCGCCATCATCACAGGGAGGATAAAATGCGATGACATGAAGGTTACGTCCCACTTTCCAACGCTTCTCATAGGCCTCAATCTGTAAAAAATTCAAAGGTGCTTCCACTTAGTCCACAACAAAAAACGCCGGCTCCAAAACAATGGAACAACGGCGTTATAACTCCTAAAGAGAATGTCTGCGCTTATAATAATTAATAAGCTCGGTATTTTCCGTTTTAAACAGTTCTTCCTTTGCCTGCGCGAGCAATGGTCTCCAATCGACATAGAGCTTTATCATCCTTGCATCGTTCTGTCTAACAAGCTGAAGCCCTGCCTCCTCACCTAGGGGATAATACTTGGCATAAACCTTAACAGCATCAGTATTACCAGACTTAACCAACTCCATTTCAGCTTCATCCGTCAATGGATATTTCGAAACATAGCGCTGCAACAGAGTAATATTTCCGAGTTTAATCAACTCCTTTTCTTCTTGCGGTGACAAATGTTCTCCCGCTTTAATTTTTTTCTTAATTTCTTCCATAACACAATTATTTTTCGTTAATAATAAAATTTCAACACATACATAACAGCACAATCAAAGAATATGTCAAGTTTTTTTACCCCAATATGCAACCGACAAAAAAAAGGAAGGTCATAAGCCTTCCTTGATTTCTTCTTAATCACCTTCCGGATAACGCTTGTTATAAAGCTTGATAAGTTCCGGATTTCCCAGTTTTAGCAACTCTTCCTGTGCCGGCTTTGAGAGAGTGTAATGATTGATATAAATTTCAATCAAAGAGACGTACCCCATCTTAACAAACTCCGCTTCTGCCGCCGGCCCAAAATAATTGCGCTCAACATAACGGCGGATAAGCTCCATATTTCCAAGTTTTACGAGCTCCATCTGTGCCTCTTCACAAAAACGATACTTATCGATATAAAGCTCAATAAGTTTGGCATCTCCTCTTCTCACAAGACATATTTGCGCATCACGGAAAAGATTATTTTCCTGCAAATAAGAAGCTACAAAAGAGGAATAACCTGTCGCAACAAACTTAGCCTCGGCAGAAGAACAACGCTGACAATCGGCTAAATAAATTCTCATCAAACCGGTCGGCGCATATTCAGCATCCAAAGCCCCGCAAATCTTATATTTATCCAAATACATTTTCATTGCGTTGATATCACCGGATTTTATGAGTTTAACTTCTTCTTGAGGGGTAAATTTTTTCCCTTGCTCAATTTTTTCTCTTAATCTTTCCATATAATAATTTTTGCGTTAATAATCACTTTTATCCACCCGACACAAAATCATACTTTCCTTTATCTGTCAAGCTTAAAGCCACAAAAATAAACGTCACCCCTCGATTTTGCTTTGCAAAATTATCAAGTGGTCTCCCGATTAGATCACAAAAAAAACGCCGATATTCTTCAAGAATATCGACGTTAAAATTTTTACTTAGCTTTTGATCTAAGTTTTTCCAACTCATCTTCTGCCGGAGGATAAAAACCCCAGTTTTCATAATAAAAATCTATCAGCTCATTATTTCCGAGCCTTACGAATTCCAATTCATTATCCGCAGAAAAACAATTTTCTTCGAGATAGGCTTTTATCATATCCACATTGCCCGTCTTGATTAGCTCAGATACAGCTTCCTCACTAAAATCAAACTCACCGGCATAAACTTTCATCATCTTTACATTTCCCGATTTGGCAAGCTTGATTTCGGCATCCACAGGTAATTGGGTTTTCATCTTTCTCACTTCAAAATACCGTTGCATCAACTCGGCATCGCCGCTGTTGATCAGAAGCCTCCACTCTTGTTCATTGAGAGGGGTCATTGCTTCAATTCTTTCTTTTAATTCTTTCATAATTTAATAATTTTAATACATAATAAGCTTCATTGCCCTCCACAAAATCATACTTTCTTTTATCTGTCAAGCTTAAAGCCACAAAAATAAACGTCACCCCTCGATTTTGCTTTGCAAAATCGTCAAGGGGGCTTCGAATTAGAACTAAAAAAACCGCTCCGATTAAGGAACGGTTTTTGGGGAATTACTCCAAAATTTTTGATACAACGGCAATTCCGATGTTGCAGCTTTTCTTAAAGATGGGAAAAGTCATTCCTTCTTCAATCACCGCAGGATAAATCAGTTCAACAGACATATCAACGCAGGTACCTGGGATAACTCTCTCAATCCCTTCTGGCAAAGTCACCTCGCCGGTGAAATCACGGCAATTCAGGCGAAATTGTGGACGTTCACCGTTGCTCAATGCAAGTCCACCCTCTTTTTCATTCGAAATATGGCATTTGGCCTCAAACTTGCGATGGGCAACGACAGTTCCCGGAGTTGCCAACACTTGTCCGCACACAACATCTTCTTTTTTAATTCCGCGCAGAATAACACCGATATTTTGACCTTCTCCGGCCTCATCCAAAAACTTACGGAACTGCTCAATGAAAACCGCAACTGTCTTTTGCGTCTCCTTAATTCCGACAATTTCCAGTTCGTCACCTTTGTGAATAACACCGCTTTTTACGCGTCCGGTAACAACGGTGCCACGACCGGTTACGGCAAAAACCTCTGAAATCGGCATCAAAAACGGAGGATTTTCTAATTTTTTTTCATTTTCCATACTAATAATTATTTGTTCATAATAAATTTATCTGCCCACCACGAAATCACACTTTTATTTTTTTGTCAAGTTTTAAATTTCTCAACAAA
Source organism: Alphaproteobacteria bacterium (assembly GCA_045593845.1). Taxonomy (GTDB): domain Bacteria; phylum Pseudomonadota; class Alphaproteobacteria; order RF32; family CAG-239; genus JAFUYI01. Next base: position 145,050 of record JAZNXK010000004.1, read on the forward strand.
AAACGTCGATATTCTTTATACAAAGAATATCGACGTTAAAATTCTTATCTTTTAGCACTGGGATAGTGGCTGTTATGCAAATAAATCAGCTCGGAATCACCCAATCTGGCTAAAGATTTCTGTGCCTCATGGCAAAGTTGGTATTTATCAATATAAAGCCGGATTAAATCGGTATCCTTCCGCCTGATCAGCCAAACTTCGGCATTATTGCAGATATGATATTTCCCGATGTAGTATTCGACCAATTCAGCATCTCCGCTTCTCACCAATTTTGCCTCAACATCATCATAAAAAGGATACAAGGCAATATAGCACTTGATAAGCGCCTTATCACCAAGTTTTAAGAAGGCCATTTGTGCCTGCGGAAATAAGGTATTTCTCTCGATGAAACAGTGGAGCAAATCCAAGTCATTCAGCTTAATAAGCTCAAGCTGCGCCTTGAGAGGCAGGGAATTATCCATAACATATTGCTTCAACAAATCAGCATTGCCCATTTTAACAAATTTAACAACCACCTCGTCATCAAAACTGTTGGATCCAATATAGAGTTTAATCCACTCCATATTTTTCGTCTTGATAAGCGCAATTTCAGCATCACGAGAAAAGCCCCATTGGCAATATACCTTGAACAAATCGGTATTGCCGAGCTTGATTAACTCTGGCTCTATGCTCTTATGAAGGAAACTATAGTGTAAATACTGCGCTATCAGTTCAGAGTCACCTGATTTCAATAACTGTAACTCTTCATATTGGTCAAGCACACAATGCCAACCAATTTTGTTTCTGATAATTTCAATTTTTTCCATAATAATATTTAATTTGTAATATATTCATCACCGACGACAAAATCACATCTTTCCATTTTTGTCAAGTTTTAAAATTTTAAACAAAAAACGCCGTTATTCCTATATAAAAGAATCACGACGTTCAAAATTTTACTCGGCTTTTAGTTTAGATCTTTCGAACTTTTCTTGTGCCTCATCACAAAATTCATAACGCGACAAATAGCAGTTTATCAGCTCCATATTACCACTCTGCGCCAGCGTAATTTGGGCACCAAAACCAAAATCATACCTGTCAAGATAAAAGTCTATCAGCTCCTTATTGCCACTCTCAACCAATGCAATTTGAGACACTCCAAAAAGATACTCACTGCTTAAATAAATTTTCAGCCACTCAACATTACCGGTCTTCACCAGCTCAAACTCTGCGTCCTTACAAAGAGAATAGTTTTCGATATAAGTCTTTATCAGCTCATCATTACCCAACTTTACAAATTCCACCTCGACAGAATCACAAAAGCCGTCATAATCGATATAAGCCTTAATCATATCGGTATTTTTTGTATTGATGAGCGCAATTTGATCGTCGCAACAAAGCGGCCATATGGACAAATAATACTGCAACAAATCAAGATTGCACAAATTAATAAAAGCCACTCCCGCAGGACCATGGAAAGCATGTTTTTTTAAGTGAAGCTTCATCAGTTCAACATCTCCGGAATTGACCAGTATAAGCTGCTCTGCTTCATTGAGAAAAGCTCCATTTTTGACTTTTTCTGTAATTTCTTTCATAAAATAATATTTTCGTTAATAATAAAGTTCATTGCCCGCAATAACAACACATTTTAAGAATTCTGTCAAGTTATAAAACCTAACAACAAAAAAGGAAGGCATTTGCCTTCCTTAAATCTTCCACATTTCTCGATGATACTCCGCCAAGTTGCTATTCGGCAGCTTGCCCAACTCGAGCCTTGCCGCCTTTGAAAGCGGACAGCACTGAATATAATCCCTAATCAGTGCCTCATTTCCGAGCCGAACCAATTTGATTTCTGCGTTCGGATGGAGCCTGTATTTCTCCATATACTGCTTCAACAGTTCAGGAGAACCGCACTGCAACAGTTTCATCTCGGCGACGGCACTGCTAAAGGCATATTTGTTAACATACCTTTTCACAAGATCCCAATCGCCAAGGTTCAAGAGTTCCAATTGCGCAGTCGGATGCAAAGAATAGGAATATTCTCTGAGCAAATCAGCATTTCCCAGTCTCAACATCTCAACCTCGGCACTGGAGCACAACGGCCATTGCTTGATATACGCCATAAGCATATCAATATTACCTTCTTTGAACATTTCCAACTGGGCAGTTTCTGACAACAGATGCTGCTCGATATAGGCCATAAACTGCTCCATATCATTTGAATGCACCAAATCAACCTCTTGCGAGGGCAAAAGCCTCTGAATAGGCTTAAATTTCCTTTCCATATTAATAATTTAGTTCATAATAAATTTACCTGCCCGCAACAAAATCATAATTTCTATTTTCTGTCAAGTTTAAAACCACAAAAAAACGTCAATATTCTCACAAAAGAATATCGACGTTACCTTTCTATATGGGCAAATCGGGATAATAACCGAGATGCAACTGAATCAAATCCAAATTATCAAGCTCGAGCAGCTTCTTGCGTGCTTTGTTTCGAAGAGGATGTTGGATAATATACGCGGTGATAGCTTCCGCATTGCCGCTTTTTACAAGCTCCTCCTCTGCTCGTTCACAAAGATAATATCTGTCCATATAACACTTTATCGGTTCCAAAATTTTCGACCGAACAAGCTCTACCTCAGCATCTTCACAAAAAGAATAATGCTTAATATAAAGCTTAATCCAGTCAGCTTTTCCAAGCTCAATAAGCTTAAGCTCCGCATATTTAAACATCGGATAATTTGCCACATATGTTTCAAACAGCAACAAATCATCGAGTTTAAGCATTTCAATTTCATCTTTAGGAGATAATAACTGTCCGCTCCTAATTCTTTCTTTCAAATCCATAATAATATATTTTTTAATTACAATCATTGGCAACAGCAAATATCACCCTTATCTGTTTTTGTCAAGAATTTAAACTTCAAAACAAAAAAGGAAGGCAATTAACCTTCCTTTTTTTCATCACAAACACCCCATTGGCATCATATCACACGCAACTTTGCCGGGGCTAAATAGGCCTCCAAAATCCCTGTTCCTCGCGAAGGCAACATTTCCACCACATCAGAATAGAGAGGAAATTTTGTGCCGACAAGGCACAGCACATCCTCTTTTCTGGCCTCTTGCACCAAAAGAGCTTGAGCATCATGGCACAAAGGATATTTCTTAACATAGGCCTGAATAAGGCGACTATCCTTGCGCTTGATGAGGAGTGCTTCAGATTTTGACCGCAAAGAGAACTTTTCAAAATAAGCCTCTATAACATCCGGACGGCAATTTCCCAAAAGGATTTCTTCTCCGTTCTGCGTCAACTGCCACTTACGAACATATCGCGCGGCTTCATGATAATTTGCTCCGCGAAGCAGTCTTTCTTCTTCTTGGGGCTCTAACATCGGTCCATCATAAGGACTTTCAATTTCTTCCTTCATAACTTAATAATTTAGTTCATAATATTTATCTGCTCGTCACAAAATCATAATTTCTATTTTCTGTCAAGTTTAAAACCACAAAAAAACGCCGATATTCCGTTTCTGAAATATCGACGTATAAAACCAATAATTATTCAGTCCAATTAACCTCATCAAAAGAGGGATAATTTTCCGCATAAATATCAAGCAGTTCTTTGTTGCCAAGTTTTACAAACTCTTCATACGCAGTTCCGTTGAGCATTCTTCTGTCAATATAAGACTTTAACAGTTCAACATTTTTCATTTTAACAAGCTCAACCAGCGCATACATCGACAACTCATGGTCGTTTTCAATATATTGCTTGATCAGCTTTGCATTACCAAGCTTGACAAGATTAATCTCATGTCGAAAAGAGTGCAACTTGGAACGGTGCAGATAGACTTCGAGAAGATTTTCTCTTCCCTTGCACAGCAACATTTCCTCGACCGTACTAAAAGGAATACTACTGATAGAAACGCGATCCAGATAACTCTTTACCAAATCGTGATTATTCTGCTCAAACATGAGCTTGACAGCATCAACATTCAAGCGATTGCGCAAAAAATAAAACTCTATCAACTCGGCATTACCCAGCTTTACAAGTTCAATTTCAGCATCATAGCAAAGGCTATACCTTCGCAAATAACTCTTAATCAGATCAACGTTACCGGATCTAATCAGTTCAACTTCCGCCTTCTCGGAAAGATTTCCGTGAACAAAATAGAATTTCAGAAGCTTTTGGTCATCAAGTTTCAGCATTCTAACTTCTTCTCCGGTCGAAAGGGGAATGTCATTCTTAATTCTTACTTTAATCTCATCCATAATAATAATATTTGGTTCATAATATTTGTCTGCCCGCCACAAAACCATACTTTCTATTTTTTGTCAAGTTTAAAACCATAAAAAAACGCTGATATTCTCATACAAAAGAACATCAGCGTTAACAATTTACAGGGAATGAAGCTTTTTCAACTCTTCTTTCGCTTCATCAGAAAATCCCCACTCTCTTGAATACAATTCTATAAGACTATCATCTCCCAGCTTAATAAGCTCAATTTCGGCAGCAGAGCAAAGAAAATTATTCTCCAAAAAAGTCTTTATCCACTCAATGTTTCCGAGTTTTATAAACTCAAGTTCCGCCTCGTCGCAAAACTCATAGGATTTATAATAAGATTTTATCAACTCTTCATTGCCAAATTTGATAAGCTCAATTTCAGCCTCCGGACAAAAATTAGCACCATTAATATAAGACTGTATCAATTCGACATTCTTTCCTCTGACCAGCGCGACAGCTGCTTCAGCGCAAAGATCAAACCTATCCGTATAGGCATTTACCATGTCAAAATTTCCAATCCTGACAAGCACTATTTGAGCCTCACAGTCAAAAGGATCATAGGAATAGTCCAGATAATTTTTCAGCAACTCTACATCATCCGAGACAATAAGCCTGATTTGCTCCCGAAAATCAAGAAGCTGAAGATTTTCAATTTTTTCTTTTATCTTCTTCATAACAATAATATTTGGTTTATAATAATATTCATTAGTCTCAACAAAAGCATAATCTGCATTTTTTGTCAAGTTTTAAAGCGCAAAAAAAGGAAGGTTATTCACCTTCCTCAATTTTTCCGTAAATACTTTCATATTGTTGAATGGCATTGCTTTTTCCAAGCTCTACCATCAACTTTCTGGCAGAGGGGGAGAAAGAATGGCGAAGAATATAGGATATAATATCCTTCTCTTCGCGGGTCATCACCAACTTTTCCTCGTTTGCAGCTGACAGAGGCTGTTGCTTAAACAATTCAACCAACACATCGTTGGAAGAATTCTCCAGAATCCACCTCTCCGTTCGCACAAAGACAGTCTTTCCCTTGAGATACTCGACCATCTCTCTTTCTGTGGCATGCTCAAAGAAGTTTAGCTCTTCGGCAGGCGAAAAATACTTGCTCTTCATACCACTCGCATTTTATTAGGTGAGAGATAGGCCTCAAAGAGACCTTCACCTCTTTCGGCAAGCATCATCGCCACGTCGGGATAGAGAGGATATTTGGTACGCAGCATGCAGAGCAAGTCCTCTTTACGGCCATTTTTAACCATAAACTCTTGAGCTTCTCTGCTCAAGGGGTACTTGCCGACATACTTTTGGATTAGGCGCATATCACGACGGCGAATGAGGCGGATTTCATTTTCCGACTGCAGGGAGCGATTCTCTATGAAGGCCATAACAACCTCCGGACGGCAATTTCCCAAAAGGATTTCTTCTCCTTCAGGACGTAATCCCCATGCTCTAACATATCGCACTTGTGCGTGGTAGTCAGCATTCTTCATGAACACCACTTCTGAAGCGGCATCCATTCTCGGACCCGTATAGGGTCTTTCCATATCATACTTTTTCATATTTATAATTTTAGTTAATAATTTTCAATTTGTAACGAGTCTTATACTCCATTTTAATTTCAATGTCAATAATATTATGTCTATTTTTGACAAAATATTTGAATTCAAACAAAAAACCCCTCACTTTTCTAATGAAACGAGGGGTTTACAATCCTAACAATCCGAATTAGTTGAACAGATTTTTAATAAATCCTCCAATTCCTTCCGATGCTTCTCCGGCTTTTTCGCTAACTTTTTCAGTAGCATCATCAGCAACATCTTTCAAGCCGCTGAGACCATTTTTAACAACCGTATCATAAGAAACAACGAGAATTTTTTTCAAAACCACTGTCAAAGTATCAACAATCGTTTGACCTTGAGCATTATTCTCACGACCGATATTTTTCATTTCAATCTTTGGCAAAGGCAGACCAACAGCGGCTCCCTGACCTGCAACCGAAGCGGCAACACTGACTTTTCCGTCAACCACATTCAAGAGATCAACGGCAACTTTCTTGCCGGCTTCAGCTTTATTTTCTTCTTCTGCCTTCTTAGTAGAAGCTGAATTCTTATTGATATTAGCCAACAAGTCAGAAATATTATTTCTGGTAACATTAGAAATCTCATAAGTAACTTCCGGTTTGCTGACAACAACTTTCTCAACCACAACCATAGGTTTGAGCAAAGACTTAACATTCAACTTAACTTCTACACCACCCAAAGAAACAATATTTGCCTGCGCATAACCTTTCGGATTGCCAACAGTCAGACCACTCAACTTTGCCCAGCCATCAAAGGGCGAAAACTCAAATCCGCCCAATTTCACCTCTGTTCCGGTAACTTGTGAGCCATATTTATTGACAGCATTTTTAACAATGTCTTCCATATTATGCATAACATAATAAACTGCGCCGCCAATCAACAACAGCAACAAAACAAACACGAATAGAAGAAACTTTTTCATAATTTTACCTCATCAAAAAAAATTTATAACTGCCTTGTTTTATAACCCAAAAACATAAATTTGCAACAGCAATAAAAACTTTATTCATAAATTTTATTATTGACATATTTATTCAAAGTTGTTAATACGGCGCGCAAGAACAATTTTTTTAAAAATTATTATATGGTAAAATTAAGTTTAGAAAACGAACAAACGTTTTTGCAATCGTCCACAAACAAAGAGCGGATTGCCTACATTTCGGATTGTTGGGTATATGCCCCTTGCGAGCATTGGATAATCCAAAACACCCCCGACAAGGTCATTAAATCTCTCGTCAAAAAATGGCCTCTTTCTCCAAAAGGGGAAGTGCTCCTAATTGAAAAAGGCAACTCTCTGCTCATCAAAGCTTACATCAAATCGATGTCCATGGGCGAAGGTGCACAAAAAGCGCTCGTCAAGCGCGGAAATCACAGCGAAATTATGCTGTATATCTCTCTGCACCACAATCTGTTCCACAGCGCGCTTGAAGACTTGCGCGCCCGCAACAACAAACAAGAGCTTGACGCCTATAGCGACATGGCTCAAATCTAAAAAAAGGAAGGAATATCATTCCTTTTTTTGGTAGCAATCGCGAGATTTCCATTGACAAAAACTCAAAAATTGCTACTTTGCACGGAAAATGAATTATTATCCCTAAAAAATATTATTTATGAAAAAAATTTTTTCTTTTTTGCTGCTGTTATCCTTATTTTTATACAGCTGCAACAATGCTGCAAATGCACCGGTATCTGCACCTGTCAACAACAAAATTGACAAGGAGGCATCATCTCCCGTAAGTGAAGCCACTGCAACTGTCCAAGACACTTTGCAGGAAGAAACATTGATTGAAGAACCTGAAATTATCGGTTCAAAAGTCTACCGAGTGACTCAAAAAATTGTCTCTTCGGGCCAAGGTTATCATTCAATACCGCTTATTCTGCTCGAAAACAACGATATTTTGAGCAACGAGGATGATATCTTATACCTCCTAAAACCTGGAGATTCGGTGTATTACTCAAGCGATGGAGAGGTTATTGAGGTAATCTACGCAAATAAAAAACCCAAAGGCTGTTCATAAGAACAGCCTTTTTTGTTGTAGTAACAGACTATTTATCAATACAAAAAAAGGGAGCACCAAAAGCTCCCTTTCTCAAAAAACTCACATTCAAGACTATCTTGAATAGAACTCGATAACCAAATTCGGTTCCATAACACAAGCATACGGAATATCTTCAAATTTCGGAACAAAAGTATATTTTGCTTCCATTTTCTTTGTATCAACTTCCAAATAAGCCGGAACTTGGTGCAAATCAGATTCCATAGCAGAAACAACCATATTCAATTGTCTTGATTTCTCTTTAACGGAGATAACATCACCAACCTTAACCATATAAGAAGGAATATTAACTCTCTTACCATTAACCAAAACATGGCCGTGGTTAACAAATTGACGAGAAGCAAAAATGGTAGGAACAAACTTTGCTTTATATACCAAATTGTCCAAGCGAGACTCCAAAATACCTACCAAGTTTTCAGCAGCATCACCGCGACGACGAATAGCTTCGGCATAATATTTAACAAATTGTTTTTCAGAAACGTTACCATAATATGTCTTCAATCTTTGTTTTGCTTGCAATTGAGTACCATAGTCGGTAAGTTTCTTTTTGCGAGCACCATGTTGACCCGGGCCATATTCACGTTTCAAAAACGGGCTTTTGGGATCGCCCCAAATGTTTGCGCGCAAGCTGCGGCTAACTTTCTTTTTGCCATTAACAATACTTTTCATAAATCAAATCCTTTTTAAATTAGTGTTATTATTGTTCCGGTAGTTTTTGCCCAAAAACTCAAGCAAAACGTGGTCTTCCCAAGACCAAACATTCCCGAAAGTGAGCGCACTATAACCCACTCCTTAAAAAATTGCAAGCATTTTCTTCACCTCATCGGGAAAAAACTTCTCCGTTATATTTAATATTGACAAAATTTATCAAATATGATACTACTATAAGAGTAGCAAATTATTATGGGTGATATTTATCGTATTATTGAAATGGGCATACCATTTTTCATAGTAATTTGTTTTTTTAACGAATATTAATTAAAAAAAATAAAATTATGAAAGAGTTAGTGATTGCAAGCATCGTAACGATGTTTTTATGGGGCTTAATGGCCTTAAACGAAAATAAGATTCGCTGCGGAATTATCAGCGATATCTTAAGTGTATTTTACGTGTTCTCTACTTTTGCTGTGATTGCATTCTTTTTAATAGCTTGCAACAATCAAGTAATGACATGGGGAAAAGGCATCTTATTTTATATCCTGCATGTAATCCAATATTTTGGATGCATAGCATTTGGTACTGTCAGAGGTGGAGATTTTTATCACCCAGCAGTAGTCCAAAGTAGGCTTGTAAGCATGCGTCATGTCCCAGGAATTCCTATCGTTATGGGATTTTGCTTCCTGATAATGCACTTTGTATTATAATGCACTTTGCATAGGTATTTGCCAAAAAAAATAGTCACGCTTAAAACGCGTGATTATTTTTTTATTTCATATTTCAGAAAGATAACATTGTAAAACAATAATAAATTAAAACCTCACATTCATATCAAAAAGCTTCTTCGCTGATGGACAGCTATCTTCACACCCTTCTCACATAAACCCTTGTCGGCTTTCCTTCGCGCGTCGTCATCATCTGCCAAAACTCAAAGCCGTATTTTTCATACAAACCAACTTCTTCGGTCGAAACATAAACCTGTTTTTCTCCCGCATTTTTCAGCACACCGCAAATATGCTCAATCAGCTCGCCGGCACAATGCCTGCCCCGATATTGCGGAAAGGTATAAACAAACCCTATCCAAGGCGACAACTCCGGCGCCACAACCTCGTCCTGCTCCGCCAAAACCGCAAAAGACACCAGCGCATTTCCGTCAGTTAGCAAATAAACCTCTGCCGAACTGCCGCAATTTGCCTTCAACTCGTCCTTTTCCAACCACGACCAAAGCAACTTGGCTGCAGACCAATCACCTTTGCCAATCTCACTTCTCCAGTATTCCTGATTTTGAGATTTGTAATACTCAATAATTTCCATCTCTTCTCCCCGGTTAAAATCCGTCTCACTACACGCATCACAAATTCATCGCAAAAGCTTTCGCCCCAAAATCCCGCAAGTTCTATTTATTATTAATTTTACTCAAACTAAATACGTGAAACCCTCTTTCAAAAATAAGCTTTCCGGAATTAGCAGCGTCTTTAGAATAATCAATTCTCTGCATCTTATTCCTCGAACTGTTATTTGCCTTCAATAAAACAAGATAATCATATTTTTTTTCATTTAATTTTTCGGTAAGTCCGTCTTTATCATTCGGGGCAATCGCACACAATGACTTAAAATACGGATAATTACCGACAAAGGAAATAATCTCCACCATATTATATGTTACCAAAATAATATTTCTATCCTTCATTAACTCCGAGGCAGTATGCAAATTTTCAGACATGGGAAAATAATAACTGCTTCTTTCCTGCCAATTTGTAAAAATTACATTCAAAAATATTACAACAGCCAATATCAGCTTGATCAACACATCATTTATACGAATAGCTCTCAAAAACAAATTCAAATAATATACAACCAAAACACATATCACAGGCACAATCGTCGCAAAATATCTGTCATAATATACCCCCATATGCGGAGAAACAACAGCAATGGCCGCCAAAAACAAAACGCAACAAATTGTCAAAAATTTAACTTCACGAGAGATTTTTTCTTTTTTCTTTTGCAAAAAAATAATCGATATTCCAAAAAAGATTATCCACAAAAAAAGAACCAAATCCAAACTATTAAACGCAAAAATATATTCAACTATAAATTCAGCAGCTTTCGATAGTGCATTGTAATACAAATCATAAGAATAAAAATTAATTCCCTGCGCCTGGCTCCCGCGAGAAGAATAAAACAAAAGATGAAATGCCGCAGGATAAGTAACAAAAAACATCACAACAGAAAACAGCATTACCCCTGCATATATGAACAAATCTCTACGTTGTCTGCGCAGTAAAAAATAACAACAAGTGACTGCCGACAACATAAAACTAAATACCAAAAAATAAAAATGTGTCAAAAAACCTAAATATGAGAACAAAAAAATCTGCAATAATGTTGAATTTCTCACTTTATCTTGCTGCAAAAGCATATAGTGAGCATAGAACAACACACTGCCAATAAACATTTGCATAATATACGAGCGTATAAACACCGCCATATTCAACGTTGCCAAACAAAAGCCAAACAAAATAACCGTCAGACAGCTCATAAACTCGTCCTTAAAAATATCTCGGGCAAGTGCATAAACCACTAAAAACGTCAAAATGAAAAAGGCAATATTAATCGGAAAATTCATCCATTTATCAAAATCTTTCGGAAAAAAAGAATACATAGTATGCGTCAAAAAATAATATAACGGAGGATGAACACTCTGTTTCAAATTTTCAACAATATTATGATAATTAAAACCCTTTCCTTCTTTTACACTCGTATAATTACGCGCATAATCACCGCTGAAACATATCGGAACAGAAAAAGTTGAAATATTACTCTCCGCAGATATCGAATTAATACCTTTTATCAAATAAGCACCTTGAGTGCTGTTAGAATGTCCGACAGTAAAATATTCATCAACGTGAAAATCCGTTCTCAACGAAAAATAATATTCAACCAAACAAACATTAATCAGCAAAATGGCAAATATTATCCAATTTGTCCATCTAATTTTTTGCATAAAAGACATATTTCTTTCCCAATACATAGTTCAAAACAATCACCAACAAAGTCACAAAATATTTGGCAATCAAATTATCAAAACCCAACATTTCGACCAAAAAAACAACCCCGAAATAATCCAAAACTCCGGTCGAACCCCTGACTATCGTAAATTTAAGAATTTCTTCCGCCAAGTCTTGCCAAGATTTTGCCCTATGCCGATAAACATAAAATTTGTTTATCAAATAAGCATATACTTTAGCCACAACAATAGAAATCAAGTTTGCAACCGTATATTTTACATCAAACAGCACCAAAACCGTATATAACAAAACATTAAGCAACGTCACACTGACACCGGAAACAAGATATCTGAATATTTCCGCAATAAGAGCTTTGTTATCCCCATTTTTTAACAACAGGGCCATACTTTTGCAAACATTCACCATTGTCGAAAATTTTCTCCGTTATTTCCTACTCCGATTTCTCAATCACCGCCAATGACCATACCAAACAATTATAGACCTTCAACTTATACTTTGAACAAGGTATATTCTTATTCAAAAACTTTCTAAATCCGCCCAAAGTATAATGGTTAATATGATCTATAGGATTTCCAAAACGAGTAATATTTTTTCCGGAAATAAAATTTCCCAAACAGAAAAAAGGCTCATTCGGCACTGATAAGAAAACATATTTATTTGATACACGGAACAACTCTTTCAAAACTTTTTCCGGTTCAGGTATATGCTCCAAAACCTCAAATGCACATACGGCATCAAACTTTTTATCCTCAAAATCAAGCTGCAAAACATTGCCGATAGAAAAATTTATATTGGAATTTTGAAATTTCTTCGCATATTCTATAGCCTTTGGAGACAAATCAACTCCATACATATCAGGTTTCTTACAGCAATTGTATAAGTGTTCGGTAACAAACCCCTCACCGCAACCGGCATCCAAAATTTTCAAACCATCACAATCAATCATACGAAATTTCTTTTCTACTGCTGACAAGAAATTACGTATCATGAAAATTTTTAAAGGATTTTTAGATTTATATTTTTTCAAATTACCATCATTAAAAATCATTTTTACCCCCTATAACACTCTTAACATATATTGTTCCGTCTTGTTTTTGCTTATCAATAATAATATTTGCCAAAAGGCCGAAAGAAATTGATTGCAAGCCGACCAAAATAAAAAGAACTCCCAATATCAAGAGCGGACGACGTCCTATACTTTCTCCCAAAAGCCAAATAAAAGTCAAATAACTGCAAATGACAAACCCCAAACCTGACAATAACAACCCTATCTTACCAAAAAAATACATCGGACGATAATAAAACTTAAGTAGGAACAAAGCTGAAAAAGCATCAAAAAATCCGCGCAAATATCTCTCATACCCAAACTTTGATACACCAAACTCTCTCTTATGATGCTTAACCTCAATTTCCGCAATCTTAAATCCGTTTCTCGCCGCCAATATCGGAATATATCTGTGAAATTCACCATAGACATTAATACTTTTAACAACTTCTTTTCTATATGCCTTAAAACCGCAATTAAAATCATGAATATGAATACCCGAAAAATGCGAAGTTACAAAGTTAAAAAGCTTTGACGGCAGTTTCTTCTCTAACGGATCGAGTCTGTTATACTTCCATCCCGAAACCAAATCATACCCCTCATCAATTTTCTCAATAAAGCGCTTAATCTCGCAAGGATCATCCTGCAAATCGGCATCCATTGTTATCACAATATCGCCCTGTGCATGTTCAAATGCAATTTGTAATGCTCTTGATTTTCCGAAATTACGGCGCAAATTTATAAGCTTAACTTTGGCATCTTTATCCGCAATTTTGAGAATTTTCTCTTCAGATGAATCCGTCGAACCGTCATTAACAAACAATATCTCATAATCTGAAATAAGCTTATCTTTTATAACCGAATTAATATTTTCAATCAATAGCTTATACAATTGAGCAAGAGAGCCTTCTTCATTGTAAAGCGGAATAACAACAGAAAGTCTGCGTTGCTGATTTGGCTGATTTTGCATTTTACAACTCCTATATTTTCACTGCCGATAAGCTACAATACTCTTAACCTTAAGTCAAGCACGCAAACGAATATATCAATACATAAAAGTAACAAAGAAAAAATTGTGACTAACTCTCACTGCGCACCGCACAAACTTTTTGCAAAACTTTGTGCATCAAATTCCTGCAAATCTTCAACTTTTTCACCCACTCCGACATAATAAATCGGTGTCGGGCACGCATCAGCGATTGCCACCAAAATTCCTCCTTTTGCAGTGCCGTCAAGTTTGTTAATAACCAATCCGCTCACATCAACTGCCTGTTTAAAAACTTCCACCTGTGCCAAAGCATTTTGCCCGTTGGTCGCATCCAAAGTCAAAAGCGTTGCATGCGGTGCCTCCGGCAAAACTTTTTTTATCACTTTGACAATCTTTTTCAACTCATCCATCAAGCCGTTTTTGTTTTGCAAGCGTCCGGCCGTATCAATAAATACAACATCATCTTGCTCTCTGATAGCCTGTATCAGTCCGTCATAACACAACCCCGCACTGTCACATCCGTTTTCACCGCAAAAAACTCTTGTTCCAACTCTTTCTCCCCAAGTCTGTAACTGCTCAACAGCCGCCGCTCTAAAAGTATCTGCCGCAATCATCGAAACCCGCAAACCTTGCAATTTAAACTTTTGCGCCAACTTACCGATTGCCGTTGTTTTTCCTGCGCCGTTAACCCCGACCATCATAATCACAAAAGGTTTTTTGCTTCCGTCAATCTCCAATTTTTGCTGACACGGATGCAATATAAGAGCGATCTCATCAGCCAACTTCCGACAAATTTCCTCACTGCTGATTTCTCTATCTTGCCTTTGCGCGCCAAAAGCTTTGATAATTTTTGCCGAAGTTTTTACCCCCATATCCGAGGTAATCAGCAACTCCTCCAGTTCATCCAAAGTTTCTTGGTCGATTTTTTTCTGCGTAAATATACCGACAACCCCCTGACTTAATCTGTCAGAAGATTTTTTGAGCCCGTTTCTTAAAGCACTTATCCAACCTAACATTTTTCTTCCCCTTTCTCACGCAAAACTTTTGCCCTTCTGCGGCGCTCCTCCATTTTTATCTGCGGCATCAAGGCCGCCGGTGTCCCCGGTCGTTCCGAATAAGGGAAAACATGCAATTTATCAATTCCGGCCTCATCAACAAGCTTTACCGTATTGGCAAAATTCTCTTCCGTCTCCGTCGGAAAACCGCAAATAAAGTCCGCCCCAAAAGTTGCTTCCGGCCTAACCTCGCGCATTTTCTTGCAAAGATTTATAACATCCTCACGGCTGTGTCTGCGCCCCATACGCTTCAAAATCAAATTATCGCCCGACTGCACCGAAAAATGAAAAAACGGCAACACATTTTTATATTGCCCGACCATAGCCACAAAATCATCATCAATCGCCGCCGGATCGAGTGAGCCGAACTGCAAAGACGGTAAATCAGGAAAAGTCAGCAAAATCTTTTTTACCAAACCGCTGAACGAGGGTTTGTAAGAACAAACATCAACTCCCGTCAAACAAATTTCTGCAAACCCCTGTTTGAGTAAAGTATCAATTTGCTTTATAACATCTTCTTCCGGCACCGAGCGATTGTGTCCTCTCGCAAAAGGCACAATACAATACGTACATCTGTGATCGCACCCCTGTTGCACCTGTACAAAAGCCCTTTGTCGTCCTTCAAAACCCGTAATTATATAATGGTCATAGTCATCATATTTCATAATATCGCCGACAACATTTTTTTCTGCAATTTCGCCTTTTACATATTTTTCGAGCACTGTTTTTTCTTTATTTCCCAGCACCAAATCAACTTCCGGCATTTTTGCATACAGCATCGGATTTATTTGCGCTGCACATCCCGTAAGCACAATTCTTGCCTTCGGATTTTGCAACCGAAGTTTTCTCAAAAGCTGGCGACATTGTCTTTCGGCCTCTTTGGTAACCGCGCAACTGTTCACAATAATCAAATCATCCTCATCAGCAAATTTTTCTTTCAAAATCTCTGACTCATAACTGTTAATTCTGCACCCGAAAGTGAAAACTTGCGCCATTTTACCACCTAAGCATTATATTTCAAACCCCAATCGCTATATCGCGCAGGATCTTCCACCCAATTTTCTCTGACTTTTACAAACAAAAACAAATGCACACGGCACTCAAGCAAATCTTCCAGCTCTTTTCGGGCTTTTTCGCCGATTTTTTTAATCATCTGTCCGCCCTGCCCGATAATAATTTTCTTTTGCCCGTCTCTCTCAACATAAATTGTCATCTCCGCTTTGACCGAACCGTCATCTCTTCTTTCCCAAAGTTCCGGTTCAACCGTCAGAGCATATGGAATTTCTTGTTGCAGCATCAAAAACAACTTTTCTCTGACCACTTCCGCCGCCAACAACTTCAAGGGCATATCCGACATTTGCTCTTCGGGATAATACCACGGAGAAACCGGAAGATTATCCGCCAAATACTGATAAAAAACATCCATATTTTCGCCGCTTGTTGCCGAAACCATAAAAGTCTCGGAAAAATTACCATACTCATTGAGTTCTGCGGCCAAAGGCAATAGCTTGTTTTTTGCCACCATATCAATCTTATTCAGCACCAAAACAGCTTTAACTTGTTGTTTATTCAGTTCATCAATAATAGCTTTTGTTTCACCATCAAAACCGCGTTTTGCATCAACAACCAAAACCAAAATATCACCGTCTTTAGCTCCTCCCCAGGCCGAAGCCACCATCGACCTGTCAAGCCTTCGCTTGGGCTTAAATATCCCCGGCGTATCCTGAAAAATAATCTGCGTATTTTGATAAATTCCAATCCCTTTAATAGTTGTGCGCGTAGTCTGCGCCTTCGGGCTGACGATAGAAACCTTTGAACCGACAAAATCATTAGTAATAGTCGATTTTCCGGCATTCGGAGCGCCTATCAAAGTTACAAAACCGCAACGAGTTGGCAAATTGGTACTATTTTCTTCCATACTTTTATCCCAATTCTTTCAACAATTTTCTTGCCGCATCTTGTTCTGCCGCCTTTTTATTATGTCCTTCTCCTACGGCAAAACCATGCTCTGCCACACTCACTTTTACAAAAAACTTCGGATCATGCTCTTCTCCCTCACGCCCTACCTCTTCATATTCAGGCATTTTCCAAAGATTTTTATGCGTAAGTTCCTGCAAAGTTGTTTTTGCATCTTTCGGAGGCCTCAAATATTTATGCACCAAATTTTCCCAATGTTCTTGCACAAAAGCAATAGCTTTTTCGGGACCTGCATCTAAAAACATGGCACCGATTACCGCCTCGGCAACATCGCATAAAACATTATCATTACGCTCAACATCAACACCTTCGGCATATACAAAACGTTCCAACTCCAACTTCAGAGCTACTTCGGCCACTGTTTCTTTGCAAACAAGAGCAACAAACCTCTGCGACAAACTTCCTTCCGGCTCGTTCGGAAAAAGCTTATAAAGCATTTCCGCCACTGCAACACCCAAAACTCTGTCACCCAAAAATTCCAATCTTTCATAGTTGGTAGAAGCCTCATGAGCAACACTGCCGTGGGTCAGCGCCTGTTCCAAAATTTTTCTGTTCTCAAACTCATAATTGAGTATTTTTTCCAGCTTATCCATTGTCAATCTTTACATAATTTTATTAAACAACCTGCGCCATCTTATCTTTTTTCCCCAAGTCCACGGCTTATACCATTCACCTTCCTGCGGATCATAAGAAAAGAATAAAAATCTTGCTCTTCCGACCAAATTCTCAAACGGCACAAAACCGACATGAACTCTGCTGTCATCGGAGCGATCACGATTATCACCCATCACAAAATAGTGATTTGCAGGCACTTCAACCTCATTAAAATTATCTTCGTTTTCCTCGTCAGAAACCTCTAAAATATTATGTTTCACCCCATTAGGTAAGGTTTCAATGTATTGATGAAATCTCTCCGCATAACCGAAATTATTGCGTATCAAAAAATCTTCCTGTCTGTCTCTTTCCAACTGCTGACCGTTAACAAACAACCGTCCCTCTTCAAGCTTAATCTTATCCCCCGGCAAACCGATAACTCTTTTAATAAAATCAGTGCTGTTATCTTTAGGATACTTAAAAACAACCACATCTCCTACCTTTGGATCGTCGGCCCAAATTCTTCCCGAAAACAGCGGCAAACTGAAAGGAAACGAATGTTTTGAATAACCATAAGTATATTTGGAAACAAACAAAAAATCTCCGACATACAAATTCGGATACATTGAGCCCGAAGGAATCTTAAACGGCTCAACCCAAAAACTTCTGATAATCACAGCAATAACAATCGCATAAATAATTGTCTTTAAGGTTTCTACCCAACTTTCTTTTTCTTCCATAACAATCCTCTCAGTCTTCAATAATAACCACAGCTTGAGCCCACGGATAATCATCCGACAAACTCACCAAATAATTTTTTGCACCCATTTTTTCTGCCATCTCCAATGCTTTTCCCGACAGCAATAAATATGGTTTTCCACTTTCATAGTGCAAGACCTCAATTTCTGACCATGCCAGTCCGTTTGAAAATCCTGTTCCCAAAGCTTTGCTAAAAGCTTCTTTTGCCGCAAACTTTGTTGCCAATGCGGCAATCTTCTTTTTAGCATCTTTATTAGCCTCAATTTCTTCTCTCTCTCTCGGGCTGTAATAGTTTCCGATAAAGCGCTCGCTAAACCCCGAACAAACCTTCTCTATGCGCTCAATATTGCATATATCGCAGCCAAGTCCCAATATCATTTTCCAGCATCCTTTTTCTTACGTAATCCCATCAATGCTTTTTTGACAACATAATAGGTTACAATCCAAGCCACAATATAATAAGGCACACAACCAACCAACATCGGCCAAAAGACCGGCCAAACATCAGTTACGAAATCACTAAAGTCAAAACTGACCAAAGCATGCATACCTTTTTCAAACACATCCAAAAAAGAAAAATCTACTGTTCCGTCTTCGCCCAAAAACCAACGGCCGGTATAATAAACCGAAACCCAAATTATCGGAAAAGTCCAGGGATTACCCATTGCTGTCCCAATGGCGCTCGCTAAAATATTTCCCCCACAAAAAAATGCCGTAATCGCCGCCAACACAAAATGCAACCCCACAAAAGGAGTAAAAGAAATCGCCGAGCCGCAAGCCACTCCGGCTGCTATCGAATATGGCGAACTTCCCATTCTGTTCAACCTCAAGAGCAAATAACGCATATATTTTTTCCAGCCGATAGAAGGCCAAAAATAAGATTTAATTCTTTGAGCAATAGTCGGTTTTTCTCTTCTTCTAAACATCACTATTTCCCTAATTTGCACGTGCAACATAGCTGACAACTTTGCAGTTTTTCAAGGCCGCAATAATCTCATTAAGCTGTTGCACATCCTTCACATCAACATCAATCATAATTTCAAAATAACTGACCGTTCGATATACAATATTCAAATTTGAAATATTGGTATCATAGCGCGCCATAATATTCGAAATCTCGCCCAAACTTCCCGGTTCGTTTGTCAGCATAACTTTCAAACGCCCTGTATAAGTCTGTTTTTGTTCCTGCTGCCCCCAAGAAATACTAAGCCACCTTTCGGGCTCATTGGCAAATTTTTCCAAAGCCTTACAATCAATCGTATGCACTGCCACGCCCTTTCCTGTCGTGACAATACCCACAATTCTGTCCCCCGGCAGAGGGTGACAACAGCCCGCAAAATGCATAGCCATCCCCGGCACCAACCCCTCAATCGGCAGAGCATTGGTATCCTTTTTGACAGCTTTTTTGAATTTTGGAGCCTTAATTGCCTTAACAACTTTCTCCAGTTTAGATTGCTTATAAGCTGGATAAACCGCTTTCATCACATCCCAACCGGTAACCAGCCCCTCGCCTACTTTTGCATACAAATCATTGATTGATTCTGCATCAAAGTTCTGCAATACATTGGGCAATAATTTCTCCGAAAACTCTAAATTTTCACTCTTAAAGAGTTTTTCCAAAATTTCTTGTCCAAGAACAATAAATTGGTCGCGCTTATTGGCTCTGACATATCTTCTGATTGCGGCCTTCGCTTTGCCGGTAACCACAAACCTTTCCCACTCGGTTGAGGGATGTTGTGCCTTTGAGGTCAAAATCTCTACTTGATCACCATTTTGCAAAGTCGTGCGCAAAGGTCTGATTTCACCGTTAATTTTTGCACCGACGCAAGTATTACCGACGGTCGAGTGCACCGCATAAGCAAAATCAACCGGAGTTGAATTAACCGGCAAACCGATTAAATCGCCTTTTGGTGTAAAACAAAAAACCTGATCATTATACATCTCAAGTTTGGTATTTTCCAAAAACTCTTCCGGATTAGATGCCTGATCCAAAATCTCAAGCAATTCTCTAATCCAACGAAAGTTCTTGCCTTCGGCTTTTTGCCCTTGTTTATATGCCCAGTGAGCCGCCACACCTTTTTCTGCAATTTCATGCATTTCAAAAGTGCGGATTTGTATCTCAACACGAGTATTTTCCGGTCCGATAACACCGGTATGAATAGATTGATAGCCGTTTGGTTTCGGAGTTGAAATATAGTCCTTAAAACGTCGCGGAATCATGTGATATTTGCTGTGAACAATACCCAAAGCCTGATAACAGGTCGCAATATCATCAACACAAATTCTGAATGCCATAATATCCGAGAGTTGCTCAAAAGAAGCATTTTTTTGCTGCATTTTGCGCCAAATGGAATAAGGAGTTTTTTCTCTGCCTGTTACAACGCATTTAACTCCGTTTTCTACCATATCCTTTTTCAAGGTTTCGATAATCTTCGGCACAATATTACTGCCCTGCTCACGCAAAAAATTCAAGCGCGCCACAATAGAATCATGTGCCTCTTTATACAACTCCCTAAAAGCCAACTCTTCAAGCTCGCTCTTAACCTCTTGCATACCAATTCTCTCGGCGAGAGGAGCATATATATCGAGAGTTTCGCGCGCAATACGCAATCTTTTTTCCGGTTTCAAAAAGTTTAGTGTGCGCATATTATGCAGTCTGTCCGCAAGTTTAATCAGTAAAACTCTGATATCCTCGGACATTGCCAACAACAACTTTCTGAAATTTTCCGCCTGTTTTATATCGGTAGATTTTTGCTCAATCATGGCCAACTTGGTCAAACCATCAACCAAAGCCGCAACCTGATCTCCGAAAAGCTGGCGGATTTCTTCCATTGTTGTATCGGTATCTTCCACCGTATCATGCAGCAAACCGGCAATTACAGAGTTGCAATCAAGTTTAAACTTGGTCAAAATACCGGCAACCTCAACCGGATGTGAATAATACGGATCTCCGGATGCCCTAAGTTGCGCTCCGTGTTTTTTCATAGCAAAAACATAGGCGCGGTTCAGTGCATCTTCATCCGCATCCGGATCATAGGACTTGACTAAATCAACTAACTCATATTGCCGCAACATATCTTTATCTAATCTTCATCAAAACCGTCATCACCAAAATCTGCATCGTCGGACAAATCAAATTCTTCATCATCATCCAAGATATCGTCATCAGCATCATCTTCGGCATCAATATCCGCATCATCAAGAGAAGCATCAAAATCAACATCTTCATCACTGCCTCTGATTTGCATATTATCGGATATTTCGTTTTCAATCAACAAGCCGGAGAATTGCTCATCAAGATCTGCAAGTTCTTTCTCTGCGGCAACGATTTCCATCTCTTCTTCATCAGGCTCCTCAACCTCGACATATTTCTGCAAACCGATAACCAAAGATCTTTGCAAATCTTCAATTCTGACTTTTTCTTCAGCAATCTCACGCAAAGCAATAACCGGATTTTTATCGTTATCTTTTGCCACCAAAATCGGCGCACCGGTAGAAATATCTTTTGCTCTTTGTGTAGATACCATAACCAACTCATATCTGTTGGGAACTTTATCAATACAATCTTCAACTGTAACTCTAGCCATTTTTTCCTCAATTCAAAAAAAATTAAAAAAACATAACGTCGCCAATATATTTCCTGTTTTGTTTTTTGGCAAGAAAAACCGTATTTTTGCGAAGTTAACACATTGTTTTTACTGCATAAAAATTTTCTGACCAACGATTCGCATTTTGTTATCTTTCAGCACCTTTCTTATCATTGCAGAATTTTTCTTCACCTCAAAAACATCATCAATCGGCGCACTAAATCGCTCAACCGTTCCTTGCATGGTTGCGGCAATAAGCGGTCCGTATTTATAATTCATCCCATACAAAGCATCTGCCAAAATATTTTTTCTATACAATTTCACCGTCAAGAGCTCGCTCTGGTTCATATTCAGCACACGATATGCCTTGATTGTTTTATCACAGGTATAAGCCCAGCTTTTTTCATCAAAACCCTGCTTGGCAATAACAGACTTAAATTCTCTGTCCAACCCCGCCAAACGCAATTTTTGCACCAATCTTGCGCAGGGCACTACCAAATCTTTCAGATACGGCACCCCCGGACCGGTTCCTCTGGCTTTTTCCCAATTATCAAGCAAAAATCCCGTTTCGGCAATTTTTGCCCGCACATAAATATCCTTATCAAAATCTCCCAACTCTTTCAGGGTTGTCATCACTGCAATAATATCAGGTGTTGTCAGCGGAGAATTTGCATCCGGCCTAATCGTGCGCAACCTTTTTTCTACCGGAGAATTAACTTTTGCCCCCGGCACAAAATTTTCCGGTTTTACAACCCGCACAATATCATCAAATTTTTTCGGCTCATATTTATTATCCGGTTCAGGCAAGGCCGGCACAGGAGGATATTCCTCCGGCGAAACGCCCTCTCCCCACAGCTCCGGCATTAACAAAAAATAAAAAGCCGGCGACATCATCTCCAAATCTTCAATATCCTGAAATTGCTTTGCTACTCTGCTCGGAAATTTATTTTTTGTCTCTTTAATCCCCGGCATATTTAATATTTTTTCCGGAATCCCCGGCACCGTATGCAGATACGGTCCAATATATTCATAATATGACTTCGGCATACTAGAAATCATCTCATACAGCTCGTCTTCACCCTCCCATTTCAGGCGCTTTGTCCTTGTGCCATAAGTTCTTATTGTCCGCGCAAATTCTTTGTTAAAAACAGGCTCTATCGCCCAATAATAGCGAAATTTTCTATCAAAAACCGGTTTGGGATAAAACTGCTTTCGCAATTCCTCCATAGGAGGCAATTCCTCATCCAAATCAACCTTAAAAGTAAATGCATAATCTGCCGGAGCAATCGCCCGAGCCGCATTTACAGTCATAACTGCCAGCAATAAATATATCAAAAATTTTTTCATTTCAAAACTCTCTATACCGATATAATATAAATACATATTTCTTAATAAAAGGTAGATA
>JAZNXK010000005.1:0-33063 GCA_045593845.1 Alphaproteobacteria bacterium
CAAAGTTTGATATTGTAACTCATCTTGGGTTGAAAAACCGCTATGGTCAACACCATAACTGTCAACCCCGTTATCACCGCTTGTATACCCAAACGGTGATTTATAACTTCCAAAAAAGTCCATTTTTATTCTCCCATAAAAAAAGAGCCCAAAAGGCTCCTAAAGTTAAACAGAATTTTTCATAATGAAAAGCTGGCATAAAAAAACTCCCGTCTATTCGACAGGAGCCATACACCTATTCCATCATGGGGATTTTTATATCACGGAATGACAGAAATTGCAACTCCTTTTTCTACTCTTTGTGGATAAGTTTTGTTTTTTCAATAAATTATATTTATAAAAAGCAGACAATTTTGTATTTGATAAGCGCAAAAATATGCTGGAAATATATGAGAAGATGGCATATATTTATGCCAAATATGACGGAGGTATTGAAGTGGCAAATATTGCTGACATTACAGAAGAACAGGCAAAAATTGAGCTGGAAAAAATTGCCAAAGAAATGGCAAAGGCTGATATTGCTTATTATCAAAATGATGAGCCGTATCTTACGGATGCTCAATATGATGAGTTGAAACAGCGCAATATTGAGTTGGAAGCCGCTTTTCCTCATTTGGTCAGAGAAGACAGCCCCTCACGCAAAGTCGGAGCCCCTTTGCAAAGCGGCTTCGGCAAAGTGAAACACGTTTTTCCGATGCTGTCGCTGGGAGATGTTTTTTCCATTGAAGAAGTAGAAGATTTTGTTGCCGGAGTAAAGCGGTTTTTGAGTATGGACGGCGATATAGATTTTATGTGTGAGCCGAAGATTGACGGCCTTTCTTTTACCGCCAGATATGAGAACGGTATATTTGTTAAAGGTGCAACCAGAGGTGACGGCAGTGTGGGTGAAGACATTACCGCCAATTTGCGCACCATTAAGCAATTGCCGCAAAAAATTGAAGGTGATGTGCCGGATATTTTGGAAGTGCGCGGCGAAGTTTATATGTCAAAGGCTGATTTTTTGGCACTTAATCAAAAAAATGAAGCTGAAGGAAAAAAGATTTTTGCAAATCCGCGTAATGCTGCAGCAGGCTCTCTGCGACAACTTGATCCAAATGTTACAAAAGAGCGTAATTTGAGCCTTTTTGCATATACTTGGGGAGAGGTTTCCAATCGTTTTTGGACATCGCAGGCTGACTTTTTTGAACATCTCAAAATTTGGGGATTTCCTACCAATCCCAATAATAAACTCTGCCATTCAATTCAAGATATTGACAAGTTCTTTAACAATTTGATGCAAATTCGTGCTTCTCTGCCCTATGATATTGACGGTGTTGTATATAAAGTCAATGATACGGTTTTGCAGGAAAGGCTCGGCTTTTTAACACGCACTCCACGTTGGGCGATTGCGCATAAATTTCCGGCAGAACAGGCTATTACCACAATCAATAACATCAGAGTTCAGGTAGGAAGAACGGGGGCACTTACACCGGTGGCGGATTTGGAGCCGGTCAATGTGGGAGGTGTTCTGGTTTCGCACGCAACTTTGCATAATGAGGACGAGATAAAACGCAAAGATATTCGTATCGGCGACAGTGTAATTATTCAACGAGCCGGTGACGTTATTCCTCAAGTTGTCGGTGTTATCAAGGAAAAAAGGCCGGAAAATTGTCCGGAATTTGTATTTCCGTCGGTTTGCCCGGAGTGCGGTGCCCATGCAGTGCGCGAAGAAGATGAGGCGGTCAGACGTTGTACCGGCGGTCTTACCTGCCCTGCCCAAGCAATTGAGAGATTAAAACATTTTGTTTCGAGAGATGCTTTTGATATTGAGGGCTTGGGAAGTAAGATTATTGAAACATTTTATAATGAAGGGATTATCAAAAATCCGGTCGATATTTTTACTTTGCAGGAAAAAAATTCGGGATCGGAAGACGATTTGTTCTCCCAAAGCAGAGGTCTGCAGTTGGAAAAACGCGAGGGATGGGGCAGAAAATCGATCGAAAATTTGTTCGCGGCTATTAGGCAAAAACAAACTATGCCTTTGGCTCGTTTTATATATGCCTTGGGAATTAGGCAAGTCGGAACGGCGACGGCAAGATTGATTGCGCAAAACTTTATCAGTTGGAAAAATTTTAGCGAAGAGATGCAGAATAAAAACACCGAAAAACTCCTGTCTATCGATGGTATCGGCACTTCTATGGCGCAAGATATTGTGGAGTTTTTTGATGAACAACATAATTTGAAGACAATAGACGAGTTGCTTAAATATGTTACGGTTGAGGATTTTGCGGAGGTGATAAACTATTCCTCTCCTTTGGCCGGAAAAACAATTGTTTTTACCGGAACTCTTACTTCGATGGGCAGAGCCGAGGCAAAAGCAAAAGCATTGAGCCTGGGGGCAAAAGTTGCAGGCTCGGTTTCTAAAAATACAGATTATGTAGTTTTGGGCGCAGATGCGGGAAGCAAAGCACAAAAAGCGGCCGAGTTAAACGTTACAACTTTGTCAGAAGAAGAGTTTTTGCGCCTTTTGCAATAGCTACATTATCGCCATGGTTTTGGAAAAATCTTTTATCCAAACATCTATCGCATGATTCAACATATTTCTAAAACGGTTGACTGTATCCTCGTCCGCGCAATGCAGGTAATCTGCAATATCAATATCACTCATATTGTCAACATAATCGGCAAACGAAAAGACCAAATTGGTCGTATATGAATAACAACCGTTGTTTTCAAAAACATTTTCCGCATAATAAAACCACAGGCGGTCGGCTTTTGCTTTTAGTTCTTCTTCTGTCATATCTTATTCCTTACATATTATGTATATAATTTACATTTTATGTATTTTCAAGGGATTTTTTCTTTTATTGACATTTTTTTAACTTGTTTTAGTATAAAATTGTTGACTAGGGAGATTTGCCATGTATAAAAAAATTTTAGTTTTATCTGCTCTGCTTTCATTGGGTTTGACTTCGGCCAATGCTCAAATGCTCCAACAAGAAACGCAGAATGAAGAAAAAGAAAAAATGCCTGTTTTTTTGGCTGATTATGATGTTATGCAGACGGAATATAATGATTGTCTCAGCAAAGTTGTAAACGGCAGCCCTGCCGGTAATACAGCTTGTGTTAATGCGGAAATTAAGCGCCAACATCAGGCTATTGAAGGATTTTACCGCAATTTCTTAAAAAATGAAAAGGCAAAGCAGTGGAATAACGGAACTTCGCTTGCTCAAGGCACTTTTAAGGATATGAACGACCAATATGTTGCTTATCGTGACCGCTTATGTTCTTTGTATGCCGTTTCGATGATGAATTTGTATAAGAACATTGAATGGGGCAAGAGAGAATGTATTATGGATCTTAACAGTGCTTATCTTGCAAAATTGCAACGTATGTATGACGAAATTGATGCTGACTTCTCCAATGAGTTGGATTTGAGAGACAGCGAAAATTAATTAATCGCTGAAAAGTTCGTTTCCGACAGGTTGACTTATTTCAAAAAACCATCCGTCATAAAGAAAATCATTGTTATTGATGAATTCTTTTGTTTGTTTTGTCGGCATTATTGTGGTGTTCATTTTTACGGACATCCAATAGCTCCGGTTTTGCGTATATAAAGTTATATAAAATTTTATTCCGTCAGTCGTTCTTATGGATATTTGTTTCTGCTCCCAATCGGTAAAATAGTTTTCTTTCGTGGCTTGCAAAAATGTGAGTTTATCAAATGAAAACTTATCCTTTGATACACCGTCAATTGATTGTATTATGCTGTCCGAAAACGGAAGCAACGGCTGTGAAAACCATTGGTATGGTTGCAACGGAATATTGATTTTTCCGGCAAATGTATAATATTTTTTGTTATATAAGGCTGTAATTTCTTCTTTTTCGGGACGGATAAAGAGCTCAAGCGTTTGATGAGTGCTGTCTTCTAACACAATCTTGAGGTTGTCTTTGGTATTTGCGCTACGTTTTGCGGCATATACGGATGCTTGTTTCAGCTGTGACAAGATGTTTTCGACAAGCTCGTTATTTACGGGATAAAAATCGTTTTCCGGACTGCTCCAAATGCCGTTGGATTTTACTATACTGTTTTCGCTATCAAGAATAATTTTGTCGGTACGCGATATTTGCTCGGGCAAGGGATTGTCCGGAGAATATAAACTCGGAGTGAACAGAAAAACCGATAAACTTGCAACTATAATCCAAAAAGCAAGTATAAAAAAAACTTTCTTATTCATCTTGTCCCCTTTTGCTGATGTTGCCGGCGAGAATAGAAAAATATGCCGATAAACAGACTTAATAACAACGGAATTACAAACAAATTCAGAATAATAATCATATTCAGGGTATTTTTGGTTCGGTGCACACTTAAATTGTTCAAGTGGTCCAGATCCGAGATATAATTTTGCAGTTTTTCTTCAGATGTTGCTAGTTGTTGCCTGTATTTCAATGATTTTCCCTTATCGCTGAAAGAAATAAATGTTTTGAGCTTTCGGATATTGCTTTTTTCAGAGTTTATATCGTTTTCAAGCTGATTTTTGAGTTGTGCATTTTGCAATATCAGCGGTTTGACAATCTCTGCGGCAATATTGGAAGAATCAAAGTATTTCGGATGATATACTTTTTGGTTTTCGTGAAGCAGACTATCTATCAGCGAAAGCACAAATTCGGCATTGTCGGCATAGGGCGCAGTGCCGTATATCATGTTATTTTTGTCGCTGTAAAGAGCCCAACTGTCATCACTGACAAAATCGGAATCTGCCACTACGACAACAGCGGCTTTGGGTGAGGAAACATATATAAACGGAGGAATACTTTCTTGTTGCTCGGTATTATCATAATATCCTTCAGTATATGATGAAAAGAACTGTCCTTTTGCTTTTACAATCAGATTATAGGTTTTATTACGAGTTTGATAGTGTTCTATGGCCGATTTTTTATTTGAATAGCGCAAACTTTCCGACTTTATTTCACCGCCGTCTGCGGGAGTTTGCAATATTACCTCATAATTTATGTTTTCCTGCGGGTTAATTGCAAGTGCTCCTGCGGTGCGAAAATGAAGTTTTTCCATGCCGTTTGAGGAAACAAAAAACCACAATGGATACTGCATGCCTTCGGCAATTTTCAGTGATTTTGAATAACTGCCGACAACTTTGGTATGGTCGTATTCTATGCCCCAACGTTTGAGTAAGCCGGTAATGTTTGTGTCACTGTGTGGAGGATAGCCTTTGTATAAATGGTCTATTTCCGAATAGGGATCAACAAATACCAGCAGTTTTCCTCCGCTCATAACATATTGGTCGAGCATATAAAGAAAACGCGGAGGAAGAACGCGGGGATTATACAATACCATAACTTTTATATCTGTCGGAATATAGGGCGCGGTAAGAGGGACATCAAGCAACTTGTAGTGTTGTGCCATTTGGTCGATTAAGGTCCAGCTCTTTTCACGTTTTTCCGGAGAAAAGATTTGTGTTTCGGGAGATAAAAATCCGACTATCTCTTTTTGCGGATTGATAAAATTTGCCAATATGCGGTTGACGTCGTTTTCAAAATACGGCCTGCGCTCGGGGATAATTGCCGGAATTATTGTGCTTTGTTCGGAATCCGAAAACTGCAATCCGAAATAGATGTATTCATCTTCAAAAGGAACAGCAAGTATGCCCTCTTCTTCGGCAATTTTTGCTTCGGCACTATAAGGTTTGACACGGATTATTTCAAATTTTATCAGCGGATTTTGCTTTTGATATTGGCCGAGAAT
Organism: Alphaproteobacteria bacterium; assembly: GCA_045593845.1. Lineage (GTDB taxonomy): Bacteria > Pseudomonadota > Alphaproteobacteria > RF32 > CAG-239 > JAFUYI01. The sequence continues at coordinate 5,741 of JAZNXK010000005.1, forward strand.
TGCCGTTACATAGGCCGCATAGTTATACAATTCACGGCTGTATGATGATAGGTTATCGGAAATGTAGAGCTTGAAATTTATCGGTCGGGTTACGGATTTTGCATTTTCAACTGAAACTTCGTCCATGGTATATAATCTTTCGGCAGAAAGGTCAAATGCGCTGCCGCCGAAAACTCTGCCGAGTGCCAAGGTTGCACATAACCAAGCAAGAAAGGCTACAAAAAACAATACAAATTTTTTGCTCATTTTGCCCTCCAATTCTCGACAACCAATAAATTATAAAACAAAAGCAAAAATGCCAAACCGATAAAATATATTATGCTGTAAAAGTTTAGTTGTCCGTTCAGAAGATTTTGATAATTGTTGCTGAAATTCAAGATTCCGTAAAAGTAGAATGGAGCACTATGCCAAAGTGAAGTTATTATACTGCCAAAGCTGAAATTGGTCCAAAGTACTCCGCCCAACAAGCCTAGCAAATATGCAATCACAGGGGTTGCAACAATTGAAGAAACAAAACAACCGTATGCGCATAAAACCATTGAAGTTAAGAACAATGCCAAATATGAGCAAAAGACACTGCCGTAATCTATGGGAATATATATTGCGGAAGTGATGAACAACGGCAGAGAAAATAAAATCATAACCATACTTATACTAAATACGGCAGAAAATTTTGAAACGATCAAATTGAGGCTGCTTAAAGGAAAAGTCAGCAAATTCTCCACTGTTCCGCTGCGTTTTTCGTCTGCCCAACTGCGCATGGTAATAGCAGGAATTATTATTGCCAATATATTGGGTTGAAAAATAAAAAATGCGGTCATGGAAGAATTGTAAGTTGTAAAAAAATCTCCCCAGAAAAAAGCCATAGCGGAAGAAAGCAGGCTGTATACCACAAATATTATATAGGCGGTTTTGTTGTTGAAAAAACTTATTAAATCGCGTTTATAAATTGCGGTTTGCATTTCAATCTCCTTGTTTGGTGAGCTGATAAAAGAGTTTTGACAATTCGCCTTTCGGAGCCTCTTTTTTTAGGGCGGCAAAACTTGTATCTTTTATCAAACAACCGTTATTGAGAATTATAACTCTTGATGAAAGAGCTTCGGTTTCTTCCAACAGATGTGTGGAGATAAGGACAAGAGCTTTTTTGGCGTAGTCTTTCAAGAACTTGCGCAGAACCATTTTTTGGTTGGGATCAAGACCTTCCGTCGGCTCGTCCAAAATCAAAATTTGCGGCTCATGTAAAATGGCAGCACCAACTCCGACACGACGGCGAAAACCTTTGGACAGCGTTGACATTTTTTTGAACATAACCTCATCAAGATTTAGTTTCTCTTGCAGATACTCCATTCTTTTATTAAAAAAATCTTTCGGCATCCGATAAATTTCTGAGATAAAACACATATATTCCCAGACCGTCATTTCGGGATATAATGGAGTATTTTCAGGCATATAACCTATTTTATTCAAGCATTGAACTAAATTTTCCGTCAGCGATAAGTCATCAATGATTACACTTCCTTTATCAACTGGCAGATAACCGCAAATACAACGCATAAGTGTGGTTTTTCCGGCTCCGTTAGGGCCGAGCAAAGTTATAATCTCACCGGTTTTTGCCTTAAAACTGATATCTCTTAAGACTTCAGTTGCACCAAAACTTTTGCTGAGATTACTTACTTCTATCATTGTTGCTCTACTCTGCTCCCATTGCGTCGGGTTGAGTATATATAATCATGGGGTCTTTATCTCCGTTGATTACTTCGGCATCAAGGACAATCTCGGTAACATTTTTATCATCGGGAATGTTATACATGAGCTCGAGCAAACGTTCTTCCATGATGGCGCGCAATCCTCTGGCTCCACTCTTACGGCTTATGGCTTTTTTGGCAATGGCAATCAATGCATCATCCGTTATGGTCAATTTTACATTTTCCATATTAAACAGCTCGGCATATTGCTTGACCAGAGCATTTTTGGGCTCGGTCAGAATGTTAACCAAAGCTTTTTCATCCAAGTCTTCGAGAGTGGCAATAATCGGCAAACGACCGATAAACTCCGGAATTAAGCCGTATTTGAGCAAGTCTTCGGGCTGCACCAATTTCATGACCTCGCCGACACTCTTTTCTTCTTTTGAGGCAACAGTAGCGCCAAAACCGATAGAGGTTTTTTGACTGCGTTTATTGATAATTTTTTCAATGCCGGCAAAAGCACCGCCGCAAATAAACAAAATATTTGAGGTATCAACGTGCAAGAACTCTTGTTGCGGATGTTTGCGCCCGCCTTGAGGAGGAACATTAGCCACTGTGCCTTCGATAATTTTCAGCAATGCCTGTTGCACGCCCTCACCCGAAACATCACGGGTAATGGAGGGACCGTCACCTTTGCGATTTATTTTATCAATCTCGTCAATATAAATGATGCCGCGTTGAGCTTTGGCAATATCATAATCGGCGGCTTGAACAAGTTTTAAGACAATATTTTCAACGTCTTCACCGACATATCCAGCCTCGGTCAAAGTGGTGGCATCGGAGATGGCAAAAGGAACATTTAAGATTTTTGCCAATGTTTGCGCCAACAAAGTTTTTCCGCTACCGGTCGGTCCAATCAAAATTACGTTAGATTTTGAAACTTCGACATTGCTGTTTTGATTTTCCTGACAACTGAGACGTTTGTAGTGATTATAAACAGCCACGGAGAGAACTTTTTTGGCATATTCCTGCCCGATTACGTATTGATCAAGGAAATTCTTGATTTTTGACGGTGTCGGGAGCTCGGTATTTTCACATTCCGGCTGTTCTTTTTGTTTTTCTTTTTCAATTTCGTTCATCTCGTCAGCTACGATACTTATGCAGACTTGAATGCACTCATCACAGATATATACACCTCTGCCGGCTACAAGTTTTTTTACTTCGGATTGACTTTTGCCGCAAAAGGAGCAGCATAATTGGTCTTTATTTTCTTCGCTCATATTATTTTTCCATTTCTTTACGGTTGGTAACAATGTGGTCAATCAAACCAAATTTCAAAGCCTCGTCAGGCGTCATAAAATTGTCTCTGTCCATAGCTTTTTCGATAACCGAAAGTTTTTGACCGGTATTTTCGGCATAAATTTTATTCAAACGGTGACGCATATCTAAAATCAGCTTTGCTTGAATTTCTATATCAGAAGCCTTACCCTGCGCACCGCCGGAGGGCTGGTGAATCATAATCTGTGAGTTAGGCAACGAAAAACGTTTGCCTTTGGTGCCGCCTGCCAGTAGAAATGAGCCCATGGAACAAGCCTGTCCTATACAAAGCGTAGTTATATCACAACTTATATAGCGCATGGTATCATATATTGCCATGCCCGAAGTTATTACTCCGCCGGGGGAATTTATGTACATATAAATATCTTTATCGGGATCTTCGGCTTCTAAAAACAAAAGTTGCGCACAAACAAGTGAAGCCATATCGTCTTCTACTTGCCCGTTTAGAAAAACAATGCGCTCTTTAAGCAGGCGCGAAAAAATATCATAAGAACGCTCGCCCTGCGGGGTTTGTTCAATAACCATCGGGACTAAGCGATTATAGATTGTGTTTGCCATATTTTTATTTCCTCAAATTTAAATATAAACGTTTTTAGCATTTTATTTTAATTTATTCAATAAAATATTAACAAAATAGTTGTATTTTGAGTTATCAGTTACCGGATGATAAAAATATTTACTTTTTTTCATAGGATTGTAATATATCATATATATATGTTTTGAGGGAAAGAAATGATGACTTTTAGTACCAGTAAAGTTAATCCCGAAAACTTGGCAGAATATATTGATTATGTCAAGAATGCTACGGATTATGATTATAATATGCAAATCGCGGACGGTTTGCCGTTGGAAGATTTGTTCAAAAGCTTTGATTCGCTTTCTGATGACGGAAAATACAAGCTGGAAAGATTGGTCATAAATACTTATGGCGAACGCTCTTCTGCCGACATACATAATGATGATATGTTAAAAGAAATAATGGGATTGGCAAAAACATATCCCGACGCATTTACAGAAATATATGATAAAAGCGGTTACGGTAACGATTTTTCTACTCTCAAGATTTTTCGCAATATAAATTATTTGATGGGTGAAACAGACTCAAAAGGCAGGCCAGTGCTTTCCGTTTCTGACAGAATATACGTAGCCAATGCTTTAGATGCCAGCGAGCATCAATATCCGCCTATGTATGCGATTGGAAAGGATGATGATACGATTGTTGATGAGTTTGTTTTCTCCGAAGAAAACTTAAATCAAAAAGAAAAAGAAAAACTCGCAAAAATCAAGGAACGTTATTTTGCAAAGAAAATTAGGCACCAAAAACAATCAGGGACAATCGTTCAAAATGTTATGCCTGATGATGAACGCAGAAAATGTGAAATTACACTGGAATTGATGGATAGATTTTCGGCAGCCTATCAAGCCATCATAAGTTGTACTAAAAAGAATGGAAATCTCCCTTCTCCACACGGAGCTGAAGCAAATTTGGCCAAAGATAAGGTTGAAAAAGTGTTGGAGAATTATCCTGATGAGGTCCTGACTTTGGCAACTCCGGAGCAGAAAACTCCTTTATTCTTCGGAAAAAAAGAAGAAAAAGGACGTATTAACGGTTTGAATAAGGCAATAAATAATTTCAACCGCGTCTTGATTGCAAGCAGAGAAGCCGCCGGAAATTCGTATATAAGAGAGTTCAGAGGGCATATTCTTGATGCTCAAAGCAGAGAAACTGTTGAGAAAAGAAAACAAGAGGCTGAATCACAGCATATCCGTAAAAATAAAAATGTAAGCCAGACAAAAAGCTCTAAAACTAGTATGGTAGAAAGACTTTCAAAAACAAGAGCAAAAAGTAAGATTACCAAACGTGTGATACCTACGCTAAAAGGTAAAAATGTAGCAAAGATTGCCAGCGGAAGATCATAAAAATAAGGAGTATGAAAAAAAATTTCAAAATAAAACCCCGAGATTTTGTTTCGGGGTTTTTCAAAAATAATAAAACAGTAAAAGAAATTACAGCAGCTTGATGTTGCCCGCAACGGTGCGATCACGCTCGGTCATTATTTCATAACTGACCTTGTCGCCCTCGTTTAATGTGCGCAAACCAGCCTCTTTTACGGCTGTAATGTGAACAAAAACGTCCTTTTCTCCTTCGTCAGGGGTAATAAAGCCATAACCCTTTCTTTTGTTAAACCATTTTACAGTTCCTGCTGCCATAATCTTAATCCTCTTTACAAACAGGTTAATCCATTGAAGGCAAAACAACCGCCCTCAATTTGGTAGGTTATTACCTATTTATGTTATTAACAAGATTTATTTAATTGTTATTCGCAGAATTTGATTGTCCGTATTTGGCAATATTTCTCTCCATGGCGGCTCTGTCTCTCTCCATGGCTCTTTGGGCTCTTATTTGTTTTTTGGTAGGAGTAATATAGCCGGAGTCCGGTGTTTCTTGCTTTTTGCTCTTTACGGTTTTTAGTTTATTAATCTTTATCTTTGTTACCCTCTTTTTTTGCGAAGAAATTCTTGAAGTGGTTTGATTTTCTTCAGAAGATGTTTTTTGCGGGCTTGCCGAAGGTGTATTGTCAGAAGTTCTTGCGGTTGTATCCGATTTTGGTGCAGTTTGCTGTGGCTGCGCTGTTTTTGATGCCTGTTGCTCTGCCGGTTGAGTTGCAGTAGTTTTTTTAACAAGCATTTGTGGCTGTGTTGTTTTGGTAGCCGTTTGCTGTGCCGGTTGAGTTGCAACGGTTTTTTGTGCAGGCTGTTGAGGCTGTGTTGTTTTTTGGGATGTTTGTTTTACTTTTTGCTGTTTGTAGGGATTTTCATACTTTCTGGGTTTGAAAAATTCTTTTACTCCATCCCAAAACTCTGTCCATCCTTCCTTAAATGTCTTCTTTTTCGCTTTTGTTTCCTCAACGTTTTGATCGACATTTTCATCTTGGACTTGCGGAATATTTTCAGCTATTTGGGATGTTGGTTGAACATATCCGGCAGGAACGGCGACTTTTACTATCGGAAGATTGGCATATTGTATCGGAGATACACGATTTTGCGGGCTCCATACGGGATATTTTGCTTCTTTGGCAATTTTTGAGCGATTGACAGGATAATTTTTTGTAGCAAGAGTTGTTGCTTTGGGATATTGGGCAACAATTCTCTGCAATTTTATGGTTTCTTCTCTTGAGATTTCCTCATCCTTTTCCATAAAGGCAGTAAAATCAATTCCGCCTATATTGTATATTATTTTAAGCGAATTTTTGTAGTTTTCATCCCAAAAATTTTTATATTTTCCCTCCATATCGGCATATATTTTTGCATTTCTGAGATGTTGTTCATGATAGCTTTCTAAAGGTCCGTATTTACCTTCCCACATAATCTTTGTCATGTTTGCGATATATGACATATCTTTTTTGAAATCTTCGACCGTATTACTTTTGGGATTAATTCTACCGGTTACAATCGCATCTTTGTAATATGAAAAAAACCCGTCAAACACCTCAAGATTTCCGGTTTTCAGATATAGATCTCGCTTATAGAGTAAAACATCAATATTAGCTGCAATTTCATCATGTTTATCTCTCATATAAGCCAGTTCCAAAGAAGTCGGGTAGTCATATGCTCCGTTCAAAGCGGCAAGTTGGTGCCTATGCTCGTGGATTAAAGTTTCTATGGAGTGAGAACGTTGGTTAAATTCCTTGTCATTGCGACTGTGATTTACGGTAATTGTGTTATTGGATGAGCTGTGGTGTGCAAGACCTCTTTTTTCTCCTTTTGCCATGGTATCAACTTGATAATGAACTCTTTCATAAGACACTGTCTGCTCTAACGGAGGATTTGTAGGGTCACCATAGCGTAATTGGTGAGTTTGTGCCTCTGCCGAGGGGGCGCAAAAATTTATGACCGCATAGAGAGCAACGGTTTTCCCTGCGGCTTTTAGTGCAGGTATAAACCTTTCCAGTTTTTTTATCAGTTTTTTATGCTTATTTTCTGCCATAGACTCTCCTTTCGTGATGTTACCATTATACCTTTTTTCTAAATTTTGTCAATATCTGTTATCTTGACATTTTTGTTAAAAATATTATTTTATTTTTGGAATAAATTTTAGGAGACAAAACATGAAAAAAATATTTTATGCTATTGCCTTTATTGCAACTATTTTTGCCTTTTCCTCGGCCAATGCCGGAGATTATCACAAAAAAAACTGGCTGGAAAAAGAAATGGCCGATATTCACGAAGACTATGATGAAGCTGTCAGAAAAATTGACAAGTCACATTTTTCCGATGAGCAGAAAAATACTTTGAAAGCACAAGCAAAAGCCAATCAGGATTTGGCTGAAAATCAGGCAAAAGCCGTTGATGCTCAAATGCAAAAAAACAAGCAGGAACGCGAAAATATGATTTCTGACAGTAAAGAAAGCAAACATCAAGCTCACAAAATATTTAAGGAAATCGATGATATTTTGTAGTAGACAATAAAATTTGTGCATGCTAGATTGAAGTCCGCGTCCGCAATATGGGATTGCGGACTTTTCGTTACGTTATGAAAAAGGAATAAACTATGACATTAAAAAATTTACGCAAAGATAATTATCCGGAATGGTATCAAAATGTTATTTCCGAATCGGAAATGGCCGAAAACTCCGTTTCGCCAGGCTGTATGGTTATAAAATCGTGGGGATACGGAATGTGGGAGCGAATCCGTGACGTTTTTGATGAGAAATTCAGAGAAACAGACCACGAGAACTACTATTTTCCAATGTTTATTCCTTTATCATTTTTTCAAAAAGAAGCTGAACACGTTGAAGGTTTTGCCAAAGAAATGGCGGTTGTTACCCACTCTAAACTCGAAAGCAAAAACGGAAAGCTGGTTCCGGCTTCTCCTTTGGAAGAACCTTTGATTGTTCGCCCGACTTCCGAGACCATTATTGCCGACAGTTTTGCAAAATGGATTAAGTCTTATCGCGATTTGCCGGTTTTGGTCAATCAATGGGCTAATGTTGTGCGCTGGGAAATGCGTCCGAGACTGTTTTTGCGCACAAGAGAGTTTTTGTGGCAGGAGGGACATACTGCTCATGCCAGTGCTAAAGAGGCTGAAAAAGAAACCGTAAAGATGCTCAATGTTTATCGCGAGGTTTGTGAAGATTATTTGGCTATGCCGGTTATAGAAGGACGCAAGCCTGAATATGATAAATTTCCCGGTGCCATTGATACCTATTGCGTTGAGGCTATGATGCAGGATGGTAAAGCCTTGCAAGCCGGAACTTCACACTTTTTAGGGCAGAATTTTGCAAAATCCGCCAATATTACTTTTGTGAACAAAAATAATCAGCCGGAATTTGCTTATACCACCTCTTGGGGGGTTTCAACAAGGCTTATCGGCGGTTTGATTATGACACATGCCGACGACGAGGGTATGGTTGTGCCGCCTGCGGTTGCTCCTTATCAGGTTGTGGTTGTGCCGTTGATTAAAAACGAAGCAGATACTGACAGAGTTAATGCTTATATAGAGAATTTGAAAAAAATGCTCAAAACCAAAATGCCTTTTGACGAGAAAATAAGGCTCAAAATTGATAATCGCGACAAAAAACCGGTCGATAAGTTTTGGGAATGGAGCAAAAAAGGGGCGCCGATTATTGTTGAGGTCGGGCCACGTGATGTTGACGGCAATAATTTGATGGTGCGTGAAAGACTGAAAATTAACACTCCTGAAGGTAAAGAAGTTATCAGTGTTAATGATTTTGTTGCCGGCATTGAGGGGCGTTTGCAAAAAATTCAAAAGCAAATGTTTGAAAATGCCAAAAACAGATTGGAGAAAAATATTCGCACCGATATTGTTACCAAAGAGCAATTTGCCGAATATTTTGCCAACAGTAATGTATGGGTTGAAGACGGCAAACAAGGAAAAGTTGCTTTTGTGCGCGGAAAATGGTGCGGCGATGCAGCTACGGAAGAAATTTTGAAGTCTATGAAAATCACCATCCGCTGCATTCCTTTTGACCAAAGCGGAACAGAGGGCGAATGTCTGTTGACAGGAAAGCCGGCTACACTTGATGTGATATATGCAAGAAGCTACTAAATGTAGCTTCTTTTTTTTAGAGTTGGCATATAAAGAACGATTTTATTATGCGTTCTGCAATTTTCTATTTCGCCACATAGCGAAGAGAGAGAAGCCTTCCCTTTTATCTTGTTCCTGTTGCTCTTGATATTCTGACAACGCGCTATTACCGTTTTGATTTTTTCGAGCTGCTCTCATAGATTTGAGTTCTTCCCTTCTTGCCTGTCTTTCTGCTCTTTCTTGACGCAGGCGAGCTATTTTTTCCTTTGCCGTTTCGCGCTTTGGTTTAGTTTTGCTGGTGCCATCGGGATTGTATGCCTCAAATTTATGAGTTTCATTAGCTCCCCAGTGTGTTTTTACGTCCTTACTCTCACTCTCTACCTGACCATTTTCATAATAGCTTCTTTTTTTATCAACACTAACACCTCTGAATGTATTTTTTATATGTTTTTCCTCTGTTTTTATTTGACCATTCGGATAATATGTTCTTTCTTTATAACCTTGTCGATTACCTGATTCGATAGTTGTATATTCTTTTTTCAGTTGTGCATCGGGATAATACTCTTGTTTCTGCAAGGTTTTACCGTCTTTTTCTACGCTTTTTATTTGTCCGTTGGGATAATAATTTCGGGATGTCCGAGTTTTTATTTCACCTTTAGCATTTTTTGTGTCCTCAATTTCTTCTGCGACTTGTCCATTTGAATAAAAGGTTCTTCTTCCTAAATCTTCTTTACTCTCTTTTTTATCACTTATTCGCCATGGTTCATAGCGATCCACGTAACCATTTTTGTCAAATATGTAATATTCATCCCTGTGAAAATGATTTCCCTCTAATTGCCCTCTAACCCTTCCTTTATCATCGTATGAAATAATGCCATGGTCACTAACTGTTATAGTCCGTCGGTATAAGTCTTCGCTTACATATTCATATCTTTCTTCTTTTCCGTCTGGATAATATCGGTGTATAGTGTGATATTCATCTTCTATACCATAGCTCCCATCTGGATAGTTTTGTTTGGCTACAATCCGATTATCAATCATTTCTGTTTCTATACTTATGGGGGTGGGAAGTTTTGTGCTGTATGAGATAATTTCTCCGTTCTCATCTATCTCGTAACATTCACCATCTTTTGTGTGTTTTGTTGTGAGAACATAGTTATTCTTACTACCTTCTTTTAGTTTATAGGCATCCCATGAACCGTCATCGTGATAAATGGCTAATGTACCAGCTTTGGGGTCTTCGATTCCATAACTTTTATCGGCATATTCGTGTTTTATTACTACATTACCATCAATAGTTTCTTCATAACTGCGAATAGCTTGCGGAGGAATTATTTCAGCCATATCAAAACTCTCCAAAAAGTACACTTATGGTGGTATTTTATCATATTTTTAGAGTGCGTACAAGTTACACTTTTATTACAGAAAACATTTTTATTATGCGTTCTGCAATTTTCTATTTCGCCACATAGCGAAGAGAGAGAAGCCTTCCCTTTTATCTTGTTCCTGTTGCTCTTGATATTCTGACAACGCGCTATTACCGTTTTGATTTTTTCGAGCCGCTCTCATTGTTTTGAGTTCTTCCCTTCTTGCCTGTCTTTCTGCTCTTTCTTGACGCAGGCGGGCTATTTTTTCCTTTGCCGTTTCGCGCTTTCTGCCTTCTGGAGAATTTATGTATCCTTGATATTCGTCTGTTATAGTATCATAATTTTGAGCTTCATATTGTATATTAGCATCATCGGATGAATTTTCTTTTACCCTCAAAATTGTATCTGTAGGATAAGGAATTGCTTTTTCTCTTAAAATAGCTATTTCCTTCAGCTCTTCTTCTTGCGCTTTTTTCAGAGTTTCGGAAATTGTTACTTCTATATCTTGAAGGGCATGCATATCTCCGGTAACTCCATCATTTTCCCCTGCAGGCATTCCGTCAGTTAAATAAGCTATCATTTCGGCATATTGTGTCTGATTCATTTGACGGCTGCCACCGTTTGTATTACCATCTTTTTCACTTTGCATAAAATTTTGCTGTTCAAGTTCTTTTGTTAGGGCTATTTCCATATATTTTTCTGTATTAAAGACCACACATTTTCCACCGCTGAATTCATAACAATTATCATTATTAAAACCGTTGACAATAATATGTCTTTTTCCGTTTTGGTCAAAATATACCTCTTTTACCGAAACAACGTGATAATTTACACCACCGCGCGGTGTAAAAATCATGTCGCCGGGATGTATATCTTCTTTTTTGGGGTTATTGGTAAAGCAATCGCCATAGCCCTTTTTCTTCATATTAGCGATAAAGTTTCTGCAGTTTGTATTTTTATCATAAGAATCGTTCAAATTGCCGCTGGCATCACAAACATCCTGCAAACAGTTCAGTTGAGCAGTGATGCAATAATTAGCATACATGCGACCATGCCCAATTCTCTCAAACATATCTCTGACATAGTTATTTTTTCCGCTATTATTAAGGCTTTTAATTTCCTGCAAACGGCTATTATTTGCCTCAATATACTGCTCACAAAGCCAATTGGCTCGCTTTTTTACCATGAGATCAATTTCTTCATCGCTAACGTCAACGGTGGTGCTTACTGTTCCGTCTTTTGCATATTTTTGCAGAATGCCATAATCAGCAGAGCCGTCTTTTTTCTGTTGATATACATCTCTTGAGCCATCAGGATGATATATTACTAATGTTCCGTTTTTTTTGTCTTCAAATCCATAGCTGTTATCAGCATATTCGTATCTTGTATAAGCTTCACCATCTACATATTTCTCTGCGCTACTGACAGCAAGAGGGGGAACTATCGCACTCATAATCGCCTCCACAAAAAAATATACCACTATTGATAGTGTAGCACAATTTGGAACAAATGTATATTACATTTATGTTAAACAGCGATTATTTACAGCTTTTTATCCAGCAACTCGTTGACCATTTGCGGATTGGCTTTGCCTTTGGATTCTTTTAGAACCTGTCCGACAAACCATCCTTTAAGGTTAGTTTTGCCATTATGAAAAGCGGCAACATTATCGGGATTATCAGCAATAACCTTATCAACGATAGCTTCGATGGCACCGACATCTGTTACCTGTTTCAAACCTTTTTCTTCGACAATTTTTTCCGGATCTTCACCGGTTTCGGACATAATTTCAAAGACATCCTTGGCAACTTTGCCGGAAATTGTGTTGTTTTCAATAAGGCCGACAAGTTTGCCCAGATTTTCGGCACTTACCGGCGAACTTTCGATGGTCAAATTTTTGCGATTAAGCATTGCAAAAAAGTCGCCCATCATCCAATTGGCAACCTTTTTACCATCGTGTCCGGCTGCGGCTTTTTCAAAAAAGTCGGCAACTTCCTTATTTTCACAAATAATTGTGGCATCATATTTGGTTAAGCCCATCTTTTCCACAAAACGTGCTTTTTTGGCGTCGGGAAGTTCGGGAAGATTTTTTCTGATGTCTTCAATATATTCATCTGTTAGCACAAGCGGAGGCAAGTCCGGCTCCGGAAAATAACGATAATCGTTGGCAAACTCTTTTTTGCGCATAAACTTGGTGGTGCCGGTTGCGGCATCAAAGCGACAAGTTACCTGCTCCATTGTTCCACCGCTTTCATATAGCTCTAACTGACGTTGAGCTTCAAATTCTATGGCTTGCATAGCAAATTTTACCGAGTTTACATTTTTGATTTCGGCACGCGGGCGAAGTTCTGTTTCACCCAAGGGACGAATAGAAATACTTGCATCACAACGCATTGAACCTTCGTTCATATTGCCGTCGCAAGTACCCAAATAGCGAACAATGGAACGTAATTTTTTCAAGAAGGCACCGGCTTCTTCCGGCGAACGAAAATCAGGTTTGGTAATAATTTCCATCAAACCGATGCCGCAACGATTTAAGTCAATAAAACTTTTTGTCGGTGACATATCGTGGATGGATTTTGCCGCATCCTGCTCAATATGAAGTCTTTCAATACGAATATCTTTTGTTGTGCCGTCGTCCAAATCAATCGTTACAACACCTTCGCCTACAATCGGGTGCACAAACTGGGTAATCTGATAACCTTGCGGTAAATCGGCATAAAAATAGTTTTTGCGGGAAAATTCCGAATATTTATTGATTTGAGCTCGCAAACCAAGTCCGGTTTTTACGGCCTGGCGAACACATTCTTCGTTCAAAGTCGGGAGCATTCCCGGCATTCCGGCATCTACAAAGGATACATTTTGATTGGCATCGGAACCGTAATGTGTTGACCCCGAACTGAATATTTTTGATTTTGAAATTATCTGGCAATGAATTTCCAAACCACAGATAATTTCCCATTTTCCGGTTTTTCCTTCCAATAACATTATTTCAGCCTCTCAAATTTTGCTTCTTGTTCTATAATTGCCGCAGTTTTGAATATTGTTTCTTCATCAAATGAGCGACCAATCAACTGCAAGCCTAACGGCAAACCGTCATTTGACAGCCCGATAGGCAAGCTCATTGCCGGCAATCCGGCCAAGTTTACCGATACGGTAAACACATCATTGAGCCACATATTGATAGGGCTTTCGCGCATGGATTTATCGCCGATCGGAAAAGCGGCAAGCGGAGAAGTCGGGGTTAGAATAACGTCACATTTTTTGAATGCCTCAATAAAGTCATTTTGCACCAAACGGCGAACTTTTTGAGCCTTTAGATAATAGGCATCATAATAGCCGGCTGACAAAACGTATGTACCAATCATTATACGACGTTTGACCTCCGCGCCAAAGCCTTCTGTGCGGCTGTTGGTATACATTTCATCCAAATTCTTACCGTCAACTCGCAGGCCATATCTGGCTCCGTCGTAACGCGCCAAATTAGATGATGCTTCTGCCGGAGCAATTATATAATATGCAGCCAAAGCATATTTGGTATGCGGTAAAGAAATATCGACAATTTCAGCACCGGCCTGTTTTAGAATTTCGATACCTTTGTCCCAATAATTTGCAATTTCCTGGTTCAAACCTTGCGGACGATATTCTGCCGGAATACCGATTTTTAAGCCTTTTACACTTTGACCGACTGCGGATAAGAAGTTGGGCAATTCTTTGTTTACACAAGTTGAGTCTTTGGCATCATATCCCGCCATTGATTGCAGCAAAATCGCACAATCTCTGACATCTTTTGCTATCGGTCCCGCTTGGTCCAGCGAAGAAGCAAATGCCATTATACCATAGCGGGAACAACGTCCGTAAGTCGGTTTTATCCCCGTAACTCCGCAAAAAGCTGCCGGTTGGCGAATCGAACCGCCGGTATCAGTTCCGGTAGCTGCGGCGCAGATATTTGCGGCAACTGCAGCTGCTGATCCTCCGGATGAGCCACCTGCTACCAAGTTGCGTTCAGGATGCCACGGATTGATAACCGGACCATAGAAACTGTTTTCATTACTGCCGCCCATTGCAAACTCGTCCATATTAAGTTTGCCGAGGCAAATTGCTCCGTCTGCAAAAAGTTTTGAAGTAACAGTTGACTCATATTGCGGAACAAAGCCGTCTAAAATATGTGAACAAGCAGTTGTGCGAATATCTTTGGTGCAAAAAATATCTTTTATTCCCAAAGGAACTCCCTCCAATGCACGAGGAGAACCGCCGGCATAGTTAGCATCGGCAACTTTTGCCTGTGCCAAAGCATGTTCCGGTGTTTCTAAAACATAGGCATTTAAGTTGCGATTTTTTTCCATTTCCGACAAGTAAGACTGGGTCAATTCGGTTGCCGAAAATTTTTTACTCTTCAAACCTTCCAAGGTTTGAGAAATTGTAAGTTTTGTAATATCTGACATGGTAAACTACTCCACAACCTTTGGAACAACAAAATAGTCATATTCGGCCAATGGTGCGTTTTTCAAAATTTTTTCAGCCTGATTGCCCTCAACAACTTCATCTGCACGTAAAGTAAGCTTGGTATCATTAACAGAAACCAGAGGTTCGACATTGTCGGTGTTTACTTCGTTTAATTGCTGAACCCAATCGATTATTTTATTAAATTCGGTCCCGAATGCGGCCATTTTGTCGTCATCAATTCGCAAATGCGACAAATATGCTATCTTTCTGACAGTTTGTGTATCAACAGACATTTATTATCCCTCTATCAATATTTTTCCGATTTCTTGTGCGTTGTCAATGTTTATCATGCCAACAATGTGATAGCCGGCATCAACATGCAAAACTTCACCGCTAACGGCTGAGCCTAAATCTGAAAGCAAAGACAATGCCATATTACCGACTTCTTCTTGAGTAACATTGCGGCGGAGAGGCGCATTTAGTTCGTTCCAATGCAAAATTTTTCTGAAATCACCAATGCCGGAAGCGGCCAAAGTTTTTATCGGACCGGCAGAAATGGCATTAACTCTAACGTTTTGTTTGCCCATATCAACTGCGGCGGCACGAACAGAAGCCTCTAATGCGGCCTTGGCAACTCCCATAATGTTATAATTGGGCAAAACACGTTCAGAGCCCATATAGGTCAAAGTCAAAATTGAACCATTGTCGTTCATAATCGGTGACGCACAGCGGCAAGCTTCCAAAAAAGAATAGCAAGAAATGTGCATGGTATTGGTAAAATTGGCCAAAGTGGTATCGATGGTGCGACCTTTGAGTTCATTTTTATCGGAAAATGCAATAGCATGAACGACAAAATCAATTTTACCCCATTTTTCGCCAAGTTCTTTAAAGCAAGCTTCAACACTTGAAGAATCGGTAACATCACACTTTATAAGCAAAGGTGTCTTGTCAAGTTGGGCGGCCAAAGGCTCTACCCTTTTTTGCAAGAGTTCGTTTTGATAAGAGATGGCAATTTGTGCTCCTTGGGCATTAAGCGCTTGGACAATTCCCCAAGCAATCGACTTGTCGTTGGCAAGCCCCATTACCAAACCTTTTTTGCCATTCATTAACAGATGATTGTCTAACATATATTTTTCCTTTGCTTTTATGGTTAATTTGCTATAAAAAAGTATTTGTTTGAATATTTATAAGATTTATGCCGTTTTGTAAACTGTTTTTTTTACGGGGTGAATTATGGAATTTAAAACTGCAATCAAATATAAAATGAATTTATGGGCTGAATTTATAGTTTTTTTATTTAAGAGAGCAAGAGCTGACTCTGTTTTGAGAGTTGCCTCGGCCTTGGCTTATACTTCACTGATTGCGATTGTGCCTTTGATTGCGATTGCTATTGCCATATTTTCGGCCTTTCCGGTTTTTGATGGCATTAGAGAACAGTTGGCTGATTTTTTGTTCCAACGGTTGACACCGGAGTTTGAAGGCAATATCAGAGAAAATTTGCAGTCAATCGTCCAAAATTCCGGACAGTTGGGAGCTGTCGGTGTGAGCGGTATTGCGATTACGGCGATTATGTTGTTGTCAACGATTGAGGACAGTTTTAATTATATTTTTAAGGTTACGCAACCGCGAAGAATTGCCACCAAAATTACCCTTTATTGGACAGTTATAACTTTGGGACCATTGCTTTTGGGAACAGCATTTTCCATGCGCGGATATTTGTATGCTTTGCAAAAATTTGTTGATGCCAACAGCGAAACATCGCGCCTGTTTTTCAGCTATTTGATTCCGCCGTTTAGCACCATTTTGGTTCTGATGATGGTATATATTTTGGTTCCCAACAAAAAAGTTAAGTTCAAAAATGCTTTTTGCGGTGCTTTGGTAGCAATGGTTTTGTTCTGGTTGCTACGCATGGGGTTCGGCTCTTTTGTGATGTCTAACAGCACCTATTCAACGCTCTATGGCGCTTTGGCAATTATTCCCATCTTTTTGGTTTGGATGTATTTGTGTTGGGCGGTTGTGCTATTTGGCGCAGTGATTACCGCTGCTATTGAAGAGTTTGCCCAAAGAGAGAAAAAGGCGGCTGTTGAAGACACCAAGAAAAAAGCAAAAAAATAACTGAATTATTAACAATAAAGTTGCTATTTTCCGGCGGATAATATGCGTTTGGCTTCGGTAATGTCGTTCATGGGGATAATGGTGTTGCCGATTTTTTGCCCTGTTTCATGACCTTTGCCGGCCAAAACCAACATATCGCCGCTTTCCAAATGAGAGATTGCATATTCTATCGCTTTTATTCTGTCGCCGATTTCAACCGCATGCGGACATTTTGCCATTATTTCCTTGCGTATTTGCGCCGCATCTTCCGAACGCGGATTGTCGTCGGTTATAACAATTTTGTCGGCAAGATTGGCTGCTATTTCACCCATTATCGGGCGCTTCAATTTATCGCGATCACCGCCACATCCGAAAAGCACCCAAAGGTTGTTTTGCGTGTGGTGGCGCATTGTTTTCAAAACATTTTCCAAAGCATCCGGTGTGTGGGCGTAGTCAACATATATTGCCGCACTGTTAGGCAAGGTGCCGACAAGATCCAATCTTCCGCAGGCACCTTTTATCTTTGGCAAAATCTCGAGCAAGCGCTCATCAAAGCCGTTGCTTAAAGAACAAACCATACCCAGCGCACACAAAATATTCATGGCTTGGAAGTGCCCGATAAGAGGCAAATTGATGGTATATTCTTTGCCAAAAACAGAAATAGTAATTATCTGTCCGTGCGGTTGCGGAATGCTGTTAATCAGCTTTAGTTCCTGACCATTTTTGCCATAGGACCAAACGGTAATTTTTCTTTGCTCACAAATGGATTTCAGTTCTGAAAATTGCTCAATATCAGCATTCAAAACCGCAGTTCCGTCCGCTGATAAAATGCGCGAAAACAGTAATTTTTTGGCATTAAAATAATTTTGCATATTGAGGTGATAATCAAGGTGGTCTTGGGTAAGATTGGTAAAACCGGCGCAACTGATTTTTATGTTGTCCATGCGGTATTGCTCAATCCCGACCGAAGAGGCTTCCATTGAAACATAATCAACACCGGAGTTGGTAAGACGGCTCAATATTTGGTGCAATGTTATACTGTCCGGTGTAGTCAGTGTTTCCATATTTTCCATAACGTCGGATACAACCCCTATCGTGCCTATGCTGGCGGAATGATAGCCCAAAAATGTCATCATCTGACGGGTGAAATCGGCAATAGAAGTTTTACCGTTAGTGCCGGTAATCGCAGAAATCAGTCTAGGAGTTTGCGGATAAAAATTGGCGGCAATTTTTGCAATATTTGCCCGCATGTGTCCCAAAAGTTTTATAAAAACCGCATTTTGTAATGAAAAATCATATTCTCCTTCATAAACAACAACCGTTGCTCCTTTGGCAATGGCATCGGGAATATATTTTTTGCCATCGCTGGTTGTTCCCGTATGAGCTATAAAAAGACCGTTCGGGGTTACACTTTGCGAGTTCAGCGCAATAGATGCAACTTCGATGTCGCCGTTATATGAGTTAGCTGTTTCTATACCTTGTAATACTTGACTTAATTTCATTTTTGCCTCATTTGAAAAAAATATATTTATGTTTTACACCTAAAAATATTTTTTTTTGGTTAAGTTCCTCACAGGAAACTATTGTGCGCCAAAGTGCCTACTTTACATCTAAAAGATTGTCTGATATATGTTTCTGCGGAGGTAAAAATGCAAAGAAATTATACTTTAGGCGAAGAAATTTGGAGCAGTTCCATTCATGGTGCAGGTATTTTGCTGGGAATCGCGGCTTTGGCAATTTTGACATCTATGGCGGCACATTTCAGCTCGGCTTGGGCTGTAGTTTCTTCTGCAATATTCGGAGCATCTATAATTTTGTTGTATTCGGCTTCCACTCTTTATCATGCGGTTACAAATGAAAAAGCAAAAAAGATTTTGAAGAAATTTGACCATATTGCTATCTATTATTTGATTGCCGGCACTTATACACCGTTTTTGCTGGTCAATCTGCGAGGAACCGTCGGCTGGGTTATATTCGGCTTTATTTGGGGATTGGCAATTTTGGGGACAATATTAAAATTGAGCACCAAAACCAACGGCACAAAACTGTGGTCAATAGGACTTTATCTCCTTATGGGATGGATGATTATATTTGCTTCACGCTCATTGTTTATCAATCTGAATACAGTTGCTTTGGTATTTTTAACCATCGGCGGACTGTGCTATACCGGCGGTATTGTTTTTTATATTTGGAAGAGCAAAAAATATACTCATGCTGTTTGGCACTTTATGGTGCTTGCCGGAACAATTATGCACTTTTTTGCGGTTTTATACGGTTGTATTTTGTCCTAATCCGACGGCAAAATATCAACAAGACAATTATCTCCGTTAAAATTATAGGATGAAATTATCCCGCTTCTGACAACAAAGCTTATGTTGCAATAATATGTCGGGTTAATATCAGGATTTTCGCCTAAATTGTTTGTTTCGGTAGCGCTATAAGCAAACTGTTCAGGATACGGGGTATTGCTGCCGGAAGAAGATTGCAAAACATAGGTATATATCTGGGTATCTTCATCTATCGTGGTTTGATTGTTAGGTATTCCCCAACTGCTGACCAAGCTTTGGGGAGGATTGCCCACCCAAACATTGAGTTTTTCGGAAAATGTTTCTTCGGAAGATTGGCAGGCATTAAGCAGTAAAATGATAAGAAAAAGTTTGTTCATGTTTTTCCTCCTTTGATTGCTTTTGTTTTGATATATGATTGATTTTATGTTTTTCAATCAGAGGAGAGTTTTTTATCTAATTTTTGTTTGTCGGCGGCGGAAATTTTTATGGTCAGGTGAATTTTATCTTCTTTGATGGTTTGGGAGATAATTTCGGTATTGCGATAGAGCCATGCCAATAATTCACCGTTGCCGGCATTGATTGTTATGGCGATTGTTTGATATGAAAGAGAGAGAATTTTATCTATGCTATGCAAAAGTTCATCACATCCCTCACCCGTTTTGGCAGAGAGGTATAAATTGCGGTTGTTGAGGCATTGAGGTTTGTTTTCCAATAAATCAATTTTGTTATAGACTTCTATGTAGTCTTTTTGGTGCTCAATATGTTCCAATCCCAGACTATGCAAAACTTTAATCACATCTTCGCGCTGTTGTTTGTTATTTGCACCTGATGCATCTATGATTTGAATGACAATATCTGCCTCCAAAACTTCTTCCAAAGTGGCACGAAAGGCCATTATCAACTCGTGTGGAAGGTCGGATATAAAACCTACGGTGTCGGATAAAATAATTTCTCTTCCCGAAGGCAGTTTAAGCCGACGCATGGATGGGTCAAGTGTGGCAAAAAGTAGGTCTTTGGCAAATACATTCGATTTGGTCAAATGATTGAATAAGGTTGATTTGCCGGTATTGGTATAGCCGACAAGCGCAACTATGGGATATGGAACTTTTTTGCGAGCCCGTCTTTGCAACCCGCGAGTTTGTTTGATTTTTTCAAGAGATGTTTTGATTTTGGTTATCTTGTCGTCAATTATTCTGCGGTCAAGTTCGATTTGGGTTTCGCCAGGGCCGCCCAAAAATCCGGCACCACCGCGTTGACGTTCCAGGTGTGTCCAACTTCTGACCAAGCGGCTGCGCTGATAAGTCAAATGTGCCAATTCTACTTGGAGGCTTCCTTCTTTGGTTTGGGCTCGTTCTCCGAAAATTTCTAAAATCAGAGCCGTGCGGTCGATAATTTTGACATTTAGAGATTTTTCCAAATTACGCTGCTGGACAGGTGTAAGATTGGCATCCGTTATCAGCAATTCGAGATTATGCAACTTTACGATTTCGGCCAATCTTGCGATTGTTCCCTTATTGAAAAAATTTCCGGCATTGATTTGTCTTAACTTTATAACTTCGGTATAAACAATATCGAGATTTATCGCCTCTCCCAGCCTTACGGTTTCGGCAAGACGATCTTCGGCAACAGAAGGAGCGAAAACAACATTAGGGCAAATTATACCCGTGATAACGGAGGACTTTTTTGAGTTTTCCGGTTTAAACAATTTATTCTTCGCCGGCAATATCTACGGCAGCGCTCGGCATAATGGTCGAGACAGCATGTTTATATATAAGCTGTGTGTGTCCGTCACGGCGCAATAAAAGCGAACTTTCATCAAACCATGTAATAACACCCTGCAGCTTTACACCATTGATTAAAAATACGGTTACGGCAATTTCTTTCCTGCGAATATCATTTAAGAAATCATCTTGAACATTGGTATCGGACATATTTTTTTCCATTCTTTATTGTTGTTTTACCTTAAAATAACAGTTTTTTTGCAATTAGTAAAGTTTGTTTTTATACTTGTTAGGCAAATATTTTTTCTGCCGTCTTAATTGCCGACGGAGCACAATAGAAAATTATGCGGTCAGATGCTTTGATGTGCTCTCTGCTCACGTCGTATATGATGTTATCACCTCTGGCAAGGGCACATACTTTGCTGTTTTGCGGAAGTTTTAAGTCTGAAATTTTGCTTTCTATCAACGGAGAATAATCTTTTATGACAATCTCCCATACTTCGCCCAAAGAACTGCCGAAGGAATAGGCTTGTGCCATATTGACTTTGCGCAATTCTTTTAAGATTGATGACATCATAATAGAGGTTCTGTCAACCAAGATATTTTCACCGATATTAATAATTTGCGTATTTGCGGTGCGCTCACTGACCAAGGCTATTGTATTTTCTACACCATTTTTCTTGGCAACCATGGAAGCAACCAGATTATCTTTATCTTCAAAATCTACCGCTACGGAAGCATCAACTAGAGATATGCCGATTTCGGACAATATATTTTCGCTCATTATCGACCCGCAGAAAACCGCCGTATTATTGAGTTTTTCTGCCAACAAAGATGCTGTCTTGGGATTTTCATCAATGATTTTGCAACTGACGATATTATCGTCCTGTTCAAGGCTCTCTGCCAAATAAAGCGCGGTTTTGTTACTGCCCACGATAATCACTCTTTCGTTTGACTTGTGCTCCAGACCAAAATTTCTTACCACATCTTCGATTTTGTCGCTCTCTATCAAAAGATTGATTTCGTCTCCGCCATGCAACATATCTTCACCGGAAGGGAGAATAACTTTTCCGTTGCGCATTATGCTTACTATCGTCATATCAAATTCCGGCAGATTGTCTTTTATGTTTTTCAGGGGAATTTGCGCCAAAGGACATTTGCGGGTTATGCGAAAAGATAATAACAGAAGTTTTTTATCGACAAGAGGATAAACTGCAGACATTCCTGGATTTTTTATAATATTCATAATTGCTTTGGCTATATCAAATTCGGGAGAGATAACCAAATCAACCGGAAGACTATCATCATTGAAGAGTCCGCCCCAAGCGGCTTTTAAGTAAACACGAGAGTCAAGACGCGCAATGCGACGCGGAATATTAAAAAGTGTATAAGCGGCTTGGCAGGCAACCAAGTTAACTTCGTCACTGTCGGTGGCAGCAATCAACAAATCGGCAGATGAGGCATCTACCTGTTTAAGGATATCAGGATGAGAAATAAGTCCGTTCACAGGTAATACGTCCCATTCTTGTGCCAAAGTTTTCAAAGCGACTTCATCATCATCTATGACAATAATGTCATTGTTGCCATGGCTCAAATAACGGACAATACTGCGGCTTATACTATTGGCTCCGCCTACAATTATTTTCATTTCTCATTTTCTCCCACAAAATTAAAATAGTCATCAATAACGCTAAATGCGCTATCAAAATCGGAAGTTTTTACATATTGCTCTCTGAAACGCTTGGCATCATGCAAACCTTTGCAATACCAACATACATATTTTCGAGAAAGAGCAAGTGCCGTTCTGTCGCCATAATAGTCGCGCAATCCTTTAATATGAGTTAATAAGGTTGATTTAATTTGTTCAATCGTAATTGCCGGCGAAAATGTTTTTCCTTTTAGATAACAGTCAATTTGCGATATCAGCCACGGGGCACCGAGAGTTGCTCGCCCGACCATAACGGCATCTACACCGGTATGTGCTATCATTGCCGCGGCTGACGGGCCGTCAACAATGTCACCATTGCCGATTACCGGTATTTTGACAGCTGATTTTACTTCTGCGATTGCGTTCCAATCGGCAACACCGGAATAGAAATCACTGCGAGTGCGTCCGTGAACGGTGATATATGAGGCTCCGCTGTCCTGGCACATTTTGGCAAACTCTACAGCATTTATATGCTCGTGATCCCAGCCAAGCCTGAATTTTACACTGACTTTCAGCGGTGTTGCTTTTACTACCGAAGATATTATTTTTGCTGCTTGAGTAAGGTCTTTGCTTAAATATGCTCCGGAATTATTATTGACGATTTTTTTCACCGGACAGCCCATATTTATATCTATGCTGTGAGCTCCCAAATCCGCCGCAAGCTTTGCCGAATCGGCAAACATAACATCATCATAGCCAACCAGTTGAACAACCACCGGATATTCCTCATCCCTAACATCTGCGATACGGCTTGTTTTTGGATTTTTGCGCTCCAAGGCATTGATAGCTACCATTTCCGAAACAATATTTCCGCCACCGAAAGAATGGACAAGTCTGCGCATAGGTTTGTCGGTTATCCCTGCCATGGGCGCCAAAAAAACCTGACTTTCAAAATCCAAAATATCCATTCTAGTTCAGCTTATCAAGTACACTAGCCATGATGTAGTATATTTTGCCGATATCACCGCCGGATATCAGAGAAAGCAAAATATTAGACTTTTCACAGGCACGCGCCTGATTTACAAGGCTTTCAAATTCCTGCATATAATTATTTACCATCGCACGAAATTCTTGATTTTGCTCATATTCTTGCTTTATTTTGAGCATTTGATCGCGGTTCATGGTCTTGGTCAAAGTGCGGACGAAAATATTGGTATCTCCTTCATAATATCTCTTCCACAATTTTTCCTGATTATCACTATTTAGGGCGGCATTGATGTCAACCGACAAATTATTGAGTTTGGAGATTATAACCGCTGCATCTTTCAAGAAGGTATCAACTTTGGCATTGCGATATTTTTCTTCCAAAGCAACAAATTCCTGATTGGCCTTTTCGGCTTGGCGAGTGAGCATTTCTATTTGTTGCTGCAAAGCTACATTAAAATTTTTGGAATTGGATATAATATCCGAGCTTTGAGCATTAAAATTATTGAGCGCAGAACTGATTTCCAAAATTGCCGAACTGACATGATTGAGTGTATTATCGGTTGCCGAAGTCAAATCAGCCGATTGCTGCAGGAAAACGGTGCCGGAATTGTGAACATTGGTCAAAATACGCTCGGCATTGGAAGTCATTTCGATAATTACTGCGCGCAGTTTGTCACCGGTTTTTTCAAAATATTGTGCGCTTTGAACCGATACATTTTCCAGCTGCTCACCAAGTTTTTGCAAATCTTGGGTAAGTGAAATTATCCTTTCTTGTGAGGACAAGCTGTTTTCTTCAATCTGCTTAGTGGCAAACCCCATGGTTTTGGTGAAAAATTCTGCTGTTTGTTGAGTGTCATGCATAATTTTCGGAAGGGATTGCTCTGCAATATTTTGTATGGTATTTACACTGTCTTTGATGTCATGAACCGTCGGAGAGAGTTTTTCGACAATGTTATCAACGCGCTCTTGAAAATATTCCCCAATCTTGGAAAAATCGGCACTGCACTGGTTAAAGTCTTTGGTTGCCTGATAGGCTTTGCTGCTGACTTGGTCGAATGATGACATCAGACCTTTTACGGCATTGCCCAATTCGGCAATATTCTTAGAAGAATAATTATCCAAAACTTGGAGAATGTTGGCAAAGTCATCCAATTTGGCACCGAGTTCAGATTTTATCATTTCGGTTTTTTGGGTGGCAAGTTTGGCTGTTTCACGCAACTCTCTGACTTGCTGATGAATTGCCGAGCCTAAAGCTTTTGCAGTCTCGTTGCCGCCGGCCTCGGGATATACAAGTTGTTGCATATAGGAACGCAAAAATTTTGCTTCTTGCTTAAAATTTTGCTCCCTGTCAATAAAGGACATCACCAACCACATAATTGCCAAAGGAAGAGAAATACCTGCCAAAAAGATGCCAAATTCATCAGGCATCATCAGAAACAAATTGTTCCAGCCGAAAAACTTGGTGATGTATATTATGATGATTGCGCACCATACAAAGCTGAAAAATATCATAAAACGAAACAAATTTTGCGAGAACCAATGAGGCTTGTTCTCGCTTGTGTCGTTGTCATAATTTTTGCTGAATTCATCAGACATAAGAAAGTTCCTTTTATATTATTCTATGCAACAATCAACGGCTTTGCGAACAAAATTTTTGATTTTGGAAAATGTAGAATTTTCGGCGGGAGATTTTTCGGTTTCTGTAGCTTTGACTTCAGTTACGGTATTGTCCGACAAGTTTTCGGTTATTTTTTTCACGTCATCAAAACTATCTTCTATCCATTTTACGTCTTCCAAATTTAGCAGTTTCATATTGAGGCCCCAAAACAGGCAATAGAGCTCATAAGATTGGTCAAAAAGCTTATAGGCTTCTTCTTTGTGCTTCAAACTTTGTTGTTTGGTTCCAACTTCCATCAGGCGCATAGAAGCAGAAAGCAAATGTTTAGAGATGCACCATACTTCACCCTCATATTCGGGAATTACTTTTTGCATTAAATTTTTGCGGGTTTCTCTGACCTGTTCAATTAGGTCATAATAAGAATTTTTACCGGTTTTGGCGCCGGAAAACATCAGGTGTTCCTCAATGGAAATCAAATTCATAATAGCAATGGTCAAATCTTGGTCGGATGACAAATCTTTAGGATTGACTTTTTTAGCGGCATCAATCTTTTCAACAAATTCTTTAATTTTGCTTTCTTTACTCATTTATTTTCTCCTAAAAACTATATAATTCTTGCGTTTTTTGGCAAAGAGGATAGTAGTAGAACAGCAAGCTGACCAAAGCCAGTGCCAAAACAGGAACTGCAACTTTTTCAAAAGGAAAATGCGCATGTCCGCCGTTTTTCTTTTTCATCCATTGATAAAAGCGGTTGGAGAGAATCAGAACAACTGCACCCAAAATCACACTAAACAGGAACGGATCCATAAAAAAGATTAAAATCGGTTGAGGATCATAAGCAAGTTTATGAATATACATAAAACCTATCATCGCCACACTCAAGGTTATGAGCAAAAAATCTCTGCCCGGAAAGCGCCATTTTTTGTGTTCAAACCAAACTATCATCCAATAACCCAAAAGTGCCAAAAATGCACCGGCCCAAACACCGACAACACTGTCATCGACACCAAAATAGTGAGCAATTTCAAGTGAGGCGGCAACCGCAACCGTGCAGACGGCACAAGCGGGGTTGGCATAGGCCGGATATGCGGCAACAAGCATAATAAATGCGGCAATTACCAATGTAATCATATTGTTTTCCTTTTCTCTTTTTATAAAGTCAGTTCTTATATATCTTATTTGCACATAATTTTCAATTATTTTAATCAATGTGCTAACAAGCTCTATCATTTTCTTTGCAAAATTATAAAATACCTTTATTATCTATGTTGATTGTAATAAATTTTGTTAAGGAGTTATACTATGGAACTTAAGGGGTCTAAAACTGAAAAGAATTTGATGGAAGCTTTTGCCGGCGAATCGCAAGCCAGAAATAAATATACTTATTATGCTTCAAAAGCAAAGAAAGAAGGTTATAACATTATTGCCGCCAAATTTGAAGAAACTGCAAATAATGAAAAAGAGCATGCCAAAATTTGGTTCAAGCTTTTGCATAACGGCGAAGTTCCTTCTACTGTAGAAAATCTCAAAGATGCAGCAAGCGGTGAGAATTTTGAGTGGACAAGCATGTATGAGCGCATGGCTAAAGAAGCTGATGAAGAAGGTTTTACAAAAATTGCCAATTTGTTCAGAATGGTAGGAAGTATCGAGAAAGGTCACGAAGAAAGATATAATGCTTTGCTCAACTCTTTGTGCGAAGGCAAAATCTTTTCTCGTCCGACTAAAGTTATTTGGGAATGCGCAAATTGCGGCCACAGAGTTGAAAGCCCGAAAGCTCCGGAAAAATGTCCGGTTTGTGACCACCCGCAAGCTTATTTCTTTGAATTGCAAGAGCAATTTTAAGGTTTTTGTAACTACAAGTAAAAAAACTCCGACCACGAGGCCGGAGTTTTTTTGTTTTAATAAAATTCAATTCTTACTTTCTTCTCAAAAAATTGGGCAAGTGCAAAAATTGCTCCGAAATTTTCGATTTTTCCAAGTTCCAATTCCCAAATATGCTTTTCAAAGATATTGGAGGCTTGAGCAAATTCTCTGACAGACAAGCCTTTTTCTTCACGCAAAAGCCGTAATTGCCGCGCAAAA
>JAZNXK010000006.1:0-26419 GCA_045593845.1 Alphaproteobacteria bacterium
TAGCCATGTCGTTCTGTGAGCCAAGGAGTTGGGGGGGCAACTTGTCTTCCTAAGACCGCTTGGCCTCCGACTTACATTTTGACTATCTGTTTTGGAAATATCTGCGTCATCTGAAAAAAGAAGAAAAAGAAAAACTTCTGCTTGAGGGAATCCCCAATGCAACCAATGGCCGTTTGGATTTTAGCGAAGAATATAATGAGATAAAAAATTTTCACACCCAACGCCTAAAAAACTTCAAAATATTCGTCAAATAACACTAAAGTCATCCTCATTTTTAAATTATCGCCTTCCCTATTTTTTCGCCCCGCGAAAATAATAAAGAGTCATCCCTCCAAAAACGTTAGTTTTTGGTCAAGGGATCTACCGATTAGAATTATCGTCATCCCTTGCTCGGCGCAAAAGCGTCCGTGCTTAAAACATTGTCATCCCTTGCTCGGCGCAAAAGCGTCCGTGCTTAAAACATTGTCATCCCTTGCACGGCGCGAAAGCGTCCGTGCTTAAAACATTGTCATCCCTTGCTCGGCGCGAAAGCCTCCGTGCATCAAGGGATCTAAACTTCAGTGCGCAAGCACTGCTTCCTTATATCTAAAAAAATTCGAAGATCGCTTGACGTTTTACGCTTGCGCAGAAAACGAGCGATGACATTTATTATTATCGTCAAGCTATCCACGAATTAGCCAATAAAAAAGCACAAAAAAATCCCCTCTCCGCAGGGAAAGGGGATTCGAAAATTTTTCAAAGAAAAACTATTATTGAACAGCTTTGCCATCCAAAGAATATTTTTCAATCTTGGCATTTCTGTTCATATCAGCCATCAAGTTTCTTGCAGCTTCTTGTGCCAAAACGCCCTTGAGTTGTGGCTCTGCCTCTTTATAAGACAAAGGCTTGCTGTCACGAACATCATCAACCAAAACAATGTGATATCCGAATTGTGATTTGATAGGAGTTTGAGAAAGCTGACCTTTCTTCATAGCAAAAACGGCATCACCGAACTCGGGAACCATCATTCTCTTTGTGAAATATCCCAAGTCAACTCTTTGCTCTTTAGAATATTTAGCTGCCAAGTCATTAAATTTTTCACCTTTCTTAACGCGAGCAATAATATCTTTAGCAGTAGCTTCATCTTCAACCAAAATATGACGAGCTCTAATCTCTTTTTCAGACTCAAATCTGCTCTTGTATTGATTGTAAAGATTCTTCAAATCATTGTCGCTGATTCTCTTATCAAGCTCTTCTTTCAAATAAAGCTTGCTGGCAACATCATTACCCAAAGCTTCCATTTGCTCTTTATATTCGGCAGAATTTCTGACATTGGATTTATTAGCCTCTTGTTGAACCAACTTGCTGCTGACCCAAACATTCAAAGCCTTATCATAAAATTCATTCCAGCTTTCTCTTTCATTGATTTGCGGAGCGTTTTTATAAACGTTCTTAATTTCTTCAACGGTAATTTTTTCGCCGTTAACGACAGCCGCCAAACCGCCTTTTCCTTCAGCATTGGCATTAAAAGGATTGAACAAAACGAGAGAAAGTGCAATAGCTGCAATGTATTTAGTTTTCATCAACATACCTCCAAAAAAAATAAAAACTAGAAGTGATTATAACCTCAATTTTAAATATTCCAAGAAAATATTTTCGGGGGGTTTATAAGTTTTGGCACGGACTTGACTTTATGGGTTATAAATACTAAATGTAGTGTAAACTAAAAATATTACAAGGTGGAATTTTATGATAGGAAAAATAGCAAAGGTCTTTTTTGGCAGTGCCAACGACCGTTTTATAAAAAAACAATATAAAATCGTAAACAAAATAAACGCGCTGGAACCAACCATGGAAGCTTTGTCCGATAGCGAGCTCAAAAACAAAACGGTTGAGTTCAGAGACAGACTTAAACTTGGTGAAACTCTCGATGCTCTACTGCCCGAAGCCTTTGCCGTTGTCCGCGAGGCCGCCAAAAGAACCCTCGGCCAACGCCACTACGACGTTCAGCTTATCGGCGGTATTGTCTTGTATAAAGGTATGATCGCCGAAATGAAAACCGGTGAAGGAAAAACCCTTGTCGCCACATTGGCTGCATATCTTCAAGCCTTGGAAGGCAAAGGAGTCCACATTGTTACCGTCAATGACTATTTGGCACAACGTGACGCCGAGTGGATGGGACAAGTTTATCGATTCTTGGGCTTGACTGTTGACTATATCGTCCATGCCAAAACTGACGAAGAGCGCCGCGCCGCCTACAACTGCGACATTATCTACGGCACCAACAATGAACTCGGTTTTGACTATCTCCGCGATAATATGAAATTTAATTTGAGCGACATGGTTCAACGTCCGTTTAACTATGCCATCGTTGACGAAGTTGACTCGATTCTCATTGATGAAGCCAGAACTCCGTTAATCATTTCCGGCGCCGCCGAAGATTCGTCCGAAAAATATATCGCCGTTGACAGCATTATTCCGCACCTTGTCGAGACCGATTATGAAAAAGACGAAAAGGCACGCAATGTCTTCTTGACCGAAAGCGGTATGGAGCACGTTGAAAAACTTTTGAAAGAAAACGGACTGATAAAAGACGGCGGACTATACGATATGGACAACGTCGGACTTGTTCAACACGTCAACAACGCCTTGCGCGCCCACAAAATGCAAACCCGTGATGTTGACTACATTGTCAAAGACGGCAAAGTTGTCATTATTGACGAGTTCACCGGCCGCATGATGGAAGGACGCAGATATTCCGACGGTTTGCACCAAGCGATTGAAGCCAAAGAACATGTAGAAATTCAATCCGAAAACCAAACTCTTGCGTCAATCACTTTCCAAAATTATTTCCGTTTATATCCCAAACTTGCCGGCATGACCGGAACCGCCATGACCGAAGAGGCCGAGTTTGTTGATATTTATAGCCTTTCTTGTATCGAAATTCCGACCAATCGTCCGGTAAAACGTGTAGATTTGCATGACGAAATCTATCGCACCGCAGAAGAAAAATATGATGCCATCATCAAAACAATTTTGGAATGTCACGAAAAAGGACAACCGGTTTTGGTCGGCACAACCTCGATTGAAAAGTCGGAATTGGTCGCCAATTTATTAAAACAAAAAAGCAATGTAAAGTTTGAGGTTTTGAATGCCCGCCACCACGAGCGCGAGGCGGCTATTGTTGCCCAAGCCGGTGTTTCCGGAGCCATCACGATTGCCACCAACATGGCCGGTCGCGGAACCGATATTCAGCTCGGCGGCAACTTGGATATGAGATTAAAAACCATGCTCAAAGGCGATGAAACCCCCGAGCAAATTGCTGAATTGAGAGAAAAACTCAAAAAAGAAATCGAAGCCGACAAAGAAAAAGTTATCGCTGCCGGAGGCCTGTTCATTTTGGGCACCGAGCGCCACGAGAGCCGCCGTATCGACAACCAATTACGCGGACGTTCCGGCCGTCAGGGCGACCCCGGAACCTCAAAATTTTTCCTCTCTATGGAAGATGATTTAATGCGCATTTTCGGCTCCGAAAGAATGTCAGCCATGCTCGAAAGACTTGGCATGCCGAAAGGCGAGCCGCTTGTTCACCCGCTGATTAACAAAGCACTTGAAAAAGCCCAGCAAAAAGTTGAAGAGCGCAATTTTGACATTCGTAAAAACTTGCTCAAATACGACAACGTAATGAACGACCAGCGCAAAGTTATCTATGAGCAACGCCGCGAGTTGATGCTTGCCGACGACGTCAGCGACACCATTCACGACATGAGAGAAGAATATTTGGGCGACATTGTCTCTGCCCAAATTCAACCGGGAACGGCTCCGAGCGAGTGGAAATTGTCGGATTTGCAACAGGAAATCGGCCGCATCACAGGATTTTTGCTGCCTTTGGAAGATTGGGCAAAAGAGCCTGAAGCCGACGCCGACACTATGTTTACGCATATTATGGAAACGATTGATAATTTGCTCAAAGATAAAAATGCCGCCATTCCGGAAAATATTGTTCACTTGGTTGAAAAAAATATTTTGCTCCAAGTGCTTGACCAATTGTGGAAAGAGCATATCGTCAGCCTTGATTATATGCGCTACACCATTGTTTTGCGCGCTTATGGGCAGAAAAACCCGCTGAATGAGTATAAAAAAGAGGCATTCAATATGTTCTCTGATATGTTGGACACTTTGCGTGAGCGCGTAACCTTTATGAATTGCCGAATTCAAATTCAGCCGCAGGGCGACGGCAATTTACAGTTGCGCCAAAACACCACCAACATGCGCGAAGTTCACGAAACACCGCACAGCCTGATTGGCGGCGGCGCACAAGAGCCGGCACCGCAAGAAGAAAAGCGCGTTCCGTTCCAATATAACAAATCTGCAACGATTGATCCCAAAGATCCTAACACTTGGGGCAAAGTTTCGCGCAACGATCCTTGTCCGTGCGGCAGTGGTCTGAAGTATAAACATTGCCACGGAAAAGTTGCTTAAGAAAAACCTAAAAGGCTGCCTTTCAATAAGGCGGCCTTTTTTGTTACTCCATTGTCATAAAAAATCTTGCAAAAAAATGCGATACAATGTATAAGTATCTGCAATTAAAAATTATTTATGTATTTTTAAAAATAAAAAATTATGAACAAAACATACAATCAAGACAAAGATGTCTTGGAATTAAAAAATTATTTGGAAAGCCATAGATTCAGCGTGCATAATGAATACGCAGAATTACGAGAAATGTTTTGCAAAATCGTGACCTCTTCTACTTGGGGAAGTTCACAGTACGGCGGTCCGGTTTGGATTATGGATTTCAGCCTTGATAATCTCAAAAAATTTTTTCCCGACAGTCTTTGGCTGAAATTGATGTATCTTGAACGTGAACAAGGTTTTTATGGAAAAACTCTTGCCATATCAAAAACTTTGCGAAGGTTCTGCCATTGGTTCAGCATCAGAGCTCATCGCTTTATTATTACACAAGGTCTGGGCAATGTTCTTGTGAAAAGCGAATCAGGAACCGGCGGTAATCTGTCTTTTTATTCTTCTGCCGTATTTCTCTTATCCGTACAACGTTATATTGGTGGGGAACTCAATGAACCGAGCATGGATACTATGATGTGGCAACATTTTTCTCCTTCAGAGATAAATATTGTCCGTAAGAAAAATTTTCTTACCCATTTAGATGGTGGTTTTGTTGATAAATATCCTTGTTTTTGTGGTCATGGCAAACATTATTACACCTTGTCGCAAAAATACGGACAGTGTTATCAGATGCTTCATCCGAGCCAAACCAAAGGTTTTGTAGCAAGTGAGACAGTACCAGAGAAATTTCTGACAATGCTTGTTTATGATTTGATGGAAACAATTGCCAAGATGAATGATGGTCCTGAGAATTATCCCTACATTTGCCCCTATCCCTTGCTCAAATACTCCGAATATCTTGACCGAAATATCGGTGAATATGATCGGCATTTTTGCAAAACAAAAGATGTTTTCAAATATCAGGGACAAGAAGAAATCAAAATCGAACTTCCCGACCAACAAGGTTGGTGGCATCGTAACTTTATGCCAAAACAAAATTGGATTACAGTTCACTGTGATTAGTAAAAAAAGATCTGCAATACGCAGGTCTTTTTTTTACTTGACTCTTACAATAAATCTGTTATTTTCAAACCAAATCCAATGATTTTTCATTGAATGTTTTTGTATTAACACACTCTACGGAGTGCCGCCAGTCAGCGAGGGTTCGCACACTGGCGTGCAATAGTTTATAGGTATGAGATGTTTGATAGTTTGACTGAAAAACTCGGCGGCATTTTCGCCAAAATAACCTCACGCGGTGTCTTGAACGAACAAGACATCAATGAGGCTATGCGCGAAATTCGTATCGCCCTGCTCGAGGCCGATGTCGCTCTGCCGGTTGTCAAAGATTTTATCAATCAGGTAAAAGAACAATCCTTAGGCGAAAAAGTTATCAAATCTATCACCCCCGGACAAATGGTTGTCAAGATTGTCCACGATGAACTGGTCAAAATTTTGGGCGACGAAAATAACGAACTCAATCTGCAAACAGTTCCACCGGCAGTGATTTTGATGGTCGGTCTCCAAGGTTCGGGAAAAACTACCACCTCCGCCAAACTCGCAAAATTTTTGGGCACAAAACGCAAAGTTTTGCTGGCCTCCCTCGACGTCTATCGTCCCGCGGCACAACAGCAACTTGAGCAGTTGGCACATCAAATCAGCGGAAATTCTCTGCCGATTATTGCAGGAGAAAAACCTCTCGCTATTGCCGCTCGCGCTCTTGACAGCGCCAAAAAGGGCGGTTTTGATGTTTTGATTTTGGATAGTGCCGGCCGCCTGCATATCGACGAAGAAATGATGCAGGAATTGGTCGCCGTTAAAAAGCTTGCCAACCCTGTCGAAACCCTTTTGGTTGCAGACGCTCTCATGGGACAAGATGCCTGCAACGTTGCAAAAACTTTCAATGAACAATTAAATATCAGCGGCATAGTTTTGACCCGTATTGATGGTTCTTCACGAGCCGGTGCGGCACTTTCTATGCGCATGGTTGCCAATGTCCCGATAAAATTCCTCGGCACCGGTGAAAAAATCGAAGAATTTGAGGTTTTTCACCCCGACCGTATTGCCGGACGCATTTTAGGACAAGGCGACGTTGTCAGTTTAGTCGAAACGGCAATAGCAAAAATTGACCGTGATGAAGCTGACAAAATGGCACAACAAATGCTCAAAGGCAAATTTGATCTCAACGATATGCTTGCCCAGTTCAAGCAGATTCAAAAGCTAGGCAGTCTCGGCAACATCATGTCCATGATACCGGGAATTTCCAAGTTCAAAAACCAGATTGAAAATGCCGGAATTGGCGACAACCTAATTAAAAAGCAAGAGGCAATAATTCTTTCTATGACCAAACTGGAAAGAAAAAATCCCGATATAATCAAAGCCTCGCGCAAA
Source organism: Alphaproteobacteria bacterium (assembly GCA_045593845.1). Classification (GTDB taxonomy): domain Bacteria; phylum Pseudomonadota; class Alphaproteobacteria; order RF32; family CAG-239; genus JAFUYI01. The sequence continues at coordinate 6,937 of JAZNXK010000006.1, forward strand.
AAAAGAATTGCCGCCGGTGCCGGAGTAGAAGTTCACGAAGTCAACAAACTTTTGAAACAATATGATCAAATGTCTTTGATGATGAAAAAATTTGGCCAAGGAGGCATGAGCGGACTTGGTTCAATGATGAAAAAATTCCCGATGGGAAAATTCCCTTTTGGAATGGGTAATAAATTTCCGTTTTAAGCCATTAAGGCGGAAGTTGATTTTTTTAATTTAATTTAGAAAGGAAACAAAAAATGGCAGTTCGTATAAGATTATCTCGCGGTGGTTCAAAGAAACGTCCGTTTTACCGCATTGTTGCGGCCGATTCCAGAGCTCCACGTGATGGTAGATTTATTGAAAAACTCGGCACCTACAACCCGATGCTTCCTCAAGACCATGAGAACAGAGTTGTAGTAAACACCGACAGAGTACAATATTGGCTCGGCATTGGCGCACAACCGACCGACAGATTGACAAAGCTTTTTGCCAACCTCGGTTTGGTTAAAGCTCCTGCTTTGAAAGAACAACCGAAAAAATCTGCTCCCAAGGCTAAAGCCATAGAGAGAATGAAAGCAAAAGAAGAAGCCGCAAAAGCTGCTGCCGAAGCCGCCGCCGCTGCTGCTGCCGAAGCTGCTGCTGCAGCCGAAGCACCTGCTGAAAATTCTGAAAACAGCGAAAATAATGCTGAATAATTTTTGAGATAAGGCTACTTCAAAATGCAGAGTAAAAATTTAATTTGTTTAGGCGCAATCGTCGGAGTTCACGGCATAAAGGGCGAAGTAAAAGTAAAAAGTTTTACCGCTTGCGACCGTGATATCGGCAGTTATGGCGCACTGACAGACCAAAACGGAAAAACTCTGCACATAAAAGTCGTCGGACATTCCAAAGATTTGTTGCGCATAAAGATAGAAGGTGTAAACGACCGCAATCTTGCGCAAACTTTTATCGGAACACAGCTTTTTGTTGACCGTTCCGTTTTGCCACCGACCACCGACAGCAACGAGTTCTATCAGGCCGACCTCATCCATCTTAAGGTCAAGGCTACAGGCTCGAATGAAATTGTCGGCGAAGTTGCAGGCATATATAACTTTGGCGCCGGAGATATTTTGGAAATCAAAACAAATTCCACCGGCAAGCTTGAGATGATACCGTTCAACCATGCTTATGTCCCGACAGTCAATATTGAAGAAGGTTATATTATTGTAAATGCTGTCTCCATGCAGTTTGAGCCGGATGAAAAAGAGGATGAAAACAATGTTTAATGCCACTGTTTTTACCATTTTTCCCGAGCTTTTCCCCGGTTTTTTGGGATATTCTCTGACCGGAAAAGCACTAGAAGACGGCTTGTGGTCGATAAACACCGTAAACATTCGCGACTATGCCACCGACAAACATGGTTCTGTTGACGACACCCCTTGCGGCGGCGGAGCAGGAATGGTTATGCGAGCCGATATTTTGGGCAGCGCCATCAGCGCCAACTGCAAACAAGGCAAAATTATCGCCATGAGCCCCAAGGGCAAACCTCTCACCCAAGAGATGGTCAGACAATATGCAAAAGAAGAACAGCTAAATATTGTCTGCGGCAGATTTGAGGGCATTGATGAGCGCGTTATCGAAGCCTTTGATATAGAAGAAGTCAGCATTGGCGACTATATCTTGACCGGCGGAGAGCAAGCGGCACAAATTTTGCTTGATGCGGTTATCAGGCTTTTGCCAAACGTTCTGGGCAATGAAGAATCAACCATGGAAGAAAGTTTTGAGAATAATCTGCTCGAATATCCTCAATACACTCGTCCAACAGAATGGCAGGGGCGAATTGTTCCCGAGGTTCTTTTGAGCGGACACCACAAGAAAATTGCCGAATGGCGTTTGGAGCAGTCAATCAAGACCACTCAGGAGCGCAGACCGGATTTATGGAAAAAATATCTTGACTCAAAAAGGGTTTAAGCATAATAAAGTAACAAATATTTTAGAAAAGGTAACGATTATGAACATTATAGAACAAGTTGAAAAAGAGCAAATTGCCAAATTAACCGAAGGCAAAAGCTTTCCGGAATTTAAGGCAGGCGACACTTTGAGAGTTCATACCAAAGTTAAAGAAGGCGACAGAGAACGTATCCAAGTATATGAAGGCGTTTGCATTGCTCGCAAAAATGATGGTTTGAATTCATCTTTTACCGTTCGCAAAATTTCTTTCGGCGAGGGAGTTGAGCGCGTATTTCCGCTTTATTCTCCGAATATTGCCAAGATTGAAGTTTCTCGTATCGGTAAAGTTCGTCGCGCAAAATTATATTTCTTACGCGCTTTGCGCGGCCGTTCGGCTCGTATTGCCGACGATTTGTCTGCAACAGCAAAGAACAAAGACGCAGAATAATTTTGCAATCAATCTTTTCAAAACTCCATCGGGGCAAATCGGTGGAGTTTTTTGTTATTTGCGAACAAAAAAACGGCAGATTTTTTATAGCCCCAAGACATACCGACAAATAATGGCAACAATATTAGCTTTACAAAAATTTTCTATCAATCATATCAGCAATATTGATGATGATTTTACCATTTTTCTCAGCTCGTCTGACGGCTTTGTATGCTCCGCCGGACTTCTCTAAAATAAAGCAGATTATATAATCAGCGTTATCAGCTATATATTTATTGCGGCGTCCTATGGCAAATTTCGGATGCCCATCTGCCGCCTTGCAAGGGTAGTCCAGTTCGTAACGTTCTTCTATCCAATCACGTCGAACCTCGGTAAATTTACTTGGATTATATGCGCTGACATAACAAACAAATATGTAATTTTTGAATTCTTCTTTTAAGCGTGACATTACCATACGAGATATCCAATCAAAGTTTCCTTCGTTGCATACCCAAAACTCGTTAACACCTTGCGCAATTAGGCTGCGTGCGGTTTCTTCAACTTTTTTCTCAATTTCATCGGTTGCCGGCGTATCACGATGACCAAAAAATGCGCATATACTCAATTTGAACTACCTAACAGCCCAAAATGAACTCACCCACCTAAAAAGGTGGGTGGATGTTGACACTACAATCAGTACGAAAAATAGCCCAGCTATTGGGTATATGCCTTATTCACTGGCATCCACCCGTTACGGTGAGATGCCCAACAATATGGCAATTCTCTCTTGCATTAACAATGTAACACAAAAGCTATGTCTTTGCCCGTACTGATTGGATTGTCAATATCCCGTTGGGTATTGGGCTTTCCCAACAAGATACACTATAAGCAATGAATCTTAAAAAAGCAATAAGATTGTTAAAATATCAATCTTTTGTATGAAAAAAACGCCTCAAACGAGGCGTTTTTTTATTTCAACAGTTTTTTAGCATCGGGAATATATACATCAACCTTTTTTCGAAGCGCGTCACACCACACCGTAACAACATTTTTTCTCAACGACGGCGATATCTGGCTTACACATTTCTCTCCGTCCCAAAAAAGATTTTTCGGGCAAATACAGGTATTCTTAAAAATCGGCTTTGGGAGAAGTTGTACCTGCATCCAACTGCCGCCTTGTTTTTGACAATTTTTAATAACCTCAACTTCTCGGCAAGACTTTCCGTCCCAATAAAAATCACCCTCGTTCGAACATTTTACATCCGGCGATTGATGGGCTTGTCTGCAGTCAATAGCATGCGTTTGCCCGTCCTTGTCATAATAAAACTCCAAACAGGTAAATGCCGCCGCATAAGCACTGAACGGGAACAACACCAAAGCCAAAATCAATTTTTTCATTATTGCCTCCTCTCCAAAATTATATAAAAAAAGTCTATCGGCGAAACCAGATTTAGTCAAGTCCATTTACCGGCATAAATAGTCATCATCAAAAAAAGCCGGCATCAACATATAGTCATACCTACGAGCATTAAAAAATACGAGGCCAAGGCATCTTCGAATTTTTTAATATAAAGAAGCAGTGCTAGCGCACTGTGGTTTAGATCCCTTGATGCACGGACGCTAATGCGCCGCGCAAGGGATGACCTTAATATAATTTGTGAAGTTATTGTTGCGAAAAACCGCAGCATTACTAAAAAAGACCAAACATTGGTTCAATCCCTAGTTCGTTTCTCAAACAAAGCAACAAAAAAAGACACCTTTTAAGATGTCCTTTTTTAAATTGGTGGAGGCAAGGAGGATCGAACTCCCGACCTACAGATTGCGAACCTGTCGCTCTCCCAACTGAGCTATACCCCCAAAACAAATGCACGCTATAACAAAACCCCTTGCCTGTCAAGCTTCTATTTTTTGCTCTTATCCTCAATTTGCGGATTTGAACTACCTGCTGAACCGCCTGCTCCACTCCCCAAATCATCACCCTGCATCAAAAGCGCATTAATAACATCAACCGGACTTTTCCCCTCCAAAAGTTGTTGCTTTGCCACCTCCGACGTCACCGAAGATATTACCGCAGACCGATAAGCATTTTGCAATTCTTGTTTATTTTTTTGCTCAACTCGCTTTTCACTCTCGACAAATTTGCGATGAAACCTTGCAAACTCATACAACGGATTTCCGCCTCTTTTATAATCTTCCAAACCGAGCATATTGGTCTTTTCCTCCACCAGCGCCCTAATTCCGTCTCTTTCGCTGTCCCGATAGAGTTTCCAATCCTCAACAATCTCCCAACTGATGGCCTCAATCACCGTTTGCGGCGCAATTTCACCGAAATTTATTTCCTTAATATTGTTCGGCTGATGATAAATTGTAATATTTTTCTCAAAAAAGTTTTTATCTTGAGCAACTTTTCGACGCGGGTCGGTCAAAGTATAAGCCAAACAAAAAGCCACCAGCGCCATCTTAAATTCTTCATTGCTTTTATAAACAATTTTGCGCTGATCTTTTGCTACTTCCGGATTTTGCAAAGCAGTATACACACAATATTCATTCAAATTTTGCAACGCGTCCAATTGCTCTTGATTCAACGGAACCAAAGAAGAGACCGTGCAATGTAATGCCATATTTATCAAATTTTGAACGTCTTCTTCTTTCATTTTTTCATACTCTTAAAAAAATCAACCGCCTTTTTATATACATCAAACTTAAAATCGACAATCTTGTCAAGAGCCTCGTCAATCTCCGCCCACTTCCAACTGTCAAATTCAGGAGAAGCGGTATGAAGATTTATCTCGTCCTCATTCCCCGCAAATTCTCCGAACACCCAAGATACTTCTTGTCCGACATAGCCGAATTTTGCACCGACCTTTGCCGGAAAATCATACCTGAATCCCCCCTCAAGCGCAGTCAAATTTTTGACCGAGACAACCGAGGTTTCTTCCCGCAATTCTCTCAAACCGGCCGCAACAACCGACTCTCCTTCCTCAACTCCTCCTTGCGGAAACTGCCACTGATTAGGAATGTCGTTCCTTTCGCAAAGCAGAACTTTCCCCGCTTGATTATAAACCACAATCCCCACACATTTACGATATTTCGCAAACATCAGCAATCTCTATTTTTTTACATATATGCTCAAAGCCTTGATGGTATCAACCGCGCGCAATAATTGATAATCTTTCTTATAATCATCATCTTTTTCTGCGTCTTTTTTATCATCTTTATTGTCAATATTATCATTCTTCAAAGCATTTTTGAGCTCTGCTTCACTAATAGAAATACCGCCGTCAAATTCTTCCAATTTTGCAGGTTTTACCAAAATATCAGGTTCTATACCTTTGGCCTGAATAGAACGACCGGACGGGGTATAATAACGTGCGGTGGTCAATCTGATAGCTCCATATTTTCCGAACGGAACAACTGTTTGCACCGAACCTTTTCCAAAAGATTTTTCACCGAGAATAACCGCGCGTTTATGGTCTTGCAAAGCACCGGCAACAATTTCCGAAGCCGAAGCCGAACCGTCATTTATCATCACAACAATCGGCAATCCGTTTGTAATATCACCCTCGGTGGCATTATATTTTAATGTATTTTCTTCATCACGGGCACGGGTAGAAACAACTTCTCCCTCTTCCAAGAACAAATCAGATACGGCAACTGCTTGGTCGAGCAAGCCGCCGGGATTATTTCTGACATCAATAATCAACCCCTTAATTCCGTCCTTTGTTTCTTTTTGCATTTTAGCATAAGCATCTTTAATACTCTTGTCGGTTTCTTCATTAAACGAAGAAATTCTCACATAAGCAACATCTTTGGCTTTGATTGAGTGTTTTACGGATTGAATCTTAATCTCCTCACGAGTTAACAAAACATCAAAAGCCTTTTCGTTTGCACGTCTGATTGTGAGTTTGATTTTTGTTCCCGGTTTGCCGCGCATTTTTTCAACCGCCTCATTAAGTGTCATACCGATAACCGGCTTGCCGTCCAACGAAATAATGTAGTCGCCCGGCTTCAATCCGGCTCTGAAAGCAGGTGTATCATCAATCGGCGAAACAACCTTGACCACACCGTTTTCCATTGTTACCTCAATACCCAAACCACCGAACTTACCTCTGGTTTGTTCATTCAAATATTTATAACTTTTCTTATCCAAAAAACTGGAGTGCGGATCAAGCGACGACAACATACCGTTAATGGCGGATTCAACCAATTTTTGATCCGTAACTTCCTCAACATACGAAACTTTAGTGCGTTCCATAATCTCGCCGAAAAGGTTCAGCATTTCATAGGCATCATATCCTTCTTCCTTTTCTTCGTTTTTTTCTTTGTCAGCAGCGGTAACACAACCGGCAGCAAACATCAAAGAAGTTATAAAGGTAAAAATTGTCAGCTTTCTCAACATAATTTTATTTCCCGTATTAAAAAGTTATATTTTTCAATTTGCAATCCACGCGCGCGGATCAATCGGTTTATTATCCTTGCGCAGTTCAACATACAAATGAGCATCATTGTCATTCGGCATCTGCCCCACCGGTTCACCCGCCAAAAGCACCTGACCGACCTCACAATCGATAGAGTCCATACCTGCCAAAAGTGACATATATCCCTCTCCGTGTTCAATAATAATCAGCTTTCCATAGCCGCGGAACGGCCCCGCAAAAATAACCCCCCCGTCATAAGGAGATATAACTTGCGCTTGCGGACGCGTGGCAATAGAAATTCCCTTTGAGGTAACACCTTTTGAAGTCTCTTCTCCATAAGACACCGCAATCGGTCCCCTCGCCGGTTTTGAAAGTTTTCCCTTCGCTTTAGAAAAACCTTTTGCACTACCAGTTATAGCGCTTGATTTAAATTTAATCAAGTCATCACTTCGAGTATCCGCCGTTTTTTGCGTTTCTTCACTCTCCAGCCTATAGGCCTCCAACTCTTGTCTTTCGCGCATTTTCTGCTCACGACGAGCCTTTTCCATCTTTAACCAAGCCTGACGCTCTCTCTCCAATTTATCAAGCAATTCCTTAATATCTTTTGCCTGATCCGCCAGCTGTTTAATCCTTTTTTGCGTTTCCTGTGTTTGTGACTTTAATTGTTTATTTTTATCGGATTTTTGGCTCATCAGTTTTCGCATTTGCGCATGTTCTTTTTCCAAATCAGACTTATTGGCGGCAATTTTAACCATCTGCTTTTCTATTGATTGTTTCTTTTGGCTGATTTCGTTCAGCTTTCTTTTTATGGCATTTGCCTCCTCTGCCAAAAAAGGCACCGTTTCCCTGAGCAACATCGCGCTTCTGATAATCTCAACCGGTTGCAAAGGTTGCACAAACAATGCTTCCGTCGGTTTCAGCGCCAAGTTTTGCAAAGCATACAAAGTTCCTATCAAATTTTTATCTTCCGCCGAAAAACTTTCTTCCAAAGTCTTCAGTTCCTCCTGCAGGCGCAAAACTTCTTTTTCCATATTTGAGGTCTGCTCCTCAATATTTTGAATTTGGCGCGCTTTCACAACCATATCTTTGCTGATTTTTGCCAAATCCCTGTCAATCTGGGTTGATTCCGCCTGCAGCTTTTTCTGTTTGTCACTTTGTTGCTTAACTTGTTTCTGCACAAACTCCAAATCTTGCTGAGATACGGGCGCGGCAAAAGCACCATCAAAAATTGACAGCGCAAAAACAAACAATGTAGCCCAAACAATTTTCAAGTTTTCAGTCCCTATTTTTTTATCAACAAAGATTTTCCGGTCATTTCTTTCGGTTGTTTAATATCGAGCAACTCAAGCAAAGTCGGCGCAATATCAGCCAAACGACCTTTATCCAAGCCGACAACATTTTGCGGTGCATTTATCAAAACCGCCTGCACATCACCGACGGTGTGCGCCGTATATGGCTGTCCGGTTTTTTCATCAACCATTTTTTCCACGTTGCCGTGATCTGCCGTCACCAAAATCACACCTCCGACACTGATAATTGCATCAACAACTTTTCCCAAACAATCATCAACTGCCGCCACCGCTTTGAGTGCGGCATCCATAACTCCCGTATGCCCGACCATATCTCCGTTGGCATAATTACAAATTATCACATCAAACTTCTTGTTTTCAATCGCCGACAAGAGTTCTGCTGTAACTTCATAAATAGACATTTCCGGTTTTAGGTCATAGGTTGCAACTTTCGGGCTCGGCACCAAAATACGCGATTCTCCCTCAAACTCTTTTTCCTCACCTCCGTTGAAAAAGAAAGTTACATGCGCATATTTTTCCGTCTCGGCAATCCTCAACTGCGTCAAACCGTTTTCCGCCACAACTTCTCCGAAAATATTGCTCAAAGCCTCCGGCGGATACATTGTCTGCATAAAGCGATTGTGGTCAACCGAATATTCCGTCATTCCGACCGCCATCGCAAGTTTTACAACTTTTTTGCGCTCAAAACCGGCAAAAGTTTCATCTGCCAAAGCATATAATATTTCTCTGGCTCTGTCGGCTCTGAAATTTGCCATCAGCACCGCATCACCGTCATTCATTCCGTTATAATCACCGACAACGCAAGGCACCACAAATTCATCCGTAACTTTATTCGCATAAGAAGAAGCTATTGCCTCATCCGCCGTTGCATAACGCTCTCCGTCGGCCAAAACAATATTATTATATGCCTTTTCCACTCTGTCCCAGCGCTTATCTCTGTCCATGGCATAAAAGCGGCCCGACAAAGTCACAATTTTAACATTGCGCAAATCTTTTGTTTCTTCCGCAAAATCCTTCAAAAAACCTCTTGCCGATTCCGGCGGTGTATCTCTGCCGTCCAAAAAAGCATGCACCGCAACCTTAATTCCGCTAGCATTCAATATTTTTGCCAATGCCACAATATGAGATTGTGAAGAATGCACTCCGCCCGGCGACATCAAACCCATCAAATGGCAGGTTTTTCCGCTGTCTTGCAAAGTTTTAATCAACTTTTGCAAAACCTCATTCTGCTCCATTTCACCGTTTTTAATTGCCATATCGATTTTCGGCAAATCCTGCATAACCACACGACCGGCCCCCAAATTGGTATGCCCCACTTCCGAGTTACCCATTTGCCCATCCGGCAAGCCGACCGCCAAGCCTGATGTTGCAATCAAATTATGCGGATACTCCTGCAAATATCTATGCCAATTCGGTGTATTGCCTTGTTCAATCGCATTATCCGACGTAATTGTATCTCTATATCCCCAACCGTCCAATATCAAAAGCATAACAGGTTTTTGTTTCATTTTTTCCTCTTTCAAATTCGATTCTTTAACACAATATATATAAATACTGTTTTGAATAAAAGTATAATTTTAGTCTTGTTCAACTTGTAGCATCAATTTTTTCCATATCTCCGCCGGCAAAGTTCCGCCCCCGATATTTTTCATCGAAGAATTATCATCATTTCCGAGCCAAACCGCCGCAGTATAATTTTTGGTAAAACCGATAAACCAGGCATCACGATACCCTTGAGAAGTTCCGGTTTTTCCGGCCGCAAAAAACGGCAACTTCGCCCTTTTTCCGGTTCCGAAATTTATGACATTCTGCATCATTGCAGTCATTTTTTCAACCGAATTTTTGCTGATAATTTTCTGTTTTTCATCAAAAACTCGCTCATAAATCAAATGTCCGTCTTTACTGTATATCTCCGCAATGGAATAAGGCCAATTTGCATACCCGCCGTTGGCCACAACCGAATACGCCAAAGCCATTTCCAAAACTTTTACCTCCGAACTTCCCAGCACCACCGAAGGAATGTCGGCTATCGGTGAGGATATACCCATTTTATGTGCCAGTTTTATAATTTTTTTCCTCCCGACTTTTTGCGACAAATCCACCGTTGCCAAATTCAGCGAGCGCATAAAAGCCTCATCCAAAGTAACTTCTCCGTAGTATTTTCTATCATAATTTTCAGGCTTCCACTTGCCGATTTGCAAAGGGCTGTCAACTATTTTATCTTGGGGAGAAAAACCGTCCTCCAATGCCGCCAAATACACAAAAAGTTTGAACGAAGACCCCGGTTGCCGAAGTGCTTGCGTCGCACGATTATATTGGCTTTTCCGATAATCGATTCCTCCGACCATAGCCTTGATTGCGCCATGATTATCCAAAACAACTATCGCCCCGTTGGTAACATTATTCTGCCTATTTTTTGCAATTACTTCTTGCAACATTTCTTCTGCCGCATTTTGAATCTTTTCATCCAAAGTCGTATAAACATCAACGTCAACATTACGTTCTCCTACATAAGCATTCAACTCATTAAAAACCCAATCACCAAAATATTTTCCGCCCGCAAAATCATAATATTGATTGCCGAGCGGCATATTAAGAGCCTGTTGCATTTGCTTTTGCGAAATTTTATCGCTGTTCACCATATTTTGCAAAACCACTTTTGCTCTTGCCAAAGCATTTGCCTTGTTAGAAATCGGGTTATATTTTGCCGGCGCTTTCAAAACTCCCGCCAAAATTGCCGCCTCATGCATATTTATATCATGACAGCTCTTATGAAAAAACTTTTGCGCCGCCGCCTCAAAACCATAAGTTCCGGCTCCCATATAAACTCGATTCAAATACAACGTCAAAATCTGATTTTTGCTGAAATGTTTTTCGAGCCAAAAAGCCATCAACAATTCTTGAACTTTTCGTTTAATATTTTTCTTCGGTGACAAAAACAAATTTTTGCTCACTTGTTGAGTGATAGTGCTGGCGCCTTGCACATAACGGCGATTTTTCAGATTGACGGCCATTGCCCGCAAAAAAGAAATTATATCAAAACCGAAATGCGAATAAAATCTTCTGTCCTCGGTAGCCACAACCGCATCAACAACGTAGTCCGGCAACTCATCAGCATATATAACGTCGGAATAAACCCCTCCGTAAGATTCTATTTCTTTACCGTTTTCGGTCAAAATTGTCGTCGAAGGCAATCTTGTGCGCTCGACGGATTTATAAATATCCGGCATGGAAAGCCAACAATATCCGACATAAGAAGCAATAAACAACAAGGCCAAAAACAACAAAAGCAAAAGCAGCTTCAACCAGCGAATTTTTTTACTTTTTCTCCGTCTGACAGACTTTTTTTTAGCCGGCGCTTTTTTTACGGATTTTTTCGGCTTTTTGGCCTTTTTTTCATCACTTTTTTTAGGCATATTTTGCACCCGATTCTTTTTCTAACTTTTAACGCAAACATCCGGCGCACGCAAATACAAAGGCTTCGGATAATCCAGATTTTTCTGCTTCATACGCTTGCTTCCGCAGCGCGCCAAAGCCTCAACGGAAATCATATCTTCCATTTTAATCACATGCAAACTCAAACCGGACGGCTTGGCCAAAAACCTCTCTACCCCATCACCGATTAACGACACTTTTTTGTGCCTGAGCATTTTAATAATATCATCATATTCCAGCGCCATCGGCTCACAAAGGCTCTTTTTTTTCTCATCAAAAAGTTGAAAATAAAAATCACTGCGCTTGGTTTCGATAATCACCGCATTCAATTCCGCCAACTCATCAAAATCCAAATCTTCAATATATGCCTCAAAAGCAGAAACCCCCGTCAGTGCAACTTTTGGCAAAGCCAAACCAAAGGTTCTTGCCGCCGACAAAGAAGAGCGAACCCCCGTAAAAGACCCCGGACCGGTGCAAACCGTAATCAAATCCAAATCTTCCATTGTAAGTGTTTGCTCACACAATATATGTTTAATTTCCACCATCAGCGATTCCGCCTGCCCGAAATCCATTTTGTTTACGGATTTTTGCAACACGTTATCATCTTTCATCAAAGCAACCGCACAGCCTGCGGCCGTAGTATCAAAAGCCAAATTTAACATCTTTTTGTTTACCGTTTAATTTTTCTGTTTCCATCATAAATCTAATCATATATAATACAATAAAAAATAAATAGTAAAAAAAAATTAAAAAAGCAATGAGTAAAGAACTGCTGATAAATATGTATTATGCGGCACCGGAATTGTGGTATATCAACTTCGGTATATTTTTGTTTTTCCTGCTCACAATATTGACATTGCTATACAAACTTTCCGTTTCCAAAAAACAAAACTTTTTTTTGAAGCGCAACGAAGAACGCTATTCCGAAACCATCAATGCCGCACACGACGGCTATTACATTTTTATATATCCCGACGAGCACCTTGAAGATTCCCACCAGGAAATTGTCGAAAAATGTTCCCGCCGCTTGGCAGTAATGCTTTCTCTTCCCAACGGTGTCGATTCCAACTTAAATGAAGTCTTAAAAAATTTTTATAAAGATGACACTGATAAAATCAACAAATACATAGCATTACTCAAAGAAGATGCCGTTGCTTTCGAAGATAAATTTTCACTCAAAAACGGTAAAACTTTCAATTTGAGCGGCGCCCGCATCAGCGGTGCCGACGGCAGTAAATACGGTGATATTATCTGGTTTAGAGACATCAGCAACGACAGTTTGTTCATAAACACTCTCATCAGCCAAGAACAACAAACCCAAAAACATCTGCTCGATTTGGAAAATCTGCTCGACAATTTGCCTTATCCGGTATGGTTGCGCGATGCCGACCTAAACTTGGTTGCCATCAACAAAAAATATACCGAATTTCTCAACAACACCAACAAAAACTACACTCTTTCCAACAATTTGGAAATTGATTGTCCCGGTGACGATGGTGCCGTTAAAAAAATTGCCGTTCAGGCACAAAAAACCAATCGCCCGCAAATGTGTAAAATTCAGCAAAATCGCAAAGGAAAACATTTTTGTTTTGAAGCCATCGAAACCCCATTTCACACCCAAGACAGCTTGGATAAAATTGCCACCGTCGGCACTCTGCGTGACATCAGCGAGTTTGATGAACTCTCTCACAATATCAAACAACACCAAAATGCCCACCTCGAAATTTTGGGCGCTTTGGGAACAGCTTTTGCCGTCTTTGACGACAAATTCAAACTCTTATTTTATAATAACGCATTCAAACAACTCTGGAAGTTGAGTGACGAGTGGTTGAGCAGCAATCATACTTACGGAAATTTCCTCGACAGCTTGCGTGAACGCCGGCTGATTATGGAAGTTCCCGATTATCCCTATTTCAAAAACGAAGAACAAAAAATGTTCAGCAAAATCATTGAGCCCAAAGAAGACCTTATGCACCTCCCCGATGGACGCTCATTAAGAAGAGTTAGAGCCCCGTATCTCCATGGCGGACTTGTTTTTGCCTATGAGGATATATCCGACCGCCTCGCCGCACGCCGTGACTATAACCAATTATTGAGTGTGCAACAGGAAATCTTGAACAAAATCAGTGATGCTATTTTGATTTTTGGCAGCAACGGAAAGCTGACTTTTTATAACCAAGCTTATCTTGACCTTTGGAACTTGCAACCGGAACAAATGAATAATGAGCCCACTTTTAACGAACTTTTGGAAATGCAACGACAATATTTTCAAGATGTCATCAACTGGAACTCTTTTAAAAAAGAAATTTTTGCTTATTTGTTCTCCAACAACACCCAAGAATTTTCGCTTAAAAGAAACGATATTGACGTTCTCGAGTGTTTTTCGACACTCCTTTCAAATGAGTCGATTATGGTAACCATGAGAAAAACTCAAAATACATAATCATTTGACAAAGAACATAAAATTCCTTACAATCATACAAAATACATAAGGAAAAAACATAATGACAGATGATCCGGAAACAGATTCCTTAAAAGAACAAGAAGCCACCAATATGGATTGGAAGAAAAACGGTTTTGACAAGCGCGAACGTCTCACCCTAAAAATCAATATGGAAGAAGCCATTCGCCGCAAATCCAATGACAAAATAAGCAAACAAAACCGCACCAAATTGCGCGCCAAACCGACCAAAAACAAAGCTTTTCGCAAACAAAAAATCCGCAATTCCATATATGATGACGAAGATGAGGAAGAAGAAGATTATATCCTTATGCCTGTTTTCAATAATTTGCCCAAATTTTCTCTTGAAAAGGCCCTAACCTCAAAAGAAAAGAAACAACTTGCCCAACTGGAAAATTCTCAAGAAAAAGAATTGCAGGCACCGGAACAAGTTCAAATTACCCAAATCAATCAACAAATCAAGCCGAAAGTCGTTGAGCCAAAAGAACCGCAGGTTGTCCAACAACCGCAATATGAGCCGAAAGATGACAGATTCGGCTACATAGATTTAGCAAAAATAGAAGTAAAAGTAGAAGAATCCCCCTTATATCCGCTGATTGAAGAAAAGAAAAAAGCGCCCAAAAAACAACCCCAAAAAGGCAAACCGCGCAAAAAAGAAATTATTGATGAAATAAACCAAAAACTTTCTCAAAAAGAGGAAAATCAACCGCAAAATAAAGAACCCAAAGATACTCGAGATATAATTTTGGAAAAGACCGGTCGTTCAAATCAAAATCAAAAACCGCAAAAAGAAGAAAAATCACCGGCCAAAGAAAAATCAACCACCAAAAACCAAGAACGCGAAAACGTTAAAGAACGCTAAAAATCACTTTGGCATAAGCAACTTTTCGACAATGGCTCCCATATTGTCTTTTTCGTTTGTTTCAATGATATAAATAATTCTGCATTCTCTTTCCGACAAAGGCATATTTATACCGCATTTATCATAAAAGACTTCGCTGTTAACAACCATTTTTGAGGCCTGTTCTTTTTTGCCGTTTTCCCGATAATAAGAAGACAACATTTTTTCTGCATTTGCTTTTTGTTGCGTATAAACTCTTTCATCACCGAGATTAAGCACATTCATATAAGCCCAAACGGCCTTATCCATATTTTGCATTTTTCGATATGCATCACCCAATCTACCCCAAGCCAGCGCATTTTGCGGGTTCAGCTCAATCGCCAACTCAAAAGCACCCGAAGCCAAACTTGCATCCGTAAACAGCGCAAAGGTTCCGAAACAAATGCAAACATTAGCAATTTCATAGCACCTTTTTTGCTTGTCTTTTTCATCATCAATTCTCTTGAGTTTATTAAGTGCATCATCAATAAATGCATCAAGCAAAATCAAAACCAGCGAACAATCTCCGTGCGCCAGATTAAAAACCGCCACCACTTCATTGGGCAATATTTTATTGGTATCGATTTTTTTAAACATTCCGCTCTTTGCCATTTTTACGAACATCTTAATCGCATAAATGGTATAAATAACATCATCTTCACTGCTCAAATGCTGATTTTTATGCATAATAACCTGCGCCAGCTTTGCGTCTTCAACCTCGCGCGACAACAAATCAATAATCAAGCCGAGCAAAGATTTCAAATTATGCGGCTTCAAGCGATATTGCATAACTTCATCCGTCGGCATCGCCGTCAACTTCTCTGTTTTTGAAAGCACGGGGCTCCAATCAAGTGCTTGTTCAGCCGCATCTTCCTCGGGCAATTCGTCATCTTTTGGCTCGACATCCCCAAGCACATTCTGTTCATCTTGGCTGGGCAACAAATCCTTTTGCTTCGGTGCAGATTTTTTGCTGACCACACAAAAAACAATCACGCAAACGACCAAAAACAACAACCCCAAAAAGAACGACACCGCCAACAATTCATAAAAAGACAACGCACTGACATAGCCGACAAGCCGGTCACAAAAATCGTCCCAAAATGTTTTCAAAAAATCCCAAATATTATACATATTCACACCGGCAGATGTTTACAAAAATCTTTTTTCGATTTATAAGATATTATAATTTATAACAAAAGACAATAAAAAAAGAAGAGTAACGATGGGATACCTTGCCAACAAAAAACATCAGGCTTTTATCAAAACCAGCCTAAAATTTTTTATGTATTTTTCTTTTGTCATCACCGGTATAAGTTTTTTAAAAAACGATTATTGCTCTTTGTTGGCGGAATTTCGCGGACAATTATATCTGCTTTTATCCCTTGCTTTCATCTATTCCCTCTGCAAAAAATTTTATCTGGCTTCATTTGTCTTTTTATTATTAAGCATAGTCAATTTTTTCGGAGTCTCCTCAACCAACGACTTTTTTTCTGCAACCAAAAACACCCCGGCCACCCGTCTTTTGTTCGGGAGCAATCAAACCTCAATATCAGCGGTTTTAGAACAAATTTCACGGCACAAGCCCGATATTGCAGCCGTAACAAATTCATATCTCGAAAATTTTGACATCGAAAATATAATCCCCGAAAACTACACTTTTTCCGGCAGCCGAGACAACTTGCAAAATTTCATAATAACCCGTCTTCCCGTCAAACAATCCGGACAAATTCATCTTGGAGGTAATGATGCAGCCTCGTTTGTCAGTGTCGAAAACAACGAGAATTTAACAACCTATATTGCCGTCGATTTTTCCGGCCACTCACAAGCCCAAATAAATTCCATGCTGAAAAAAATATCCGCCTTCATAACCAAACAAGACAATCCCGTGATAGTGTTTGGCAATTTCAACACTGTATCTTGGTCATATACTTTGAGTAATTTCATCGCCGAAAATAACCTATCGGTCAAAAATGCCTTTTTTGATAATTTGCGCAACTTAATTTTGCCGCCGCATCACTACATTCTCGGCTATAACGAAGGCAATTTTTCCGGCAATATAATAATGCCGTATTTAAATTCTTTTTCAAAATTTACCAGATTTTAGCTTTTCGCAATTATATCTATGCAAAAATAATTTCACATTGAAACGAGGCAGTAAAAATGAGCATTTCAAAATTAAAATCTCAACAGTTGTATAAAGTTTGTGACCCGCAAAAGTTCGATTTTTCCACCACCGCGGAACTTGAAGAACGCATGTCCGCTCTCGGACAAGACCGAGCCATCAGCGCCGTTGAATTGGGAATAAACATCAAATCCAAAGGCTACAATCTTTTCTGCCTCGGCCCTGAAGGAACCGGCAAAACCAGCCTTGTAAAACGCATTTTGGAAGAAGAGGCCAAAAAACGCCCCACCCCAAAAGATTGGGCATATATCTACAATTTTGAAGAGCCTTACAAACCTCACTGCATCAGTTTTCCGGCCGGTCAGGGATGTGAATTTGCCAAAGACATCGACAAGCTCATCGAAGATTTCAGCGTTGCGATTCCCTCCATTTTGGAAACCGAAGAATATAAAGCCGGTGTAAACATCATCAACGAAAAATACAAACATAAAAAAGACGAATATATGCATATTTTGCAAAAGAGAGCCAAAGGCAAAAATGTCTCAATTATGCATATGCAGGTCGGTCTTGTTGTTGCTCCGATGAAAAACGGTGAAATCTTGAGCCCCGAAACTTTCGATAAGCTTCCCGAAGATGAGAAAAAGGCCTTAATAAATGACCTTAACCAAATGCAGGAAGAAATCGAAAAAGTCGCCAAAGATTTGCCGGAATGGGAAGACAAACAACGTTCCGAACACAACCTGTTGAGAGAAAAATTTATCAAACTCGCAGTCAAAAAACCCATTGATGACCTCAAACAAAAATATAAAGGTCATCGTGAAATTACGGACTTCCTCAAGAACATCCAAAATCATATTGTTACCAATATTGAAGATTTTCTCCCCGAAGAAGCAGATTCGAAATCCGGCGAAGAAGACGCTCTTTCAGCACTCTTGGCCAAAGTAAATCATCAGGAAGAAGATAAATTTGCCAAATTCAAAGTCAACGTAATCGTCAAAAACGAGCCTGATTCCGGAGCTCCGATTGTTCATCTCTATCACCCGACACAAGGCAATCTTGTCGGTCGCGTTGAAAGAATACAACAATACGGTGCCCTTTTGACCGACTTCACCTTGATTAAGGCCGGCGCTTTGCATTGTGCCAACGGCGGATTTTTGCTGATTGACGCGCGCAAACTTTTGCTTCAGCCCTATGCATGGGATTCACTCAAACGCTCGCTTGCTTCCAAGAGCATAAAAATAGAGAGTCCCGGAGAAGAAACAAGTTTTACAACCATTTCTCTTGATCCGGAGCCAATTCCTTTGGACATCAAAATCATTTTGACCGGAGACGAGGAATTATACGAGCTTTTAACCGAGCGCGACCCCGATTTTTCGGACTATTTCAAAGTTGAAGCCGACTTCGGAACATTGATGGACCGCAACGACGAAAACGAAATCGAATATGCCAAACTAATCGGCTCGCTTTCCAACAAAAAAAGGCTTCGCAATTTGAACAAACAGGCAGTTGCCCGCATTATCGAGCACTCCTCCCGTTTGGCCGAAGATTCCAAAAAACTGACCGCCCATATTGCCTCTATCGGCGACCTTTTGCGTGAAGCAGACTATTGGGCAAGAGTTTCCAACTCCAAACAAATCGGCAAAAAACACATCGAAAAAGCCATTGCCGAACAGGTTTACAGAAACGACCGCATCAAACAAGCCATGCTTGAACAAATCGATGACGGCACCATTTTATTGGATATAAAAGGCAACAAAGTCGGACAAATCAACGGTCTTGTGGTCTATAATTTCTCGCGCTTTTCTTTCGGCAAACCGGCAAGAATAACCGTTCAAGCCCGTATCGGCAGCGGCGAAGTAATCAACATTGAACGCGAAACCAACATGAGCGGCCCGATTCACACCAAAGGCGTCTTGATTTTGCAATCGCTTATTGCCAATCGCTTTGCCAAAGATTCTCCGCTATCGCTCTCTGCTTCGATTGTTTTTGAACAATCCTACGGCGGTGTTGACGGCGACAGCGCATCTTCAACCGAATACTATTGCCTCCTTTCCGCAATCGCCGGCATTCCGATAAAACAAAATATAGCCGTAACCGGTTCAATCAACCAATTCGGAGACATCCAACCGATCGGCGGTGTCAACGAAAAAATTGAAGGCTTCTTTGATGTCTGCTCTCACAAGGGGTTGACCGGCGACCAAGGAGTTATCATTCCGCGAGCCAACGTCACCAATCTTATGTTGAGAGAAGACGTTATCAATGCCGTAAATGAAGGAAAATTCCATATCTACGCGATTGATAACGTTGATGACGGAATTGAGATTTTAACCGGTATAAAAGCCGGAAAAGCCAACAAACAAGGAGTTTTCCCGAAAAACACCGTAAATTGGATGGTAAAACAAAGCCTTGAAAAATACTATCAACGCTACGTTCAATACGCCAAAGAAACTCTCGGCTGCATAAAGTGCTAGACTTATTGCCGCTAAAGCAATAAAAAACTGTCATCAATCCAGTTGACA
>JAZNXK010000007.1:0-6757 GCA_045593845.1 Alphaproteobacteria bacterium
CCGAAGAGAGCTTAGATGCCAAAGCCATAGTCGAACGTTGGCAATAAAAAACCGCCCTAAAAGGCGGTTTTGAAATGGTGCCGACAGAGAGACTTGAACTCCCGACCCGCTGATTACAAATCAGCTGCTCTACCAACTGAGCTATGTCGGCATCCACGAAAAAATCTTATATATGAGCAACAATCCATTGTCAAGAAAAAATATTATATTCAATCCACAAATATTTTATTATCAACTTGCAAAATCCGTTTGTTGTTATAATAATATGGGTTATAACAAAAAAGGATAACATGTTAAAAAGTCGGGATAACCAATGCCAAAAAAAATCAAAAAATTGCTTAAACAGTTTTTAAAATCGCCTTTTTTCACCTCACTTTTGGGAAAATTGATGTATTATTACGGCCTTTTGGTGTGGAAAACCACTCGTTGGGAAATGATTGGGGTTAACCGTTTTTATCCCACGTGGGACAAGGATAAATCCATCATTTTTACCATTTGGCACGGTCGCATATTGATGATTCCATATTTTTGGAACAAAAAGCATCCGCTTAATGCATTGGTTTCTCCGCATAATGACGGAAGAATTGCCGCCTCGTTTTTGAAAAAAGTCGGCTTTGGGATAATCGATGGCTCCAGCAACGACGGCGCCAATGCTGCCGCTCTCAATCTTTTGCGCTCACTCGAAAAAGATGAAGCCATTGCCATAATTCCCGACGGTCCGCGCGGACCCCGTATGAAAATGAACACCAGCCCGCTATATTTTGCTAAAAAATCCGGCAAAGCTCTTTTTGGTGCATCATACTCCATAAAAAATTGCATCATCTTAAAAACATGGGATGCCATGCTCTTGCCTTTGCCGTTTTCTCGCGGCATAATCAATATTACGGAGCCATATTATATTCCTGCAGATGCCAGCGACGAAGACATGGAAAAATATCGCCAAGCCATAGAAAATGAACTCAACAAAATGACACACCGCTCCGACAAAGTTTTGGGTTTGCCGTATATCGAGCCGGGAGTAGCCGCCAAAAAGAAACGCCACACAGAGGATGACTGAATATGTTTATAAAAATGTATAATATGCTTATTGCCACGCTTTATCCGATGGTAATCAGCCGCTATATCAAAAGACGCAAAGAAAGAGGCAAAGAAGATATCAAGCGTTTTAACGAACGTGTCGGTCGCCCTAGCATGAAAAGGCCGGAGGGAAAACTTTTTTGGTTCCACGGTGCTTCTGTTGGCGAGTCTTTGTCTATGTTGCCGCTGATAAACAAGATTTTAGAAACTTATCCAGAATCTCATGTCATGGTAACAACCGGCACTTTAACTTCTGCCGAGTTGATGGGAAAACGCTTGCCGGAAAGAGCTTTTCATCAATATATTCCGATTGACAATCCGTTTTTTACCACTCGTTTTGTAAAGCACTGGCAGCCCGATGCCGTCTTGTGGTTTGAGTCTGATTTTTGGCCGGCAATGCTCAACTCAATCAGGCGTAAAAACATCCCTCTCATACTGGTAAACGGGCGCATATCCAACAAGTCTTTCAAACGTTGGCAACAATTTGATTTTATATGCAAAGAACTGCTGTCATGTTTTTCTTTCTGCCTAGGGCAATCTGATGAAGATGCCTATCGTCTGCGTGTTTTGGGCGCAAAAGAAGCCATTTGCCTCGGCAATATCAAATATGCAGGTTTACCGCTTCCGGTTGATGAGGCAAAAAAGTCAGAACTTGAAAAACAAATAAACGGTCGCACTGTTTGGCTGGCTTGTTCAACTCATGATGATGAAGAATTTAAGATTGCGCGCTTTCATAACGAGCTCAAAAAAGACTTTCCCGACTTATTGTTAATTGTTGTCCCTCGCCACCCGCATAGAGGACCGGAGATACAAAAACGTTTGCAGGACGAGCTGAAATTAAATGTTTCACTGCGCTCCAAAGAAGAGCCGATTACCTCAAAAACCGATATTTATGTTGCCGACACCATTGGTGAACTCGGTATTTGGTATAATCTCTGTCCGTTGTTATTTGTCGGCGGTTCTTTAATTCCTCACGGAGGGCAAAACTTTATGGAGCCGTCACGTTATCGCTGTGCGGTTATTGTCGGACCTCATATGCACAACTTTACCGATGCCATGAACCGTGCCAAAAAAGCTGATGCTGTTATTCAAGTTAACGATGTTTTGGATTTGACAGATAATGTTCGCCAGCTCTTATCTAATAAAGAGCTTTTGGAGGCCAAGAGAAGTTTGGCTTATAATTGGGCAACTTCCGAGGCAAAAGTTTTGGATGGTATAATGGATAAGGTCAGGAGCTATATTCCGGAATGAAAACTCCCTCACATTGGCAAAATAAAAATCTGCTGTCCTATGCGCTTTTGCCGCTGGGTTTTTTATATGCTCGAGCCACAGCTTTGCGACTAAAATATAAAAAAAGCAGAGCGGTGAATATACCGGTAATTTGCATTGGCAATTTGACCGCCGGTGGAACAGGAAAAACTCCGACAGCTATTGCCATAGCAGATATAATTCAAAACTTGGGTAAAAAACCGTTTTTTGTTTCTCGCGGCTATGGAGGAAATATATCCGGAGTCATAGTCGATAACCGAAAACATACACCAAAACAAGTCGGAGATGAGCCGTTGCTCCTATCACAAAAGGCCGGAGTTTCAATCAATGCCGACAGGTTTGCGGCCGCACAAAAAGCCATTGACAACGGTGCCGAAGTTATAATTATGGATGACGGATTTCAAAATCCCGGCTTAAAAAAAGACCTATCATTTTTGGTTTTTGACGGCGGGAGCGGAATTGGCAATGCTTTTCCTTTACCGGCAGGACCATTGCGTGAAAATTTTGCCGAAGGGATAAAACGCGCTGACGCTGCCATAATTATAGGTGAGGACAGAAACGATTTGCATTCAAAACTGAAAAATATCCCTGTTTTTGAAGCCAATATTTGTGCCAAATCTGCAGAAAATATTGATAAGCCGGTGATAGCTTTTGCCGGTATAGGACGACCGCAAAAATTTTATGATTCTTTGTATGCCGAAAATGTAAATGTTATCCAAACCGTAGATTTTCCGGACCACCATTTTTATAGCGAAAATGAATTGCAAAATCTTCTTGATATGGCACAACAAAAAAATGCCGATTTAATTACCACTTCTAAAGATTGGGTAAAAATTCCGCCCCGCTTGCAACCGCATTTTAAGGTGTTGGAAATTTATGTTGCATGGAAAAATCCGCAAGCACTTACCGATTTTATTCAAAAGAAACTGAAAATCTAAAATAAAGCACATTTTTTGACTTTTCAGCCCTAAACGTATTAATTTTTTTTCTCATATTTTTTCATTTTTCAAAATTAAGGCTGTTTTTTTGCCCGTAGAGAGATTTTTGCCATTTTAAATGGGTATAAGTTTCATAAAAACATAGTTATTTTTTCGTATTTTGCTATTATTTCGGCAGTATAAAACAACTTTAAGGTATAAAAAATGACAGAAGAAACTAACGAAGAAAATATTATTGATAATGTTGTCGATAAACCGGCACAAGATATAACACCGGTTGACATTTCGGAAGAAATGCGCCGTTCATATCTTGACTATGCCATGAGTGTTATTGTCTCACGCGCATTGCCTGATGTCCGCGATGGTTTGAAACCGGTTCACCGCCGCATCATTTATTCCATGTATGAAAACGGTTATGACTACAATCGACCGTTCCGCAAATCAGCCCGCATCGTCGGTGATGTTTTAGGTAAATATCACCCGCACGGTGACAGCTCGGTTTATGATGCAATGGTTCGTATGGCCCAGCCTTTCTCCATGCGTGTTCCGATGGTTGACGGACAAGGAAACTTTGGCTCCATGGATGGTGACGGTGCCGCCGCCATGCGTTATACCGAAGCACGTTTAGCCAAAGTTGCCCATGCTTTGATTGAGGATATAGACCAAGACACTGTCGATTTTATGCCTAACTATGACGAAAGTTTGCAAGAGCCGACAGTTTTGCCTGCACGCTATCCTAACTTGCTTGTCAACGGCACTAATGGTATTGCCGTAGGTATGGCAACCAACATTCCTCCGCACAATTTGGGCGAGGTAATTTCTGCTTGTTGTGCCTATATTGACAATCCTGATATCACGATTGACGAGCTCATCCACTATATCCCCGGACCGGACTTTCCGACCGGTGGCTTGATTTTGGGGCAGAGCGGGGCAAAATCTGCATATTATACCGGCAGAGGTTCTGTTTTAATGCGCGCAAAATGCACCATTGAAGAAATCCGCAAGGATAGAGAAGCAATCATCGTTCACGAAATTCCATATCAGGTTAACAAGGCCGCGATGGTTCAGCGTATTGCCGAGTTGGTAAAAGAAAAGAAAGTTGAAGGTATTTCCGATATTCGTGATGAGTCCGACCGTCAAGGTGTTCGCGTTGTTATCGAGGTCAAAAAAGATGTTCAGGCTGATGTCATTTTGAACCAATTATACAAATTGACACCTTTACAAACCAGTTTCGGTATGAACATGTTAGCTATCAACGGCGGTCGCCCGATGATGCTGAACTTAAAAGATATTATTAGTGCATTTATTGAGTTCCGTGAAGAAGTTATTCGTCGCCGCACCATTTTTGAACTCAACAAGGCTCGCGATCGTGCTCATACTTTGGTAGGTTTGGCAATAGCGGTTGAAAATATCGATCCCGTAATCGAGCTTATCCGCACCGCTCCTTCTCCGCAAGAAGCTAAAGATGCTTTGCTTTCGAGAGCATGGCCGGCGGGAGATGTTGAGCCTTTGGTTATCTTGATTGATGAGCCGGACCGCAAAGTTGAAAACGGACATTATTATCTGTCCGAAGCGCAAGCCAAAGCCATTTTGGATTTGAGATTGCAACGTTTGACCGGATTGGAGCGCGATAAAATTCACCAAGAATTGATTAGCTTGGGTGACGAAATCAAAGAATGTCTCTCCATTTTGGGCAGCCGCGAAAAACTTTATGGCATTATGCGTGACGAATTGGTTGCCATCAAAGAAGAATATGCAACTCCGCGCCTGACCAAGATTGAAGAGTTTGAATTTGAGCAAGATGTAGAGTCTTTGATTCAACGCGAAGATATGGTTGTAACCGTTACCGAAGCCGGCTATATCAAACGCGTTCCGCTCAATGCCTACAAGGCGCAAAAGCGCGGTGGTAAAGGCAAGTCTGGTATGACCACCAAAGAAGAGGATTTTGTATCGCGCTTGTTTGTAACTTCTACCCACACTCCGGTATTGTTCTTCTCTTCCAAAGGTTTGGTATACAAACTCAAAGTTTATAAATTGCCGCTCGGTTCTCCGACTTCAAAGGGCAAACCATTTGTAAACTTGTTGCCGCTTGACGAGGGAGAAAATATTACTACCATTATGCCGTTGCCGGAAAAAGAGGCAGATTGCAAGAACATGTCAATTATGTTTGCAACCAAGAGCGGTATGGTTCGCCGCAACAGTTTGATGGACTTTGTAAACATTCAGTCCAACGGTAAGATTGCGATGAAACTGGATGAAAACGACAAGTTGATTAACGTTCGTATCTGCACCGAAAAAGATGACGTAATGTTGGCAACCCGCAGCGGTAAATGCATTCGCTTCCCGGTAACCGAAGTCCGCGTCTTTGTAGGACGTAATTCGGTCGGTGTCCGCGGCATCAAACTTGCCGGCAAAGACGAAGTTATTTCCATGTCTGTTTTGAATCATAGTGATGCAACATCAGAACAACGTGATGAATATGCCAAAATTGTCTCTACAATCAAACATATGGAAGCCGAACACGGAGGCGAAGCAGGTATTAGAGCCGAAGATACAGGCTTGTTACAAACCTTGACCGCAGAGCAATTTACCGCAATGCAGGCCAATGAACAATTTATCTTGACAGTTACCTGCACCGGCTATGGCAAACGTTCATCTTCTTATGAGTATCGTGTAACCGGACGTGGCGGCTCGGGTATTGCCAATATGGAAATGTCTCCGCGTAATAAAGAGGTTGTAAGTTCGTTCCCGATTGAAAACGACAACCAAATTATGATGGTAACCGACGGCGGAAAACTTATCCGTATGCCGGTGGAAGATATCCGTATTGCCGGACGTAAAACACAGGGTGTTATCTTGTTCCGCACTGCCGAAGGTGAAAAGGTTGTGTCTGTAACATGGCTTGATGCCGATTCCGAAGACGAGGAGGAATTGGAAAACGAAACCGGTTCCGAAGTTTTGGGCGAGAGTGTTGCTGACGACAGTGACCTCAATATTGATGAGGTTAGCGAGCCGGAAACACAAGAGCAAGAAGACTAGTTTTAGACTCTTAATCATAAAAAACTCCGACTGCAAAGCCGGAGTTTTTTTTGTTCAATGTCATTCCTTGCTCGGCGCGAAAGCATCAGTTTTTATCTTCAGCTCTTGCTCGGCGCATTGTCGTCAATATTAAGGTCACCCCTCGATTTTGCTTGCAAAATCGTCCAGGGGTCTACGAATTGGTAATAAAAAAATTCGAAGATGCCTTGAATTTTTCAGCAAGCTGAAAAATAGGCATGACATTAATATTTTAGTAAAATTCAATTTTTACTTTCTTATCAAAAAACTGGGCGAGTGCAAAAATTGCTCCGAAATTTTCGATTTTTCCAAGTTCCAATTCCCAAATATGCTTTTCAAAGATATTGGAGGCTTGAGCAAATTCTCTGACAGACAAGCCTTTTTCTTCACGCAAAAGCCGTAATTGCCGCGCAAAA
>JAZNXK010000008.1:0-42740 GCA_045593845.1 Alphaproteobacteria bacterium
AAGAGAAAAAATAGTTAATTTTTTGTTGAAAATGTAGTTGACAGCAAAAAAAAGTTATGTATATTGCAAAGAACGTTTTGTGTTAAAATCGAAATAATTTAGGTGAATGAAATGTACGCAATAATTAGAACAGGCGGAAAACAATATAAAGTTAGTACCGGTGATGTTTTGAAAATTGAAAAAATTGCCGGCGAAGAAGGCAGCAGTGTTGTTTTCAGCGAAGTATTAGCAAAAGACGATGTTGTCGGAACTCCGTTGGTTTCCGGTGCGTCGGTTAAGGCTACTATTGTTAAGCAGGCTAAAGCTGATAAAGTTATTGTTTTCAAAAAGAAAAGAAGACAGAACTATCGTCGCAAGAACGGCCACAGACAGAATATCACTATTGTGAAAATTGCTGAAATTGCTTAATGAATGAAGTTTTGTAAAGGAGATTAAGTTATGGCACATAAGAAGTCAGGTGGTAGCAGCGAGAACGGACGTGATACCGAAGGCCGTCGCTTGGGCTTGAAAAAGTCTGGCGGTCAGCATGTTGTAGCCGGAAATATCATTATTCGTCAACGCGGAACAAAGTATCATCCGGGTGAGAATGTCGGTCTTGGTAAAGATCATACCATTTTTGCTTTGGTTGAAGGTAAAGTTGCTTTCAGAAAATCTGGCGACAAGACTTTTGTTTCCGTTGTTACGGAATAATTACCGCAAAAGTTTAGGGCGAGGGGGCATAGCCCCCTTTCTTTGTTTTTGAAGGGTGAAAAATGAAGTTTTTGGATCAGGCAAAGATTTTTATTCAATCAGGAGACGGCGGAGCGGGCTGTGTTTCGTTTCGTCGTGAAAAGTATATTGAATTCGGAGGTCCCAACGGCGGTGACGGCGGTAGGGGCGGAAGCATATATTTTGAGGCGGTTGCCAATCTGAATACTTTGATAGATTTTCGCTATACCCAGCATTTTAAGGCAAAGAAAGGTCAAAACGGCATGGGCTCGGAAAAAAACGGCTCAAAGGCGCAAGATATTGTAATTAAGG
Organism: Alphaproteobacteria bacterium; assembly: GCA_045593845.1. Lineage (GTDB taxonomy): Bacteria > Pseudomonadota > Alphaproteobacteria > RF32 > CAG-239 > JAFUYI01. The sequence continues at coordinate 1,021 of JAZNXK010000008.1, forward strand.
TGCCTATCGGAACCGAAATTTTGGCCGAAGACGGTGAGACACTTTTGGCTGATATGGTTGAGCCGGGACAAATTTTTTTGGCGGCAAAAGGCGGTGACGGCGGAAGAGGAAACGTGCATTTTAAGAGCGCAACCAATCAGGCTCCGCGCTATGCGGAACCGGGGTGGCCGGGAGAAGAAAAATGGTTGTGGTTGAAGTTGAAAATCATTGCCGATATAGGGCTTATCGGTATGCCTAATGCCGGAAAATCGACCTTTTTGACCGCAGTTACCAAAGCCAGACCAAAAATTGCCGATTATCCTTTTACCACTTTACATCCCAATTTGGGTGTGGCTTGGGTGGACGGATATGAAATGGTTTTGGCTGATATTCCGGGGCTGATTGAGGGTGCGCATGAGGGCATCGGGCTCGGTGACAGATTTTTGAAACATATTGAACGTTGCGGGGCTTTTTTGCACCTTATTGATGTTACTGACGATAATTTGGTCAAGAATTATAAGGCAATAAGAAAAGAGTTGGAATTGTATGACAAATCTTTGCTTGAAAAACCCGAAGTCGTGGCTTTGAATAAATGCGACTCTATTACGGGTGATGAAATTGCCAAACGAGTTGCAAAGTTGGAAAAAGCCTGTGGCAAAAAAGTTTTTGCTATTTCGGCAGTGGCTAAAAAGGGACTTTTTGAGTGCTTGTTGGAACTGAATAAATATATAAAACGTGAGCGCAAAAAACTTGATGACAGTAGTGAACAGGAAAAACCTGTTGAAACTCACGGATGGTCACCATTATAAGGGGAATTTGATATGAAAAAAGAAGATGAAATTTTGAGTATTGTTAAAAATTCGCTTGATGACGGCAAGGCCGAAGATGTTACGGTTATTGATTTGCGAGGCAAAACTTCAATCGCCAATGAAATGGTTGTGGCATCGGGAACTTCTGACCGTCATGTGATTTCTTTGGCACAACGTGTGCAGGAGAACCTTAAGAATGCCGGTTATAAATCAGTGAGCGAGGGCGAAGAAAAAGGCGATTGGGTTTTGATTGATGCTTATGATGTGATTGTGCATATTTTCCGTCCGGAAGTGCGTGAGTATTATAATTTGGAAAAAATGTGGAAAGCCATTGCCAATATGCGCGAAGAATAAGTTTGTTTTATGAAACGAAAAAAACAGCTTTCTTAAAAAAAGAAAGCTGTTTTTTTCATTCGTTGTAGGCGATTGCGCATTCCAATGCCTGATAGATGGTAGTTTCCTCGTCAAATTTGTGCACCAAGGTGTTGTTGTGGCGGAACTCTGTCGGAAAAATTTCCGGACTTTTGAATTTTGCGACCAGGGTGTTATTCTTCCCTATAGGATACACAATTTCGTCGGTGATTTTGAAGGTGAAAGATTTTCGGTCGCAGACGATAATTTCGTCTGTGCCGATAATGTTGCCGTATAAACGTCCCTCTCTTTCAACTCCGAAAAATGTGCCGAGAAAATTGTTTTGTTCATCATACAGAGCAAATTGCAAGAGTTCATCACTGTTGATGGCAACCGGCTGCTTGGTGTTGTAAACGATTGCAATCCCCAGGGCTTGCATCAATTCGAAAGGATGGACGGCAAGGGTTGACATTTCGTACAAGACGGTCACTTTGCCTGTTTCGTTGTTTTTTTTGTGAAACAATCTGCTAAATAATTCTTTTAATTTTTTCATAATTATAATAATTTAGTGATAATATCAATTTTGTGCTGTGTTTATAGCATAGATATTTAAAAATGCAATAATATTTTTGGGACGCAAAAATGAAAGTTTTGGTTGCCGCAATCGGAAAATGTAAAAAAAACTCACCGGAAAGAATGTTGATTGATGAATATATCAAACGTTCGGGATGGGATATTGTGATTAAAGAAGCTGATAATTCCAATCCGGGGGATGAAGCAAAGTTTTTGCAGACGGCAATTCCGCAGGGTGCAAAGGTGATAGTTTTGGATGAGCGCGGGGTAAATATTAAAAGTATTGAGTTGGCGGCAAAATTAGAAAATTGGCAGGTTAATGGTTGTTCGGAAATTTGTTTTTTAATCGGGGGTGCGGATGGGCATTTGCAGTCAACAAGGGATAAGGCCGATTTGGTGCTTTCTTTCGGAAAGTTGACTTTGCCTCATATGCTGATGAGGGCGGTTTTGCTGGAGCAAATTTATCGTGTTCAGACGATTATTGCCGGTCATCCGTATCATCGGGAGTGATTATATTCCGAAAATATTCATCAATGCAAAAAGAGAGATATAGCAAATTATGCCGCTGATGAGCGGAGTGGTAACCCAGCCCAGAGCCATGCGGAAAATAAGTCGCCAGTTAATACAATAACCTCCTTTGATGAGGCCAATTCCCATGATTGCGCCGATAGTGGCTTGTGTGCATGAAACAGGAACCAAGGGGATGCTCGGCAAATTATGGTTGAGTAAAAAGTTTTGTAGTGCCGGCGAGGCAAAAATGAATAATACCAAAGACTGGGAAATAACAACAATCCACGCGACAAAAGGACTTATTTGCATGATGTCGTGTCCGACGGTTTCGGTGTTGTTTTGCGAATAGGTAAAAATGCCTAAGGAAATGGCGATAGCACCTATTAGGAACAAAACTTGAGTTGATGAAAGTTCAATTCCGAAGGGTAACGGCAGGGGATTGAGAATGTTGGTTTTTACAAAAACTCCCATGACATTGGCAATATTGTTGGCGCCGAGAGCATAAGCCGAAAATGCACCGGAAATAATTAAGCCGAGACGGATGCAAACGTCTTGTTTGAGAAGAGATACCGGAGCTGTTCTTAAGATTGATTTTATGAGATAATAGATAATTATTGCAAAAAATGCCGATAATATAGGGCATATTATCCAAGCGGAGGCAATGGTCGAAAAAAGTCCATAATCGGTTGATTTAAGGCTGTAAAAGTTCCAACCGATAATTGCGCCGACAATGGCTTGGGAGGTAGAAGTTATAATTTTGCTGCGGACCATGAGATATATGGTGACGGCGGCTGCAAGTTCGACGACAAAGGCGCCGGCTGTTGTGTTGATGCTGCCGAGGTTGTTGAGGGTGGAGGCTGCGCCGCTACCGGATAGGACAGCTCCGATTATAATAAAAACTGAAGCGATTATGGCGGCATTCTTAAACTTTAGCATTTTGGAGCCGACTGCGGTTCCGAAAATGGTTGCGCCGTCATTTGCTCCAAGTGACCATCCCAAAAAAAGTCCGCTGCTTAAAAACAGTAAAAAACTTAACATCAAACATCTCTTTTAATGGTGAAAATTAAGAGCTCGTCGGCGCAATCTTCGGCAATATCGGCGATTTCGGCAATTTCGGTAATCAGAATATCGAGCTGAAGTTTGTTCGCCAGAGGCAATTTTGATGAAAAAATGGATTTTTTCAAATCGTTATAAGTGCGATCTGATTCCTGCTCCATCAAATATACTTTGTGGGTGTAGTCACGAACGATGCTTATGTCTTTGAAAAAAGCGCGGGAGGCTATGGCCATATTTTCGCAACAATCGGCAACTTGGTTTCCCAATTCTTTAAGTTTGGGTTTGAATTCTTCAGAAATTTCTGGTTGTTCAACATAAAATTTGTATATCACTTCGTCGATATGGTTGTTGATTTTATCCAAACTTTCGACCAGTTGCAAAATGTCGGCTTGGAGATTGGGTAACAGATTTTGAGCATATAATTGATTTTCTATTTCGCGGCGCAATTCGTCGGCATTGTGTTCTATTTTTTTGCTTTGTTTGGTGACTGCGGAATGTTCTTCGCGGTTGGCAGAAAATAAAAAAGCATTGATTGCCTTGCCGAAGAGGTTTGCCGAATCAAGTAGTTTATCGTGAAAGGCATCAATTTTTTCTTCGAGCATTTTGGTTTTTGAGAAGAGTGATATTTTTATTTTGAACATGGTTACCTCCGTTATGGCAAGCTATCAGATAAAAGTTAAAAAAAGTTGGATTTTTGTGTAAAAATTTTTTTGTTGCTTGTCATGATAATAAAATTTGACTACATTTGTTGATGTTAATGTTAATTACAATTGTAAGGAATTTATTATGAAAAAAACACTTTTAATATCTGTTGTAGCTCTTTTAATGGCTGCAGTTGCTTTGGTTAAAGTTTTTGTTCCTTGTGCTGGTAAAACAGAAGCTGCCGCTGATGTTGAAGCCGTATTGAGAGAGCACCCGGAATATGTTATCAATGCTTTGCAAGCTTATGACCAAAGAGCAAGAGAAGAGGCTGAAGCTCAATTGAAAGCTATGGTTAAGCAAAATGAAGCTGCTTTGAATGCAGAAAATGCTCCTGTTCAAGGTGATTTGAACTCAAAAATCGTTTTGGTTGAGTTTTATGACTATGCTTGCGGATATTGCCGCAGATTGTTCCCTGAAATGAACAAAGTTATAGCAGAAAATAGTGATGTTAAAGTTTTGTACAGACCTTTGGCGTTTGTATCTCCTCACTCTGAATATGCTGCTCGCGCCGTTTTGGCTGCAAGTTTGCAAGGAAAATTTGTTGAGCTTCACACAGCTTTGATGACAGTTCAAAAGCCTTTGTCTGTTGAATTGGTTGACGAATTGGCTGAAAAGGCCGGTATCAATGTTGAACAAATGAAGAAAGATATGTCTTCTGATGATGTTAATGCCGCTTTTGATGCTAATAACAATTTGGCTGCAAATATTCAACTCGGCGGTGTTCCGACAGTTATTTTGAATGGTGAAATGATTGCTCCGGTTGCTACCGAAATTCAGGCAAAAATTGATGAAGCTAAGAAATAATTTATTTCTGAATGCATAATAAAAGGCGGTGAAATTCACCGCCTTTTTTGTTGAAATATTTTAGTCGCAATTTGGTGCCAAATCTGCTTGTAAAAGCAAAAATTTTGGTGTGTGACCTTTGAAAGAATTGTTCTTTCTTTCGAGCTCAAGAGCTTCTTTATCAAAGACAGGGGCAGGGTGTTTGTTTTCTTTGGCAGAAACGTTGCGTGCTTCTTCTTCTTTGTTTTTATCGACTTTTATTTCTTGTGGAGATTTGAGGATTTTATCCAAGATATCTTGAGTTTCTTTGGAACGACGATTGGTATAAACAATATTTTGTTTGTCTGCCGGTAATATCTCAAGAATTTTTTCCAAGTTGGCAATTTGTTTATTCTTTTTGATGAGATTGATGTCATCAACCACCAAGATATTTATTTGAGATAAATCAATGCGATTTTCTTGTGAAAGTTCGATAATCAAATCCGGAGAGCCGATAATGACGTCAGACTCGTCTTCTTCTTTTTCGTTTTCTTGTTCTTCGTGAAAGCGATTGAGAAGGGCAAAAGTATCGGATATGGTGACCGATTTTGCCGAATCGGAAGTGATAATGAGAATGCTATTCTTGTTCTTGCGGTTGATTATGTCAATCAAAGGCAAAACATAAGAAATGGTTTTGCCGCATCCGCCGGGGGCAATGGTAAATATATCTTTGCCGTCTAAAATGGCGGGAATAACATCCGTTTGAACCGTTGTCGGTGTTACTATGCCGGTTTCGGTTATGGCTTGGACAGTTTTTTCACTTAGTCCCAAATCTAAAAAATTCATTTTTATTCACCTAAAGTTGTTTTTTTATTCAGTTATAAGAGAGTATATCGAGAAGTCAACTGTTTTTGACGCGATTATAGATGTCTTCAAGGCGGACAATGTCGTTTTCATCCAAAGTTTCGCCGGTTTGAACTTCTATAAACTCAAGAGGTTGAGTGCCGTTGTTGGCCATGCGGTGATTGGTTTCTTGTGGAATGTAAATGTGTTCAAAAGGCTTTTTTTCCAAAACAGAATCGCCGAGTGTTACGGTGGCAACTCCTTTGGTGATTATCCAATGCTCGGAGCGGTGATGGTGCAGTTGCAAAGACAATTTTGCCTGCGGGTTGACCACAATTTTTTTAATGCAAAAGTTTTCTCCGGCGGATAAAACTTCCCATGTGCCCCAAGGGCGCGTATCTTTATCGCCGGTTTGATAATTATTAGCCATTTATTTACTCCTTTAAGATTATTATTATGCATAAATATAGATAATATAAATTAAAGCACAATACAAAAGTTGGATAAAATGGATATGTCAGTTAAAAAAAATCGGGCAAACATGCTATTGCAAAAGTTGAGAAAAATTGCCGACAGCTCGGTTGCGGCAAAGCAGAAGATTGAGGAAATATCGGCGACTATTGCAGAAATATTTTCGGCGGATATATTGATTTGTTGTTCTTTGATTGAAGGCAAATATCTTGAGTGTCTTTCAAGTTTCGGGGTGAGCGAAAGGCTTGATGAACAGTGGCAAACAGACAAAGGAATTATAGGTAAAATTGCTACCGAAAAACAGGTGACGATTGTTAATAATGTTGATGAAAATTATGATGATTTTGTTTGTGCCGAAGAATTGAAACATAAAAAAATAAAAACTTTTGCCGGTGCGGCCATTGTGCAATGGAATCGGTGTTTGGGAATATTGGGAATTTTTTCGAGTAAGGTTTCGGCTTTTGGTGATGATGATAAAGATTGCCTGAAGCTGGTGGCAATGTTTATGGCAGAATTGTGGGCAAAACCCGATGTTGCGGAATATAGAAAACAGCTGCAAAAAATCAGGGGAGAAACAATAAAAGACAGAATTAAAGCTGTCAGCTTGAATAAAGGCTATGGAATCGGTTTTGCGCTTTTGCATAATCAAAGGCAGATGATAACCAATATTTTTGCCGAAGATAAAGAGCTGGAATTGAAGCGTTTGCAGTTGGCTCATCAGCAGATGAATGATGATTTGGACAGCAAATTCAATACGGCAAAATTGGGTTTGGGTGAGCATGCGGATATTTTGGAAGCATATAGAATGTTTGCCCGCGATAAAGGTTGGTATAAGAAAATTGCCGGTCATATTGAGGGCGGTTTGTCGGCGGAAGCGGCAGTTGAAAGAGCCTATGATGATATGTGGAATCGGCTTTCAAGCAGTGATGATGCATATTTGCGCGAGAGATTGCACGATTTGCGTGATGTTTCTAACAGGTTGTTATCATATTTGGCGGGCGATTTCGGCAAAAATAATGCAGGAACGGAAAACGATATTATTTTGGTGGCAAAGTCTATCGGTCCTGCCGAGTTGATGGATTATGATTATAACAAAATCAGGGGTTTGATTATAGAAGAAGGCACACCGACAATGCATGTCGCTATTGTGGCAAAGGCTTTGAATATTCCGGTTTTGTGCAAGATAAAAGATGTTCTGGCGGAGATTAGGAGCGGGCAAAAGCTGGCGATTGACGGTAATGAGGGAATTCTTTATTTGAGTCCGTCGCAAGATGTAGAAAACCGTTTTTATAAAAAAATTGCGGAGGCAGAACGTTTACAGCAAAAATTTGCCGAGTTGAGAGAACTGCCTTCCATAACGAAAGATGAGCAAAAAGTCGGATTGTATGTTAATGTCGGATTGCCTTTGGATTTGGATTATATTGATAAGACAAATTGCGATGGTGTCGGCTTGTATAGAACAGAAATTCTTTTTATGACTGCGGAAAATATGCCGAATATTGCACAGCAGGATGCTTATTATAAAAGGCTGATGGAGGCTTGCGGCGATAAAAAGGTGATATTTAGAACTTTGGATGTCGGTTCGGATAAAATTTTGCCGTATTGGGGGTATAAGGGAGAAAGCAATCCGGCAATCGGCTGGCGTTCAATTAGGATTACGCTTGACAGGCGCGCTATTTTAAGAAAGCAGGTTAAGGCGTTTTTATGCGCGGCGGCGGGTAGAGAGTTGGATGTGATGTTTCCGATGATATCGAATTATGAAGAGTTTGCGGAAGCAAAAGAAACCTTGTTATTGGAACTGGCAAAAATGAAAAAAAGAAATTTGCCGGTGCCGAAAAAAGTTAATGTAGGACTTATGATTGAAGTGCCTGCTGTTTTGTATCAGCTGGATAATATTTTGCCGGAAGCGGATTTTGTTTCGGTCGGAACCAATGACTTGGCGCAATTTGTGTTTGCGTGCGACAGAGGAAATCCGCAGTTGCTTGACCGGTATGATGTTTTGTCAGCGCCGTTTTTGAGGGTGATGAAAGATATTGTTGACAAGGCAAAAAAATATAATGTTTATTGTTCCGTTTGCGGAGAAATGGCATCTAATCCGATAGAGGCTTTGGCTTTGTTGGGATTGGGGTATCAAAATCTTTCGTGTAACGGGGCGGCGTTTGCTCGCGTTAAGAGTATGGTGAGGAGTGTAAATAAGGCGGAAGTTGAGGATTATGTGCAAAGTCTGCTTTGTTCGCCTCGGGCAAGTTTGCGTTCGCAATTATTTGCTTATGCGGTTGATCACGCTATTGAAATTTATTAAAAAGTATGTTAATGAGTTGTGGTGTGGTTGTGTTTTAATATAATTTGGAAAGTAAAATTATGGCAAAAAGTTCTGAAACAGTTGAAAATACATCAAATGATAAAAAGTTGAAAAGTGCCGAAAATAAGGCAATTGAAGTTGATAGAGTGGGCGCAATTTTGTATAATGAGCGCTTGAAGAAAAATATTGATTTGTCTGAAATTTCACAAAAATTGTGTATCAGAAGATATTATTTGGAGGCCATCGAAAAAGGAGAATATAAGAACCTTCCTCCAATGCCTTATTCTGCCGGCTTTGTTGATTCTTATGCCAAATATTTGGGTTTGAACAATTCCCGTATTACCCAACTTTTCAGAGAAGAAATTGATGTAAAGCCGCAGACAATCAAAGATTTGACCTCCGAAGAAAGTGTCGCCGAAGCAAGATTGCCGAGTAAAATGTATGTTTTGATAGGTATTTTAGCCGTTATTTTCTTGGCTTGGGTTTGGCACTTTTATAGTCCGCTTGTGGCGAACAATGCCGCAAATAATTCTTCTTCCGATGTTGATGAAGAAGTTTTGGATACTGCGGATGTTGAGTATTATCAGACAGTTGAAAAGATGTTGAAAGAAGAAGATAATACCGTTGCCGATGAAAAAAAAGAGGATGTTAAAGAGCAAAAGTCAGAAGATAAGCCGCTAGCAAAGCCGGAGGAAAAAGAAAAAGTCGAAGAGGAGGCAAAAGCCGACGATAAATCAGGTATTGAAATCAAGATAACCAAAGAAAATACGTGGTTGGAAGTTAAGGATGAGAAAAAAGTTTATGTCAGCAGAATTTTGAAAGTCGGAGAATCGTATCGTTTGCCCGATGTTAAAGGATTGAATGTTTCTGCCGGAAAATATGAAGGTGTGGAAGTTTATGTTGACGGTAAATTGACACCGGTATTTTCTAAAGATAAGAAAACAAATATCAATGTTGATAGTTTGTTGAATAATCATTAGTTTTGGTGTTTTTGAGGTGAAAATAGCCTGATGCGGCTATTTTCACTTTTGTATTTGAAAAGGAAAGATAATGTCAAAGTTACAAAGTGTGCGCGGAACCTACGATTTGTATGGAGAAGCAAAAAGAAAAACCAAGCAGGTTACGCGTATTGCCGAACAGGTTGTTGAAAAATACGGTTTTGAAGAGATGGAAACCCCTATCTTTGAATTTACGGAAGTTTTTGCCCGTAATTTGGGTGATACGAGTGATATTGTAACCAAAGAAATGTATTGTTTTGAGGACAGAGGCGGAGAGAGTTTGACTTTGCGTCCGGAAGGAACTGCCGGTATTGTCAGAGCTTTCATTTCTAACGGAATGCAGCAGGATTTGCCTTTGAAAATTTATTATCAAGGTCCGATGTTTAGATATGAGCGTCCGCAAAAGGGCCGTCAACGTCAGTTTACGCAATTCGGGGTTGAGCTTTTGGGTGCAGCAACACCGCAGGCTGATGTCGAGCTTATTGCCATGGCTTATGAGTTTTTGGAAAAGCTAGGTTTGCAAGGCCAAGTGGTGGTGGAGATAAATTCTTTGGGGGATGCGGAAAGCAGAGATGCATACAGAGAAAAATTGGTTGCATATCTGCGCAAAAATTATGATAAGCTTTCCGAGGACAGCAAAAGCAGATTGGAGCGCAATCCTCTGCGTGTGTTGGATTCTAAAGAAGAATGCGACAAAGCGGTGGTGGAAAATGCGCCTTTGTATGCCGACAGTTTGAATGAGGTTTCTAAAGAATTTTTTGCCGGAGTGTTGAAAGGTTTGGATATTTTGGGAATAAAATATCGGGTAAATAATCGTTTGGTCAGAGGGCTTGACTATTATTCGCACACGGTTTTTGAGTTGGTTACCGATAAGCTCGGGGCGCAGGGAACGGTGCTTGCCGGCGGTCGTTATGACGGATTGGTTGAGCAAATGGGCGGCGGTCCGGTTGCCGGAATCGGCTGGGCTTGCGGTGTTGAAAGATTGGCCATGCTTTTGGATAAGCCAGAAGAAAGACAACGTCCGATTGTCGTTATTCCGGTTTGTGAAGATGTTAATGATGAGGCAATGAGAATTGCACATGATTTGCGTTTGGCTGGTTTTAGGGTTGAGCATGGCTATTCCGGTAATATGAAAAAACGGATGATGAAAGCCGATAAAATGATGGCGGAAGCTGTTGTGATTGTCGGTCCGGATGAGTTGCAAAAAGGCGAAGTTACGGTTAAAAAACTTGATGACGGGCAACAAAGTTGTGTTGCTATTGATAGATTGGTAAAGGAATTGAGTAAATGAGTTTTGCAGAGAATTTGGCAAATGTAGTTAATCGCTATGACGAAATTTCGTCACTGCTTTCCGCACCGGGGTTGAGTGCCGAGGAAATGATAAAAATGAACAAGGAACTTTCCGAGCTTGAGCCGGTGGTGGGTGCAATTCATGCTTATCAAAAAGCAGAAAAAAATATGAAAGAGGCCGAATCTCTGATGTATGATGATTCGCTTGATAAAGAAATGCAAGCTATGGCTTCTATGGAGTTTTATGAGCTGAAAGAAAAATTGCCTGAACTCGAAAAAGAAATTAAGGTTTTGCTCTTGCCTAAAGATGCAGAAGATGAAAAAAACGCAATTTTGGAAGTGAGAGCCGGAACCGGCGGTGATGAAGCGGCATTGTTTGCGGCCGTTTTGTTCGAGATGTATAGAAGATATGCGGTTTTGCAGGGATGGACTTTTGAGGTCTTGGATGCAAACGAAAACGGATTGGGCGGATATAAAGAAGCTTCTGCCAGTATTACCGGAAAAGATGTTTTCTTGAAATTGAAGTTTGAGTCCGGTGCGCACAGAGTGCAGAGAGTGCCGGTTACGGAATCGCAGGGAAGAGTTCATACTTCGGCGGCAACGGTTGCGGTTTTGCCGGAAATTGAGGAAGTAGATTTTGAGATAAATCCGGCGGATTTGAAAATTGATGTTTATAGGGCATCCGGTGCCGGCGGACAACATATTAATAAAACCGAATCCGCAGTGAGAATTACACATATTCCGACGGGAACGGTTGTACAATGTCAGGACGGGCGCTCGCAGTTCAAAAACAAAGAGCAGGCAATGAGACAGTTGCGTGCAAAATTGTATGATCAGCAGAAAAATTCGATTGATTCCGCATATTCCGAAAGAAGAAAATTGCAAGTCGGCAGCGGTGATCGTTCGGAAAGAATCAGAACTTATAATTATCCGCAGGGAAGAGTTACGGACCACAGAATTAATCTGACGTTATACAAGCTTGATGAGGTTGTTTCCGGTGATGCACTGGGAGAAATTATTGATGCGCTGATTGCCGAAGATCAGGCGCAACGGTTGGCGGAATTGGATTGATTGTGAGGTAAAAATGAAAAAAATTGCAGTAATTGGCGCAGATAACAGTATCGGTCGTGAAGTGTTGGCTTTTTTGGCCAATGACGGATACAGAAAACAAGACGTGGTTGCTTTGGATATTGCTGTGCCTTTGGGAACACAGGCGGCGTTCGGCGAAGAAGACGATATTGACGTTATAAATTTGGATGGTTTCGATTTTGCCGGAGTTGATTTGGCGGTTTTTGCCGCGGAAGAAGAGGTTTCGAAGCGTTTTGTGCATAAGGCTTTGGATAAAAAAGTTAAAGTGATTGATTGCAGCAATATATTTTTTGGGCGAGATGACGTGCCGATGATTTTGTCGGGGCTCAATGATAATTTGTTAAGCAAAAAAGATGTTAGTTTGGTAACGATACCGTCGGCGGTGGTGGCGCAAATTTTGTTGCCGCTTAAGGAAGTTGATAAGGAATATAAAATCAAAAGATTGATTGTTTCAACTTATAATTCGACCTCAATATACGGAACAGAGGGTATGGATGAGTTGTTTGCACAGACCAGAAAAATTTTTATGAACGAGAGTTTGGTTGATAATCAGAAAGTTTTTGAAAAACAAGTGGCTTTTAATGTTATTCCGCAGGTTGAAGATTTTATCGGTGATGAAACACAGTATGAGTGGAAAATTAATGCTGAAGTCAAAAAAATTGTCGGGCATGATATTAAGGTGCATGCAAATTGTGCTGTTGTGCCGGCTTTTGTCGGAAGTGCCGCTTATGTTAATGTTGAATGTGAAAACGATGTTGATGTTGCGGATGTCGAAAAGTTGATGAAAAAAGTTAAGAGCTTGATTGTTTTTGACAAGAAGACGAAGGGCGGATATGTCACTTTGAGTGATGTTCAGGGTGAGCAAGAAGTTTATATCAGCCGATTGAGACAAGATGTTTCGGTTAAGAGCGGTTTTAGTTTTTGGACCGTAGCGGATGATTTGCGTTTCGGTGTTGCCGGAAATATCTATAATATTATTAAAATCTGGGCTTAAATAGGAGTTTTTGAAATGAATAGACTTGCTTATATTTTTGCGTTTTTAACATTTTTTGCTTTTGGCGCGCAAGCTGAGGAGAGTGTTAATACGGAAGTTGATGCGCAAACTTTTGTTGTCAGTTCGGTACCGCAGACGGTTGACTACCAAGTTATAAGCAAGGAGCTGAATGCTATTGAAGATGCCTTAAAAAACGGAAATTTTGAATCGCGGACAATCAGTAAATATGTGTTTTTTCTCGCGACAAGCGTGAACCAAATGCGTGAAAATCGCAGGCAACTTGATAGTGATCTCAAAAATATAAATAAAAGACTTGAGTCTTTGGGAGAAATGCCTAAAGACGGTGAAGAAGAGCTGCCGGTCATTGCAGAAAAGCGCAAAGAGTATAATGATGAATTGGTTTTTCAAAAAGGAAAAATAGCTGAAGCAGATTTGTTGATTACTAAAGCCGAAGAGTTGACTACAAAAATTTCTGATATGCGCAAGCAGGCTCTTATCGGAAATTTGTTGTATTATCAAGAGCCGATAATTTATCCGAAAAATTTGTTGCATGCGACGGCGGAATTTGTGAGTTTCGGTTTTGCAATTTTGACTTCGCCGATAAAGTGGTATGCTGATTTGACACCTGAAAACAGAAATATTGTTCACTCGAGAGTTTTTATAGTATGTTTGATGGTAGTATTAGCTTTAGCTCTCGGAATATTTTTGAGAGTTATGATTATCAGACATTTGGTTCACAGAAAAAAACTGGTGGGAGTTACTCCTTATTTTACCAAAATTATTGCGGCATTTTTTGCGGCTTGTGCTTATGGAATTATTCCGGCGGTGTTGCTGGGCGGATTTTTGCTTTGGTTTAATCATACACCGATTTTGAATGCCGGATTTTTCGGGTTGGTGGTTTCGAGCTTTTTGTTCTATTCGTTGCATGTTTTTCTGGCGAATGCGGCTGTCAGAGTTGTTTTTGCGCCGTATAATCCGAGACGAAGACTTATAAGTATGGACAGTGAAAAAGCGCGGATGATGACGCATACTTTTTATACCAGCTTTTTTATGATTGGTGCCGCGGCGATGTTGAAACATATTGCGGAACGTGCAAATTATTCGCTGGAATTGATATATTTTATTTCCGTTATTTCTGTTTTTATTAAGGCATTTTGCATTGTTTGGATTGTTAAAAGATTTTTCTGGGAAAAGGCTTTTGCAGAGGTGGCGGAAAGTACAAACGAGGACAGTCAGGATAATCCGGAAAAAGGACCAAGTTATGCTTTGCGTGCTATTTTGATTTCGATGGTATCCGCTGTTGTTATTGTGGGAATTGCTTTGTTCGGGTATCCACGTTTGTCGTTGTTTATTCTCAACAGATTTATGATTTCGGTTCTGTTTGTTGTTGTTTTGTTGATGATACGCAAGGTTATTTTTGAGCTGATAAGAAGATTGTTTTTGTTGGGATTTTGGTTTAAAAAACTTCGCTTACGTCGTCAAATGCTGGTCAAAATTGATTTTTGGCTTAATGTGACATTAGATCCTATTTTTTCAATATTAGGTTTGTTGGCAATATTGACTTTGTGGGGAGTTTCGACTGATATTTTGCTTCACAGCATTGTTAAGCTGTTTTTCGGTTTTAAGGTTGGCGGTGTAGAAATATCGTTGGTTTTGGTCATGTTGTCGATTGCGGTATTCTTTATTTCTATTGCCGTATTTAGAATTTTGCGCCGCAAATTTGTAGATAATATTTTATCTCATGTTGATATGGACGATGGTATAAAACACTCGCTGGGTTCCGGTTTCGGGTTTGTCGGATTTGTGATATCGATTATGCTGGCGATGGTGGTTATGGGAGCGGATTTGAGCAATCTGGCCTTGGTTGCAGGTGCCTTGTCAGTCGGTATCGGTTTGGGCTTGCAAAATATTGTAAACAACTTTGTTTCGGGTATTATTTTGTTGTTTGAAAGACCGGTTAAGGTCGGCGATTGGGTGATTATTAACGGTGAAGAGGGAACGGTTAAACAAATAAATATTCGTTCTACCGAGATAGAAACTTTTAATCGCGCAAGCGTGATTGTGCCTAATGCTACACTGCTTTCAAACTCTGTGATTAACCTGACACACAGCAATAATTGGATGAGATTTTTTGTTAAAGTAGGGGTTGCTTATGGATCAGATGTTGATAAGGTTAAGCAAATTTTGCTTGAGTGTGCGGCAAAAAATAAGAAGGTTTTGAAAAAGCCTGAACCTTATGTTTTGTTCCAAGATTTCGGCTCAAGCAGTTTGGATTTTGAGTTGCGCGGTTACAGTAGCAATATTTGGGATGGTTGGCTGATTCCGAGTGAGTTGAGATTTGAAATTAACCGCAGATTTATTGAGGAAGGAATTGAAATTCCGTTCAATCAGTTGGTTGTTCATAATGTAACGGAAGAAAATAAATGAGAATATCGGACCTGAAAGATAAAACTGTTGCCGTTTGGGGTATGGGAAAAGAGGGGAAAGAAATTCTCAATTATCTCGCGGCGCACAAAATTACAAATAAATTTATTTTGCTGAATGATAATCTGTGCGAAAAGCCGGATGGTTTTGAAAAATACAAACTTTACAGCGGTAACAAACTTGATGCCGGTTGCAGTGAGGCGGATGTGGTTATTCGTTCGCCGGGGGTTAGTGTTTATAAGGCAGAAATTATAAAATATCGCAACAAAGTTACAACGCTCAGCGATTTGTGCTTGCATGAGATAAAAGAAAAATATCCGGAGTGCAAAATTGTGGCAATCAGCGGCTCGAAAGGGAAAAGCACAAGTGTCAGCGCCTTGGCTTTTATGCTTGAGAAATTGGGATATAAAGTCGGGCTGGGCGGCAATATCGGTCGGCCCTTGATTGAGTTGGTGGATGAAAAATATGACTTTTTGGTGGCGGAAATTTCGAGTTATCAAGCGGTTGATTTGACAATTTCGCCGGAAATCGTAATGTTTACAAATTTGTTCTATGTGCATACTGATTGGCACAAGGGACACGAAAATTATTGCAGAGATAAATTGCATTTGGTGGCGAACCAAAAAGACGGTGATGTATTTTTTGTGAATGCGCGCAATCAGCAGTTGATGGAATATTCGGAAGTTTATGCCGAGCGACGCAAATTTTATAATTGTGAAGACGGTTTTCATGCCGAAGGAAAGGCTCTTTATTGCGCCAAAGAAAAGCTTTTGGTTATTGATGATTTGAAGTTGAGCGGCAATCATAATCTGGACAATTTGGCCGGTGTTTTCAGCATATTGCAATATTTTGGTATGGATATTAAAAAGGCGGCGGAAATTTTGCGCGATTTTGAGCCTTTGCCGCACAGATTGCAAAAAGTGGCGGTGAAGAACGGAGTTTTGTTTATTAATGACAGTATTTCGACCGCACCGGAGGCGGCAATCGGGGCTATGAAGAGTTTTGCCGAAAATTTGGTGCTGATTTCGGGCGGGCAGGACAATAGCCAAGACTATACCGATTATGCCAAAAATGTTGAGGCTTGTGTGAATGTGAAGGCAGTGATAACACTCTATCAAACGGGGCCGAAAATTGCTTTGGCTTTGCGTGAGGGGGTGAAAAGAGATGATTTTGAGCTGTTCGAGGTGGATAGTTTGGAAAAAGCTGTTGCATCAGCCTTTGATTTGTTGCAGAAAGTTGGAGGCGGGGTGGTGTTGTTTACACCGACCAGTCCGAGTTTTGATTTTTATAAGAATTTTATGGAAAGAGGCAATCATTTTATGAGGATTGTCGAGGCATTGTAGAAGCCGCTTTAGCTCAGTTGGTAGAGCACACGATTCGTAATCGTGTTGTCGCGTGTTCGATTCACGCAAGCGGCACCAGTTAAAAGAAAAACCGTCCTTTTGAGGGCGGTTTTTTGTTATAAAAAAACGGCAGTATTAGATACCACCGTTTTTATTAGCATAGTTTAGTCGTCTTTGGCTGCAACCAGAAGTTTACGAAGATTCATATCGGTCTGCGCTGTGGGGATACCAAAATGATCTAACTTGCCGATAAATAAATCATCGTCATTTGGAGTAGCAACCAAGTAGAGAGTTGCTTGTGTCTTTTTTGATGATTGATGAGCAAACACATCAAACACATCAAACTCCTTAACTTCTACAAACGTATTGTTATGGTGTTTGTTAATCCATACATTGCCTGACTTATTGCATAGATCAATTCCCAAATCCTCTCCATAGGTTTTTTCTTGCAGGAGCTTTACTTCGCTTTCGGTTGGCATCCTCAATTTGAAGCTAAAAAAATCTACAGCCTCAAATTTTTGGGATATCAAAGATTTAAGCTTTTCGATGCGATTGTCTAACTCGTCATAGCTGACATCATTCAGATGGCAAGTAAAGTAAACTACGCCTGCAATTTCGATGCCGACCAACATTTTGTTTAATCTATCATCTTGATATGGCATAGAATACAGATTGTTGTTTAGGCAATAAACCATTCCATAGGGAGGTAGAGAATCATGTTGGTCATGATACCATTTTTTGTATGCGTCTGCAATTCCTCCAATTTCTTCCGGAGTAATACCAAAATGTCGCAATGCTTTGTAAATTCCAAAAATGTTTTTTCTCATAATTTTATTTTCTCGACTTGAACGAGCAGAGGTTCTCTCTGGTAGACTTAAGTTAATAATTCATATCCCTGATGATTCAAGGATATTAAATCTAATAATATTTTATATGATATTATTTTTGTACAAAAAAACATCTATGTCAAGTAATTTTGTACAGAAATTATGAGTAATTATCTTCTTGGTAAGAGTTTGGGATATTCTTTATGCTTTAAAAGATAGCTTTCTAAAGTTTCATTAGCTTCTAAAAATATAATTGGTTTGCCGATTGCTTTCCATTGATGCAACCGTTTGTCATAGCTTTCTTTAGAACTGACGCGGTTTACATATTCTGCGGAGTTGCCGCGATTAATAAAACGCTGACGATATTCATCCAGTGCATTGCGTGTGGGAAGGAAAATTTCATAATTTATCTGGGCTTTATCAAGGTGGGGTAAGGATTCCTCTGGATGACACCAAACTAAAATATAGTCGTATTTGCCGATGTTTTCTTTGATAGCGGTAATGTAATTATTGGGAAAATCTGGATTGAGTTCTTTTTTAGCAATGCCTTGTCCTTTAACTGCTTCGGCATCGTGTTTGTCGTAATCTTCAATCAGATATTTATATGGTGTAGATTCTAAATCTAAGACATTTATATATTTTTTTGCGAGAGTGGTTTTGCCAATTCCACCAAATCCGGCGATTATACAAGTCATTTATTATTCTCCTTATTTTCAAGTATAATGAATGGGCTATATTTGTCAATCTGTTAGTTTTTTCACAAGGTTTAAGGATAAATTAAGCGGTGGGTGATATTATTTTCGATTGAGGGGAATGATGAATAAGAATATTGTTAAAAAATTGAACGATTTTGAAAAGTTGTTTTCCGTGAACAGCTATTTTGGCAATGCGGAGACAGATGAGGTTTTTTCATATACGGAGAACAATTCTTATGTTTGTTTGAGTGCGCCGCATGCAACAAAATCGACGGCCAATAAGCGTATTAAAAAGAGCGATATGTTTACCGGAGGGATTGTAAAATATCTCGGAGAAACTTGCCGGTTGTCATATATTGTGCGCAATAAATATATTGATAAAAAGTGTTTGATTAACTCGTTTATTGCGGAAAATAGTTTGGAAAAGCACTATTTTTTGGATATTCATGCTATGAAAGACCGGCCTTTTGATTTGGCGGTGGGGATCGGTTATTGTTCGCCGAAAGATTATGCCGAGGAGTTGGCTTTTATCAAAAAACTTTGTCAGAAATATAAACTGAAATATGTGGTCAATCATCCGTCATATACCGGACAAGCGGGACTGGTGGGGCGTTTGCAGAAGGAGTTGGCGCAGGCGACGGCTATACAGCTGGAGTGGACAAGAAAATATCGTGATTTTAATGAAAATCCGGCAAAAGTTTTGGAGGTTACTTTGCCTTTTATCCAAGAACTGGCCCTTTATGTGAACAGTTTGCAAAAGCAGAAATTGGAGCGCAAAATATATATTGAGTGCAAGATGTGGCAAAAGCTCAAAAATTGGTGCAGGTATTTGGTTAAATTGTAAAGAAAAATCTCATGCCACCGAGTATTGAAAAATGCGAGGTCAAGCGGTATTTGAGTTAGTTTTTATGTCACCCCTCCAAAAACGTTAGTTTTTGGTCAAGGGGGCTACGAATTTTTTAATATAAGGAAGCAGTGCTGACGCACTGAAGTTTAGATCCCTTGATGCACGGACGCTTACGCGCCGAGCAAGGGATGACGATGTTTTAAGCACGGACGCTTACGCGCCGAGCAAGGGATGACGATAGAAAAAACTAATTTGTAGATCCCTTGACCAAACCTTGCGGTTTGGTGGGATGACTTTGGTTTTATTTGACGAATATTTTGAAGTTTTTGAGGCGTTGGGTGTGAAAATTTTTGATCTCATTATATTCTTCGCTAAAATCCAAACGACCACTAGTTGCATAGGGGATTCCTTCAAGCAGAAGTTTTTCTTTTTCGTCTTCTTTCAAAAGGCGCAGATATTTCCAAAATAGATAATCAAGACGGGACATTTTCATATAACAATCAATAGGAACGGTTACAGTGCCGTCGGAGTTAAACTTATCATCTCTCATCATCATTTTACAAGCTCCCAAAAATAAAAAAAGTCGCTTTGATGAGAAGCGGCTGGAAGTTCAGAACTATACAAAAGAATAGTGCGACATATTGGCTGAAAACAGCTTATTTTGCCGCCCTCCAGCCATATATGACCGGAAAGCGCGCAAAAATTAACGTCTTCGCGCAGACGCTTTTGTAGAGGTTCTGACACCTCAGACAGGTTATCGTCCTATCCAAGAAACAGAGTATAGGGAAAATTGAAAAATGTAAAGGGGAATTTTATTGGCTAATTTGTTGCTTTCTTGACGAGCATTATTCCGCGGCGGGTTTGCGCAGGAGTGAGGCGGTAATGCCGACAAAGATTATGCTGAAGGTTATGGCTAAAGACTGCATTGCTGTTACTTCCCAGCCGAGGTGCGGCAAAAAGATTTTGCACCCGATAAAGACCATAATTACCGATAGCGATGGTTTTAGATAATAGAATTTGTGGACGGCGGCCTCCAAGAGAAAATATAGTGCGCGCAAGCCCAAAATGGCAAAAATGTTGCTGGTATATACAATGAATATATCTTGGGTAATTAAGAAAATTGCCGGAATGCTGTCAAGCGCAAAAATAACGTCCATAAGCTCGATGGTTAAAAGTGCAAAAAACAGCGGGGTTATATACATTTTGCCGCTTTCTTTAACAAAAAAATGTCCGCTGTGAATGGAGGTTACGCGGCAAAAGCGACTTAAAAATTTATAGACTTTTGTTTCTTCAAATTTGGTTTCTTCGTCGTCTTTGTGGAGCATCATTTGCACGCCGGTATAGAGCAAAAATGCCGAGAAAATGTAGAGCACCCAATGGAAGTTGCTGATGAGCGCTTCGCCGACCAATATTAGCAGTGCACGCATGACAATGGCACCCAAAATGCCCCAAAACAGAACGCGGTGCTGGTATATGCGCGGAATTCCC
The DNA here is from genome assembly GCA_045593845.1 of Alphaproteobacteria bacterium. Lineage (GTDB taxonomy): Bacteria > Pseudomonadota > Alphaproteobacteria > RF32 > CAG-239 > JAFUYI01. The sequence goes on from JAZNXK010000008.1 coordinate 21,374, forward strand.
AGTGAGGTGAATACAACCGACATAATAAAAATGTTGTCAAGTGACAAACTCTTTTCTACCAAAAAGCCGGTGAAAAAGAGCATGCCGTCATCAATGCCTTTTTCATACATTACAAAAAGTCCGAAAAGCAAGCCGGCGGCGATATAAACTATGCACAAAAGCAGGGTGTGAGAAAATACCGGAACTTCGTTTTTGCGGTTTAGAAAAAACAAGTCCCAAGCCAAAAGAATTATGACGGCAATGCCAAAAATTGTCCACATGGCATTGTTTGAAAGATGTGCTAAATATTGTGTCATAGCTTTTTTAGTCCTTTATATGATTAAATTATAACTTTTTTACAACTTAAATATTTAATATCAGCTTAAGATTTTTAATCGGTTTGATATTGGCTCAAAAGTTTTGGCTTGTGCCGGTTGCTCTATGCCGCCGAAGGGCATTTGCGCTATCAATTCCCAATTTTTTGGAGCCATAAATTCTTTTTGCACCATTTCATCAACCAAGGGGGTGTAGTGTTGTAATGAGGCGCCGATATTTTTTTCTGCCAGAGTTGTCCAAATCATGTATTGCAACATGGCATTTGCCTGCATTGCCCATTTGGAAAAATTGTCGGCATATAAAGGATATTGTTGTTGCAGATTATTTACAATTTCTCGGTCTTCAAAAAACAAAATCGTGCCGATACCTTGTTGAAATGAATTTATTTTTTGTGAGGTTTGCGAAAAATTTTCCGGAGGGGTTAGTGGCTTTAGAATTTCCAAAGTTTGATTCCAAAATTTTTGATAGGCGCTGTCATATAGAATTATGAGCCTTGATGACTGTGAATTGAATGCTGACGGAGCATTTTTGAGGCAATTTTCAACCAATTTGCTGATTTCGGATTGTGATAAATCGCTTTTGTCGTTCAGGGAATATATTGAGCGACGCAGTTCGAAAATTTTGCTTATTTCCATTTCTTGTCTCCTGATGTGTTTTTGTATTATGTAATGGCTTGGCTCGCAAAATCAAGGCAGATGTTGTTCTTTCATCAATTTGGTTATGGCTTCTATGCTGTCAGGTTGGCGCATATCTTCGTTGATTTTGTTATAGCGCTCAAAACCGCATTTTTGGCAGCGGTGGAGAATTTGAAAGCCTTTTTTGTTTTTGACGATTTTTATAGGTTTCATCAAGCCGCCGCAGTCGCACTGGCGGTCGCCGGGGGTGATGTCAACGTGCAAAGAATATAAACAAAAAGGGCAATGGTTGCGGTAACTTCCGTCAGTTAGGGGAAGAACTTTTTTGCCGCAATTTTGACATATAAATCCGGTATTTTCGCTTTGTCGGCTCATAATTTTTCCTTTGCGATAAAAATTGCGCCGTAAACAGGGTTTCCGTTTTCGGTGCGCAAAATGGTTTTGTGTTGTGATGTGTTATTGTAGCCGCAATCTTTTAAGGTGTCGTTAATATAAGTCGGATTGTAGATGTAGCGGCCTTGCGGTGTGAGAGAAAAATTTTGCTTTAGCTTATCATCCAGTGCGGCGGAAAAAATGAATTGATGAGGGAAAACTTTTGCTATCAGCGGTTTGAGCTCGCCGATATAACCTAGCACATCAGCGGCTATCACAAGTGCGGAAGATGGTAGTTTGTCGCAGAATTCTATAATATCAGCTTGTTCCAACCGATCATAAATTTTTTTGGCGTCGGCTTTTTCGAGCATTTTGGGGGATATGTCAACTCCGATAAGTTGGTGACATTTTTCTCTGATTTTTTCGCCCAGAAGTCCGGTTCCGCAGCCTAAATCGACAATTATATCATTATTATCAATAAGAGAGGCGATTTCTTGGGGAAGATGATAGTCGATATTTTGCATAGTGTTTTCGTAAGTGTCGGCAAAAATATCAAAGAGCTGGCGGCTGTATGCAGGATTTTGTGCAAGGATTTTATTGTTCAAAGCGGCATCAATTTGTTGCGCAAAGGGATTTTCGGGAGCTTTTTTTTGCCAAGCGGCGGCAATTTTGGCGGCTTCGTTTGGGTTGGAACGCGAATAGACGGTCAAAGTTTCGGCCAAGTTGGCGGCATATTCTTGTTTTTGCGGAGAGAGGCAAAATGCGTTGAGTAGCAGGTCGATTGCTTGCGGAAAATTATCAAGCGAGCGTTGTAAAAGCCCGAGGTTATTGCTGACTTCGGCACTGTTCGGGTTGAGGATTGCGGCTTGGCGGTACTCTTCCAATGCTTCATTAAGACGGTTTTGTTTGTGCAATAATACCGCATAATTTAAATGTGCATCAAAATTTTTTGGTGCTAGCGAAAGTGCTTTTTGATACATTTGTTCGGCTTGGAAAGTATCTTGCGCCGAATTAGCAATATTTATCAAAGCCGGAACGGAATTGGGATTGTCTTTTAGGGCCAGTTGATAATATTTTAGGGCTTCATAGGGTTGTTGCGATTGTGATAAAAGGTCGGCGCAAAAAAGGCAAAAATCTTCGCAAGGAGAAAGTTGTGCCGCTTGCAAAGCATATTTTAAGGCAGGTTCAAGCTGATTTTGTTGCTGATAAATTTTAGCGATATTATAGGCAATGTCTCCGCGAGAAGGATTTTGGCGCAATAAATCCGAGAGCTGTGATAAATTTTGTTCAAGGCAGGCAAGATTGATTTGGGCTTCTAAATATTTCGGATTGATGGCGAGCGCGTGTTCAAAAGCCGATTTGGCTTCAAGATTTTTATTTTCAAGGGCATAAATTTTGCCGAGAGCATTATAGGCCTGAAAAGTTTGCGGCTTGAGAGTTATGACGCGATGATAGGCATTTGCGGCTTCGGCATATTTTTTGAGCTCAAACAGCGACCAGCCGAGATTGAAATATACTTCAAAATTGTTGCTGTCATTGAGCAGGGATTGTTCAAAATAGCTGACGGCTTGTTCGTGCAGATTTTTGCTTTGTGCAATAATGCCCAATAAATTTAAGATTTGCGGATTTTTCGGGGCAATCTGCAAAACTTGGCGGTAGAGTTTTTCGGCCTCGTCAAGCTGTCCGTTTTGGTGAAATTTTAGTGCTTGTTGAAAAATTGTTTCATAGGACATTAAAGTTCTTCCTTTATTGAAGCGATAACTTGTTGAAACATATCTTCGGTCAAAACACCGGTGTTGATGTTGTAGCGCGAGGTATGATACGAATTGAACAACAAAAGATTATGCTTGTCCAAAAAATGTTTTTTTCCGTGGGCAAAAGGAAATTGTGATTTTTTGTATCCCAAAGCGGAAAGCAATGTGTTGTGCGCAACCGTGCCCAAGGTTAAGATAATTTTTAAGTCGGGCATAGAGTTTATTTCTGATTGTAAAAATTGGCGGCAATTATTTGTTTCTTCAGCAATTACTTTGTTTTGCGGAGGAACGCAGCGGACGGCATTGGTAATTCTGGCGTTGATGAGTTCAAATCCGTCATCAGCTTTTTTTTGATAATTTCCTTTTGCAAGGCCGAATTTTTTCAGTGCAGGGTATAATATGTCGCCGGCGTAGTCATTGGTGAAAGGGCGTCCGGTTTGATTGGCACCGTTAAGGCCGGGGGCCATTCCGACAATAAGCAATTGAGCATTGATGTCACCGAAAGAGGGAACCGGTGCATTGTAGTAGGTCGGAAATTTGATTTTGTTTTGCTCACGAAACTCTTTCAGACGAGAGCATAGAGAGCAATTTTTTTGCGGACAGATCATTTTTTTCTCCTTTTTTATATAATTTAGCATAATTTTTTTTATTTGCACCCTTTAATTTGTGATGTGAGCTAATACATTAAATAAGACTATTTTATGAATATCTGTTTAATTAAATGGAGTATAAATTATGAAAAAGATATTACTTTTAGCCGGTGTTGCAACTATGGTTACAATGAACGCCAAGGCTTTTGATATGATGAATATGCATAATATTAAACCTTATGTCGGTATGGATTATATTTATTCTTATGCCGATTATAAAGATGCGGCCCGTAAACCAAAGCGTAATTATAACTCTATTGAGGGTAATTTCGGTATGCAGATGTGGCAGTATTTCGGACCGGAATTTTATTATCAATATGCTTTTAAGCGCACGTCCTTTAAGGGTGATGAAAGATTGAAAAATCGTTTCTTTAGCTATGGTATGGATATGATGGGTTATTTGCCTTTGGGCTGTGAGGGAACATATAATTTGTTAGGTTCCGTCGGCCTTGGCGGATATAATGTTAAGACCAGCCAATATGGTGAGAGTAACGATACCAACAAGGTCGGATATCGTTTTGGACTTGGCGCAATGTATAACTTTACGGACAATATGGCTTTGCGCCTGATGGGACGATACAGTTATGTCGGAACCAAGTATCTTGATAATTTGTGGGAAATGACCGCAGGTTTGAGATATACGTTTTAAGAAAAATAAAAGCCGCCAAAACGGCGGCTTTTTCTATTCTTGATTTATCTTTTTTTCTAAATCGGCAATCAGGCCGTTTAAGCCGTCGGGCGATTTTTTTATGAATGCGGAATATTCGTTGCGTGCGGTGATGGCAAGGCTGACATTTTCGATTATGATGTCAACAATCTTGAATTTTCCGTCTTTTTCTTTTATGCGCCAAACAACCGATGCAGGTTGGGCGTTTTCCATCGGGACAACAGAGTTTACAAAAATTTGATTGTCTGATGATGATGGAGATGTGCCTTTGAAAATAAATTCTTTGCCTTTGAACTCGTCAAAACGTTTTGACCAGGTTTTGACATTGAGTTTGCGATATACATCGATAAATTTGTCGCGTTGTTCGGCAGAAGCTGTTCTCCAGTTGCGTCCCAGAACAAATTGTCCGATAAATTTTAGGTCCAAAGCGGAGTTGAAAAGTTTTTCAAAGCGGGCATCCCGTTCGGCCTGTGATGCGTTGGAATTGATAATTTCAACAATGCCTTTTTGTGTTGTTTCTTTTACAAAATTTTCAGCCTCGGTTGCATTAACTTCGGCATTTGCATTTTGTGAAAAAAGGAATAAGGCCGAAAAGATAAAAGCTATATATTTTTTCATAAAGTTCTCCCAGTTTTGTAGTTTTTAGTAGTCTTCGTCTTCGAAATCGAAATCATAACTTGGAACGTCATTTGAGCCGCAGAGGTTCATTTTTTGACGATTTTGCAGATAGGCGGAACGAACGGTTGAGTAGAAATCAACCGAATTTTTTTCCAAATCATCCAATAAATCCAAGCTTCTTTCACGCGCATTGACAGCTTTTACGGCGGCATATCCATAGGATATTTTTGCGGAATAGTTTTTGTCGTTGATGGCAGCCCAATATACCGGGTTGACAAATCCGTCGGCGGTTTCACCGATGATGGATCTCGGGGTATAAACACCCAAGAGAGGAACAACAACAAACGGTCCGTCGGGAACGCAATATTGAGCCATGGTGGCATCAAATCCGGTCGGTTCTCTCTTTAGTCCCCAGCCGTCGGCAACATCAAACATTCCGCCAAGTCCCAAGGTGGTGTTGATGAGAAAGCGAGCGATGGATTTTAGGTTATTTTTCGGTTTTAGTTGTAAGGCATAGTTCAAGGCAGAGGCCGGCTCTTCAGTGTTGTTAATGGCAGAAGTTACGCGGTTGCGGATGTCTTGGGTGGTGACGGCACGATAGCCTTTGGCAACAGGTTTTAGTATATATTTATCAAGTGTCATATTAAAGTCGAACATATTGCGATTATATGTTTCAAGCCAGCCGTCACTTTCTTGTGAGAGTGCCGGTGATGAAACGGATAAAAAGACAGCAATGACGACAATAAGATGTTTAAACAAAATTTTTCTCCTTATTACAACATTCACTTTGGGCGGATTATACATACATAATTAAAGAATGGCAAATAAAATCTTTTTGTTACAATACGGAAATTTTTTGTGTTTTGCAAAATAAAATATTTTGACATAACATCCGCAGTAGTTGAAACTTTTATAAGGATATAAAGATGACTACTAAACCTAACAAACCTATAATGTTGTTTGATTGCAAAACTTCGCAAAATGTTATCGGTAAAGAAAATTTTTTGAAGGCTTTTGAAAATATTTTAAATCATGGAGCATATTGCCAAGGCCCCGAAACAAAAGAATTGGATGAAAAATTGGCAAACTATTCAAATGTTAAATATTGCTCAACCTGCGGTTCGGGAACAGATGCTTTGACATTGGCTTTGATGGCTTGGGGGGTAAAGAGCGGTGATGCCGTTTTTGTTTCTTCGTTTACATTTGTTGCTTCTGCAGAAGCTCCGGTTTTGTTGGGTGCAACTCCTATATTTGTTGATTCAAAACCTGATACTTTCAATATGGATCCTGCAGATTTACGCAGAGCTATCGAAGAAGTTAAGAAGGAAGGAAAGTTGAATTTAAAGGCAATTATTGCCGTTGATATTTTCGGGTCTCCTTGCGAATATGATGAAATTATGAATATCGCTAAAGAATATGGCATGAAAGTTTTGTCTGATTCTTGCCAATCTTATGGTTCGGTTTATAAAGGCAAAAAGGCTGGTTCTATTGCTGATATGACTGCTACTTCTTTTTATCCGACAAAGCCGCTCGGTTGCTATGGTGACGGTGGCGCCGTTTTCTCTAATACAAATGAGGAAAACGAGATTGTTAAGTCCTGCCGCGTTCACGGTATGAGCCCTGAAGACCATTATGATAATGTTCGTTTGGGCATGACCGGTCGTATGAATTCTTTTCAGGGTGCGGTTTTGTTGCAAAAACTGACGGTTTTTGATAATGAATTGAAGAATCGTTATCGCGTTGCTAGTCGCTATGATAATGAGTTGAGTTCTTATTATCGCAAACAAAGAATTTTGGACAACTGCAATTCCGCATATGCTTTATATACTATTGCTTGCGATAATCGTGATGAATTGATGACATATTTGAAAGAAAACGGCATTCCTTGCGGAGCATATTATCCGCGTCCTGTTAATACACAGACTGCTTATAAGAACTGGAACAATCGTTCTTTGCCGGTTTGTGAAAAACTTTCGAAGACCGTGCTCTCAATTCCAATGACACCGTATCTCGACGATGAAGATTTGGATTATATCATCAATAAGATGAACGAATTTGCTGCACAAAAAATGAACAAGGCAGCATAAACGAATCTTGGAAATATATTTTGCGAATCCCCGCCAATTTCTTGTTGACGGGGTTTTTTTTGCTTTTAAGTATTAAAAAATGGTAAAAAAACGGCCCTAAAAACAAAAAAAATAGTTATTTTCCGCGGTTTTTCGCATTTTTTATTTGACTTGTAAATAAAAAGGTCCTTAAATTCTTTTCAGCGAGGCATTGTGTTTCGCTTTTTAATATTAACATTTTAAGTAAGGGAGTTCCTTTCATGAATAAAAATGAACTGATTTCTAATATCGCTAACACATCAGGCTTGACAAAGACTGCTTCTGCAAAAGCTTTGGATGCTTTCATTTACAATGTTACTAAATCTTTGAAGTCTGGTAATGAAGTTCGTTTGGTTGGTTTTGGTACTTTTGGCATTTCTAAACGTAATGCTACCAAAGGCCGCAATCCTCGTACCGGTGCTGCTATCAGCATTCCGGCTCGCAAAGTTGCTAAATTTAAACCAGGAAAATCTTTGCAAGAAACAGTTAATAACAATAAAAAATAATTGCAAATATTCTGAAAGAGGCGGTTATTTGCCGCCTCTTTTTTTTGTTTTCGGAGATTTAAAGTGAACTTTAATGAGTTGAAAGAGAAATACGGACGCAAAGTTCTTTTGTTTGTTGGCGGGTGGTTTACGATTCCGGCAATTACGGGCGGTTTTTTATATGATTTGTTCGGGACTTCTGATTTTGGAGAGATAAAAAACAAGATACTAAATCCTGTGGAGTGGCTGGATTGGTTTACGGTATATACGATAGCGTTTTTTACGTTCGGATATTTGCCGGCAAAAATTTCTAAGCGCAATTGGTTTTTGCGATTTATATTCTTTGTGGTTTATTACTGTGTATTATTGAAAATCGCAGGGTTTATCACCAAATAAATCAAAAAATATGAAAAAATATAAATTTTTTACTTGATTTATTTTTTTTAATTGGTTATAAAGCTTTCTGTGAAACGGATGGGAGTTTAGCTCAGCTGGAAGAGCATCTCGTTTACACCGAGAGGGTCGGGAGTTCGAACCTCTCAACTCCCACCAATCAAAAAGCCGCCTGGAAGGGCGGTTTTTTTGTTTAAATAATTGCTGATATTTTTAATGAATGGTTGAATTTTGCGGAGAGTTTGGCATAATCGGACTGTCGAAACTGATTGGGGTAGTGCTATGTATGAAGGTATTAAACAACATATACGAGATGTAAAAGATTTTCCAAAAAAGGGTATTGTTTTTAAGGATATTACTCCTGCACTTGCCGACGGAAAATGTTTTGCCGAAATTATCAATATTTTTTATGATAAATTTAAGGATATGCATATTGATAAGGTGGCGGTGATTGAATCACGAGGTTTTTTGCTGGGCGCACCTTTGGCACAAAAGCTTGGTTGCGGCTTGGTTTTGTTGCGAAAACCGGGGAAATTGCCTTATACATCATATAAGGTATCTTATGATTTGGAATATGGTTCGGCAGAACTTGAAATGCATATTGATTCCGTGAATAAAGGTGAGAAAATTTTGTTGATTGATGATGTTCTTGCCACCGGAGGAACAACGGAAGCGGCTTGTAAATTGATAAAAAAAGCCGGAGGCGAAGTTGAAGTATGTGCTTTTTTGCTTGAAATAAAGGTTTGTGAGGGGCGAAAAAGGTTGGCTCAATGTGCTCCGGTTGTGACATTTTTAGAATATTAAAAGGGGAATAAAATGTCGATAGGTATTATTGTTGCGATGCAAAATGAGTTTGATTTGGTGCTTAAGGCTTTGTCCGGTGCAGAGGTAAAAAAAGTAAGGCATTTAACTTTTGCAACGGGAAAAATCAATAATCAAGAAGTGGTGCTAATGCGAAGCGGTATGGGGAAAGTTGCGGCTGCGGTTGCAACTGTCGAGATGATAAATTTGTTTGCGCCGGAAAAGATTATTAACACAGGTTTGGCCGGTGGGCTTGATTCGTCTTTGAGCGTGATGGATATTGTGGTCGGAAAAGATATTGTTTATCATGATGTTGACTGCGGTGAAGGTAATGAATATGGCCAGATGCAAGGGTTCCCGACCTATTTTCATTCGGATGAAAAATTGGTTGCAAAAGCTTTGGCAATAAAGTTTGATACGCAAATTAAGGCTGGTTTGATTGCCAGCGGTGATAAATTTTTGAGCAATCTTGCTGATTTGAAAAAAATTAAGTCGCATTTTGAAAATGCTTTGGCGGTGGATATGGAATCGGCGGCAATCGCGCAAGTGTGCTATTTGTATGGTATTGAGTTTTTGTCATTGCGTATCATTAGCGATACACCGGGGATTGAAAATCATTATGAGCAATATTATGATTTTTGGAACAAGGCGCCGGAAAAAACGTTAGAAGTAATAAAAGCTTTGTTGATGTGAGTGCGACCTTAAATATGCCTTTTAATAATCGGTAAGTTCATTGAATTTTTTGCTGATTGCAAAAAATAGGGATGACTTTTGTATTTCTTCTTTACTTTTCTACCTTTTATTTATAGAATTGAAATCAGATGGGGTGTTCCTGTCTGGGGTGTGGAAACCTCTTTTCGTGCGTCTTTAGTATGAGACGTTAAATTTTGCGTGCCAACTGGTTATTTAGTTTAGAATGACTGGAAGGCGGTAAAATAAGCCTTGCGGTCAATATATCGCACTATTCACGAAAATAGTTTCCAACTTCCAGTCGCCTTATCGGCGACTTTTTTTTTATTGGAATTTTGCTAGAAGTTATAAAATGAAGGGAATGAGAGAATGGTAGAAATAAAATGTGCAAAATCAAAGTGCCGGTCTTTGAATGCCGTTGCAAATTTCTTTTGGCGCATGGTGCTTTCGGTGGGGGCTTTTTTTTGGCATATTATGGTCTCTGCGGCATTATTTTTTGTTTTTGTTTTATTTTGGATATGTTGTCGTGACAGAGATAAGGCGGCTGCAGAAAAATAGGTCTTGGCAGAAAAAATCGGATGCTGGTTTGGGCATGATTATTTTTGTGATGAGCGGTATTGAGTTATTTTCGCCATTGTAAAAGCTTTGTTGTGGATGTTTTTTGTTTCTTTTTCTAAATCGGTATAATGTGTTTTTTCAATGCCTATTTTTTCGGCAAGTAATTCTTCGACATATTCTTGCAACCCGTAGGCATGTGTTTCGCCGGGTTGTGTTGCATATAAATCTTTGTAAGTTGCGGCTTGTTTGTTGCTTATCATATCGTCATATATAGAGGCATAGTTGATGTTGCAACTGAAAATGCGGTCAACCAGCGGATCTTCAAAAGTTTCGCAATCCTGACGCAGGTGCGTGCCCTCGTGAAACAGAGTGGAGACGGCAAAAAAATTATCACTGTTATTCAGACGGTCAAGGTTAAAATGGAGCTTGCCTTCAGAGTAATATGCGGCATTTATGTGCACATCTTTTGACATACCCATAGAGCATTTTCGGGCACGTTCTTCTTCTTCGGTAAAAAAAGTAATTTTGACGGGAATACCATATATATATTCAAAAGCTTTGCCGGCTTGTTGAACAATAAATTGTTTTTCGGCGAGGCTTGTTTGTTGCCAATATTTTATGGCATCGGTAATTTCGGGGTCGGAAGCAATTAGAGAAGCAAAGCGTTCGGCCGATTTTTTTTCGCGCTCCCAAAAGCCCGGCGGAAAATCCATATTGAAAAGACAGGTGCGAATATTGTCTTCGCATTTATTAAAAAGCTCTATGAATTCGCCGGATTTCTGCTCGGTGGGAAAGATAATTTCCATATACTCAAGTTTTTTTTCGAGCGGAAGGTCGGCAACTTCTTGGGTGGAAAGGGTGGAAAATCTTTGAGCCTTTTGTGCTTTTATTTTTTTTCGGGCTTGATAAAGAGGGTGGTGTTCTTGAGCAATGGCGGCAAATTCTTCTTGGGAGAGATTTTCCATATTGTTGTTTTTGAGAATTTGATTAACTTTTTTGCGCACACGAAACGAAAGCGGCTTGAAAACTACGCGGTCGTCGCTGTTGAGCATAATGGAACAATTATCCAGCAGTGTTTCAAATTCATCAATATTCATCAAAAGCCTTTCATCATTTTGTTATGATAGCATTTTAGGATGTAATATGCAAACTAAAAATGTTTCGTGCTTATGATGATATTTGAGAAGTGAGAATTTTTACGGCAAAATCTATATCAAAAATTTGGTTATCGCGGTTTTGTCTGGGGCAGGGAGATTGCGTAAATTGTTGGTTGTTGATGAGGCAATAATCAGGTGCGAGACCTTTGTGGTCAATGCTTTTTCCTGACGGGGTAAAATATTCGCCGACGGTCAAAGCAAGTTTGCCGCCGTTTTCAAAAAGATAGGTTTTTTGATAACTGCCTTTACCAAAACTGGTGGAGCCGATAAGAACGGCTTGGGCTTGTTCTTTTAAGGCGGCGGCCAAAATTTCGGCAGAGGAGGCGGTGTTTTGGTCGATTAGGACAGCCAACGGCAGAGAGATTGCAGATTTTTCATCTGAAACATAATATTTTTCCGAATCAAAAGTTTTGCCTTTGGTGCTCAAAATTATGCCCTCATCAATAAATATTTTGGCGATGGCTATTGCTTCGTTGATTTGTCCGCCTTGATTGCTGCGAAGGTCTAAAATTATGCCTTCGGCATCGGGATATTTTTTTAGAGCGGTGCGAATTGTCGGGGCATTTTCGTGGTTGAAATCGGTTGTTTTGATATATAAAATTTTTTCTTCCAACATATTATAATAAGTGTCGTCTTGCGGGATATCGGTATTTTCGTAGCTGAAGTGATAGCGTGAATGGTCTTGCAGGGATTGAACCGAATCAAAGGCAATTTTTTCGGCTATCAGCGCCGGATTTTGATGAGTGATTTTTCCTATCTTTTCGGAGATATCAGAGGAAATTTTGGCCCAAGATTTTATGTCTTGGGAATCGAGAGGTTTGCGCAACATGGCGATTTGTCTGTTTTGGGCATATAAATAAACCATGTCACTGCCGTTGGAAAATTTTAGGGCGGGGTTGATTTCTGAAATTTTTTTCAGGCCCGATGTGGCAAAATTTTCAATATTTATTGCAGTCAGGTGCTCTTTTTTGACGGTGGTAAATAGAGACGAAAAAAAAGATGTTTCGTCGGCAAGAGCACTGCCGGAACAAAGACAAAATATTATGAAAGCAAAAATCTTGGCAAACATTATTTAAACTCCGCGATAAGTGCCGTATGGTCAGAAGTTTTGGCTGTAGAGCGGGGATTTTTATCGACATAGCAGGCGGTAAGTTTGTCGGCGGCCGTCGGAGAAGAAAATATATAGTCGATGCGCATACCGAAATCTGCCTGAAAAGAATTGCCGGCATAGTCCCAAAAAGTATAGCCGCTCTCTTTAGGATGAAGGGTGCGAAAAGCATCGTAAAAGCCGATAAAAGACATTTGTTGTAAGCGATTTTGCACCTCGGGACGGCATAGGGCATTGCCTTGAAAAACTTGGTAATCATAGACATCTTGCGTGGTCATGATGGTGTTGAAATCTCCGCCGATAATTGTCGGTATGTCGCCAGATGAAAGAGTTTGCATGTGTTTTAAGAACGAATCCATCCAGCGCAGTTTGTAGTCAAATTTTGAGGTGTCTGCCCAATTATTATATGGCGGGTTGCCGTTGGGAAGATATACGGAGGCAACTTTATATTTGGTATTGTCTATGGTGGTAATTGCTTCTATATATCGTGCCTGTTCATCTGAAAAATCAGGCAGATTTTCGCTGCTAACTTCCAATTTTCCGCGGCTGAGAATTGCTACCCCGTTATAACTTTTTTGCCCTAAAATAACGCAGTTGTAGCCCAAACTCTGTAAATCGAAAAAAGGAAAATTATTGAACTCGCATTTTATCTCCTGCAGAAGCACAATATCGGGCTTGCATTTGTTTAGCCAATTGCAAAAAGACTCAAGGTGGGCATTGATAGAGTTTATATTATAGGTGGCGATTTTCATTATTTTGACCTTTTACTATTTTTTTATAATTTATAATTACAATGCTTTTTATGTTTGTGCAAACTAAAAATTAGGAGATAGGTTTATGCTTGATAATTTTCCGAATAATTTTCGCCGTGATGATGAAGATGTTTTTAACGAGTTTAGGCAAAAACAAGTTAATTTTGATTTGGAAGAGCGCAGAAATGCAACTGACAGTTCGCGGAGTTTGTTTATCGGCGCATTGGGTGGATTGATTATGGCCGGTGTTGTCGGCTGGTTTGTTTTGGCTCCGAAATACGGATCCGACGGTCAGGAAGAAGTGCCGATAATTACCAAGCAACAAATGCCGGTGAAAGTTCAGCCTTCGGAGCCGGGAAATATTGAATTTGCTGCTCAAGAGCGCACGGTTTATGATATTATCGAGAAAAAGCAAACATCAGAAGAAAATGACAATATTGTTACCTCGGAAGAAGAGCCTAATGCCGAAGCAATTGAAAAGCTGGCGGAGAAAAATGTGGTTATTGAGGATAAAGTGAGAGGCGGAGAATCTTTTGCCTTTCGTGGTCGTGATAATTCAGTTAGGTCTGTGTTGATGGCCCAAAATCCAAGACAACCTTTAATTGAGTTAAAACCGGAGGAAAATGTTGCTCCAGAGCCGCAAGCAGAAAATGAAAATGATTCTGCGGCGGTTGAGGTCGAAGAAGTTGTTTCGGTTGAGGAAACAAAACCGGTTGAAGAGGCTAAAGTTGCGGAGAAAGTAGTTGTTGAAGAGCCGGAAAAAGATACGATTATAACTTTGGAAACCGTTAAGGCTGCTGAAAATAAGCCGGTTGTTGAAAGTAAGCCGGTTGCAGAAGTTGCTAATGGAAAGTGGCAGGTGCAGTTGATGTCATCACCAAACAAGGCTGCGGTTGAAAAGTCGTGGGCGGAGATGTCAAGCAAATATACTTTGTTGCAGAATGTTTCTCATAATATTGAGAGTGCCGATTTGGGAGCAAAAGGTATATTCTATCGTTTGAAAGCAGGAAGTTTTGCCACAAAAGATGATGCTTCGGCATTTTGTAATAAGCTCAAAGCTGTCGGCGGTAATTGTTTTGTTGCCCAAAAATAGGGGATGAAAATGTCTTTGCCGATATTGGCATCAATTTCGGGAACGGAGATAGGAAAAGAGGAGACAGTTTTACTCAAAAAGCTGTCTCCTATCGGTGTTTCTCTTTTTGCAAGAAATATTAAGGATAAAAATCAGCTCAAAAATTTGATTTCGCAAATAAAAGAAATTTTGGGAGAAAAAACTCTTGTCGCCATTGATCAGGAGGGAGGCAGAGTGCGCCGTTTGTCCGAGCCGAATTGGCAAAGCTATGCTTCGCAGTTTGTTTTGGGAAAGTTGCCGACGGAAGTTTGTAAAATGCATGCGGTATTGATTGCGCAAGATTTGAACGAATTGGGGATTAATTTGAACTATGCTCCGGTGTTGGATAATCTTTATCCGCAAACTCATCCGGTGTTGAAGTCAAGATGTTTCGGGCAAGATGTTTCGGAACACGGAAGAATGATGATTGAGACATATATTAAGAACGGAATTTGCCCTTGTATGAAACATATGCCGGGGCACGGTAGAGCGGAGAGTGATCCTCATTTGGGGCTGCCGGTGATTTCGGTTGATGATTTTGAACTGGAAAAAGATATGGAGCCGTTTGCAAAAAATTCGGATTGTCCTGCCGGTATGACCGCACATATTGTGGTGCCGCAAATTGACAGTTTGCCGGTTACGATGAGTGCTAAAGGTATTGATGTTTTAATCAGGGGAAAAATAGGTTTTGACGGTTTGTTAATCAGTGATGCCGTTGATATGAAAGCTCTGGCGGGAAGTATTTGGGAGCGAGCGGAAAAATCTTTGGCCGCAGGTTGTGATGTTGTGTGTTATTGCGGTGGTGATTTGAAAGATTTGTCGGAATTGGCCTCTATAAAATATAAAATATCAAACAAAACCGAAGAAAGACTTGAGCGAATTTATCAAATTGTTTCCGGTCATCAAAAAGATGTTGTTAAATATGCGGATTATGCTCAAGCAGTCGATGCAATCGAGTCTTATAAAGAAGAATATGATGCGACTGAGGTATTAAACCTGATGAAAAATAAACGGCGTTGCTGATAAATTTATTTGTTGGTCAGAATTTCTATGTCATAAGGGAAATTGATGTCAACACAGCAATTTTCGTCGCTTTCAACCAAAGTTGTATAATCGCGATGCTCCATAAATATTTCTCTTAAACTTGCATTTTCGGGAACAAGGTCAGCCTTTGAATAGAGGCTTCGGCTCCAAAGAATCGGATTATATTTTTGGGATTTGTATGTGCTTATGCAAACCTGTTTTTCTTTGTCTGGAGAAAAAGATTTTATCATTTTGTTGATATATTTGGCGCTGATATAAGGCATATCGGCGGGAATCAACAATGCCCCGTGGCAAAAAGACGGAACGGAATTGAGCCCGAGGCGGATGGAGGTTTTGATGCCGGATGAGTAGTCGTCGTTGCGGAGAATATTGATATCCAAGTCTTTGAGATATTCTTCCACTTCTTCGGCATGGTGGCCGGTAACGACATATACCGGAGAGGCTTTTGAACGAATTGCCGCACGAATTGCGCTCATAAAAAGCGGTTCTCCTTTGATTTTTACCATCAATTTGTTGCGTTTGGCGCGCGCACTGCTGCCGGCGGCTAAAATTATTGCGGCAACGGAGGCTTCTTTGTTATTGGAGCGCTTTTCGGGAGGTGTTAAAAGATTTTTTTGTTCGGAGGAGGTTATACGTCGGATGTTGACGGGTATATTGCTCAAAAACGGAAAATCGTTGGCATTGAGGTTTGGCTGTGAAAGTGTGATTTTTATTATTTGGTTGGCAAAAGCAGAATTGTCTTGGTCATAGTGATAGGGAAGAACAATGATTTTTGCCTGTTTTTTGGTGGCAACCATTAGGTCGGGCAAGGTATTTTGCGGAATGCTTTTGCACAATATATTATCTGCGGAAAGAGATAGTGCCGTCGGTGTTGTGTCGGCATTATTGCAGCTTGGGAGCGCAGGAACAATAAAAACAAAAGAACTTTTTTTAGCGGCTTCGGAAATGCAATTTGCCAAGTCATTATATTGATGGGGGCAGAACAGCTTTTTTTCAAATCTGAACTGAAATTCCGGAAAGTTTTTGCGCAGTTGCTCAATTACCGTTTGGGAGTGCTTTTGTTCGGCTTTGTCCTGACTGAATTGAGTAAAAATGGCGGTTGCTCTGATGTTTGAGGTTGATTCTATTTTTAATAATGGTTCGTTGCCGGAGAGACGAAAAATAATATCATCTATAAATGCCTGTTCAACTATCGGAGAGCAAAGTTTTATGCTACCTATGATATCGTGCTTTTTAACACTTTTGTAAGGGACAATGGTGTTGAGCATTAGGTATGGTGCAAAACTGTTAAATTTTGCCAATCGTCTTTCGTTGCAGACAAAAACTCCGTCAACGGCGGCAACAATCTTGCAACTGTTGGATGATTTTGAGATGACATAGCCTAAATTTTCTCCGCATATTTGCGGGGCAATGATGCCCAATGCTATGGGGGACTTTAAGTCACTGCTACTTGCTTCTACACCGACAATTTTTTTTATGCCGAATGATTTTAAGAAGGAAATATCACTATGTGTTATTTTGTGTCCCTGCGGAAAAAAGCGGTCTTCTATCCTGATATCATTTAATAAGAGGATTCCTTCCGCTGATGAAAGCTCAAACTCGCTAATTTTCATAAAACTTTCCTTAAAAAAACGAATATATTCGTATCTTAATATAAAGTATGTTTTTGTCAATTTAATTATGTTGTGGATAAAGTTGATATTAAGGAATTGTCAACTTTTTGTTAATAAATTTTAACTATCATTTGTGTCAGATATTTATTTATTTATTTTGAGGGGAATTCTTGCCATGAAAGGTAAACTAGCTTTATTGTTATTGGCTTCTACATTTATTGCGGCACCGGCATTTTCGACCGCATATAATGATGAGGAGCTTGATGAAAATGAAACCTTAACTTTACAAAACGGTGATACAGCCAGCAATACGACGGCATTGTATAAAGGAACTGTCATTGTTAAGGATGGTGCCAGAGCAGATGATACTTATATCGGCTATACAACTAAAGATATTAACGGACATGAAAGCGAAAATCCTGAAGAATCGTACGGTCCTATTACCGTTGGTTCTTCTACAATGACTATTGAGGAAGGCGGTACTGCTTCTAATACCTTTGTCGGAAATTCTTCGATTATGAATGTCAGCGGAACGGCCAATGTGGTAAAATTGCAGTGGTCTAACGGTTCTTCGCCTACCAATGCTGCGGCTCCAAAGTTGAATATAACAGATAACGGAACGGCCAGTAATGTAACGGTCGGTGCACAATATGGTACGGTTACGATGACAGATAATGCTACTGCCAGTAATGTTGCTTTGTCCGGCAGTAATACCATTATGAATATGCAGACAGGAACTTCGGCTAATATTGTTAATGTAAGTGGATATAATGCAAAAATTACGATTAATGACGGTGCCAGTGTTGATAATTTGACGATATCATACCCTCAATATATATATGCTACGGGCGGAAGCGGTCAGCCGATTGCCGATTTGTATGGTAGTGCATCAAATGTTGTTGTTGGGGCTCTAGGAACCAGTGCTTATTCCGGTTGGGGATTGTTGAACGTCTATGACGGTGCTGAAGTAAACGGTCTGGTGGTAAATTATAACGGTAAGGTTGTGGTTGCCGGCGGAACGGATGTTACGAGTACCGTTATTAACACAGCTACCATTAATGCATCAGGAACAATGAATTTGACCAACGCAACATTGAATTATGGTGTTGTTAACAGTTCAGGTGTATTAAATGTTACCAATGGTGTTTTGAATGATGTTACTGCTGCAGGAACAGGTTTGTTAAACATTAATTCTTTGGCTTCCGCCAGTGAAGTTGTGATAGGTGGTTCTTCTACTTTGAATGTGAATGCAAGCGGAACTGTCAGTAATTTGACTATAAACGGTAATGCGAGTGCTGTGGTCAATACCAGCGGAACAGTCAGCACTGCAACGGTAAATTCTTCCGGAACATTGGAAGTTAAGGGATTTGCCAATGCTTCCGATGTGACGGTTAATGACGGTGGTATGATTATTGCCAATATGGGCGGTGCAGAAGTTGTTGACTTGACAATTAAGGACGGTGGTAAATTTGATATTACTACTGATGCTTCGGTTAATTTTACCAATGACAGTGATTTCAATCAGGGAAAGCTGACCGAAAATATTGACGGTGTTGATCATGCCGATAACTGGACAATTAATGATGGCAGTACTTTGACTGTTGCCAGCGAAGGTTGGGCCGAAAATGCAATTGTTGAATCCGGCGGCAGAATCGTTGCAAAAACCAATACTTCAACGGTAAAAGATATGAAACAACAAACCGGAGGTATGTTTGATTTTAATACCAGTGCAGAAGTTAGTGTTATTTCCGCAAGCCCATTAAACGGTGATAAACTTATTACCGAGGTCGGCGGTGTCAGAAGAGCTGACAATTGGACCGTTAACGGCGGAAGTATTTTGACCGTTGATGCAGGGCATTTTGCCGATAAGGCACTTGTTCAGGCTGAAGGTATGATTGTGGCTAAAGAGGCTGTCAGTACGGTTACGGATTCAAGACTTGATAAACGCGGTATGTTCCATTTTTCTACTTGGGCAGATATAACGGAGGTTAATTCTTGTGTAAGAGATCCGGCAAACTGCAAAATGCTCGAAGTTCATAATAATGTTGCCGATAATTGGGATGTTAACAGGGGAAGTACTTTAGATATTAAATCCGGCGGCAGCGGTGATAATGATTATGTATTCGGTGGTACTCTTTATGTAAGACAAGGCGGTGTTACAACCGATATGGAAATTGTAAGCGGTGTTGCTTTTATTGACGGTATTGCAACAAGTAATACAATTAAGTTGGTAACACAAGGTGAAGGAACAACGGAAAATCCGAGCGAAGCTGATGCCACAACCGTATATATCGGCAGAGATACAACTACTAATACCGGAGAGGCTTTGGCAGAGTATAATGATATTTATGGCGGTGTTATTTATGTTGACAGCTATGGAACATTGCAAAGCAACACCATGAGCGGCGGTACTGTTCATGTTAATGTGAACGGTGGTTATAATTCTAATGCCAATGTTAATGATACCACCTTGAGCGGTGGTACCGTTAATGTTTATAACAGCGGTAAGATGAGCAGAACCGAGATGGAAGGCGGAACAATCAATGTTAGATCCGGCGGTAATGCAAATACCACAGATATGAGCGGCGGAACAATCAATGTTGACTATAACGGTACATTAGGTGTTTCGGGGGATGCAACCAAAGGAACAAATATTACCGGCGGAACAGTTAATATGAAAGGAAATTCATACTATACGGATATTTCCGGCGGTAATTTGAATATTACTCGTCAGACCAATTACTATAGTTCGAGTGCGAATGCATACAATAATGATATATCCGGCGGTAATGTTACCATATACAACAGCGGTACCGCAAGCAGTAACGTTATCAGCGGCGGAACGGTTAGAGTTAACAGCGGTGGTAAGTTGCTTTCTAACAATTTGTCTGAAAATGCCGATGTAGTTATAAATACCGAAGGTATTGCATCCGAGACAACAATGACGGGAGGATATTTCTCAGTTATCGGAACAGCTACAAGCAATACGATTTCAGGTGGTGATGTTGTAGTCAGCGGACTTTTGGAAGATAACCGTATTTCCGGAGAAGCCGATGTTACCATCAATTCGGGCGGTGTTGCCAATAATAATAATGTGTCCGGCGGAAGTATGACTATTTCCGGTTTGGCAACAAATAATGATATATCTGGCGGAACAGTAATAGTAAATGATGAAGGCAAGTTGCTTACCAACAATATATCTGCTGCTGCAAACGTATTGGTTGATGCCGGCGGTATTGCTTCTGATACCACTATGACAGGCGGTAACTTTACGGTTGCGGGAACAGCTATCAGTAATACGATTTCCGGCGGTAATGTTGTGGTTAACGGACTGCTTGAGGATAATAGTATTTCAGGCAGTGCTGATGTGACAATTAATTCGTCCGGTGTTGCCTTAAATAATGCTATATCAGGCGGAAGTATGACTGTTGCAGGTTTGGCAACAAATAATGATATATCCGGTGGAACGGTTACAGTTAGTAACGGTGGTGAGTTGCTCACCAATAACATATCTGCTGACGCAAACGTATTGGTAGGTGCCGGCGGTATTGCCTCTGATACCACAATGACAGGCGGTAACTTTACGGTTACGGGAACAGCTACAAGTAATACGATTTCAGGCGGTGAAGTTGTGGTTAACGGACTTCTTGAGGATAATAATATTTCCGGCAGTGCCGATGTGACAATTAATTCCTCAGGTGTTGCTACGAATAATGTTATGACCGGTGGTGATTTGACCGTTGAAGGTCTTGCTATTGACAATATTATTTCAGGCGGAAACGTTGTTGTTCAAAACGGTGGTGCTTTGAATACTAATACTTTGTCGAATGCCAGTGTTACGATATTGGCTGAAAGCACAATGAGTGATACAATTATGTCAAGCGGACACTTGACTGTTGAGGGAACTGCTTCTGACAATATTGTTTTAGGCGGAACTGTCGTAGTTCAAAATGGCGGAACTCTGGAAAGTAATACATTATCTAATGCTGATGTTTCGGTTCTGTCCACTGCAGTAATGAGCAATACAATTATGACAAGCGGTGGTTTGACCGTTGAAGGTACTGCAACAGATAATAATATTTCGGGCGGAACAGTTTTGGTTCAAAATGGCGGTGCTTTGAACAGCAATACATTGTCCGGTGCTATTGTTAGTGTTAAGACCGGAAGCACAATGAGTGATACTGTTATGACAAGCGGTAATTTGACTGTTGAAGGAACTGCAACCGGTAACAATGTTTCGGGCGGAAGTATTTTGGTTCAGAACGGTGGTGCTTTGAACAGCAATACTTTGTCAGGTATTTCGGTTGTTGTTAAAACTGCAAGTTCAATGGACGACAGTGAATTGACTAATGTTGATTTGACTGTTGAAGGAACGGCGACAGATAATAATGTTTCCGGCGGAACAGTTTTGGTTCAAAACGGCGGTGCTTTGAACAGCAATACATTGTCCGGTGCTACTGTTAATGTTAAGACAGGCAGCACAATGAGTGATACCGTTATGACAAGCGGCGATTTGACTGTTGAAGGGACTGCAACCGA
>JAZNXK010000009.1:0-27737 GCA_045593845.1 Alphaproteobacteria bacterium
TGCTCTACGTTTCCTTGCACATGCCTTGCGAAAAGTTCATCGCCGAGCTTTTCAAATCCGGCGACAGAGATGTGATTATGGCATTGGTTTCAGCGCAGACTCTTTCTGCTGATGAAAAAGATATGCTGTTCGACCTCGGCATTGAGTTTGTCCAAGCATATGTCGAGCACGATAGTCTTTCTACTGCTCCCGAAAAGAAGATGGCCATGGCCTACCCCGCCGAGTTTGTCAAAGCATATGTCGAAAAGTACGAGCTTACCAATGATGCGGAGGAAACTCTCATTAGGAGAGGTGATGTGGAATTGATTAAATGCTACATCGACAGACATCCCCTCTGTATTGACGCGCAGAAGCTCCTCGTCAAAACGCTCAACAAAGAGCTTATCGCTTACTACGACAAACAACAGGGCTTTGATGATGAGGTTTGGAAGCTCATTGCCCAAACTTTCTTCCTTAACAATCTCTAGCATGTTCCAACACCGACATTTTTTCAATGTCGGTGTTTTTTGTTTAAAAAAATTTGACAACAAGTAGAAATATGGTTAGCATGTTCATACAATTGAATATTATTAACTAAACTATAATTATATGAAAAATTTTTGGAAAAGATTTAAGATTATGCTGAAACTATTCTTCGCCAAACCGATACCGGACGAAGATTTGTTGTTTCTGTTTGAGCAAAATGACTTGGATTTGCTCGGTAAAATTTCGTTATCTCCCGAAAATGAAGTTCTTTTGCTGAACTTCAATTCTTTCGATTTGTTCAAGTGGTATCTGAATAAACATTCTTTGCGCGAACCGGCACAATTTGCCCTGCTCGACAATGAAGAGTTTTTCAGGTATTTTGTGGGGTTAAAAAAACTGGAACACAATGTTGAATGCGAGTTTATCAAAAGAAATAATGAGAATTTGATTTGTTATTATCTTGAGATGCATGGTCTCAATTACAGTTCAGAAGTTATTATGCTTGATAATTGCTCCAGAAACGTTATTGTTTCGTTTATTCGTATGCATGAGTTCGGACCTCTTGCACTTACTAATTTGGTTAATTCCGGAAATGAGGCTCTTATCAGAACTTATATCGATTGGCATGACCTCCGCTGGAAATCAGCGCAATTGGCCTTGATAGAAGGCAGAAATGAAAAGATGATAAAGTATTATATTTGCCGCTATGAGCTTGCGGATGATGCCGAAGTGGAGTTGGTAAAAATTCAAAACGAAGAGCTGCTGAAACTCTATCTTGAACGACACAAGCTTTCGCAATCTGCAAAGATTGCCATTTTGGAAACCGGCAATGTCAGACTTTTTGAAGTCTATTCTACTTTTAAACACGATTAATCATCATACCCTCTTTCCTTTTGGATGGAGGGTGTTTTTTCGTAATAAAAAAACAAATTGACAAATTGCAAAAAATAATGTTATTTTGTCCATGATTAGAAAATTTTTAATTTCTTTATAATTATGAAACAGGAAAAAATTATTCAGAGAAAGATTATAACCAAAAAGTGTCTTTCTCCCGAAGAGCAGTTGTTGCTCTTTGATTTTGAAGATTCGACGTATTGGATCAGGAAATACGTCAGAAACTACAAGCTGGCATCGCCGGCTATTGAGAAAAAAATGATACTCCTGCGTGACGTTGCACTGCTTAATGCCTATTGGCGGAAATATGATGTGAAATCTGAAACTTTAGCCTTTTTGTTTGAACTTGGTGATGAAGAGTTGTTGAAGCCTTGCCTCAAGCACAATCTTTTGCCTTCAAACTACCAAGGTAAACTGCTGGAACTTAATAATGAGACGCTGTTAAAGGTTTATTTTGATTTTTGGTATCTTGAAGGAGAGCCGGAAATAAAGTTTATACAAACCTGCACAAGAAAAACTCTGCAGCGCTATTTGCGCCACCACACTCTTTCTCAAAAGGCGGAAGTTGCTTTGATTGAGAGAAATGATGACAACATCTTGAGTTATTACGTCTCAAAGCATCAGCTTTGTAACGAAGCAAAAGAAAAGATGTATGAGATTAACAACATTAATGTTGTCAGATACTATGCCTATTCTTGGATTTATCCCAAAGAGTATAACAAATCTTCAGCACCCTCTTGCTCCAAGGCTTGAGGGTGTTTTTTTATGCTTTTATGCTTGACTCAAATTAAAAAATCTGCTTTTTTGTCGGCAAATGTAAATTATTATAAAAATTATATGTTATGAAAGATTTTGAAATTATTAAAAATTCGGTTCTCCGTGGCGATCGCCTTTGGGATAAGAGTGATGAACGAGAATTCGTTCAAAAAGCAGACGAGGAACTGCTTGAGACCTACTTTGAGCGTTACAAACTTAGTGATTGGAACGAAGTCATTTTGCTTGAACGTGATGCTTCCTGTATTATGAAATACACCCTTCACCATCATCTGTCGGTTAAGGCTGAAATTGCACTTATCAAAAAAGGAAATCTTGAGCTGATACAGTCTTATCTGCAAAGAATTTCCAATAAGGCAATGATTAAGGCCGTTCAAGCCGAAAATAAGCCGATTATCAAAATGCTGATATTGCAAAATTATAGTTGGCCTGATGAGGTGCAGATGGCTCTGGTAAAGCTTGCGGATGAAGAAATGCTCAAGCTGTATCTCGGTTCACATTCATTTTGCGAAAAGGCCGAAGCTTTCATGATTGAAAGCTTGTCTCCGGAGTTTGTAAAATCTTATATCGGTGAACATTCTTTGCAGGCAGATGCGGAGGTCGCACTGGTAAAAAGAGGAAACAAAGAGCTTATCGAAGCCTATTTGCGGCAGTATAAAAAGTTCACTTATTGGATGTCCGAGGATGAATTGCTCATCCTCAATGACAGCGAACTGATTGCTCTTTTTATTGAAAACAGCCACCACTTCGGGCGCACGTATCTCTCAACCAAGATGATTGAAATTGGCGATCCCAAGCTGGTAAGACTTTATTTCAGCAAATATGCTCTGAACTGCGAAGATGAAATTGCCCTTGTAAAGCTTAAAAATTTTGAGTTACTCAATGCCTATATGAATAAGCTTGCAGATGACAACAGAACTATGAAACGTGAGACGTTTTGGGAAATAAACAAATGGAAATCTGAAGTTGAAAGAAAAACCTTGCGATTTAATCCCAAAAAGCATAAGCAATGTCTCCCGCCAGATTTGGAAGCAAGCTTCCTTAAAAACAATGAGAATGCCATAATGAGAGCTTATATCTCCAAGCATCCTTTGTCCTTTGAGCGCGAGCTGGAGCTGGTCAAAACAGGTGCAAGAGATTTGGTTGAGAACTATATCTGGCACTACTATCTCTCTGATGAAGCAGAAGTTGAGCTTGTCAGACTGGGCGATCGGAAATTGATTGAGATTTATCAGCAATTTTATCGTCTTTCAAAAGATGCTGAAGTCGAGTTCTTAAACAGCGGTTTTAATGATTTGATTGAAACTTATAATAATGCTGTTGCAGAGACCGAAAAAGCTAATGAACTTTTGGGCAAATTTGAAGCTTTGCCTAATTTACGTTTTTTTTAAGTTAATGAAAAACACCCTCTTGCCTTTTGGCTTGAGGGTGTTTTTGTGCCTTAAGATTATAAAATCTTGACACGGATTTAAAAATCTGTTTTGCTGATGAGCACGAAAAAATTATTATTTTATCAAAACATATTACTATGGAAGAAATTATTAAAAAAGTTGAAAAAGGCGAGTGGCTTGAACGTGATGAGGAGCTCAAACTTTTAGAGTTGCCAAAACATATCATTGCACTCTATTTGTCCTATCATTCGTTATTGGAATTTGAGGCTCGCTCAAAGCTAGTAATGATGAAAGACCCCAAGTTATTGGAGGCCTTGTTATGTCATCCTCGGGGAATTGAGCTGACATTACAGATTAACATTATCAATTCAATGGACTTTGAAATGTTTAAGGTCTTGGTGCGCCAAAATGCGTTTAGTTTTGATGTCAGCGATACACTGCTTGCTCTTGATAAAGCTACACGATATAAGTATATCAATGAGATTTTTGCCGACAAGAACTGCACCTGCCCCATCGGGGAAAATGATTTGATAGAAACAAATGATTGCGGACTTTTTAAGTTGTATCTTGAAAATTGCAATATTCTTCATGTTAATGCCGAGCATAAGTTAATCAAACTCGCCAACAAAGATATGATAAAAATCTATTTTGATTATATCTTTGTAAACAAAAAGCAAATGAGTGATATTGCAGAAATCGCTTTGGCCCAACTCCAGGATGAGGAACTGTTGTCCGAATATGTGAAAAATTTTGTGCTTTCCGGTAAGGCAAAAATCTCACTTTTAGAAACAAGAAATTTTGACCTTATCCAAGCATATTTTAAAAATGCTATTGAGTAACTTTTTCAATCCTTCTTGCCATTTGGCTTGAGGGATTTTTTATTGACAAAATTTAAAATATTATTGACAAATTTTTGAAGATATGTTACATATAGACTCATTAAAAGAAAATTATTAATTAAAAAAAATACAATTATGAAAAATTTAAGAGATACAGAAAGAAAAATCATGAATCAAGAGAAACTTTCCTCTGATGAAGAAATTTTTCTCCTCGAACGAGGCGAAACGCCACATCTGCGCACCTATTACAGATACAGTTCACTTTCTGCAAAGGCTCAAAAGTACCTCGTCAGGATGGAGAACCCGTACCGTTTACGGGACTATCTTCTCGAATACGATTTATCCAAGACGGCTAAATCGTTGCTCGAGAAGCACCCTTCAATGAAGGAGGTTTATCAAGAAAGTGCATTGAAACCTTATACATGGGCTTCGATACGATTCAAGATAGCTTCCAAACAACAGCTTGATATGCGGGAAGTTGGGATCTTATTGTATGAAGATAAGGAGGAACTTGTCCTCCAATATTTGGATTATAGCCAAATAATCTACGAGAACGAATTAAAGCTTGTGGAATCTGGGATGAAAAAAGCTATCCGCAAGCAAATAAAAGACTACGGGATTTCATATCCCGAGGCGGAAGTTGCCTTAATGAGGCACGAAAATATTCCTCTCATAAAGCTCCTTATTAAGGAACAAATGGTTCCAAGGGAAGCAGAAATCGCCTTGAAGAAGCTGGGCTCCACGGAACTCGAAGCTCTCTACAGAAAGAAATGGAAATTCTTTTTGACCGACTACTAGAAAACACAAACACCCTCTTGCTAATATGGCTTGAGGGTGTTTTTTATTGACATATGTTGGGAAATATGATTTAGGTATAGGCATAAGAAAATTATTGTTAAATCAAAATTATATTATTATGAAAGAGACAGAAGTTTTTAAGCTTACAGAAAATGAAAAATTGCTGTTAGAAAACAACGATTTTTACGGCTTTGTTCGGCAACGTGCCGAAAGAGATGAAGGAATAATATTCCTTTTAGAAAACTTAAATCTCCAGCAATGGAAGACATTTTTGGAAAACCAATATCATGCTTTCTCTGAAGAAGTACAAAAGAAAATTGTGCTTTCTAATGATTTGGAAAAATTCAAAGTGTGTTTGAAATACTGGTGCTTCAAGCTTTGCAAAGAAGCTCAAGCACTGTTGTTTACCCTGCCTGATGTGTTGCTGCTTAAAGAGTACATAAAGTCGGGACGCGAATTGCACATCGATTTATTGTACTATATTTTAAGAGAGCCGCGCTATAAGGATTGTATTCCTATGTATGTTGCAAAATATAAGCTGCCGGAAACTTGGGAGATGGCTTTTTTGCAAGAAGCTCCCTTTGCGCTGATTAAAAAGTACATACATAAATACACTGATGCGTTCTCGGGTGATACCTGCCAAGTGTGGTTGCTTACTACCAGACGCTATCGTCGCCTGTTTATGTGTTTTATCGACAGCGGAAAATGCCTTAATGAAAGCATTGATACGATTTTGGTCGAAAGCAATGACAAATCTTTGTTTAAGTACTATGTGTCGCGATATGCTCTGTCAGATGAGGCACTTTTTGCTCTCTGTAAAAGTGAAAACCCCACTTTGATGAAAATTTATTTACACTGTCAGATTGATGGAATGGCACCCTATACCCCCTCTTGCTAATATGGCTTGAGGGGGTTTTATTTGTATTTGACAAAAATTGAAATATTTATTGACAAAACTTTTAGAGTGTGCTTTATTTACCCCACGATAAAATGAATTATTAATTTAAATTTCAATATTATGTTTATAGAAGATAAAATTTCTGAGGGTATGCCCATCACACAGAATGAGCAAATGTACCTACTTCAGAAAGGTAGGACTTGGCTATTGAGGAAGTATATGGCGGCCGGACATCGCCTTTGCGCCAAGGCACAAATTTTGATGTTGAAGCTGGGAAAAGACAGACTCTTTAAAGACTACGTCGTCCGATACGAGTTGGCCCCAATCGCCCAAGTGAAGTTGGTTGAAATGAAAAAACGCAAGCTCTTTGCTATTTTTCTTGAAAATCATCAACTTTCCCTGATTGCGCAAAAAAAATTGGACAATCCGGCATGCTCCGAAATGATGGAGGAATATTTAAAACATTATGACCTCCATTTTCGGGCAAGTAAGCATTAAAAAAATAACTCCTTTAATCCGCTTCAAACGCGATTAAAGGAGTTTATTTTCGTTTATAAGCCTTTTTAAATTATCATTGCAGTGAATTCTGCCTCGGAGACAACTTTGTCATCAACCATCGCTTTGCCCTTGAAAACAAAGACATTGCGGCGAGATTGAATCTTTTCGACATACATTTTCATCTGGTCGCCGGGTTTAACCGGTTTGCGAAATTTTACACCGTCGATTGACATAAATAAAACACTGGGAGTTTTCTCCACGTTTTCTGCGCCGGCAACAACTATTGCGCCTGCCGTCTGCGCCATGGCTTCAATTTGCAAAACCCCAGGCATTACCGGATTGCCCGGAAAGTGGCCTTGAAAAAACTCTTCGTTCATAGTCAGATTTTTTAATCCCATGCCTTTTTCACCGGGAACTTCAACTTCTAATCTATCCAACAACAAAAAGGGATAGCGATGCGGTAGAAGTTTCAAAATTTCTTCTATTTGATAAACTTTATTTTCTGACATAATTTCCTCTTTTATTTTTTTGAACTCTTTTGAATAAACGATACTTGTCTCATAAAGTCTTTTATCGGAACACAAGGTGAGCCCATAACAACACTCCCCTGCTCTATATCACGCATAGCACCGGATTGAGCTCCGACCTGAACAAACGAACCGATATTCAAGTGGTCGGCAAAACCGGTTTGTCCGCCGCAAACAACATAGTCACCAAAGTTACAACTTCCTGCAATACCAGTTTGGGCAACAATAATGCAACCGCGTCCGAGTTTGTCGTTATGTGCAATTTGCACCAAATTATCGATACGGCAACCGTCACCGATAACTGTATCGCCCAATGCTCCTCTGTCAACACAAGAACATGAGCCGATTTCAACGTCATTACCAATAATTACTCTGCCAACTTGGGGAATGCGTTTGTGAACACCGTTTATGGTCTCAAATCCAAATCCGTCTTGTCCGATACGGGCACCGTTATATATATAGCAATTATTCCCTATTATTGAATAAGAAATGTAGCAATGCGCTCCTAAACGACAATTTTCACCTATAACACAGCCTTGTTCGACCACGGCAAATGCCTCTACGATTGTATTTTTACCGATTTTTACACCAGCCCCGATAACCGCATAAGGAGCTATGGAGCAACCCTCGCCTATTTCTGCCGTCTTATCAACACAAGCAAGAGGCGAAATACCTGCTGAAGGTTTCTTTTCGGAATACATAGCTTCATTGAGTTTGAGAAAAGCATGTTTCGGGCTTTCGGTTGTCAAAACAATAACACCTTGTGCCACAAATTCTGCCAACTCGGGAGTGGTTACGCAGGCCGAAGCCTTAATTTCGGCTCCGGCTGCTTTTTTCTTGCGATCATAAAAGAAACAAATTTCTCCTTTTTGTGCCGCTGTCATGGTGTTTATATCATTGATAGTCTCGTTTTCGGCACCAGAAGTTACAATATTCGCATTGCAAATCTCGGCTATCTCGGCAATGGTTTTCTTGCCGGAGTGATTATAAAAACGGGTGTCAACCATCAATATTCTCCTTACAGTCTCGCACCAAAGTTAAGTCTGAATACTTCGGTCTCGTCGTACTTCTCTTTGATGACCGGGAAACCAAAGTCTATATCAATCTTACCCATAGGTGACAGCCATGTAAAACCGAAACCGACGGACATACGCATTTTTGAAGAATAGTTGACATCATCCATATTGATGTCATCAGGCTTGCCGATTGTACCCATATCAACAAAGGTGCGACCTTTAATACCAACTTCGTCAAGTCCGATTGGGAACATCAATTCGGAACCTCCATATACCATCCAGTTACCTCCGAGTGCGTCGTTTGTGCGTTTATCTCTGGCACCGATACCTGATGTCTCAAAACCGCGCATGGTTGAACCACCCAAGAAATATCTTTGTGCCAAACGAACATTTTCGCCGCCGTAACCGGTTACATAACCACCATTTAAGAACATTTTTAAGGTTATGTCTTCAAAGAATGAGTAGTATAAATATGACTTGGCATCAAAGCGCAGGTATTTATCATCTCCGCCCAAGCCGGAAACATCATTACCAAATGACAGATAATATCCTGATTTCGGCTCTATTGCGCTGTCGCGCTTGTCATAAACAAGGGTTTGTCCGACAGCAGAGTCAATATACTTTCCTTCTTCTCTTTGAATATAGATTGAAGAACCTTTGCTGACGTTCTTAATCTCGTCTTGTTTTAGGGTATAACGAACTGATTGTGACAAGTCATCGGTATATTTCCAGCCGAAACGTGTTCTGCCACCGGTAACAACTTCATCATAAGAAGCCTCGTCTTGGTAGTCGGTTTCGGTATGGAACAAATCTATACCGGCACTCAACGGAAGTCCCAAGAAATATGGCTCTGTAAAGTTGATGTTATAATCTTGTTCACGTTGAGATACACCCAAATCAATACCTAATTGCTGACCTTTACCGCGGAAATTATTTTCGGTAACTCCGGCTCTTACCAAGGCACCGTTTACGGTTGAATAACCAACACCGATATTAAAGTATCCGGTAGATTTTTCTTCTACTTCCAAATTGATATCAGCTTTGTTCGGGTCAGGTGTTTGAGCTGTTTGAATATCTACCTTACTAAAGTAGTTCAGGTTTTCAATATTACGACGTGAGGCCTTGATTTTGGCTGCGTTGAAAGCATCTCCCTCACTGATACGGAATTCTCTTCTGATTACGTCATCATGGGTGCGAGTGTTGCCTGAAATGTTAATTTGGTTCACAAAAATACGTGCACCTTCACGAACTTGGAATGTTAAATTTACCAAACCTTTTTCCAAGTCTTTTTGCAAAATCGGCTCAACTTCTACAAAGGCGAATCCTTTTTTGCCGAGACCTTCCGTCAAATCATATACCGTCTTATCAACTTTTTCGGCATTGTACCAATCGCCGCTGTCGATATCGATTTCATCTTTAACATCTTCAGGATTGATATTGCTGATTGTTGAGCGAACATTTACATCACCTATTTGATAGCGGTTTCCTTCTTCAAGAACTGTGGTAATAACAAATGACTCCTTGTCAGGGCTCAATTCTGCAACAGAGGATATAACTCTGAAGTCGGCATAACCGCGCTTTAGATAAAAGCGACGTAACAATTCTTGGTCATATTTGCTTTTTTCGGGATCATAGTTTTCGGATGATGAAAAAATACGCCACCAGCGCGTTTCTTTACTTAAGATTTCATTTTGCAATGCGGCATCACTAAAGTGTTTGTTGCCGACAAAGTTTATTTTGGTAATTTTTGCCAAAGGACCTTCATCAATTTCGTATATCAAATCGACTCGGTTTTGGTCACGTTCGATAACTTTTGGCTCAACAACTGCGGCATAACGTCCAACTCGCTTATAAATATTAAGGATTCTCTTGGTATCTTCTTGGACTTTTGCTACACTGTATATTGAGCGCGGTGCTAGTTGAACTTCGGACTCGAGCATCTTGTCCTCAACCTTGTTGTTGCCGTCAAAGTAGCGCTTATTAACAATTGGATTTTCCGACACGTTAATATTTAAGACACCTTGACTTACCACAAACTTGATATCGGAGAACAAACCCGTAGTATAAAGTTTCTTAAAAGCATAGTTTAAGTCTTCTTCAGAAACATCGGTGTTCGGCTCTATATCAACATAGGAAAGAACCGTCTCGCGTTCAACACGCTGCAATCCTTTGACATTGATGCCTTTAATTTGCACTGCTGAAGCATTAAACGCCATCAGAAGTGCGGGCAACAATATTGCAAAATAAACTTTTTTCATCATTATATCCTTAAAAGTTATTCCATCTTATACAAACCACCGCTTAAACAGGTGGACGAAATCATTCCATGTTGCAAATAGCATTAAAGCCAAAAGAATAATAAATCCGCATTTGAACAGATATTCTTTGACTTTTTCGTGCATTTCGCGACCTGATATAATCTCTAACAGAAAAATTACGACATGTCCACCATCCAATACAGGGATTGGGAATAAGTTTATCAAACCAAGGTTGATGGACAATAATGCCATAAAGGCGACAAAGTCAATCCAGCTACTGCTTTTGCTTATGTCTCCGCTCATTTCGGCAATGCGTATAATGCCTCCAAGATCTTCACTACTGCGCTTGCCCGTTATCATTTGACCGACCCCGCGAAGTGTATCGGTTGTTATTCTCCATGTTGCACGGCAAGAATGAACAACTGCCGGTATAAATGACATTTTTTCTTCGCCGATATCAACGGCATTTTTTGATTTTATGCCGAGAACCGGTCTTTCTGAAACAGGTTCTCCCTCTCCAAAAGCAATGTTGCTCAACTTTGCTTCTACGCGTAGTATTTCTTCTCCGCGCTGTAACACAACATTGGCAATTCCGTCAACGGAGAGTGATATTTCTGCACCGATATCACTGAATTCTTGAATTTCGTGTCCGTTAATCTCAAGTATTCTGTCATCTGCTTGTATGCCGACTTTTTCAGCGGCACTTCCGGCAATAACTTCTCCGACAATCGGAGGATATTTTACGGTGCCAACAAACATAAATATTGAGACCATTACAATTATGGCAAAAAGATAGTTAAATCCCGGTCCACCCAAGACTATTGCCAATTTTTTCCACGGATTTTGATAAGAAAATGCATATTTTTTTTCTTCGTCGGAAAGTTCTTCAAGCGTTTCATTGTCTTCTCCGGCTGATGCACCGTTGGCATCTCCCAAAAATTGACAATATCCACCCAAAGGAATCGCACAAATTTTCCAGTTGGTTTGGTGTTTGTCGGTAAAACCCCACAACTTGTGACCGAATCCTATTGAAAAATCGGTAACTCTCACCCCGCACAGGCGCGCTATGATAAAATGTCCGAACTCGTGAACAAAAACTAGAACACCCAATAAAAAGATGAACGGAACTATATAGTAAAAAGAGTTAAATATACTTTCCATTAAAACGCCTCTTAATAAATATACATATCATATAATAAAGCCAAAACAAGCAGAATCGGAGCTGTAAATATCAAACCGTCAACACGATCAAAAACTCCACCGTGACCGGGGATTATCGAGCTGGAATCTTTGGCCCCGACTTTTCTTTTGATGGCAGACTCTATCAAATCTCCGATTTGCTCAACAACAGCCAATATTGCCGCAAAGGTAGCATAGTAATAATAGTCATAGCCTTGGAATATATAGGCGAAAAGTCCGCCGAAAAATGCGGCAAATATCATCCCGCCAATCAAGCCTGACCATGTTTTGTTGGGGCTAGTTTTCTTTGCTAATTTTGGGCCTTTTACGGTGCTACCAACCAAGTATCCGCCGATATCAACACTCCATACGACTATTAATAACCACAAAACCGCAAGATAAGAAAATGCTATCATACACCACATCAAAGAGCCGACACCGACAGAAATATACGGAACTCCCAAAACTATAAGTTTTCTATGCTCCTCATGTCGCGATTTTGCAAACACCAAAACAGAACACAAAACTATCATAATTACCGTACCGAACCATGATTGAAGCATTACGGCTGTAGCCATTGATGCGGTATATACGGTTGCATATAATGCCTGTTTTTCTTTGGCAACCAAATTGCTCCATTCCCAGCTCAAAAATCCGCCGATAGACAGAACTAACAGGTTGTAATAAGGAAATTCCAAAAAGATGCAGCCTATTACCAATGGTGCCAAGATTAAAGCGGTTATAATTCTGTAAAATAAGTTACTTTTTGCCATATCTTCTGTCCCTTGTCTGATAGTTTCGGATAATTTTTTCCAATTCTTTGCGGTCAAAATCAGGCCACATTACATCCGTAAAATATAATTCAGAATATGCAATTTGCCACAGAAGATAATTGCTTATTCTTTGTTCCCCGCTGGTTCTTACCAAAAGATCAGGATCGGGAATATCCTTTGTATATAAAAGGTGTGAAAATAATTTTTCATCTATATCCTGCGGAGCTATATCTCCGGATTTTACCAATTGTGAAGCCTTGCGAACCGCGGATAATATCTCTTGACGCGAACCGTAACTGATAGCCAAACACAAAGTGAAATCTTTGTTATTCTCGGTTTGCTTTTCTATGTCATTCATACGCTCAATTATGTCTTTGTCCAACATTGAACGTTCGCCGATAAACACTATTTTGACGTTGTTTTTTTGCAGTTCTTTGAGATTGTTTTTGAGGTATGAGCGCAGAAGGTCCATCAAAGTTGAAACTTCTTCTGGAGAACGTTGCCAATTCTCGGTCGAAAATGCATACAAAGTCAAATATTCGATACCGAGGTCTCTTACATCTTGGCATATACGTTCCAAAGTTTTTGCGCCTTGGCGATGGCCTGCAATCGCCGGAAGCCCGTGGCTTTTTGCCCAGCGGCGGTTACCATCCATAATGACGGCAAGATGCTTTATTGTGTTAGTCGCTTCACTCAAAACAGCTCTCCAAAGTCCTATACCTGCATTATATCTTTTTCTTTTTGAGCCAAAATCTCATCAACTTTTTTGATACTGTCATCCGTAAACTTTTGAATTTCGTTTTCGTAACGTTTTTCTTCATCTTCGGAAATGAGATTGTCTTTCTTCAGTTTTTTGATAGAATCCAAGGCATCACGACGAATATTACGCACAGCCACTTTGCTTTGTTCCGCACATTTACCGGCAACTTTTACAAGTTCTTTGCGGCGTTCTTCGGAAAGAGGCGGAATTTGAATGCGAATAAGTTGTCCGTCAGACATCGGATTCAACCCCAAATCAGACTCCATAATTGCTTTTTCAACAGATTTTACCAATCCTCTGTCCCAAACATTTACGGACAGGCAACGTGCATCCGGCACACTGACTGTTGCAACTTGAGCTATCGGAGTTTGTGAACCGTAGGCATCTACCATTATCGTATCCAACAAACTTGCATGAGCACGTCCTGCGCGCAAACCTCCGAGTTCTCCTTTCAGAGAATCGATTGTTTTATCCATGCGAGTTTTTGTATTTTCTTTAATTTCTGCATAATCAGACATTTTTCTATTCCTTATTTTATAAGTGTAAATTTATCTTTACCATAAATAACGTTAACCAGCGCATCTTCACCTTTTTGCGCAAAAACAACTATCGGGATATTATTATCACGCGCCAAAGATACTGCTGCAATATCCATAACTTTGAGATTTTTCTGAATTACTTCGTCATAGGTTATAGTTTCATAACGTTTGGCTTTGGGATTTTTCTTCGGATCTTCGGAATATACACCGTCAACCTGTGTTGCTTTTAATATTGCATCACACCCCATTTCTGTGGCGCGCAGAGCGGCACCGCTGTCGGTGGTAAAATACGGATTACCCGTTCCGCCGGCAAAAATGAGAACACGTCCTTTATCTAAGTGGCGCAATGCACGACGATAAATATAGGTTTCACAAACTGCGGGAATGCTTATACCGGACATAACACGGGTTGAAATACCCAATTGTTCTATTGCATTTTGTAAGTATAGCGCATTCATTACCGTTGCCAACATTCCCACTTGGTCAGCTACGGAACGATTGAGCCCTTTTGAGGCCTCTTTTGCACCTCTAAAGATGTTACCGCCGCCGACAACGATACAAATTTCCACACCCTTGTCGTGCACGGTTTTAATTTGTTTCGCCAGTGAGTTGATTGTCTGTTCATCCATGCCGAAAGCTCGGTCTCCCATAAGTCCTTCGCCGGAAAGTTTGAACAATACGCGTTTGTATTTCGGTTTCATATCACACAATCTTATTTGGTTATATTTTTACCTATATTAAACAAATAAATTGCTTTGTCGATAATATTTTCAACTTTTTTCAATAAAAACTTTAATTTTATTCTTTAAGTTGACATATTGTCGCGGTAGGGTTAGTAATTGTAATATTGATTTTAAAGTGCATAATCTTGAAAGGCTGTTATCATGACTATTTTATTATCTGCCATCGGCGGTTATTTTTTGGGTTCAATTCCCTTCGGTTTGGTATTGTGTTATTTGGCGGGGCTGGGAGATATCAGAAAAATCGGCTCCGGCAATATCGGCGCAACAAATGTCTTGCGTACGGGAAGAAAAGACTTGGCTTTGCTTACACTTATTCTCGATGCCTCAAAAGCAGGTATTGCCGCGTGGCTTGCCGGATATCTTGCACCGCAGAACAATGAAATGTTTTTGGGAATTATGACAAAGACAAATCTTTTGGCTGCGCTTGCTGCAGGATCTTGTGCGGTTTTGGGACATAATTTTCCCGTTTGGCTAAAGTTTAAGGGCGGAAAGGGTGTTGCTTCTGCCTTCGGTTTTATCTTGGTTATCAGTCCAATGCTTGCATTGATGGCTTTTGCAACATGGTTAGTTATGGTTATTGCTTTCAGATATTCTTCTTTGGCAGCAATCACAGCGGCAACACTAACACCTCTATATGCATATTTTGTAGAGGGAGAAGTGCAAACAATTTTCTTTACGTTGATTGCCTTGCTGGTGCTTTTCCGTCATCATGCCAATATTTCTCGCTTGTTAAAAGGAACGGAAAGCAAAGTATCTTTCAAAAAGAAAGCATAAATGGCAAGCATTGATGAAATTATTGCATGGCTACGGCTGACAAATACCGACGGAATCGGTCCGATCGGGTTTGAAAGGTTGTTAAAAAAGTGCGGCTCGGCAGAAAATGCAATTTGTTTCATGGAGAGTTCGGGGAAGAATCTTGCTCAATATGACTGGGCAAAAAATGAGCTTGAAAAAGCTTATGAGCAAAATATTCGGATTATCTTAAAAAAAGACAGTTTTTATCCTCGGTCACTGTTATCATTGCGTGATGCACCGCCGATTTTGTATGCAAAAGGAAGAATCGAATTATTGCAGGAACAAAATGCATTGGCTATTGTCGGAAGCAGAAATGCCTCTCTTAATGCATGTAATACCACCACAAAAATTGCTTTTGAACTGACGGAGAAAAATGTGCTGGTGGTTTCGGGAATGGCCAGAGGAATCGATACCGCCGCTCATACGGGTGCCATACGGGCAAAAAGCGGTAACGGTGCAACTATTGCGGTTTTGGGAACGGGAATCGATATTGTTTATCCGCCGGAAAATGTAAAATTGTATAATCAGATTGCAGAACAAGGATTGTTGCTTGCCGAAGTACCTTTAATGAGCCAAGCATTAGGCGGAAGTTTTCCGCGGAGAAACAGGATTATCTCCGGATTATCAAAAGGAGTTTTGGTGACAGAGGCCTCGGAAAAGTCGGGCTCGTTGATAACAGCTCGCTATGCTTTGGAACAAAAAAGGCATGTTTTTGCCATACCTGGAAGTCCTTCAGACCCGCGTGCGGCCGGTCCGAACAAGTTGTTGAGAGCCGGTGCTTTTTGGGCGGAAAAAGCGGAAGATATATTAAAAGTTATCAACACAACCGCTGACAGCGAAAATAAATTAAATCTTGATGTTTTTAATGACGACCTGTTTATAAAGCCTCTTGACAACGAACAAAAAACTGTCGATATTCCAACTAGTCGCAATAATGAAATTGAGGAGTTTTTATCCTATAATCCCATAACAGTTGACGAGATTATAAGAGCCTCGGGACTTGATGCGGCAGCTGTTGCAATGCAACTTTTGGATTTGGAACTTGAGGGAAAAGTCGTCAAGCTTCCAGGTAGCAGAGTTGCTTTGAAAAAATAAAAATGAGAAAGAAGAGCGCGTAAAAATGAAGTTAGTTATCGTAGAATCTCCGGCAAAAGCCAAAACAATCAATAAATATTTGGGAAGTGATTATAAAGTTTTGGCCAGTTTCGGGCATATAAGAGATTTGCCGAGCAAAGATGGTTCGGTCTTGCCGGATCAGGATTTTGCCATGACTTGGGAGATGAGTTCAGGCGGACAAAAGAGATTAAAAGATATTATTACCGCGCTCAAAGATGCCGATACGATTGTTCTTGCATCCGACCCGGATAGAGAGGGAGAAGCCATCGCTTGGCATATATTGGAAGAACTCAAAGCTAGAGGAAAAATTAAGGATAAAAAAATAGAGCGCGTGGTTTTTCACGAAATTACAAAATCGGCAGTGACCGAAGCTATTAAAAATCCGCGCCAAATCGACGATAATTTAGTTTCGGCCTATATGGCAAGACGTGCACTGGACTATTTGGTAGGTTTTAATCTTTCGCCGGTTTTGTGGCGCAAATTACCGGGGTCGAGATCTGCCGGCAGAGTGCAATCGGTGGCTTTGCGCCTGATTTGTGACAGAGAAATTGAAATTGAGAATTTTAAGCCGGAAGAATATTGGACAATTGATGTTGAATTGTTTACACAAACAAAACAACTCATCAAATCGCGCTTGGTAACTTTGGACGGCAAAAAGCTTGAAAAATTTGATATTAACAGCGAAAACAAAGCTCTAGACGCAAAAGCTAAAATTGAATCTCAAGATTTTAGTGTTGCAAATGTTGAGCGCAAAAAAGCCAATCGTTACCCTGCTCCGCCCTTTACTACTTCTACTTTGCAACAAGAGGCAGCCCGAAAACTTCGTTTCTCGGCAAAGAAAACCATGCAGGTTGCGCAAAAATTGTATGAAGAAGGTTATATTACCTATATGAGAACTGATGCGGTAAATCTTTCGAAAGAGGCTATTGATGCATGTCGCGAGGCGATTGTAAAGTATTTTGGCGAGGCTTATTTGCCAAAGACCGCAAAAGAGTATAAGAATAAATCCAAAAATGCACAGGAAGCTCACGAAGCTATCAGACCGGCAAATATTTTCAATACACCGAAAAAGACGGAAGAAAAATTTGATAGTGATGCGCAGAAACTTTATGAATTGATTTGGAAAAGAACCGTTGCTTGTCAAATGAATCCGGCAATTTTGGACAGAGTTACCATTGATTCCCAATCTGCAGACGGAAAAATTGTTTTGCGCGCAAACGGACAGGTTATTGCTTTTGACGGATACCTGAAACTTTATCAAGAGAGTTTTGACGACGAGGAAGAAAATGACGATAATCGAATTTTGCCGAATGTAGAAGTCGGTGAAAAAGAGACCAAAGGCGAGATATTTACCGAAAAGCACTTCACCGCTCCTCCGCCACGTTTTACGGAAGCAAGTTTGGTTAAAAAACTGGAAGAACTCGGTATTGGGCGTCCTTCTACCTATGCTTCGATTATTGCGGTGTTGCAAGAACGACGCTATGTCAGAGTGGAAAAATTGCGCTTTATTCCCGAAGAACGCGGGCGAATTGTGACGGTATTTTTGGAAAACTTCTTCAAAAAATATGTTGAATATGATTTTACGGCGCAAATGGAAGAATTTTTGGATGATATATCTGCCGGTTCTATGGAGTGGAAAAAACTTTTGAGCGGTTTTTGGGCTAAGTTTATCAAGAATATTGAGGCAGTTAATCCCTTACAAATGTCCGAAGTGATTGAGAAAATCGACGAGGTATTGGGGGCTCACTTGTTCCCGCCGACCGAGGACGGCAGTGATCCGAGAACTTGTCCAGAATGCAAAAAAGGAAGACTGGGAATAAAACTCGGCAGGTTCGGACCATTTATCGGTTGTTCAAATTATCCGGAATGCGGATATACAAAACAGCTTATTGATACCACCGCCGAAGAAGAAGCCGTTGCCAATGCTCCAAAGCTGGCAACACCTGAAGATAAAGTCTTGGGTAATGCAGAAACCGGAGAGCCTATATATTTGAAAAAAGGACCATACGGATATTATGTTCAGCTGGGTGATGACAAGGGTAAAGAAAAGCCCAAACGTTGCTCATTGCCAAGAGGGACAACACCGGAGACAATAACCATTGAACAGGCTGTTATTTTGCTGAATTTGCCGCGCCAGTTGGGGAACGGAATTGAGGTTAATATCGGAAAATTCGGTCCTTATTTGAAGCAAAACGGCAAATCAAAGTCTTTGACCGGCAATGATAATGTGTTTAACATCACTCTTGAACGAGCCGAGGAGATTTTAAGCAACGTAGCGGAAAAGCCTCAAGGAAAGGTTATCGGAGTTAATCCTGAAAACAAGCAGGAAATCTCTTATAATGTGGGAAGATACGGCCCGTATTTGAAGTGCGGAAAAACAAATTATGCCCTCCCGAAAGATATGAAAGACCACGAGCCGACTTTGGAAGAAGCAATAAATATTATCAGCAAAAAGAAATAAAATTTTCTGATATTCTTGCTGGGCACTTATTTTTTATCTTGTCGTAAAATAATACACAAGCAATGTTTTTTTTATGGAATTTCGGCAGAAAAAATGCTAGGCTGTGCCCGAATTAACATAAGGTTTTGTAAATTGAATAATACTTATTCCAAAGAAGAAACTCATTCGATTAAGGTCGGTCTTTATACGGTTTTGATATTGGCCTTGTTTGCCGGTGCCTATGTAATAAGGCGTAATGTAGCTTTGCATGATGAAGAAAGCAGTCACTATTCTTTGAAGGCTCGTTTCGGAAGAACGGACGGGTTGTCAATCGGCGATCCTGTCAGATTGGCAGGTATTGATGTGGGAAAAATAATAAATGCCGAAATTGATCCGAATTATAAAGCGGTGTTGACTTTGGAAATTAAAGACGGTGTCAATATTCCAGCAGACAGCTCGGCATCTATTGTCAGCGACGGTGTTTTGGGAAATAAGTATATTGAAATTGAACCGGGCGGAGATGAAGAATACATTTCTGCCGGCGGAGAGTTTGCTTATACGCAGGATGCCATGGTTCTTGAAGAACTCCTGGATAGAATTATAGGTATCGGGAAGGCAAAGCGTAAAAAAGATAAGAATGAGGTGCAGAATTATGAATAAAAGATCGTTTGAAACCATGATGGGCGCGTTGGTTTTGATTATTGCAGGGCTGTTTTTATATTTTGCCTATTCGGTTGCCGATTTGCAGGCAGTAAAGGGATATACTTTAACGGCTCGTTTCCTTAAGGTTGGCGGTCTTAATGTCGGTGCCGACGTGATGATAAACGGAATAAAGATCGGCACAGTTATCGGACAAACTCTTGATGCCGAAAATTATGATGCCGAAATTAAAATGAGCATTGCTTCGAATATTAATCTTCCCAAAGACAGTGCGGCTATGATTTCAAGCAACGGATTGATGGGAAACAAGTTTATTAAAATCGAACCGGGAAAATCAAAAGAAGTCTTGAAAGACGGTGAAACTATCACTAATACCAAGGATTTTAAGACTTTGGAAGATATGGTCGGTGAGGTAATTTTTATGGTGACCGGAAATGATGATAAAGAAGACTAATTTTAGGATTGTTGCGTTCTTATGCGCTTTTGCTTTTGGTGCAAATGCAACCGAAATTTCTATGAACACGGCCGTAATGCAGGCAATGGATAAAATTACCGGTCATGTTAATTTGATTGAAGTTCCCGTCAACCAAGAGGTAATGTTCGGGAGCTTTTCTATATTGGTCAGAGATTGTAAAACTCGTGCACCTGAAGAAACTCCGGAAAATTTTGCCTTTGTCGATATCGTGGATAATGTTGCTCCCGATACAAAATTTAATATTTTTAAGGGGTGGATGATGTCTTCTTCGCCGGCACTTAATCCTGTTGCGCATCCGGTTTATGATGTTTGGCTGTTGAAATGTAAAAATACTCCCGACGAAAAAATTAAGCCCATGAGCGCAAAAGATTTGTTGGCCAGAGACGAGGTAGAAATTAAAAGAGATCCCAAAAAAGAATATGCCAGCTTGTCACAAGATGTGTATGATAATATCGAAACAGAATTGATTGAAAGCACCGGCGAGCCGGAGAATTTGATTCCGGTTGAAGTAAGTAATGCTATTGAACAAACTGAAGAACAAACCGAAAGTGATGTTATTGAAAACGACACCGTTGAAGGGGCTGTTAAGGATACTGCAGAAGATACAAATTTGATTGTCGAGACGGACGAAATTTATAAATCAGAGGCTTCATCCGCTCCGGAGGCTCTGATTATTATCAAAGAAGAACCCAAGCAGCAACCTGAAGCGGTTGAGACAGACACTATTATCGAGCCGGAAAATTCGACAGACATTATTGAGCTGGAAAAAGAGTTGTCGGAAAAAGCCATAAATGATTGATGAGGTGCAAGATGGATATTGATGTAAGTTTTGTGATGACCGTTTATAACAAGGAATATTATCTTCCTTCCGTCTTGACTGCTCTTTTTTCCCAAACAGGTCTCGTTAATCCGGAATATATTTTTATTGATGATGCTTCTACCGATAATTCAGTTAACATCATTAAAGAAATGTCAAAAGATGTTAAAAATGTTACCATTATTGCCAATGCCAAAAATAAAGGGATTAGTGTGAGAACAAATCAAGGGATTGAATTGGCAAAGGGTGAATGGTGCAGAATGCTTGATTCAGACGATATTTTACCGCTAGATTCGACCGAAAAAATGTTATATTTGGCAAAAAATCTTCCGGCAGATATGATTTATGGTAATTTCTCAAAAACGGATAAAGAACCAAGTGAATTGGAGAGCTGTTTGATTGAAAGCAACTTTAAGTATAAACATAATCCAAATGCTTTGATGGGAGTGCTAAAAGGGCGTTTTACACGTATGGGACAACTGATAAAAACTTCGGTTTTGAAGAAGGCCGGTGGTGCTGACGAGCGTGTATTTATTCAGGATGAAACTATTCCTTTGCGCGTGGCTATGCACGCTAAAGGAATTGTGAAGATTGATGCCAACGTGGTTTTGGTGCCAAAGGAAATAGGCAATTTCTCAAAAAATAAGATTCAGTTGGATCATGACCGCTTTATGGCATATTATTGGGCAATCAAAGACAACTCGCATTTGTCGGAAAAGGCTATGCGTTTGATGTATATGCGTGCTGTTTCAGCCTATTGGAAATTTGTTCGCAAGACCTCGGCAAGGCCGTATTTTACGGCAGCTTTCTTCAAATATTTGCTTTGCAAAATTTTTAAATGTCAGCCGGATATAGAATATTTGGACAAGATTTATAATATTTTTTCCGCGCAAATCGGAATTAGAAGAATTAAAAAATAGCCTCAAAAATAACTTGAAATTTCAACAATTATATTTTAGTTTGAACGCGTTAAAATCAGTTATTTTGTGAATTAAATTCTTATATTATGGATAAAATGATTATTGCCAGTCTTTCGATTGTGAAAGATTTGGAAAAAGATGCTTTTTTGCTGGTGGAGAACCACCGCGGCATTAACAAGGGGTTTATCAATTTTCCCGGTGGCAAGCAAGAGGCGGACGAAGATATTGTACGGTGTGCAATTCGCGAGACTTTTGAGGAAACAGGAATTGTTATTAAAGACCCTATTGAGGTCGGCTGTTTGGAGTTTCCGACCAAGAATTTTTGTGTTTATGTTTTTTGGAGCACAGATTTTTCGGGAACATTAAAGTTTAATCCTGCGGAAACAAAGGCATTTTGGCATGATGCACAGGATGTCCCCTATGAAAAAATGCGCGAAGATGTCAAAGACTTTTTGCCTGACATTCTTGCCGGTAAATATGTTAAACGGCGTTACGTTCTGGATGATAATTTTCACATCTTGAAAGTTATTGATTTGTAAAGGAAAAAGCAAGGTTTTATCACCTTGCTTTTTTTGTTGTTTAAAATTGTTGCTGATTTTAGACAAAAAACACTTGCATTAAAGAAAAATTTGTGTTATAAGTGAGGACAGTTAACTTATTTTTAAAAATAATTATTATGGAAGAAAAAAATTTTTTGGTCATCTCCATCGTGAGAGACCTTACGGATGGAACCTTATTGGTCATCCGTAAAAAAGAAGAAAAATGTCGCCCCACAGGAGATGCCTTCCCCTCCGAAATTAACAAAATTGGAGAAAATGTTTTACAAACAGCCATCCGCGCTACCTATGATGCGACTGGTATCACGATCAAAAACCCAGTGGAAGCAGCTAGGGTTAAGGTAGAGGTAGTATTACCAAAAGCGGATAATAGCTACGAGGCTGTCTTCTTCATTTCAACCGAGTTCTCCGGCTCTTTGCACCCCGCCGCCGGAACCGACGTGGTCTGGCAACATGAAAAGGAGATTCGGTGCGAAAACACCCTACCTGCCTATGTCATTCGCCATATCCTCGATGGAAAATACCTCTCCGGCGTATATAACTACGCCGATGACGAATTTACCGTCAAGGAGGTTCGTGACATGTAGATAGCGAACGCTGTCACAAAAAAAAACGCAAGGTTTGAAAGCCTTGCGTTTTTTGTTTATTAAAAATGCTTACTGATTCTCGACAAAAAAATACTTGCATTAGAGAAAAATTTGTGTTATAAGTGTGGGCAGTTAACTTATTTTTATCACTATAATTCTAAAAAAATGGAAGAAAAAGTATTTTTAGTAGTCTCTCTGGTGAGAGACCTGACGAATAACACTTTACTGGTCATCCGCGAGAAATCTAACATTGCGCGGGCGCGTCGTCCTCAAGATTTCTTTCCCTCCAATATGAAATCCATTGGAGAGAATGAGGTCCAATGCGCAATCCGCGTAACATTCGAACAAACGGGAATTGTGATCAAAAACCCCAAGGAGGTTTCCCGTATCAAAGTTGAGATGGAGGATAAGGAAAAGAACTACGAAGTTGTAGTTTTCCTTTCCACAGAGTTTTCGGGCTCTATTCACCCCTCCGCCAGCACAGATGTCATTTGGCTTTCTTTATCAACACCAGGCCAGCATCCACTCCCAGGAATGGACCTCAGTACATACATGGTCTGGTCGGAAGAAGAGCCTGTGAAAGCGGATGGACAGATTGTAGGATTTGTCTTGC
This sequence comes from Alphaproteobacteria bacterium, assembly GCA_045593845.1. Classification (GTDB taxonomy): domain Bacteria; phylum Pseudomonadota; class Alphaproteobacteria; order RF32; family CAG-239; genus JAFUYI01. The sequence goes on from JAZNXK010000009.1 coordinate 23,333, forward strand.
ACAAGATTCTTGCCGGCAAATATGTCCGCGGAGTATACTATTACTCCAACGACGAATTTTTCGATACAGAGGTAAGAATTCTGTAATTAACTATAAAAAACGCAAGGTTTGAAAGCCTTGCGTTTTTTATATTTCTTCTCTTATTTTCATCAAAACTTTGCCGATACGATTTTCACCGCTACCTTCTCCAAAACCGCATTTGTAGCAAATCGGACAAGATTTTATCAAGACTGCATCTCCGGTTTGTTTCAGGAGTTTTACAGCATCGGGATTTTGCGCAAATTTTGCTCGCAAGGCTTTTTCCATAATCATAAATTTATTTTTATCAAAGTCTTTGCGACGATTTATCTTATATTCCGGCGTTTTGGTGAGCAGGCGCGTATCGTCAGGATTTTTTATATTTAATATAACACTAAAACGAGGATCATCAGCATTGAACTTCATCGCTTGATAATAATGTTCAACACTCGGAAAACTATATAATTTCCCGTCAACTTCCATTTGTATCGGAAATTCCGCCAGCGGAGATAAAAACCAATATTCTCCCGTGGGCGCACAAAATCTGATTTCTTGCAGCATATTTATTTCCTCTCTATCCTTGATGATAGTATATCCTGCTTTGTGATGCAACAGTTTTTGTTATATATCTCTAATGTCGTTCGTGCTAACATATTTCGAGTTGTTTTTGACTTCAAATAAACTTTTTTACTTGCTTTTTTGACAATTTCCGTCTAAAATCCATTTCAAAATAGGATTATATTGTTCAATTAAAATTATTATTATTATGAATGAAAAATGGAACTTAACCGACATCTTTGCATCATTAGATGATGCTGTTGTCAAGAGTAAAGCGACATTGTTACAATGTCAGGACTTTCGAAGAAGGTATGAAGGTAAAATTGCCCACCTTTGGCCGCAGGCTTTTCGGGACTGCTTATCTGAATTTGCCGGCATTCGTGCAAGTTTTGCCAGATTGGAAAGCTATGCCTATCTGCTTTGGTCAACCAACCTTAATGACAAGGATATCTGCGCTTTCTACCAAAATATTCAAGATGCCGTCAAACAGTGTCGTAAGGAGTTGACCTTCTTGGGGGTAGAAATTTGTGATCTCGACTATTCCACAATCGATCTCGGCGATGACGACGAAGGCCGCGGCTTGCAAATTTGGCTCAAAAAATGCCTCAAGTTCAAGCCTCATGTTCTTTCGAGCGATTTGGAACAACTCTTTTGCGATCAGCAATCGGTGACCGACTATTGGGTGCGCCTCTACAATGAGGAAAGGGCCAAGTTTTCGGTTGAAATCAACCAGAAAAACTACAATGAGGGCGAGTTAATGCAATTTTATAACTCGCAAAACGCAAAACTTCGCGCCGCCGTAGAAGCCAAACGGATGGATTGGTATGAAGATCGCCAAAATTTGTTTGCACTGATTTACAATGCTTTGTTGCGCAGCCGCTGTATTGCCCAAGATTGGAGACACTATTCCTATCCGGCCGAGGTGGCAAACTTGAGCAACGACATCAATGGCGAAGACCTGGATAATCTGGTGGAGACATTCGCAAAGGAAGATTCTCCGGTAAGGCTGCTGGCTCACCGCTATCATGCTCTTAAGGCCAAGTTGCTCGGGGTCGAAAAGTTGCCGTATCAGGACAGATTGGCGCCCTATCCTTTTGAGGAAGAAGGAAAACGTTATACCATAGAAGAAGCCAAGGAGCTGATTCTCAAAACGTTTGCCGAATTTTCACCGGAGTTCGCAAAGATTGCGCAAATGTTCTTCGATAAGGACTATATCGACTTCTACCCTCGCGAGGGTAAGGTTGACGGGGCTTATTGCATGGAAATGCCTTTTGACGTTATGCCGCGTGTGCTTGTTAACTTCAACGGATATGTCAGCGACATTGACATCTTGGCGCATGAACTCGGTCATGCCGTGCATGAGCATATCAGCAAAAAATATGGCGAGCTGGGACGTGAAAAGTCATGTGCGCAAGCTGAAACGGCTTCAATTTTTGCCGAAAACATGGTCTTTGATGCCCTTTTGCAAGCAGAAAGCGATCCCAAGCGCCGTTTTATTCTGTTGGCCAAGCATATCGAAGGAATGATTGCAACAACCTATCGGCAGATTGCCTTCCATCGCTTTGAGGACATGGCGCACATAGAACGTGCCAAGGGCGAGGTTTCGGCACAGCATCTGCAAGAGATGTTTATCTCGGTAATGGACAACTATCTCGGCCCCAGTGTTGATACTCGAGGTGTTGAATATGTTTGGGCGGGGATACCCCACTTCTTCGAGTTCGGCTTCTATGTCTATTCTTATTGCTTCTCCTGCTGTGTGGTCAACTCACTTTATGAAGTGTATAAGTCAGGCAAAGTAGAAAATTTTGCCGAGAAATACATGCAGATGCTTACCGATAGCGGCATCGAAAACTATCGCCAAGCGCTGGCAAAGTTCGACATTGATGCCTCAAGCCCGACATTTTGGCAGAACGGCATGCGCCTGCTTGAACGGGAAATGTGCGAACTGGAAGCTTTGGCAGAACAGCTCGGTTAAATTATCCTCAAATTGAAAATCCCCCGTAACCATGAGGGTTGCCGGGGATTTTTTTGTGTTTAAACCACGGCAAAATGTCTTGTTTTGGACGATTAACCATATTTTATACTTTGGAAAATATCATATTTGAGCGGAATTGTATATATATCAAGAGATTGTTATGACAAATTATCGTTATACTGCTGTTTTGGCCACAATTTCTAACTCATTTTGCGATGCTGTTTTGGACTATGCCGTTAATCGCTTTAATGTTCATAAGGTGATGTTTTTGACAACCTGCATCGGTTTTTTAGGGCAATTACTAATTGGCATGGTGGCAGGAATTTATTGCACAATGGCAGCTGTTCCTTATGTTGTTATACACTCGCTGCTAATCCTTTTGGGTTATACTTGTTTTGTTAAGTCGCTGAAATATACGCCGATAGCATTGGTCGGGTTGGTGATGTCAAGTGACTTGTTCTTGACTTTTATTATCGATTGTATTTTGGGCTATGTAAGGTTGTCGTTTTATTTTGTGTTTATGTTGTCACTTTTTGTTTTTGCAATTTTTATGTTTGCCGAAAATTCAAAGCAAGATGTTTCAAACTCTTTCAAATCGTTCAAACTGATTGGGATTATATTTGTTTTTGGACAAGTCATTTTTTATTTGACGGCACCTTATATCATCAAAATTTCAGCAGCAAAGGGAGCAAACGAAATTGCCATAAATATCGGATATTATCTTTTGGCTATGCCGTATTTCGGATATTATGCTTTTTCGGACAGGGGGTGCAAAACAACGAAAAATACTGCGCCGCAATGGTGGAAAAGCTTTTACTTTCTGGTCGTTATTATAGGAATTTTAGAAGCTTTGTATTATGCACTTGAAACTTTCAGCTTGATAAATGATGCCCCGACAATTGTTGTAGCTATTGAACAAATGCGCATATTCTTGCTGTTTTTGCTGTCGGTTATTTTCAAAACAGATAAATTCACAAAACAAAAGCTGATTGCCTTAATTTTAGGGTTTGCGGCAATTAGCGGAGTATATTTGAATTGAGGTAAAGATTATGAAAAATATATCTTTTGAACCAAAATTGATTATTGTTGACTGTGACGGAGTTTTGTATCATCCGTCGGAGCTTGATGTAAATGCCATGGTTTATGCTTTTAATGACGTTTGCGACGATTTCAGCTTGTGCGAGGAAAAGTGTTCGCATATCGAAAATTGTATGTGCGACAAGCCAATTAAGGGCTTTTATGACTATATCGGCTTTGTGGCAAAAAAAGTTGGGCTTGAGAGAGATGATTTTATTTTGAAGATGGTTGAACATATCGACTATTCAGGTATTATGCCCGACAAAGATGATATTTTGAAAAAATTTGAGCGGTTGAGCAAAAAGTGTCCACTCTGCATTTGCACAAATAATCATGAGGCGCATGTAAATCAAGTTCTCAAAGCAAAGTTTAATATTTTGACGCAACAACTGCCTTTTGAGTTTTTTGATGTGAGATATGCTCAAAAGGACGGATTATTTTATCCAAAGGAGTCAGAGCTTTTTGTTGGGCAATTGGAAGAACATTTCGGAGTTAAGGCCTGTAATTTTTTGTGGATTGACGACAATCCGAAGATTGTTGAAAAAATTGCAAAATACGGCTGTCGGGCGATTTTGGTTGATGAGAAGCACAACTTGTCTAAAGTGCTCACGGCATTATGTGATGAAAATGGCGATTTATAACTTCCATTTTATATTTTCATAAAAAAAATGAGCCATAGCGGCTCAAAAAGTTTAACGGTATTTGATATAGCAGAATATGCGTAAAAAACTCCCGCCTCTACCTCGGCAGGAGATGTTCATTTATTTCATTATGATT
>JAZNXK010000010.1:0-14606 GCA_045593845.1 Alphaproteobacteria bacterium
AAAATAAAAACTTGACATCAAGTCAACTTTTTCTTTCTCCAGCCCAGCTGAGCTATAACCCCAAAATAATTTTATGTTTCCAGCCTACTGGTCGAGCGCTTGCATTCAAGCGCGTCTGGCTCGTAAGCTCAAATTCTTTCGCTCAACTCGCTGCGGTCACTCGCTTTGTAACTTTTGCTGTGCGCGCCGTTGGCGGCTTGCAAAATAACAAAGCTTTGCCTGTCAAAATAAAAACTTGACATCAAGTCAACTTTTTCTTTCTCCAGCCCAGCTGAGCTATAACCCCAAAAGCTAAAACATTTAATAAATAAATTCGCGTTAAATGTCAAGTATTATATATCTAAATCATCCACAAATTTTGCGCGTTCGACAATGAACTTAAAACGTAATTCCGGATTTTTCCCCATAATACGCTCGACTTGACGGCGAGTTTCAAAAGCTTCTTCTTTGCCTTCTTCGGTGCCGGTATCGGGCAGAACAACGCGGAGAAGAGTGCGCTTGTTTTTATCCATGGTGGTTTCTTTCAACTGAAGTGCGCTCATCTCGCCCAAACCTTTAAAGCGGCTGATGTCGGCCTTGGTATTGCCTTTGAGTATTTTTTTCAAAATCTGATCTTTGTCGTCGTCGTCCAAAGCATAATAGTTTTTGCCTCCGGCTGCGATTTTATATAGCGGAGGGGTGGCAATAAACAAGTGCCCGTTTTCAATCAGTTTTGGCATTTGCTGATAAAAGAAGGTCATTAAAAGTGATGTAATATGGGCGCCATCGACATCGGCATCCGTCATGATGATGATTTTTTCGTAGCGGAGATTTTCTTCTTTATAATTATCTTTAATACCGCAACCGAGAGCCTCTATCATATCTTTTATTTCTTGGTTTTGAGCGATTTTATCAAGAGATGCCGCGGCAACATTCAAGATTTTTCCGCGCAGAGGCAAAATTGCTTGGGTAGCGCGATCACGCCCTTGTTTTGCGGAGCCTCCGGCGGAATCGCCTTCAACAATAAATATTTCGGTATCTTCAGAAGAATTGCGTGAACAATCGGCAAGTTTGCCGGGGAGACGCAGACGTTTGGTCGGTGTTTTGCGGAGCTGAACTTTTTCTTCTTTCTTTTTGCGCCTGAAATCGGAGCGGGCGATAACATATTCTATTAAAGCCGAGGCATTTTCAGAATCGGATGACAGCCAGTGGTCAAAAGCATCTTTTACGGCTTGTTCCACCAAACGTGAAGCTTTGGGAGATGTTAGTTTATCTTTGGTTTGACCTTGAAATTCGGGATCTTTGATGAAGACAGAGAGCATTATGCAGGCATCGCTCAAAAAGTCTTCACCGGTGACATTGGCAACTTTTTTGATGTTTGCCATTTCTCCATATTCTTTTAGGCCGCGCAGAAGGGCAGATTTGAAGCCGATTTCGTGAGTTCCGCCTTGCGGGGTGATAACGGTGTTGCAATAGGAAAAACAAAAACCGTTTTCATCTTCAGGCCAAGTAATTGCCCATTCAACTTTGCCTTCGTCATTGGCAAGCAAAGCTTCTCCGGTGAAAGCATTGCGGTTGATGGTGGTGCGTGTGCCTAGTTGGTAGTTCAAAAAATCTTGCAATCCGTTGGGAAAGTGCAGTTCCATGTGTTGCGGGGTTTGTTCGCCTTCACCGATAAGCTCGGGAGCACAATTCCAAATTATGTGAATACCCTTGAACAAAAATGCTTTTGAGCGAGCCATACGATATAGCTTGTGGGGAACAAAACAGCAGTTGGAGCCGAAAATTTCCGGATCGGGGCGAAAAGTTATGCTGGTGCCGCGGCGATTGGCAACAGCTCCGACAAATTCGAGTTTATCGAGAGGTTTGCCTTTGGAATAGTGTTGACGATAAAGTTTTTTCTCGCGGGCAACTTCAACGGTCATGCTTTCGGATAGAGCATTAACGACAGATGAGCCCACACCATGCAGACCGCCGGATACTTTGTATGCTCCGCCGCCGAATTTTCCGCCGGAGTGTAGCATTGTCATAATAACTTCCAGAGCGGATTTATCGGGATATTTTGGATGCGGATCAACAGGAATACCGCGACCGTTATCAACAATGGTGAGCGAATAGTCAGAATTAAGCGTGACTTCAATTTTGTTGGCAAAACCGGCAACGGCCTCATCCATGGAATTGTCAATAATCTCCGCCGCCAAGTGGTGCAAAGATTGCTCGTCGGTGCCGCCGATATACATACCGGGGCGGGCGCGAACGGCTTCCAATCCTTCCAAAACTTGAATGTCTTGTGCCGAATAAGAGGTATTAGTTGTGGTCGTGCTGTCAAATAAATCTGTCATTGCTTGCTCTTGTTAAAAAATATCAAATATGCTTTGTAAGCTACATTAAACTTGTCTTTTTAGCAAGAAAATTTTGTTGTTTCAGCACAAAAAGGCGATTGTCAGTAGAATATTTTGCTTAAATATAATCCGTGTGCGGGTGCCGTGGGACCGGCGGCATCACGATTTTTTTGTTCCAGTATGATTGCAATATCTTCCGGTGAAAGATGTCCGTCGCCGACCATTTTTAAGGTTCCGACCATATTTCTAACCTGATGGTGCAAAAATGATTTTGCTTCAACATAAAATGTTATTTCTTCGCCATTTTGCATTATATCAAGTCTGTCGAGAGTTTTAAGCGGAGATTTGGCCTGACATTTGGCGGCGCGAAAAGATGAAAAATCGTGATGTCCGAGCAAATATTTTGCTCCTTGGCGCATTTTTTCAACATTGAGCGGCACATAAACCCACCAACTGCGGTATTTATCCAAAATCAGAGGAGCGCGACGATTGGTTATGCGATATATATAACTGCGGCCGATGGCTGAAAAACGAGCATTAAAATTATTATCAACGGCAGAGACATCAAGCACCGAAACAGGAGCTTCCAAGGTGCGAAGGTGAGCATTAAGGGCTTCTTTGATGCGAAAAACATCGTATGTTTTTTCAGTGTCAAAATGCGCAACCTGTCCCAGTGCATGAACACCGGCATCCGTGCGACCTGCTCCGTAAACCTCGGTTTCTTCACTGCAAAAATTGTAAATTGCTTTTTCAACATATTCCTGAACACTCGGACCGTCGAGCTGTTTTTGCCAGCCCAATAAATCGGTGCCGTCATATTCAAGTGTCAGTTTATAGCGCTGTGACATTATGCAACTTTTTTATTAGCGGATGTATTCTTTTGTGAAGATGAGAAACCGAGTTGTTTTTCAACTTCCCAAATTACTTTCAAAGCCTCAAAGGCATTTTGCCCGTTAATGCGCGGTGTTTCAAGCCCGTTAATGCATTTAATGAAGTGGTTGAGCTCGGCCTGCAGAGGTTGATTTGTCGGAATAAACAACTGCTCGACACTGCCTTTCAAACCATAATTCATCCATTCGGGAATGTTTTCTTGATTAACATAGGGCATACGTCCTTGTGAATGAACGTTAATACTTTGATTGATAAAGTCCATGTCGATATAATTGGTATCGGTTGTAACCGTCAGGGTGCGAACACGAGCTTGGGTAATTCTGCTGGCGGTGATGTTTGCGGTTACGCCGTTTTCAAATTCCAAAAGGGCTGTGATATAGTCTTTTCCTTCCGGATGGTCCGAAGTTCTGACCGCAGCGGCTTGAACGTTGATAACCGGAGATTTTACCAAAGATTGAATTACTTCAACATCATGAATCATCAAATCCATGGCGACAGAAACGTCGGTAATGCGGCCGGATGCGGCAGACATTCTTTGGGCGGTAAGTGAGCGAATTTTTGAAGTATCGGATAAGATTTTTGCCATTTGCTCAACTGCGGGGTTGAAACGTTCAATATGACCGACACAAAGAACGACATTGTTTTTTGCGGCGGCATCAATCAATCTTTTGCAGCCTTCGGGAGAAGTGGCAAGCGGTTTTTCCATCATGCAGTGAATTCCATGATTTAGGAAAAATTCGCCGACATCGGCATGAGTTACTGAAGTTGTTACAACACTTACGGCATTGACTTTTTTTGCTACTTCTTCCAATGATGAAAAAGCTTTTATGCCAAAGGTTTCGGCTGCGGCTTTTGCGGCTTCGGGAATAACATCATATACACCGACTAAATCTATGTCTTGCATATTTTTATAGGTTTTGATGTGGTTTTTGCCCATCATACCGGCACCGATTACTGCAACTTTTATTTTGCTCATAGTAAAAATCTCCATGTTAGAAACTAAATTTTGAGCGCAATATAGCAAATATTACGCAAAAAATCTCCTAACATCTTGTTACAGTTTGTTACAGTTTGCTGAAATTGATACGAGGATCAACCAGAGAGTAGGTTATATCGCTGATAAGCTTTAGGACTAAACCCAAAAGAGCAAATATGTATAAGGTGCCGAAAATTACCGGATAGTCACGGGTTGTTATTGCCTCGTAGCCCAAAAGTCCGAGGCCGTTTAGGGAAAATATAACTTCTATCAGCAATGAGCCTGTGAATAACATTTTTATTAACAATGATGGGAAGCCGGCAATTACAATCAACATGGCGTTGCGAAAAACATGGCCGTATAAAATGCGATTTTCGCTCAAACCTTTGGCGCGAGCGGTTAAGACATAAGGTTTGTTGAGTTCATCCAAAAAGGAGTTTTTGGTCAGCATGGTAAGGCTGGCAAATCCGCCTATAACCATTGAGAGTGTGGGCAAAGCAATATGCCAAAAATAGTCAAAGATCTTGTTGTACCAGCTTAAATTTTGCCAATTATCAGATGTTAATCCGCGCAGGGGAAAGATATGCCAATAAGTGCCGCCGGCGAGAAATACGATTAAGAATACGGCAAATAAAAAGACGGGAATTGCAGAACCGATAACTACGGCAAAAGATGTCCAAACGTCAAATTTTGTGCCGTCACTTACGGCTTTGCGAATGCCTAAAGGAATGGCAATCAGATAGATGATTAAAGTTGACCAAAGCCCTAAAGATATGGAAACCGGCATCCTTTCAACAATCAATTCCCAAACACTTTTATCTTGATAATAACTGCGTCCGAAGTCAAAACGGGCATAATCTTTTATCATTTTCCAAAAACGCTGATGTGCAGGTTTGTCAAAGCCGAATTGTTTTTCCAATTCTTCTATCAGCTCTTCGGGAACACCTTGTGAGCCTTGATAACGCGAATTTTGGGTGTTGAGATTTACACTTGATGTGAGTTGTGATTTTGCGTCAGTGTTAATTCCGCGATATTGTGCCAAAATATGTTCAACCGGACCACCGGGGGCCATTTGGATTATGGCAAAATTTATGAGCAGAATTCCCAAAAGAGTTACAGGGATGAGTAATAATCGTTTGAATATATAATTACGCATTTATTTATCCTCTTTTATCCACCATGTGTTAGGTTGAAAACCGACTTTTAAATCAGTTTGTTTTTTTGCAAAACGATTGCGATAAGCAACCCTCTGATACGGCGAATACCATTGCATTATCATGTAGTGGTTATTCAGGAGCACGCGGTCAAGGGCTTTGATATATGCAACATATTCTTCTTTGGTTTGGGCGGTGACTATGCCTTGTAACAGTTCGTCAACAACCGGATTTTTGATGCCTATGAGATTGGAGCTTCCTTTGAGGTCGGCGGCTTCACTGCCCCAAAAGTCTTTTTGTTCGTTGCCGGGGAGCTGGCTGATGGGAAAAGTTATGATAGCTACATCAAAATCAAAGTTATCAAGACGGTTTTTGAATACGTTGACGTCAACATTTCTGAAAGTTGCGGTAATACCGATTTTTTTCAGATTGCTTAAAAACGGTAACATTACGCGAGTGAAAGAACTTCCGTTGGCGGCATTACTCAAGACCTCAAATTCAAGAGGCTGACCGGTTTTTATATTGGTCATTTTGCCGTCCTTAAAATCGTATCCTGCCTCTTTCAAGAGTTTTACCGCTTGGCGCAGATTTTCTCTTGATGATAAAATGTCTTTGTGGACGGGATTTTGCGGCACGGTGTTGAAAACTGTTGCCGGAAGTCTGTCTTTGTATTTGTTTAGGATTTGCAATTCAAGCCCTTGCGGCAAGCCGGTTGCTTCCATACCGCTGTTCGAAAAATAGCTGTATAATCTTTCGTATTGATTATAAAAAAGTTTGTCTTTTGCCCATTCGTAGTTGAAGGCTAAATCTATGGCTTGTCGCACACGAATATCCTGAAATTTTTCTTTGCGCAAATTAAAGCCGAAATTTTGCAATCTTGCGGTATTGTTGTGTCCGATATTTTCTTTGACTATCAAATTTTTTTTGACCAAATCGTTATCGTAGCCGGTTACCCAAATTTTGGCGATATATTCTTCACGCATATCAATATTGCCGGCAAAAAGTGCCTGTAGGGTGACGGTGGTGTCTTGGTAATAGTCGTAACGAATTGTATCAAAGTTGAAAAAGCCGCGTCGCGAAGGTATGTCTTTGGCCCAATAATTTGGATTGCGCTTGAAGGTCAAATATTTGTTGGGTGAAAAGTCTTCCAAAATATAAGGCCCGCTGCCAAGAGGAGGTGTGAGTGTCGGTTTGGCAAAATCTTTATCTTTCCAATCGGCGGCAGAATATATTTTTATTTGCGATATTATCAGCGGAAGTTCTTTGTTTTGGCTGTCGGGTTTGAAATAAAAACGGACGTGGCGAGGAGATATTTTTTCAATTCTTTCTACGTCAGAGTAATAGATTTTGTAAAAAGGAGAGCCTTTTTCAATAAGGCTGTTAAAACTGAATATGACATCATCCGCGGTAATTGCTTGACCGTTGCTGAATTTTGCTCTTTCATCAATAAAAAAACCGACATAATCTTTGGTCAGTTCAAATGATTTGGCAATCAAAGGATATGCAACCGAGGGGTCATCTGAAGGAACAACGGCAAGAGAATCGACCGTGAGTTCCACTACCTGCGGTGCTGCAATTCCTTTGAATATGAAGGGGTTGAAGTTGTCAAAAGTGCCATATGCGGGGAGGACGACTTTTCCTCCTTTAGGAGCATTGGGTTCGACATAGTCAAAGGATTGCCAATTTCCATTATATTTTGCGGTTTCGTATAAGGCTATATAATCAAGCTTTTCGGCACTGGCATTAAATGAAAATAAGCACAAGAAAATATATAAAAAGAGCTTATTTTTCATTGGCAAAAAGTTCTTTTGAAACGTTGGAGAAGTTGTTTTTGTTCAATTCTTCCCACTCTTTTTGCAGACTTAAAATTGTGCGGTTGTTGTTAGAGGTATAAAACGGCGATTCAATGTGTTTTGCCAGTGAGGGCGAATTTTGGTTGAACGGTGATTCCTGCGAGATTTTCGGGGAATTATTTTCGGTATTTGAAGCGCCGAAACTTCTTTCTAACGCAATAGATAGAGTATCGGGAAAGATTTTTTCTTCCGGTTCATCTTCTTGCGGTTTATGCAGTTTTTGCCAGAACTTTTTTATTGGTCCGACGTTTTTCTCTGACATATCTTGAAGGTTGTTTACGGACGAATCTGGCTCGTCGATACGGCTATCTTGAGAAGCAAACAATTCACCGCTTGCGGTCAAGGACTCGGTAGTATTTATGACGGAAGAAAAAATTAAAAATACTTTGCCGAAAGCACCGCTTTCAATGGCAGAGGATAAATCGTTTTCCTTGTCTTGCTTTTTGAGCATGGTTACAAGCTGTGTATAACGAGCGCAAAATTCTTTCAGAGTGCTGAGCAACAAAGGTTGGGTTCTTGCTTTGTCTCTTAATTGACTTTGGAAAACATAGCTGGTGTTTTGCAAATCGATAAAGGCCTTGGCAAAGCCGTAACGGTTGCCCATGTTGACATTTTTCCATATATTGCTAATGTCTTTAACTTGCATAAATTCATAACGTTGCAAAATATCAAACAAAATTTCGTTCATTTCGGCGATATAAAAGTTTGTTTGCGAGAGAATGGATTGTTTGTTTTGTTGCTGTGAAGTCTGCAACAAAATGCGAGCAATAATTTCCGAATATTCTTGATTTTGAGCAATTTGCGAAGAGAGCAAAAATATCTGTTTGCTTAAAGATTTTTCATTATGAAGAGCGCGGATGCGGTCCCAGAAAAACCAAACGGTAATAATCGGGGCAAAAGCAACAAACATACAAACAGCCATGTCGGTTGTTCCGAGCGTTTCAAAAGAATTTCCGGCAAGTTGAATGCCAAAGTAGAAATAGGTATAGATAAGCCATAAAATGCTGGCAAAAACGGCGGCAAAAAAGCTCAATGTCAACACGATCGTTCTCCAAAAATTTTCGCAAAATTAACTTGTTCTTCATAATAATGGTTTTCAAATAGATTTCAATTAAATATTTTGCTATTTGCAACGTTAAAAACAAAATTTCAATCAACATAAAGAAAAATAATTATCGAAATTTTGGATAACTTGTGATAAGTTCTTTTTTAGTTTTTAATGTGTGAAAGAGTTTTTATATGAGCAGCAATAAAAATCAGTCGATGGATTTTGAAAAGAAAATCGCAGAAATCGAAGACAGAATCAAGAGTATTACCTCGCTTTCCAAGAACGGGGATGTTAATATCGATAAAGAATTGAACCGTTTGCAGCTAAAACTTGAAAGACAAATAAAATTGTCTTATGCAAATTTGTCGCCATGGCAAAGAGTGCAAATTGCCCGCCATCCCGAGCGTCCGCAATGTTTGGATTATATTAAATTGATAATCAAGGATTTTATACCTTTGTGCGGTGACAGGCTTTTTGCCGATGATGCCACAATGGTCGGTGGAATAGGTTTATACCATGGGATTTCGGTTGTAGTAATCGGCCAAGAAAAGGGTGTTGATGTAGAAACAAGAGTTAAATATAACTTTGGTATGGCGCGCCCGGAAGGATACAGAAAAGCACAAAGATTGATGGATTTAGCTGACAAATTTAATATGCCGGTGATTTGTTTTGTGGATACGGACGGGGCATATCCGGGAATAGAATCGGAGGCCAGAGGACAAGCCGAAGCGATTGCTTCTTCTATCCAAAAATGTTTGCAGTTGCGAGTTCCGATTGTTTCGGTGATTATTGGTATGGGAGGTTCAGGCGGGGCTATAGCCATTGCTACGGCGAATCGTATATTGATGCTTGAAAACTCTATTTATTCGGTGATTTCACCGGAAGGTTGTGCTTCTATATTATGGCGTTCGGCAGACAAAGCCAAAGATGCGGCCGAAGCCCTCAAACTGACTGCTCAAGATTTGAAAAATTTTGAAGTTATAGATGAAATTATAAAAGAACCTATCGGTGGTGCACATCGTGATGCGGTTGCAACAATAGAGAGAGTTGATGAGGCAATTTATCGCAATTTGCAAGAGTTGATGACTCTTGACAGAGATGGACTGAAAAAACAGCGTAACGAAAAATTTTACGAAATGGGGCGCAATTTGGATATTGAAGTTGCGAAAGGGTAAAAATGAATAATTTATCTTTTGATGAAATCAGCTTTATAGTTACCACGATAATATTGTGCCTTACTTTTTGTTTGTTGCTGACCATGCTTATCAGAGGACACAACAATAATACTCATTTTATGGCGGCACAGGCAGAGTTGGCGGGAAGGCTCTCGCAAATGTCGGAATATAATAGTTTGGAGCAGAATAAAATTGAGCAGGCTATTGCCGAACAAAAATTGTCGTTGTTAAAAATTATTGATGAAAAGTTGCTTCAGGTAGCGCAAAATGTCGGTACGGGATTGCAGCAGTCAACGGCAAAAACAAACGAAACTCTGCTTGCTTTGCGTGAAAGATTGGCAACAATAGATGCGGCACAAAAGAAAATTTCATCTTTGTCGGAACAGGTTGTATCTTTGCAGGAAATTCTTTCGAACAAGCAGGCGAGAGGTGCTTTCGGTGAAATTCAGATGCAAGATTTGGTCAGTTCAATTTTGCCGCCGTCGGCTTATGAATTTCAGGTTGTATTATCAAATCAAAAAAGGGCAGATTGTGTCCTAAAACTGCCTAATCCTCCGGGAAAAATTGTTGTCGATTCAAAGTTTCCTTTAGAAAGTTATCAGGCTTTACAAAATGCAAATTCCGAGCATGAGCGCTTGGAAGCCGAACGCTTTTTCAGAAATTCGGTAAACAAACATATTAAAGATATTTCCGAAAAATACATAATTGCCGGAGAAACAGCCGAATCGGCTATAATGTTTTTGCCGGCAGAAAGTGTTTATGCAGAACTGCATGCAAGGTTTGTTGATGTGGTTGAATTTTCTTTTAAATCCAAGGTTTGGATTGTTTCGCCGACAACTTTGATGGCTACTTTGAATACGGTACGGGCAATTTTGAAAGATGCTCACATGCGCGAACAGGCTGGTGTGATACAAAAGGAAGTCTCAAATTTGGTTGATGATGTAAACAGGCTTGATGAAAGAGTTGATAATTTGGCACGCCATTTTGAACAAGCAAATAAGGATATCGGAGAAATAAGAACCTCTTCGGCAAAAATCGTAAAGAGAATCGATAAAATCGAAGAAATTGAGTTTGCAGAAGACATAGAAACTAAAGTGATACAACAAAAAAGTGTAATTTGAGTAATTTGTTTATGAAATCTGTTGATTTTTGTGATAAAAACTTTTAACTTAAAGTGTGAAAATAATTAAATTATGTGAGGAAAAAGTGACTAGATCAGAGTTAATTGAAAAAATTGCCGCCAAAAATCCGAATTTGACGATTAAAGATATTGAAAATATTGTTGAGGTTATTTTTGCCAGTGTTATTGAAGCCATGGCAAAAGGAGACCGTGTAGAGTTTAGAGGTTTTGGCTCTTTTTGCGTGCATACAAGAGAAAAAAGGACAGCAAAAAATCCGAGAACCGGAGAAAGATTGTTGATAGATGCTCGTAAAATTCCGCATTTTAAGGCCGGAAAACAGCTTTATGATATGCTTAACCAATAATTTTTAGGAGTTTAGGTCATGAGTTTTTTGAGATTTTTACTGTTTTTGCCAATAGTTGTCGCCTTATCTGTTTTGGCTCTTAATAACAGTGATGGTGTTGATATCAGCTTATGGCCTTTTATCAATAAAGCCGGCGAAGTTTTTGTGCTCAAAACAAAGTTTAGTTTTTTGATTATAGCCTTGTCATTGTTTATATTTATATATGCAAAGGTTGATTCTTGGTTGGCATATTCGCATTTGCGTTCAGAGTTGCGGACACAGCGTCGCCAAAATAAAAAACTTAATGCAGAACAACAAAAGTTGGTTGAAAAAGTTGAGGGTTTGAAAGAAAATTTGGATAGTATTTCGCCTCAAGAGCCTGCAAAGCAAAAATCTGTAAATGCCGGAAAATTTTCGCTGATAAAAGAAAAAGTTGCTTCGTGGTTCAAGCGCAAACCTAAAAGTGATGATTTTTGGTGTTTGTAATAACAGGAGCAAATACTGATGAATTGGCTTTCCGATTTCGTTCGACCGAAAATTAAGAAAAACGCACAAAAAGAAATTGCTGACGATTTGTGGCTTAAATGTCCAAATTGCAATAAGCTTTTGTTCAGCAAAGAGTTGAAAAAAACTTGGTATGTTTGTCCGGAATGCGACCATCATTTGCGGCTGTACTTGGATAAGAGACTCAAATTGCTTTTTGATGATGGGGTATATTCAAAGGTTGAGTTGCCGCGTGTTTTGGAAGATCCGCTAAAATTTAAGGATAGCAAGCGATATGTTGACAGGCTGAAAACTTATCGTGAAGTTACCGGTAATAATGATGCTCTTAAAGTGGCAAGAGGCAATATCGGCGGTGTAAAATGCGTGGTTGCCGCTTTGGACTTTGATTTTATGGGCGGTTCTATGGGAATGGCCGTGGGCGAAGGAATTGTTAAAGCGGCAGAAGTTGCGTTGAAGCAAAAAATTCCTCTGATTACGGTTGCAAATTCCGGCGGTGCCAGAATGCAGGAAGGTATATTGTCTTTGATGCAAATGGCGAGAACAACTTCGGCGGTCAATAAGGTAAAAGAAAGCGGTTTGCCGTTTATTTCGATTATGACAGATCCGACAACGGGCGGAGTTTCGGCATCTTTTGCAATGCTCGGTGATATAAATATTGCAGAACAGGGCAGTTTGATTGGTTTTGCCGGACCGAGAGTTATTGAGCAAACCATAAGAGAAAAATTGCCGGAGGGTTTTCAGCGTGCGGAATATTTGCGTGAACACGGGATGGTAGATATTGTTGTTCACAGGCTGAAGATGAAAGATACGTTGGTTAATGTCTTAAAAATTTTGATGAATAAAAAAGAAATTTTGGCTGATGAAATGAAAAAAAATAAGAAATAACAGCCTATATTTTATGGGGGTGTGCAATGCTTGCTTTGAAACATATTCCGATTTGTTCTTTTGATGAGAATATTGCTTATTTGAACAAAGATTGTTCAATTTATAAAATTGATAATATAGATTCCATGACCAGAGTTGAGATTCACGGGGGAAAGAACTCGGTTTATGCTTTTTTGCATTTGGTTGAGGGAAACAAAATCGTAAAACCCAATGAATTGGGGCTTAATTCGGAAGCTTTTGCAAAAATAGGTTCTCCGGAAGGAACAAAAGTTTCTTTGTCGCTGGCAACTCCTGCGCCAAGCTTGGCAATGGTAAAAAGAAAAATTGCAGGCAATGTTTTGAGCTCAAAAGAATATGCCGCAATTGTCGGTGATATCAGCAATAACAGGTATTCAAATGCGGATATTGCAGCATTTTTGGTGGCGGTAGGTTCATTTTTTACACCTTCGGAAGTTGTTGATTTTACCGAAGTTTTGAGCGGATCAAAGATTTTTGATTGGGAAAGGGAAGATATTGTTGTAGATTATGCCTGCATAGATGAGCCGGTCGGCGGCAAGGCAGATTTGTTGGTGGCAGCTATTGTTGCGGCTTATGGTTTGCCGATGCCAAAGATTATTCTTCCGCGTTCGAGTATGGGATGCGGTTTGGTCAATACAATGAAAGTCTTTGCTGATGTTGAGTTGGATGTTGCCGGTTTGAAAAAGCAGGTTTGGGAAAAACGTGCCGCGATTACAACTCCGGATAAATTGAATATTTGTGCGGCAGACAGGATTATTTCGCAAGTTGAGCGCCAGAGCGGAATTTATATTATGGAGAGGACTATTGCCTCGATGATTGCCAATAAAATTGCTGCCGGAATTACGCATTTGTTGGTGGATATACCGGTCGGGGCGAGGGCAAAAGTTAAGAATACTTCGGAGGCAATGCGTTTGCGCAAATTGATAGAGTATGTTTGCGACATTTGTAATGTTAAGGTTGATATTGCCATTACCGACGGGAGCGAGCCTTTGGGTAACGGAATCGGTGCGGTTTTGGAAGCCAGAGATATTATGAAAATATTGAAAAATGAGGATGATGCGCCTGATGATTTGAAGGAAAAATCGCTGTTTGCGGCGGGGAGAATTTTGGAGTTTGATGATAAGCTGCGAGGTGGGCAAGGTTATTTGGTGGCAAAGGAGCTTTTGCGCACCGGAAAGGCGCTCGAGGCATGGGAGCAGATTGTCAGTGCGCAAGGGGAGAAAGACCCTGAGCCGCTTGGGTATTTGACCAGAGATGTTGTGGCGGCAAAGGCCGGAAAAATCAAACGGATAAATACAAATCTGATGAATAAAATTGCCATTTTGGCGGGCGCCGGACAATATTTGGGCGCGGGAGTGGAAATGTATAGGAAAAGTGGCGACAGCGTTGCCGCAGGGGACGTTTTGTACAAAATTTATTCCTGCAATTCTAACGATTTTTCGCTCGTTTCGAGCATGATTGAAGACGAAAAAAGTGCTTTTGAAATGGAATAAACGCGTTTGAAGGCGATAAAATCGTTTTTGTTTTTTCGGGCGTGTTAAGATTTTTTATAGAGTAGGGATTTTGGACAAAAAACAAAAATATTGATGTAATTGCGGAGAAAAAAATGCCGGAAATCGGAGCGATTTATAAACACTATAAAAATCAGCGCAATTATCAGGTGTTGGCAATAGCCAAACATTCCGAAACGCTTGAGGATATGGTGATTTATAAGGCTTTGTATAAGTCTGAAAATTTTCCGGAGGGGCAGGTTTGGTGCCGGCCGCTTTCGATGTGGGATGAAATTGTGGACGGCAAGCCGCGGTTTGAAAAAATTTGATTTTTTGAAGGCGGCAAACTTTAGGGATGGAAATGATTCTAATTCGTAGGCCCCTTGAATTTTTTGCAAATCGCAAAAAATGGTGGTGACAATAAAAAAACTAATCGGTAGATCCCTTGACCAAACCTTACGGTTTGGAGGGATGACAGGTTTTTATAACGGTTTGGAGGGATGACAGGTTTTTATGACGGTTTGGAGGGATGACAATAATCTTAATTCGAAGACCTCTTGAATTTTTTCGCTGTGCGAAAAATAGGGGTGGTTTGGGTTTTATTTGACGAATATTTTGAAGTTTTTAAGACCTTTGGTGTGGAAATTTTTAATCTCATTATATTCTTCGCTAAAATCCAGACGGCCATTGGTTGCATTGGGGATTCCCTCAAGCAGAAGTTTTTCTTTTTCTTCTTTTTTCAGATGGCGCAGATATTTCCAAAACAGATAGTCAAGATGTGACAATTTTACATAACAATCAACAGGAACGGTAACAGTACCATCGGG
>JAZNXK010000011.1:0-208946 GCA_045593845.1 Alphaproteobacteria bacterium
GTCCGATTTCGGTTGTGCTCGGAACGACATAACCAAGTGTATAGGTATCTGTTGCGGCGCTGGCATTAAAGGTCTTGACAGCATTGGTGGTATCACGTGCAACTCTGACAATCGGCTCACCGTCAACCAAGAATGCATAATTTCTGACAACGGTTACCCCGATAGAGTCATTAGTTGTGCGAGTTGTGGCAAGTCCGAGAGTTTTGGTAACATAGGTTGCATTGCTACCGAATTGGTCGCTCCAAAGGTTATTGGCTTTTACGGCAACCGGCGCAAGATCGGTACGGGTAGAATTATATGACTTTAAGGTATTGCTCAAAGCTGTGGTGAGAGCCAACTGCAATGAGCTTCCGGTGTTGCCGTTATAGATAATTTGAATCTTTTGTGTTTCTTCATTTGCGGCAAAGGTTGCCAAGCTGCCGGCAGTAGCATTAAGGCTGCTCAAGGTTAAGGTGCCGCTTGAAAGGTTGGTGGTTTTGAATACATCGGCGGTCTTGTTGGTGTAGTTGACATCTACATTGAACAGGGTTGAAGCATTGGGGTTGAAGGTCAAGAAGTTATAGGTCAACAACGAGCCATTGGCGGTATTAAAGGTGAATGCGCCTGAAGTGCTGACATCGGAATTCTTGATTTCGTTGTAGAGATTCAAAGTAGAGCCGGAAGTGCCTGTTATGACTGTATCGAATCCACTATCACCGGTGATGTAGTCATAGAAAGTCATGGTACCATTGTTGGCAAGCGATAATTTCAAAGTATTAGTTGCGCTTTGGACATAAATGGCTTGTTTGTCAGTTCCGGCTGTTCCAACATAGTTATTTTGGAATGTGGTTGTGCCGTTATCGGCGGCTATGGTTGTGCCGGTAGCTGTGCCAGAAACAAAGATTGCACCACCTGTGCTCGAGGCAGCATTGCCAATGAAAGAGTTATTAGTAATGGTGTTGGATGTGCCTGTTAAATAAATTGCACCACCTTGAGAGCTTGCTTTGTTGCCGGAGAATGTATTACCGCTTATGGTATTGTATCTGTTTGCCCAGATTGCCCCCCCAAGACCACCGGTGTTGGATGTGAAAGTATTGCCCGAGACGGTGTTGGAGGATATTTCAAGATAAACAGCACCGCCATGATATGAGTTGTTAGAAGTGAATCTGTTACCTGAAATGGTATCATTTGTGCTCATATCGGAAATTGCACCGCCATAGCTACCTGCGTTGTTGCCTGTAAATGTATTATTGATAATGCTATTGCCGGAGACATAGTCTATTCTAATAGCACCGCCGGATGATCCATTGTTGCCGGTAAAGACATTGCTTGAAACAGTATTGCCGTTGCTGGCAAGGTTGATTGCAGCACCATAACTTGCTGTGTTTCCATTGAATGTGTTGGATTGGATGGTATTTGATGAGCCTGCCGCAAAAATTGCACCACCGGAAATTCGATCTGTTCCGGTTGTAACATTAGAGTTAAAGGTGTTTCCTTTGATGTTGTTGCCTGCTCCATTGAGGTAGATTGCACCACCTTGGGACGTTGCACCTGAAGCTGTGTTTCCGGTAAAGGTGTTACTGGTGAAAGTGTTAGAAGCGCCAGCAAAAACTGCTCCACCCTTAAATGCCTTGTTGCCGTTGAAGCGGTTGCCGGAAACAGTGTTGCCATTTACGGCGAGATATATTGCACCACCAGAAGATGTGGCAACATTGCTATTGAATGTGTTGTTTGTAAGATTGCTTAATGCAACATCTGTGTATATTGCACCGCCGTTGGTTGCGTTATTTTTTGTAAATACGTTGGATTGTATTGTGTTGGCGTTGTCACGGACATAAATTGCGCCACCTGTAGGAGCAGTGTTGCCGGTAAAGGTATTGCTGATAATATTGTTTGCATTTGCTCCACCATTGGTATATATAGCACCGCCTTGTGCGGCTGCTCTATTGCCGTTGAAATTATTACCTTTTACGCTTGTTCCGGTCACATTAAATCCCAAATCAATGGCCCCGCCATATACCGCTGTATTTGAATTGAAGGTATTGCTCTCAATTACACTGTTACTACCATCAGCTCTGATTGCTCCACCGGTGTTGTTATCTGTAATATTGCCGGTAAAAGTATTATATCTGATAACATCATTTTCTCCCGCACGAATTGCGCCACCTCCTTGTCCTTGTCCAGACAAAACGTTTGCTATGTTATTATTAAATGTGTTATTGGTAATTGTATTGCCGCCGTTTGAATAAATAGCGCCGCCGGAGTTGCTTGCATAGTTTCCTGTAAAGGTATTTCTATCAATCGTGTTACCTGTTGTGGTGAGATATATTGCACCACCGCCATTACTTGCGTAGTTTGCGCTAAAGGTGTTGGATTGAATAGTTGTTGCCGCACCTGCATAAATTGCACCACCATAGTTACTTGTAGAATTGGAATTAAAGGTATTAGATAGAATGCTATGACCACTGCTAATAAGTGCAATTGCACCACCTGATGATGTTGCTTGGTTGGCATTGAAAGTATTGTTGGTTACGGTTGTACCATGACCACCCCAAAGTGCTATCGCACCACCGTAGCCATAATTGGCTGTGCTGGCGGCTGTATTGGAATTGAAAGTATTATAACTTATAGTATCAGAATTAGAATATGTAAAAATTCCGGCTCCCCATCCGGCTGTATTGTTGCTGAATGTGTTGTAACTGATTCTGTTGTATGCGCTTGAGGATACGGTATATATTCCGCCGCCGTCAGTGGCTCTGTTTCCGCTGAAAGTGCTTGAAGTTATAACATTTGATGTGCTGGCGAGGAATATTGCGCCGCCTCTTGCTGCAGAGTTGCCGTTGTAGCGATTGCTATTAACACTATTACCCGCAGCATTAAGAAATAGCGCACCGCCGGAGCCGGTAGCAACGTTGGAATTGAAGGTGTTGTTGGTGATACCTGTGGTTGCAACACTGGCATATATACCGCCGCCGTATGCGGCTTTGTTGGATGTGAAAATATTGGATGAAATTGTGTTGTTTCCGGCAGTATAAATTGCACCGCCTGTTGTGCCGCTATTAGAGGTAAAGGTGTTGGATTGGACTGTGTTTCCGCCACCTCTAAAGTATATTGCGCCGCCGTTAACTGAATTGTTGCCGACAAAACTATTGTTTCTCAAAGTGTTATTTGAGCCTGCGTCAATGGCACCGGCACGGCTAGTTGAACTATTTCCATTGAAACGGTTGGACGTGACTGTATTGGCGTCACCTAAATATATAGCACCTCCAATTGCAGTGGTGTTAGAATTGAAAGTGTTGTTGGTGAACGTATTATTAGTATATGCTACGACTGCACCACCCTCAGAAGATGCACTGTTACCGCTAAAGACGTTACTGCTAATAGTGTTGTATGTGCCCTCACTCCAAATTGCGATTGCACCACCATCACTGGTAGAATTGTTACCGGTGAAAGTGTTGGATTGGATGGTGTTATAGCTGGTAAGTTGCATTGCACCGCCGCCATAACCATCAGCAGTTGCTGTGGCTTTGTTGCCAGTGAAGGTGTTGTTTTTGAAGGTGTTGGAGCTTGAACCACGAATCGCACCACCAAGCACTGCTTGGTTACCATTAAAGGTGTTATTGTTGACAGTGTTGCCGGCAGAGGCCAAGTAGAGAGCACCACCGGAGGCTGTTGCAATATTGGAATTGAAGGTATTATAACTAAGATTAGAAATAACAGAATTAAGATATATACCAGCACCATAGGTTGCTGTATTAGTGGTAAAGGTATTATTAGTAATGGCATTGTTAAGGCTGTTTGTATAAACATAAATACCACCACCATAGGTTGCATTGTTACCAGTAAAGCTGTTATAGGTAATTACGTCTGAATGTGCACCTGTATAGGTGGAGATGCCGCCGCCGTAACTGCTGGTGTTACCATTAAACTGGTTGTTGGTAATGGTGTTGCTGCCATACCAAGTGAATATTGCACCTCCAGTGCGTGTTGTGTTTGAATTAAAAATGTTAGAAGAAATTGTATTGCCTGTTCCTTTAACATTTATTGCGCCACCATAGTTATTACCGCCACCTGTTCCCTTGTTACTGGTAAATGTATTGGATTGAATTGTGTTGGCTGATGCAACTCTCAAAGCACCACCGCGTGAATATGCTTGGTTGCCGGTGAATGTATTGTTTTTGATGGTGTTATAGCTTTCAACAAATACTGCACCGCCGTCGTTATCATTATTCGTGCCACTGACAAGGTTGTTAGTGAATGTATTGCCGGTTATGGTGTTGTAATGTGTCGCATAAATTGCACCACCGTTTGCAGCTGAATAGTTTGCCTTGTTTCCTGTAAAGGTATTATTACTGATGGTGTTTGAAGTATATGCATAAATCGCACCGCCAATGGATGCCGAGTTACCGTTGAAACGGTTGCCTGAAATAGTGTTACCAGCGGCATTGAGGAAGATTGCTCCGCCGTAAGTTGCCGTGTTGCTGTTGAAGGTGTTGTTTGTAATACCGGTGGATGCAACATTGGCAAATATGGCACCACCGTGTGTGGCTTGGTTGGATGTAAAGATGTTGGATGAAATTGTGTTATTGGCATCAGTATAAATCGCGCCACCGTAACTGCTTGCAACATTGCCGGTAAAGGTATTGGATTGCATTGTGTTGCCGCCAGTGGTATTGAGTGCAATTGCGCCACCATAAGTTGCTGTATTACCGGTGAATGTATTACGGTTGATAGCATTGAGGTTGCCATAGACAAAGAGAGCACCACCAGAAGGAGTAGCTTTGTTTCCGGAGAATGTGTTGGATTGGATTGTGTTGCCCTTGCTAACCCAAATTGCACCACCACCATAGGTTGAACCGGTTACAGTGTTGGAATTGAAGGTATTGGAGGTTATGCTGTTGGAAGAAATGTTACTCCATAAGGTTATTGCTGCACCACCATAAACCGAAGTATTGCCGCTGAAAGTGTTATTAGTAATGGTTTGTGCGTTACCCTGAACGCCGATACCGCCGGCATATATGTTGGCCGTGTTACTGGCAATTGTGTTACCACTGATGGTGTTTGATGAGCTGGCAAGCCAAATTGCACCGCCACCCTCGGAGCCGGTGGACTTATTGCCGGTAAAGTTGTTGTTGCTTATGGTATTGCCGGTACTTGCGGCATATATACCGCCACCATAGCCTGCAGAGTTGCCATTAAATCTGTTACCGGAAATTGTGTTGTTTGCAACGGCAAGATATATACCACCGCCATAGGTCGCTGTATTGCTGTTAAATGTGTTGTTTGTAATACCGGTGGATGCAACATTAGCAAAAATAGCACCGCCGTGTGTGGCTTGGTTGGATGTAAAGATGTTGGATGAAAGTGCTTGGTTGGCGTTGAGATAAATTGCACCACCATAGTTGGTTGCGGTATTGCCGGTAAAGGTATTGGATTGGATAGTATTTCCTGCAGTCCATATACTCAATGCACCACCATGATTGGTTGCTTGGTTGGAAGTAAAGGTGTTAGAGAGTATGGTGTTGTTTGTGCCATAAACATTTATACCACCTGCGGTTGCTGCTTTATTTCCGGTGAAAGTATTTTTGTTAACAGTGTTACCGCTATATATCCAAATTGCACCACCGGAAGCTGTTGCTTGGTTACCGTTAAAAGTATTACTGGTGATTGTGTTAGAATAATAGCTAACTATTGCTGAATATGTTGCAGTGTTTGAATTGAAAATATTATTGGTTATTGTTGTTAATTTGTAACTACCATGAATATCAATTGCAGCACCTTCGCTTGCACTGTTGCCGGTAAAGACATTGGAGATAATGGTTACGTTGTTAGCACCGACATTAATTGCACCGCCAAGGTGAGATGTTTGGTTGTTGGTGAAGGTGTTGCTTTGGATGGTCATTGCCGCACCGGCATAAATTGCACCACCACCGTCATTGTAGGAACTACCTGTCGCAACGTTGCCGGTAAAGGTATTATTTTTGAGTGTGGTAATAGTTCCTGCATTATAGATTGCACCACCATTCGTACTAGCTCTGTTTCCAGTGAAAGTATTGCCAGTTAAGGTAGTAATTGTGGAGCCGGCAGCATTATAAATTGCCCCACCATTACCTACTGAATTACCGGTAAAGACATTGTTAGTTAAATTAACGATAGTGGCTCCACCGGTATTTCCTATTGCTCCTGCTGTGTTGGATGTGAATAGGTTATTTGTAAGAGTAGTAATTGTGCCACTTGTAGCTCCACCATCTCTTTGTAAAATTGCCTGTGTTCCTGTATTTCCACTAAATACATTGCTACTAATATTTGAAATCAAACCAGCACCTGATGTTCCTGCATATCGACTATTGCTTATTGCTCCATAGGTGTTACCACTAAATGTATTGGATTGAATATTTGTGATAGTGCCATAATTATAAAACACCCCTCCGGCATTGGAGCTAAAAGTATTACCTGTTAAAGCAGTGATTGTCGCTCCTGGTTTATTATATGATACCCCACCAACATACCCACTTGTTGTTGTGTTTCCAGTAAAAGTTGAACTTGTAATTGTTAAAGTGCCACCATTGCCAATTGCGCCAGAATAGTAACCGGTGTTTCCTGTGAAACTTGAACCACTAACCGTCATTGTTCCTGCATTATAAATTGCTCCACCCTCATTTGATGAACCTGTGCTGTTACCATTGAATGTGGAGTTAACAATATTTGCAGTACCTCCTCCTACATAAATAGCTCCACCAGCACCTGTGGATGTGTTAGAAGTAAATAATACATTGCTGACATTCAAATTGCCGGTAGTTTGGTAAACAGCGGCACCAGAGGCTGAACGAGAACCGTTCTTAATAGTCATGCTGGCGAGATTGAGGGTTGTGGCGGCGGCGGGAACTTGGAATCCGCCTTTGCTGTTCAAGTTCAAAGTTGAGCGGTTGTTGCCACTGATTGCACCTTGAACGGTCAAAGTTCCGCTGACAGGTCCGATTTCGGTTGTGCTAGGAACAATATAACCAAGGGTATAGGTTGCGGTCGGGCTGGTGGTATTGAATGTGCGGGTTGCATAGACTCCGTTTTTGGCCACCAAAACTATCGGCTCACCCTCGGCGGTAAAGCCTGTGCCGCTGGTAATGGTTACACCGATAGAGTCATTGGTTGTGCGCGTGGTGGCAAGTCCGAAGACTTTGGTATAGCCGGTTGTGGTCGTTCCGAATTGGTCGGTCCATGCGTTGTTGGCTTTGACGTTAACTTGCTCATAGGTGTATGTGTTGGTAGAATATGAGGCCAAAGTGTTGCTCAAGCTTGCAGAGAGGGCCAATTTTAAGGTGCTTCCGGTGTTGGCATTATAGATAATTTGAATCTTTTGACCGTCGGTGGTGAAGCTGTCTGCCCAACTGCCGGAAGTAACATTGAGAGAATTAAGGGTTAAGGTGCCGGAAGAAGCGTTGGTGGTTCTAAATTGGTCGGCTGTCTTGTTGGCGAGATTGATGTCGATACTGAACAATGTTGAAGCATTGGGGTTGAATGTTAAGAAGTTGTAGGTCAAAATACTGCTGTTGGCGGTGTTGAATGTGAATGCACCGGAAGTGCTGACGTCGGAGTTTTTGATTTCGTTATAGAGGTTCAAGGTTGAGCCGGAGGTGCCGCTGATGACTGTATCGAATCCGCTATCACCGGTGATATAGTCATAGAAAGTCATGGTGCCGTTATTGGCAAGAGAAAGATTTAATCTATTGCTGGAACCTGCTTGATAAATAGCCTGCCTATCTGTGCCTGCAGAACCAATATAGTTGCCTTGGAATAGGGTTGTACCAGCATCAGCGGCAATAGTATTATTGGTACCCCCGAAATAAATGGCGCCACCTTGAGAGGTAGTTCCCTTTGCATAGTTTCCTGTAAATGTATTGTTAGTAATTGTACTTCCATTATTTTGGATAAATATAGCTCCGCCATATGCATTTGTTCCTGTTGCGACATTGCTTGTAAATGTATTATTACTTATTGTATTGGAATTATAAGTATATAGTGCACCGCCTTTTGCAGTAGGTCCAGTTGCTTTGTTTGCTGTAAAAATATTATTCTTTGTGCTGGTGTGTGAGCTTATTAAGAGTGCACCGCCTTGTGCTACTGTTGTACCTATTGATGTGTTGCTTGTAAATGTATTGCTAATAATTTGTCCGTTTCCATTACTAACATAAATAGCTCCACCATATGCAGTTGTTCCTGTTGCGACATTGCTTGTAAATGTATTGCTTGTGATGGTTGCATATTGGTTATCGACAAAAATTGCTCCACCACTTGATGTTGCTTTGTTACCTGAAAATGTGCTTAATTTAATTGTACTACCACTGATATTGGTATAAATTGCACCGCCATAGTTTGCTGTGTTAGACGTAAATATTACGTTAGAAGTATTAAGAACACCGGCGGTTTGGTAAACGGCACCGCCATTGCCGGAGCGGGAGCCGTTTTTGATGGTCATGCTGGCGAGGTTCAAGGTTGAGCCGGAGTTTTCTACTCTAAATCCGGCTTTGCTGTTCAAGTTCAAAGTTGAGCGGTTTGAGCCACTGATTGCACCTTGAACGGTGAAAGTTCCGCTGACAAGTCCGATTTCGGTTGTGCTCGGAACAACATAGCCAAGGGTATAAACAGCGGTTGCATCTGTGGTGCTGAATGTTCTTGTTGTCGGTGTGCTTGCTTGGGCGGCAACAACAATCGGCTCACCTTGTGCAGTAAAGCTATATGTCGATGATGAGGTTTGGTTACTGGTAACATTTACACCAATTGAGTCATTGGTTGTGCGGGTGGTTGCAAGCCCAAGTTTTTTGGTTGTTGTGGTGGTTGTTACGGTATTTGTGGTATTTGTTCCAAATTTGTCGGTCCAAACGTTGGTAGCTTGCGGAGATTTTGTGCTTGTTGTTGTCGAACTGCTGGTGGTGATGGTGTTTGTGTTATAGCCAGCAAGTGTATTGCTCAAGGCTGTAGAAAGGGCAAGTTGTAGTGTGCTTCCGGTATTTTCATTGTAGATAACTTGAATTTTTTGACCGCTATTGAATAAGTCATTCCAACTACCTGCAGTAATATTGAGTGTATTCAAGAAAAGTGTACCGGAAGAAGAGTTTGTGGTTTTGAAAACATCAGATGTTCTGTTTGACAAGTTTATATCAATATTGAACAATGTCGAAGCATTCGGATTGAAGGTCAAGAAATTGTAGGTAAGCATACTATTGTTAGCTGTATTGAAATTGAACGCGCCGGAAGTGGATACGTCGGAATTCTTGATTTCGTTATAAAGATTCAAAGTTGAGCCGGAAGTACCGCTGATTACTGTATCGAATCCGCTATCACCGGTGATATAGTCATAGAAGGTCATGGTGCCATTATTGACAACAGAGAGATTTAATTGACTGCTGGCTCCTGCTTGGTAAACGGCCTGCATATCGGTTATGACCATGCTACTGTTCTGCCATTTGGGATCAACACCATTTCCTTGAAATAAGGTTGTTCCGGCATCTGCTCCAATAGTGTTACCAGTTCCGGCTAAGTATATTGCACCACCTTTAGCTCCCGTGCTCGCAGATATATTAGCATAATTGTTTATGAACGTATTGTTAACTATTGTATGGTAGCTATTTGCTTTAATTGCACCGCCACCTTTAGTTGACCAAGTAGAATTATTATCGGTAAACGTATTACCTTTAATGATTGTTCCACTACCTTGCGATGATATTGCTCCACCATCATCTGCTCCACCCATAAAATCTCCATCCCTAATATTATGTGTAAACTCATTACCGGTGATGGTATTAGAAGATCCTGAAAGATATATTGATACAACATTGTATATAAAAGTGTTACTGGTTATGGTATTATATGATACGGCTTCTATTCCAGTGCCATATCCACCCAAACTGGTATTGCTGTTGAATGTGTTGGCAGCAATATAATTATTGCTTCCAACATAGACTGTTGCGTGATTATTTGCATTGCTTATCATACCCATACTAAAAGTATTGCTGGTGATATTGTTATAGTCTTGTGCGTAAATAGCTTGGCCATACTCAACACTATTTCTATAACCTCCTTGATAAATACGGCTGTTAAATGTATTACCGGTTATAGTGTTATTATTTTGTGCATAGATGCCGCCTCCATAGATTGTTTTTGCTGTATCACCGGTGCCGCTGGCAACTGTCATAGAAAAAGTATTATTCGCTATGGTATTATTATTTAGTGAATAAATTCCACCACCATAAATTGTAAAGCTACTTGTGGAACCAATTATCGTATCATTAAATGTATTGTTTCTTATCGCATTGTAATTATTAACCCTAATCGAACCACCGGTAATATTTGAGCCAAAGACAGTATTGTTGGTAAAAGTATTAGAGTTTATAGTATTGTAACTCTGTCCATAAATTACACCACCCTGAACGTTAGTAGTGCCGCTGGTAATATTGCCACTAAAAGTATTACTGTTTATAATGTTACTACTTTGAGAATAGATGATTCCCCCTTGAGGATATGAGCCGCTAGAAATGTTTGAATTAAATGTATTATAAGTTACAATATTACTGTTCCATATATTGATTGCAGCACCATATGCCCAACTAGTAAGGGATTTGTTACCTATGAATGTATTGTTGGTTATAGTGGCAGAGTTTGGTGTCCTGATTGCTCCGCCCAAACCTGATGTTGCGACGTTGCCGAAGAAATAGTTGTTTGAAATTGTGGATGTAAGATTTGCATTTGAATAGATTGCGCCACCAGAGCTACCTGTATTGCTTGTAAATACAACATTTTGTATTATTAAGTCGCCAGTATTATAATACACTGCACCACCTTGACCTGATCTGTTAGCATTGCTAATCGTCATGTTTTTTAGACTAAGGATTGCACTGGAATTATTTACGGTAAATCCTCCTTTCCCATTCAAATTAAGATTGGCTGTATTGCCACCGGAAAGCGGGCCCTGCACATACATAGTCCCGCTGACAATCCCGATTTCGGTAACACTAGGGTCTACATAACCAAGTGTATATACCGCACTAGAATCGCCGGTTGTGAAGAATCTGTAAGGATTGGTAGTATCACGGGCAACAACAACTATTGGCTCCCCTGCAGAAGCTGTGGTTGTTGTGCCACTACCTGTAGTTGTTGTACTGGTAACGGTTGCTCCTATTGAATCGTTGGTTGTGCGTGTGGTTGCCAAACTTAGTGTCGCGGTATAATTGGTAATAGTATCCCCAGTAAAGGTTGTAGCAGTGAATTGATCAGCCCAATTATTAATCGGTCCAACATTTACCGTTGTAGTGCTACTGCTAACAACAGTAGTATCGGTAAACTTTTTATTTAGTAAGCTTGATGTTAGTGCAAGCTGCAACTGGCTTTCGGTATTTCCATTGTATATAATCTGAATTTTGTCTCCATTATTTAAGTTACTTAAGCTACCCAAAGAATTGATGTTATTCAATGTGATAGTGCCGGATGAAGAATTTGTAGTTTTGAATAAGTCCGCAGTTTTATTAGTAAAATCAACGTCAATATTGAATATTGTTGAGGAACTTGGATTGAAACCATAGAAATTATATGTGAGAACGCTGTCGTTGGCTGTATTAAATGTGAATCCTCCTGATGTAGTGATAGTGCGGTTTGTAACATCATTGTATAGATTGAGAATACCTGTAGAATCTCCTGTTATCTCGCCAGTACTTTTAAGATTGTTATAGGTTTGAATTTCTCCGTAAAAAGTCATAACACCATTATTTGTAACCGATAGATTTACAGGTTTATTGGAGTTAATATCTACCATTGTATTACTTCTTGTATTGTTTTGAAACAGGGTAGTTCCGTTATCAGCTCTAATTAAAATGTAACTGTTATTTGCCCCCTGTATTGCACCACCATTGTATTTGCTTGAGGCATGGTTGTTTGTAAAAGTACTATTGGTTACAATGAGAACACCTTCGCCCATTACATAAATCGCGCCAGCACTATGTGTATCTGAGTTGTGATCAAATATAGAGTCATTTATATAAACCGTTCCTCCCCAAATCATAATTGCTCCGCCTGAATATTGATCATCGTAGGTATTTTTATTGTAGCTAAACGTACTATTTGAAATAGTTGCTCCTCCAGTAGCATGAATAGCTCCTCCTCCCCATCTGCTGGTATTGCTACTAAAGGTGCTGTTTTCAACGATAAAATTTTTGGAAGCAGATATTGCACCACCATACTTAGTTGCTGTATTTCCTATAAATGTGCTACTCGTTATCGCAGCATATTTCGAAAGCCCTACGGCTCCAGCACTTTCCGTTGTTGTATTGCTTGTGAATAGCACATTATTTACGTTTAGATTTCCATCGCTTTTGCTAATCGCTGCACCGCTACTTGAACGACTGCCGTTTTTAATTGTCATATTTTGCAAATTGAGTGTGGAATTACTATTGTTAACTGTAAAACCACCTTTGTTGTTGAGGTCTAGGGTTGAGCGGTTGGATCCGGAAACAGTACCAGAAACGGTGAGTGTTCCGCTGACAACTCCAATTTCGGTTGTGCTTGGAACAACATAACCAAGAGTGTAAACAGCTGTTGCGTCGTTGGTTGAAAATGTTCTGGTTTTTGGAGAAGATGCATGAGCAATGGCAACAATTGGCTCCACGTCAGGTGTAGAAACATCGCTTAATGTAAAAACGATAGAATCATTGCTAGTGCGTGTGCTACCAAGTCCAATTCCACTTATATTTGCTGTTCCTATAGTAACCAAATCTGTCCAATAATTGTCTTCTTTAATACTACTGTAATTGATAGTGCTTAAACTGCTTACTGAAGAGCTTAGAGCCAGTTGCAAACTACTATTGCTATTAGTATTTGAAATGACTTGAATTGTATGTGTTCCCGCGGACAAATTCAAAAAATTAAGTTTATTCAGCGTTAGTGTGCCAGAAGATGTATTTGTGGTTTTGAAAACATCAGCTGTATTATTTGAGCTGCTAACGTCTATGTTGAATAAGGTTGAAGCGTTGGGGTTAAATGTCAAAAAGTTATAGGTCATAACACTGTTGTTAGCGGTATTAAATGTGAATGCACCAGATGTCGATACATCAGAATTCTTAATCTCGTTATAAAGGTTCAATGTCGAGCCGGAAGTGCCAGAAATAGCGGTGTCGAATCCGGAAATACCTGTGATATAGTCATAGAAAGTCATGGTACCGTTATTGGCAAGAGTAAGATTCAAAACACTGCCAGATCCATTTTGATAAATGGCTTGTTTGTCTGTTCCGGCTGAATCAACATAGTTGTTTTGGAACAATGTTGTGCCATTATCGGCTTTGATGGTGTTGGCGGAGCTTTGGAAATAGATTGCACCACCTTGAGCAATTCCGCCAACTGCACGGTTGTTAATAAATAGGTTGTTGGTGATGGTATTTGAAGTTGTACCATAAATTGCACCACCTTGGGAACGCGTGGTACCGCTGGCAATGTTACCGCTAAAGGTGTTGTTACTGATGGTATTTGATCCATATGCATAAATCGCACCGCCAGAGCTATATGTACCGCTGGTAATATTACCGCTAAAAGTGTTGTTGCTGATGGTATTATTGGGAGATGATATATAAATTGCACCACCAATACTGTAGTTGCCTTTCGTAATATTACCGCTAAAGATGTTGTTACTGATGGTATTGGGATATGATATATAAATTGCACCACCCCTGGCATTATTTGTTGCGCTGGCAATGTTACCGCTAAAGGTGTTGTTACTGATGGTATTTGATGCAATTGCATAAATCGCGCCTCCGCCACCATTGAAACTCATGACATAGTTGTTATTGAATGTATTGTTGCTGATGGTGGTGTTAGATGCATAAATCGCACCTCCATAGGCTTGAGAGGCGCTGGCAATGTTGCTGCTGAAGGCGTTGTTACTAATGGTGCTGGTGATATTTGTATAAATCGCACCTCCATAGGCATAATTTGAGGCGCTGGCAATGTTGCCAGTGAAGGAGCTAAAACTGATAGTGTTGCTTCCGCCTATTACATAAATTGCACCACCATAGATGGTAGAGGTGCTTATAGAACTGACAGTGTTTGATGTAAACAAGACATTGCTTATATTTAGATTTCCATATTTTTGATAAACTGCTGCACCATAAGAGCCCGAACCATTTTTTATGGTCATATCGGATAGATTTAGTGTTGAATCTGCTTTCGTAACATCAAATCCTTTCTTGCCGTTCAAATTTAGGGTTGAGCGGCTTGAAGCACCGATTACTCCATTAACTGTCAATGTCCCTACAACAGGGCCAACCCCTGTAACAGTGTTGTCAACATAGCCGAGAGTATATATGGAATTAGCACTGTTTGCAGTAAATGTTTTGACGGAATTTGTCATATCGTGAGCAACAACAACTATCGGGTCTTCCACAATTGTTTTGCTGGTTCCACCGTTTGCAAAGACGATGCTATCATTGGTAGTATATAAAGAAATTGTTTTTATTATTCTTCCGGTCCCTGTTGCGGTAATTGTTGTGGAAAAAGTGTCGTTCCAATTGTTATTTGCTTTGACTGTGCTTGATATCGTGACTGTTCCATTGCCTGTTGAGTATTGATTTAGCAAATTCTGTGATAAGGAAAGTTGCAAATTGCTATTCGGTGTATCAATAACTTTAATAATAGTAATTTCACTTGGATTATTTCCATTATAAAGATTTATGTTATATAGATTGATTGTGCCGGAAGAAATTTTGTCAGTTATGAATTGGTCTGCGGTTTTATTGCCTAGATTAATATCAATATTGAATAAGGTCGAAGCGTTGGGGTTGAATGTCAAAAAGTTATAGTCCATAGTATTGCTATCGGCGGTGTTGAATGTGAATGCGCCGGAAGTTGAAACATCAGAATTTTTAATTTCGTTATAGAGATTTAAGATTGATCCAGAAGTACCGGAAATGACAGTATCGAATCCGGAAGTACCAGTGATATAGTCATAGAAAGTCATAATTCCATTGTTGGCAAGGGTAAGATTTAATGTGTTTGTCGCACCTGCTTGGTTTATAGCTTGTTTGTCTGTTTCGTAGCCAACGTAGTTGTTTTGAAAGAGTGTTGTGCCTGCGTCTGCTTTGACAGTGTTACCAGAACCATAAAAATAAATAGCACCACCGATGCCTGCATGGTTGCCTATGAAGATATTGTTGGTAATGGTGCTTGAGTTGGTTGAATAAATTGCACCACCGTATGAACCGCTTATGTTACTACTGAATGTATTGTTGCTGATGATGTTTGAGCTACCGGTTATCGCTCCACCTTGAGATCTTGCCTCATTATTTGTAAAAATGTTGTTGCTGATTGTACTAGAACTACCGGTTATCGCTCCACCATAGGCTGATTGATTAGAAGTAAAAATGTTGTAAGTTATTGTGTTCCATTTTAATGAGCGAATTGCACCTCCTGTGCCATCAAGAGCAGAAAGCCCATCATCTGTAATCGCTATAGTTTTATTACCGATAAATGTGTTATAGCTGATTATATTATTACTAGCCATACTGATAGCGCCGCCATAAGCATTGCTATTTCCCCAACTGTTGATATTAGTAGTTATGTATGATGATTGGTTATTGATAAATGTATTTGATGTAATTACATTGCTCATTCCCCAAAGATTAATCGCGCCACCTCCGGAGGCCGCACCATTGGTATATGCATGTCCTATTTTACCATGAGCTATATTGTCGGTAAAAGTGTTAGAACTAATTATGCTACCGTTGCCTTGAATATATATTGCGCCGCCACGAACATGCGAACTTGTAGAGAGGGCTTGGTTACCTGTAAATGTGCTGGAGGTAATGGTGTTGGAATTCGAATACAAATAAACGGCACCGCCATATGGTGTCACTCCTGAGCTAGTATTATTTAAGAACGAACTGCGAAAAATAGTGGTTTTGCCACCTCGGTTGATAGCAGCTCCATTTGTTGTTTTGATCAAATTTTCATAGGTTTGATCACAATAGCAACCTGTGCCGCTGCAGGGGCAGGTTTGGGAATATGCATTTTTAGGGGAAACGAGACAAATAGCGACAACGCCCAAAGCACAAGCCTTAAGCGCTATACGCAAAGTATGTAGTAAAAGATTTTTAGTCATTTACCCTCGTTTCCAACACCTGCGACAATCCCTTGCCGCTATTTTTCCATTACTGTGTGAGTATACCATTTTTTGAGAGTAAAAACAATAAAAATCGTGCCGAATCGGCCTCTGCGACTCGAACGAATCGGAAAACGAATCCCAGCAAGGCTTTTAAACGAATCGAAAATTTTAAAAAGTTGTGGAAAACTAACGATTTACACTGAAAATAGAGTCTTTTTTTATTTTTCGAGTCGGCAATATGTTGTTTTTTCTAGCTTTTCGAGTCAATATATTTTTTAGTTTTTGACCTTTTTGGGAGGTTTTTGATTGCGATTCGTGTGAGTCAGGTATTGGGTTTTAAAAGGATTTAAAAATTGATTTTTTATTAAAAAAATTCTGCCTCGCTTGGAGACAGAATTTTATTGACTAATCGGTAGATCCCTTGACCAAAAACTGACGTTTTTGGAGGGATGACGATAAAATTAAATCATAGCCATGCCGCCGTTGATGTTGATAGTCTGACCGGTAATGTATTGTGCTTCGTCACTGGCCAAAAAGACAACAACATTGGCAATATCTTGTGCTTCTCCCAATTTTGCTTCGGGTATCTTGGCAAGCAAAGCGGCCTTTACATCTTCTGGCAAAACGTCTGTCATCGGTGTGCGGATAAAGCCGGGAGCAATAGAATTGACCGTAATACCGCGAGAGCCGACTTCTTGTGCCAAGCATTTGTTCATGGCAATCATTCCCGCTTTTGATGCGGAATAATTGGCTTGTCCGGCGTTGCCCATAACACCTACAACCGAGGCAATACCGATAATACGGCCGAAACGACGTTTCATCATACCGCGAACAGCTGCTTTTGCAAGTTTGAAACCGGCTGTGAGGTTTACATCCAAAACCAACTGCCAATCTTCGTCGCTCATGCGGATAAACAGATTATCTTTGGTCAAACCGGCATTGTTTACCAAAATATCAATGCGACCGAATTTAGCTTCAACGTCTTTTACTAATTGAGAAATGGAATCTGAATCTGTCAAGTCGGCAGTGAAAATTTCTACCCTGTCACCGAGTTCTGCTTTCAGTTTTTCCATGTTGTTGGTTCTGCAATCGGTCAAAGCCAAGGTTGCGCCCTGTGCATGCAAAGTGCGAGCAATTTTGTCGCCCAAACCGCCGTTTGCTCCGGTAATAAGTGCAACTTTATCTTTTAATTCAAACATATCTTTTTCCTTTGCTGTTGTTATAAATTATTTGCCAGTTCTTCAATTTCTGAAGGTGTGCAAATTGAGGTTGTGTTTATATCTTTGTAGCCGCGCTTTATCATGCCAGATAAAACTTTTCCGGCTCCAAGTTCATAGATATCGGTTATGCCTTGTGAATGCATATAGGCTATTGTTTCGCGCCAACGAACAGAACCAGTGATTTGCTCAATCAAATGCTTGATTATCTCCTTTGATTCCGTGATAGGTTCGGCCAATACATTGGCTATTAGAGGAATTTCGGCATTGTTGGCCTGTACTTTCATAAAGGCGCGAGCCATGGTCTCGGCCGCCGGTAACATAAGAGGACTATGAAACGGTGCACTAACGGGCAATTTTATGCATCGTTTGGCACCAAATTCTGCTGCAATTTCTACCGCTTTGTCAACTGCGGGCATATGTCCGGATATAACAATTTGTCCTTCGGCATTATCGTTGGCGGCAACACAAATATTGTCCTTGTCAGCGCATGCTTCTACCAAAGCTTGGACATCATGATAAGAAAGTCCGATAACCGCAGCCATACCGCCAACTCCCAGAGGAACAGCCTTTTGCATAGCCTCGCCTCTGGTGCGTAACAAACATGCCGTATCTTCCAGAGAGAACACCCCTGAAGCACAGGCGGCAGAATATTCTCCCAATGAGTGCCCCGCTACAAAAGTTGCTTTGTCTTTGAGTTTTATTCCAAAGTCTTTTTCCAAAACATTGACAACAGCCATGGAAACTGCCATTAAAGCCGGCTGTGCGTTTATGGTCATAGTCAGCTCATAGTCCGGTCCTTCGGTCATTAAGCGATATAAGTTCTGATTGAGTGTATTATCAACTTCTTGAAAGATTTCCTTTGCAGAGGCGAAGTTGTCAGCCAATTCTTTTCCCATTCCTACAAATTGTGAGCCTTGTCCGGGAAAAACAAAAGCGTTTTTCATAAAAAACCTCTTATCCATTGTTATTTATGGTTTGTTTAAGCTTAAAAACCTTCAAAAGTCAAGTTAAAATCTTTTGTTAACCAACGATAAAGAATCTTTGAAGTATAATATCATACCGAATTGTCGGATAACCCTTTTTGATGATAACGATTATGGCTAAAAAACAGAAAAAAAATTCTTTATACTACAAGATAAGCCGCAAAATATACGGTTTGCTTATGATTTGTGCATGCTTTTTGATTTGGGGAGCTTTGGCTTTCTATTCCGTAAACGACAGCTCTTTTAATTATGCGGGAGAGGCAACCAGTAACTATTTTGGCAGGTTCGGAGCTAATACTGCCGATATTTTGATTACGTCTTTCGGTTTTGCAGCACCATTGTTCCTTTTGGCAATTTGTGCTTGGGGATGGTTTTTATGTATTTTATCGCCGTTGAAAAATATGTATCTGCGTTTTCTGTCTTGGCTGGTCGGTTTATGTCTGGCAGCCTTTGCTTTCAATGCTTTCAAATTGGGAGGAGATCTCGGAAAGTTATTGAGTTTATACCTGTTCAACAACATCCCTGTTTTTGTTTATAGAGTTGAAATAATTTCCGCAATTGCTGCTGTTTTGGCCTTTTGTTTATTGAGTTTTGCTTCTGGTGTACAATTAAAATTTTGGATAACGAGCTTTATAGAAATTATGCTCGCGATATGGCACGGATTTACCGGATTTTTCAGTATGCTCAAAACTTTTTACAGAAAAATCAGATTGATAAAGTTTGAAAGGAAACAAAAACAAGAAAAAATAGAACCTGTTTTTACTATGTCGGAAGGCGAATCTTCTGTTGAAATATCTGTCCCGATAATTAAAGAGCCGAAAATTAAGGTTTCTTTGGAAGCTAAATCTAAATCGGAAAATAATAATAAAAAGGTTGTTAAGCACCCATCGTCTGCAGATGGATATGTTTATCCAAGCATTGATTTACTTTCCAGACCTTCTAATAACAATGCCGGTAGTGTAAGTGATAAAGAACTTGAGGATACGGCAAAAAAATTAGAAAATGTTTTGCAAGAGTTTGGCGTTAATGGAAAAATTGTAAAAATTCGCCCCGGGCCGGTTGTAACATTATATGAACTTGAGCCTGCACCGGGAACAAAAACTGCAAGAGTTATCGGTCTTTCTGATGATATTGCTCGTTCTATGTCTGCTGTTTCTGTTAGAATCGCTGTCGTTACCGGAAAGAATACAATAGGCATAGAGTTACCAAATGGCACGAGAGAAATAGTTTGGTTGAAAGATTTATTTGAAGGTGAGGGATTTATAAATTCGAAATATGCACTAAATGTTGTTTTAGGTAAAGATATCGGAGGTGAGAACGTTTATGCTGACCTCTCAAAAATGCCCCACTTATTGGTCGCAGGAACCACAGGTTCTGGAAAATCCGTCGGAATGAACTCTATGATTTTATCATTATTGTATAAAATGCGACCTGATGAATGTAAGCTGATTATGATTGACCCAAAAATGCTTGAGTTTTCTGTTTATAATGGGATACCTCACCTTTTGACTCCGGTTATTACTGATCCTGCAAAGGCTGTTTTGGGTTTGAAATGGGCTGTTACTCAAATGGAAGAGAGATATAGAGCTATGGCTCAACTTAATGTGCGTAATATTTCAGGTTATAATAAGCGTTTGGAAGAAATACGTAACAGCGGAGAAAAACCGGTAAGAACCGTACAAACAGGATTTGATATGGAAACCGGAGCTCCAATTTATGAGCAGCAGGAAATTGACCTTACCCCTCTACCCTATATTGTGATTGTCGTTGATGAAATGGCTGATTTGATGTTGGTTGCAGGAAAAGAAGTGGAAGCAGCCATTCAACGCTTGGCACAAATGGCACGTGCAGCAGGAATTCACCTTATTCTTTCCACTCAAAGACCTTCCGTTGACGTTATTACCGGTGTTATCAAAGCAAACTTCCCGACCAGAATAAGTTTTCAGGTTACTTCAAAAATTGATAGTCGGACTATTTTGGGAGAGCAAGGCGCGGAACAGTTGCTCGGTATGGGTGATATGCTTTATATGCCGGCTGGACAGCGGCCTATCCGCGTCCACGGAAGTTTTGTAAAAGACAGTGAAGTAGAAGCTATTGTTGAATATCTGAAATCACAGAGCAAGCCGGAGTACATTGAAGGAATTACCGAAGGCGAATTAAATACAAAAGACGCTGGTGCGGTTTTTGATAAGACTTCAATGTCAGCTGGAAGTGGTAATGATGAAGACTTATATGCTCAAGCGGTTGAAATTGTTAGAAATGACAAAAAGACTTCCATCAGCTATGTTCAAAGACGTTTGCGCATCGGATATAACCGCGCAGCTCTATTGATTGAACGAATGGAAGAAGATGGCATAATTTCTGCCCCTGATCACACGGGAAAACGTATGATTATATAGTCTAGAAAATATCAATATCTTCTAAAACAGCTTTAAAATCTTGTTCGCTCGGGTTGCAGATATATGCTCCGATATCATAGATTTTACTCTCTTTTACAAATTGAAATACGCGTAAAAGGGTAAAATTTATTTTATCGGGAGAGTATGACACAGAAATAACACCGTCTATCATTTGTATTTTATAGTAAATGATTGATGATATTTCGGAAAACATAAACTTGCAAAAATCCGATATACCGTCATTGGCAGCAGATACCAGAATAAAGGGATTATTAAATTTGTCTTTAGTCAGAGAAATCTTGCACCAATTGTCATTGTCAATTTTACTCATGAGGCCAAATTGAGCCATTTGCGGAATAATATCAGGAACTTTCCATTTTGCAATTATGGTAAAATTATTGAATTTGCGAGAATAAAAAAAATGTCCGGTGCTTGTGTTGATATTATGTCTTTTATCCTGCCAAAAATCCGTATTTTCAGCTGATTTTATAACTATCGAACCATCATGAAAATTAAAATCAGGTTCATTTTCCCAATCAAAATCAGCTATAGACTCAAGGCGCATTAAAAGCTCCTAATATTTTCATTAGGCAACTTGCTTAATGTTTTTTCAAGTTCTGAAGATTTGTTTTGCGGAGATACTATTTTTATGGTAATTATTTGGTCTCCGGTGCCTTTAAAGTTGCTTAACCCCTTACCTTTCAAGCGCAATTTTTCACCACTGCTTGCATATGGAGGAATTTTTACGGCTACATTTCCGTTGATGGTCGGAACAACGATTTTTGCGCCTAAAACTGCTTCTTTTATACTTATGGGCAAATCCATAAGGATATTCTGTCCTTCAATGCTAAAATATGGATGAGGTGCAACATTGAGTGTTATTAACACATCTCCGTTTTCTCCTCCCATATAGCCCGGCTTACCCAGACCTTTTAAGCGTAGAGTTTGTCCATCAAGGCTACCGGCGGGAACTTTTACGTTTATATTCCGGCCGCCAAGGTTTACTTGTCTTTCAGAACCGTTAACAGCAGACATAAAATCTATTTTCATGGTATAGGCAATATCTTCACCTTTGCGAGCACGTCCTCGAGAACGGAAGCTTCCTCCCGTAAAAGCTGACAATATATCATCATTAAAAATTGATGAAAAATCAAAATCAGCACCTTTGCCACCGGAAGAGGATGTATAATAATATCCGTTCGTTCCATTAAACGGATTTCCATTGCCAAAACCTCCTGAAAAACCGGAGCCGAAACCGGTAGGTTTGCCATCAGCATCTATTTCGTTTCTATCATATTGTTGCCGTTTATTTTCGTCACCCAAGACATCGTAAGCTGCCGAAATTTCCTTAAATTTTTCAGCAGCTTGAGGGTTGTCTTTGTTTACATCCGGATGATATTTACGTGCAAGCTTATGGTATGCCGATTTTATTTCGGCTTTACTTGCCGTTTTGCTAACACCCAATATCGCATATAAATCTTTTGCCATTTTAATCTCTAATAGTTTTTATATGGTCACTTTCGATATTTATATAGGGTTTGTTTTCAGTAATTACAAGTTTACACAATCAAAGCTTATACGGCGATAATATCCATGATAAAGATTAATTTTGCGCAATATTGCCGAGCGATTACCGTGTTCGCGGCAGTAACGAGCAGCAAGAGGCATTATTTCGTCCACTCTGACATCTCTATATTGGAAACCTGAACCGTCTTTTGAATCTTTTGCTGAAACTCTGTTTTCAAAGGCTTTATATTCATCATCGTCAACTTGTACATTTTTATCAACAAGAGGAGCTTTTATTGCTGAACTTTCACTTATGCAATTCAAGTTTTGTTCGTTTACATAATATTTTATGTTATTATCGATTATAACAGAGGCAACATCATCTTTTTCGGCATCTTGTTTTTCAACAATAACAATTGTCGGCTCTTGCTGTTTTATTTCCATCGGAGCCGCTTTAATTGTTTCTGTTTGCTTGACTTCAGAAGGATTGGGTTGATCGCAAAACAAAGCATATTGTTTGGTGCATACTCCGTTTTGGCAATAGAAGCATGTACTGCATGCTCCCAAAAAAAGACTGCTGAACAGTATTGTTAAATTTTTTATTTTCATTGTAGTATCCTTTTCGATTAGATGTGATTTTTGATAATTGGCTATTCTAAAGTATCATAAATTTCTTTGCCCGCATTTTCTAAAATTTGCAATACTTTACGGTTTTTGGAATCTTTGTTGCGGCTATTGGTTAATTTGGCCATCATTTTTTGCAATTTTTGATTGAAACTATTGTTTTCACGAAGTTTCTCCACCTGAACTATTTCTTCTTCGTCGTTAATTTTATAGTTAGCAACAGCCTTGATAACAGCCAAATACTGGGCATTCTTACTTGCACTGTATTGAGCAAAAGAATTGTTTGATAACAATAAAACAGAAACAAGTATTCCATAAAATATTTTCATTTCAAATCTCTCCTTTTGATATTTAATTTGATTTTGCATCAAAAATGGTTTATTTTGAGTAAAAATAATTTATTAAAAAGAGATTTTTGTTATGAAAAAGATAATTTGGGTGTTGCTTGATGATCGTATGGGTAGTGTCGGTCAAGCAAAAGGCATATTGCAAGAAATGTCTGAAGATTTTGATATTATTGAAAAAAAGATTGTTTATAATAAATTTGCCAAGCTTCCGAATTTTTTGCGTGGTAAATTCTTTCTGTTAGGTGTCGATAAATCCAAATCCGATGATTTGAAAGGTTGTCCGGATATTGTGCTTTCAATAAGCCGCAGAACAACGCCTATTGCTTTATGGATTAAAAGACGATCCAAGGGCAAGACTAAAATTGTGCAACTTATGTTTTCCGGCAAGTATGGCCTTAAGGATATTGATTTGCTGGTTATGCCCGAGCATGACAGAGGCAAAACATCTTCAGATAATGCATTTTATATTGTCGGATGCCCTCATAGAATCAATGAAGCTACTTTACAAAACGCAAAAGAACAATGGCAAGATGTTTTTTCCAAGTTACCCCGTCCTCTCACTGCTGTTTTAGTAGGCGGAGCAATTAAAAACAAGCCATTCTCTAATGAAAATGCTAAAAAATTGGCTGATGAAATTGTTAATATTCACCAAAAAGTAAGCGGCTCCGTTTTA
The DNA here is from genome assembly GCA_045593845.1 of Alphaproteobacteria bacterium. Taxonomy (GTDB): domain Bacteria; phylum Pseudomonadota; class Alphaproteobacteria; order RF32; family CAG-239; genus JAFUYI01. The sequence goes on from JAZNXK010000011.1 coordinate 23,867, forward strand.
ATTACCACTTCCAGAAGAACAGGAGAAAGCGCACAAAGTATAATTATGGAAAAAATCAAAGATATTCCTACTTATACTTTTTTGTGGGGTGAAAAAAAGGAAAATCCTATTTTGGGATTTTATGCCTGTGCTGACAGGATTATTGCAACCGGTGACTCTGTTTCTATGGTCTGCGAAGCTTGCGGTAGCGGAAAAGATGTTATGATTTTTGAAGGAAAACACTGGCTGACAAAAAAGCATTTAGCTTTTGTAAAATCTTTGGTAGACAATGGTTATGCCGTGCGAATCGACAATGAGAATGCTGTTGATTTTATTCCTCAAAAGAAATTACATAATTCTTTGGATGTTGCAAAAAAAATTGAAAGTTTGGTTTAATACAGCATTTCTTTTCGCCTTACTACAACTTTTTGATACATTTTGCCGTAATAAGTTGTTTTTTTCCATTCAAACTGACCTCTTGCCGAGGAAAAATCTTTAATCTCATTTTCCCATAAATTTTCGGCAAACGGCTGATATAAACGGTTAAATGCTTGAATAATAAAGCGAAATGGATTCCAAATTGCTGGTTTATTATAATCTATAAAAACGATTTTTCCTGCAGGAGTTATTGTTGAAAGCAATGTATTTATTAAATTTGTTTTTGAAGGTTGCGGCATTTCATGCAAAAGATTATAGCATATAATAACACTATATCTTTGGTCTGTTTTAGTAGTAGCATCTCTGTTTATAAAATTCATTGATGGATATAAATAACGATATTTGTTGTGGGTTCTTCTTAATTGTGTCGCACTGATATCAACAATATCAAATTCGCCGTAAATTCCCAGTCTCTCTGCAACTTTTGCCAATTGATTACCAAAAGTAACCCCTACTTGCAGGGTTTTTTGTTGAGGATAAATCTCTTCCAAACATGCACTTATAAGTCTTTTATGAGCTCCTAGCGTTATTAAGTTCAGCAACCAATCTCTGTCTATCAGCTTGCATAAAAAACTATTTTCATACAACCAGCTGTAATATTCTTTTTGATACGGAGGAATAGTATTTGTTTTGTTTATGCTTTTTTTCATTATTTATCTCCTTTTTGCCAATCACCCTGAATTAGCTGCCAGCATGATAGCGCAGCTATAGCAGCTGTTTCCGCCCGCAAAATTCTCGGTCCAAGGCTTATGCCGCTGGCAAAAGGACAAGATTTTAGCATTTCTAATTCTTGTTCGCTAAAACCACCTTCAGGACCAACCAGAAGAGCTATCGGAGCTGTTGCTTTTTGCAGAGCTTGGTTAAAGTTTTGACCATTTCCGGTTTCATCCATAAAAAATAACTTACGTTTTGCATCCCATTTAGAAAGCAAATCAGAAATTTCTACCGGTGCTGATATTTTAGGAATTTCAACTCGTCGTGATTGTTCTGATGCTTCTATAGCTTGTGCTTTCCAACGTTGAGTTTTTATTTTTTCGGCGATTGTATAACGGGTGATAACCGGTATAATTTTTGCGACTCCTAGTTCAGTTGCTTTTTCAATTACAAAGTCTGTGCGATCCTTTTTGAGCGGAGGGAAAAGTAGCCAAACATCAGGCACAGATAAAAAATCTCTGGTCTTCTGAATGATTTGCAAGGCCAAATCTTTCTTTCCATTGATACAAACCCGGCATTCAAATTCTCCGGATATACCATTAAAAATCAATATTTTTTCGCCATCAGACAAACGCATAACAGATAACAGATAATGCACCTGCTCTTTAAGAGGGTTGATTGTTTCCCCTATCTTTATATCATCTATCTCTACATATATCCGTATTTTGGACGTTTTAGGCAAGTCATTCTCCTTAAAAAAACAATAAGTTTTGTATAAATATGTCATCTACCTTGAGTTATTTTGTAAAATATTATAACTAATCTTTAGTTAAGTTTTAGTTACGGACGGAAAAATGATTATAACTATTGACGGTCCTGCCGCAGCAGGAAAGGGAACTTTAGCAGCAAAATTGGCTGATAAGTTTGCTCTGACTTATTTTGATACAGGAATGGTTTATAGAGCGGTAGGTTTGCAAATGTTGCAAGCAAACATATCTCTTGATGACACATCTGCAGCAGAGAATTTTGCTAAAAGCTTAACTTTCCAAAGAATGATGGACTTGTCTAAAGATGTTGCCTTTCGTTCTCTTGAGGGAAGCCATGTCGCTTCGGCAGTTGCAGCTATTCCTGCCGTGAGAGCTGCTTTGTTGAAAATGCAGCAAGATTTTTCAAAAAAACCTGTTTTTGCTGATGGAACTCCTGCTAATGGAGCAATATATGATGGCAGGGATACCGGCACTGTTGTTTGTCCTAATGCAGATGTAAAACTTTTTATTACGGCAAGCCCCGAAGTAAGAGCTATGCGCAGATTCAAAGAATATGAAGCAAAAGGACAAATAACATCTTATGAAGATGTGCTAAAGCAAACTATTGCCAGAGATAAAAATGACTTTGCAAGGGAAAGCAGCCAACCGGCAAAAGATGCAATTATAATTGATACTTCAGATCTTTCTATTGAACAGGTATTTGAAAAAGCCTGCCAAATTATAAGTAATAAATAAAAAAAGCTTGAAAAATAAATAAATGTGTGTATAGATGTTGTCGTCGCAAATAATGCGGCGTGGTATTTTTGTGACATTTGTTTGTTTCGCGCAAGTCCGCCCTCTTTTATTTTCGGGTTGGCATTTTGAATTGATTTTTATATGAATACAGAATTTAAAATTCCTGAAACCAACGAAGTTTTTGCCGATTTGCTTAATGAGCAGATGGGAGAAAGAAGTCTTGTCGGTTTGGTTGTTAAAGGAACTATCGTTAAAGTTACCCCTGATTTTGTTACCGTTGATGTCGGACTGAAATCTGAAGGACGCATTCCGGTTAGAGAATTCGGACAAAATCCTGAACTTAACGTCGGTGATGTTGTAGAGGTTTATATTGACCGCTACGAAGATCGTGATGGTAACATTGTATTGTCTCGTGAAAAAGCAAGACGTGAAGAAGCATGGCAAGATTTGGAAAAATCCATGAATGCCGGAGAGCGTATTAACGGTATTATTTTTGGTAGAGTTAAGGGCGGATTTACCGTTGATTTGAACGGTGCAATTGCTTTCTTGCCCGGCTCACAAATTGATATCAGACCAATCAGAGATATCACTCCTTTAATGGGTATTTCTCAACCGTTCCAAATTTTGAAAATGGATAAAGTTAGAGGTAATATTGTTGTTTCTCGCCGTGTTGTTTTGGAAGAAACCAGAGCAGAATCTAGAGCTGAACTTATCGATGCAATTAAAGAAGGTTCTATTCTTGACGGTGTTGTTAAAAATATTACCGATTACGGTGCATTTATTGATTTGGGTGGTGTTGACGGTCTGTTACACGTTACTGATATTTCTTGGAAACGCATTAATCATCCTGCAGAAGTATTATCTATCGGTCAGACAGTTAAAGTCCAAGTTATTAAATTTAATGAGGATAATCAACGTATTAGCCTCGGTATGAAACAACTTGAAAATGACCCGTGGCAAAATGTTGAAGACAGATTCCATGTCGGTGACATTTGCAAAGGTAAAGTTACTAATATTACCGATTATGGTGCTTTTGTTGAGCTCGAAGACGGAATCGAAGGTTTGGTTCACGTTTCTGAAATGAGCTGGACTCGTAAGAATGTTCATCCGGGCAAAATCGTTTCTACTTCACAAGAAGTTGAAGTTAAGGTTTTGGAAGTTGATGCCGATAAGAGAAGAATCAGCCTCGGTATCAAACAATGCACCCCGAATCCTTGGGCTGCTTATGTTGAAGAGCATGAAGTAGGCTCTATTATCGAAGGTAAAATTAAGAACATTACCGAATTTGGTTTGTTTGTTGGTCTTAATGATGAAATTGACGGTATGATTCACTTGTCCGATATTTCTTGGGATAAACCGGGTGAAGAAGCTGTCAAAGATTATACAAAAGGTCAAGAAATTCAAGCTAAAATCATTGATGTTGATGTTGAAAAAGAGCGCATCAGCCTCGGTATTAAGCAGATGACCGAAAACACCAATGCTAATGCCTTGGAAAACTTTAAGAAAGGTGACAATGTTAAAGCCACTGTTGTTGAAGTTGTTGAAGATGGTATTAATGTTGAGGTTGACGGTGTTGCTACTCATATCAAGAAAACCGATTTGGCCAGAGAAAAAGCTAATCAGGATTTGAGTAAATTTAATGCCGGTGATGTTATTGAAGCTAAAGTTACCAGTGTTGACAAGAAGAAAGGCAAACTAGGTTTGTCGATTAAAGCTCTTGAAATTGAAGAGGAAAAGAAAGCTTTGGAAGAGTATTCTAATACTTCTTCAGGTTCTACCCTCGGAGATGCACTTGGTGAAGCTTTGAAGAACAAATAATCTTTTGATTATATCACAAAAAGAAACCGCTCCAAAAGGGGCGGTTTTTTGTTCATATAGTGGGTTTTATTCCTCTATCGTCATTTCTATCAACCGATCGAGATTTTGTTGCTCGTTGCTGTTATAACCTCCCTGCTCTTGTTTTTTGGGTTCGGTAGTTTGAGATATTTTTGCATCGGGATTTTCAACTTTAGGCTGAACAAGTTTATCAAAAAGTTTATCAATATCCTCTGAAAGCACACTGTCTTGTTTTTCTTCGGTTTTCTCTGTTTCTTTTTCAGCTTTTTTATTCTTCGGCAAAAGATTTTCTATCGGTTCGGCAAAATCGCCCGCAAGTTGAAAATATTTTGATTTCTTAAATACTTCCGGTTGTTCATCGGGAGTAAGAATCCATCCAACCATTATATTAAATAAAATCAATAAAATACATGCTCTTACAAAACCAAAAAACAAACCGAGTATTCTATCAAGAGTGCTAAGCTTGCTGGAGCGGACTTTATTGATTATTTGTGAAGTTAAAATTATCCAAATTATGAAAAATACTATCAAAATAGCCAGTGATGCAACTATTGAGGTCATTGTTTCATTTTTAATATATACGTTCAATAAAGGTTTTACTATCGGCAACATAAAGACAATTGTAATAATAGAAAATATCCAACCCATTATTGAAAGAACTTCTTTAATCAATCCGCGATTTAAGGATATTAAGCCGGATATTAAAAATACTACTAAAATAAATATGTCTAAATTATTCATTTCTGTTCCCCTAATTAAACCAGTTTATCAGCTTTTGAACATTACCTATTTCATGCAATGATATTTCTGAAGCATTAAGTTTGCTGTCTTTTTTGTATTGAGAAGGAATAATTGCACTCTTAAAACCAAGTTTTTGCGCCTCTTTTAATCGTAAACTCGGTTGGCTCACAGCTCTGACTTCTCCAGAAAGTCCTATTTCTCCGAAAATTACCATATCGGACGGTAGAGGGCGATTAGTTAAAGATGAAATAATAGCCATAGCAACCGCCAAATCTGCTGCAGGTTCAGATATTTTTAACCCTCCCGCTATATTCAAGTAAACATCTTGACTACTGAGGTTCAATCCTCCTCTGGCTTCCAAAACGGCCAAGACCATAGATAAACGACTTGTATCCCAACCTACTACCGCTCTTTTAGGGCTTGCATAGCCGGTTTGACTGACTAGGGCTTGTATTTCTACCAGAACCGGACGAGAGCCTTCTATCCCCGCAAAAACGCAAGAGCCGGATATATTTCCTTGTCTTTCTGCTAAAAACAGAGCTGAAGGATTTTCCACTTCAGCCAAGCCTTTATCCTGCATTTCAAAAACACCGATTTCATCAGTCGCACCATAGCGATTTTTAACGGCGCGCAGGATTCTGAATTGATGTCCTCTTTCACCCTCAAAATACAAGACCGTATCAACCATATGTTCCAAAACGCGCGGGCCGGCTATTGAGCCCTGCTTGGTAACGTGTCCAACCAAAAACAGGACAAAACCTTTCTTTTTTGCCAGTTTTATAAGCTCATAAGCACAAGCCCTGACTTGGGAAACACTTCCCGGCGTGGATTCTGCTTCTTCCAAATACATTGTTTGTATGGAATCTATAACAACAACTTTTGCAGATGTTTTCTCCAATGTCGCTATAATGTCTTTTATATCAGTTGCAGAAGCCAGTTTTACGGGAGACTTTTCAAGCCCAAGTCTTTTTGCTCTTATTCTCACTTGGTCAAGAGCCTCTTCACCGGATATATAATAACATTCAGGTTTTGTTGACTGGTTTGCAATGCTTGCACATGTCTGAAGTAAGAGTGTTGATTTACCAATTCCGGGGTCGCCTCCGACCAAAATTACGGAACCGGAAACCAGCCCACCGCCGCTGACACGATCAAGTTCTTTTATACCGGTTGATATTCTTTCAAGATTTTGAGTTGTTCCACTTAAGTCAAAAAATTCTATCAGTTGTCCTTTGTTTTGGCTTTTTATGTTAGAAAATCCTTCTCCGGCAATCTTTTCTTCTAATATTGTATTCCACTCACCGCAGGCATCGCATTTTCCCTGCCATTTCGGATATATAGAACCACAGCTTTGACAAACATACTGTATCAGTGTCTTTTTTCCCATATTACTAAACCTCTACTTTTATCGGTCCGTCGGAACTTCCGTTTATAAACTGGCGAACATAAGGATTGTCGGTTTTTTCTAATTCTTCCACTGTTCCTTGCCAAATTATTTTACCTTTATAGAGCATGGCTATTTTATCGGCAATCTTACGAGCAGAGGCCATATCATGCGTAATAGTCAGAGCACTTGCTCCTATTTTTTTTACCGAAGCTATGATTAAATCGTTAATTACATCTGCCATAATCGGATCAAGACCTGTTGTCGGTTCATCAAAAAAGATTATTTCCGGTTGAGTTGCTATTGCTCTTGCTAAACCGACTCTCTTTTGCATTCCTCCTGATAGTTCTGAAGGAGATAAATCTGCAACATCCGCACCCAAACCAACTTGATTGAGATATTTTATAGCTTGTTTTTTAGCTTGTTTTCTAGGCATTTTTTTATTTTCCAGCAATCCGAATGCTACATTTTCCCAAACACTCAAGCTATCAAACAGTGCTCCCCCTTGAAAAAGCATTCCCATTTTGGAATATAATTTTTCGGCTTCTTTTCTATCTATTCCAACGCTTTCCTTACCGTTAATTTTGATAGATCCTTCGTCCGGTTCTATCAATCCTTGAATACATTTTATAAGAACAGATTTTCCTGTGCCCGAACCGCCTATAACAACTAGGGACTCACCCTTCTCTATCTCCAAATCCACACCATCCAAAACAACTTTTTGCCCAAAGGATTTGTGAAGATTTTTAATGCTTATTTTGGTATTATTCTTATCCATTTTATGCTCCTACTTGGCAAAAATCATACCGGTAATGATATAATTACAGATGAGAATTAAAATAGAAGAAGAAACAACGGCATTTGTTGTGGCATTACCTACACCTTGAGCTCCTCCTTTTGATTTGTATCCGTTATAGCAGCCCATAAGAGCAATTATAAAACCGAAAAATGCTCCTTTTACCAAACCGGTTATAACATCTATGCTTTGAAGTTCGTTAACTGTAGTGTTAATATAGTTTGCAGCATTATAATCCAATTGATATATAGCAACTGCATATCCGCCAAATATGCCGATTATATCGCCGATTAAAACCAACAGCGGTAACACTAATATTCCGGCCAGCAATCGTGGTGTTACAAGATATTTAAACGGATTAGTAGATAGTGTTGATAAGGCATCAATTTGTTCTGTAACTCGCATTGTTCCTATTTCTGCCGCCATTGCAGCGCCAATTCGTCCGGCAACCATTAGACCAGAAAATACGGGAGCCAACTCACGCGTTACAGCAATTAGGACCACTGAAGCCACTGCGCTTTCTGCACCATAACTTGAGAATCCGGCATTTGTTTGCAGTGCAATTACCATTCCGGCAAAAACTGTTGTTAAAGCAACAACAGGCAAAGAATAAAAGCCTATATCAATCATTTGTTTGATTAAGTTCTTAAAATATAGCGGAGGAGTTAAACAGTTATACACCGCCTGAATGATAAAAAGCGACAATTCTCCAAGTCTTTTTATGAAGTTTGCAAGCGGGCCTCCTAGTGTTTGGAGAAAATTTTGTATGTATCTTTTAAGCATTACTTTTTCCTTTGTTTATGCTAGACATAATATGTTAATAGTTTTTAAAAGGCAAGAATTTCACATTTTTTGATAACAAGCTGCGGCTATGACTTTTTCCGCTGCAGATGTTTCAAAAGCACAAAGTTCTATGGTTGGAATCTTTACACCTAAAATTTCCATTGTTTTTGTTTCCGGCATACGTTCAATTTTTGAAGGTGGTGAAACTAATTTTATTACCAAAGATACTTTTGCACTGGCCTTTGCTTTAAACTTACAAATCCCTACACCTCTAACCTCAAGCAAGCCCTTAATATTTTGCGGACATTTTGCTTTTAAAACACCGTTCACATTTTCAACAATGGTCCTATCGTCTGCTACAAGAACAGCGTTATACTTAAGGATTAAGCGCAGTGTTAAATCAGACTTTCCGCTTCCTGAGTGCCCGATTATTATTATTCCTTTATCTTTAACACAAACTGTATTGGCATGTATATTTTTACTTTTCAAATTGCTCAAGCCTCTGTTTTTGTGATAAATTTTCATTGTCAATAATAACCTTTCGACCTTCTTCATAAGGTAAAATATTTATCTTATATGCTTTTTTAGGTAAATATCCTCCCATTTTTTCAGGCCATTCAATTAGACTTACACCATCATATATAGCTTCTTCCATTCCTATTTCAAAAATTTCTTCCGGAGATTTCAAGCGATAAAGATCAAAGTGGTATATAGGAAAATTTTCTGAATTATATACTTGTAAAAGAGTAAACGTAGGGCTGGGAACTTCCGATGCATCACAGAGTTTTTGAATAAAAGCTCTTGATAAAACGGTCTTTCCCATACCTAAAGTTCCAAACAAGGCGAATACATCCCCTTTTTGAGCGAAGTTAGCAAGCTTTTGTCCTAGAAGGATTGTGTCTGTTTCTGTTTTGCAGATAATTTCCATCACTTTATCAACTTTAGAGATAATCCCAAAATCTTTTTTTGCTAGTTTTAGGTTTAATTACTTTTATTTTAGGTTTTTGAGCCTGTATATCAGCCCAATCCCAGGGTTTATAGAACGTTCCTGACCACATTCCATTGAGATTTCTTTGAGCCTGTTCTTCATACGGCTCATATATTTCATTTTTAGGCAAAGCAACAGCCCAACCAGCAACAACCAGGGCAGCGCCTAAATCATATTGCCCGTAAGAACATATTCCTATAAGATTTTGCTTTGTTTTCTGCAGAATGCGACACTCTATTTCTCCATCCAATATCCAATTCTGTAACCATCTTGCTGCTTTTTTTCCGCAAGCATACGGATGTCCTCTGCTATCCGCACAGGCTTGTTGTTTCAAGGGGGCCGCTATTCCGTATAATCTGATTACATGGTTACGAATGAGTAATGTATCAGCACTGATAACTTTAGCTTTTCCATAAATTGCCGGATAATTTTTAGGATTCAATTTAACTCGATTGAATTTTTTCTTTACCGGTTTTGCAACTTCTTCGTTTTTGTATGTTGGTTCTTCGATTTTATGCTCTTGAAAATTCTCAATATTATTCATTTTTTCTTTTGAATTTTCTTCTTTTATTTCAAGCTTTGCAAAGTTATCATCAAAAGTTTCGCTTATATGTACTTCTTCTTCCGGATTTTCGTCCTCTTCAAACAAAAGCAGCGTATCTTCTTGCGGTGTTTCTTTTGTGGCTATAAAATTTTTAATATTAGGTATAATTTCATCAACCCCGCCGTTCAGTGCTCCTATCGTATAGAGAATAAAAAAGATAATTCCAAATATAATCAACAGCGCCGGCAGGCAGCCTATGGCTTTCATGACCAGTTTGAAGAATATATAGACTACTATGCATGCCAACAGCATGCCTAATATTCCACCGGCATCAAATATTAAATCATTTCCGTTCAGTGTCATACTGCCCAAAGCTACGATTGTAAGAACTATTGAATAAAAAATTATCTTTTTTATTATACCCATTTAATTGTTCCTTCTTTGTATCAATAATGAGGAAGTATATACAAAGATTGTAAATATAAAGTTACTTTTTTTATTTTGCTTTTCGGTAGCAGCGGCAATGGCAGATTCCGTCGCGTTCTATATCACTGCGACACAGTTCCGATATACAATATCTGTTGTCATTATTGCCATCACAAGGGCATCTTTGCCAGTCTTTTTCACCAAACATCATATTTTTAGCTCTGGCAATTTTTTCAATATTTTCGGTTGCTTCGTAGCCGGCTCTTTTGCAATTTTCAATCATTTTATCTAGTATGCTCATTGTAGTCTCCTTTTAGTTTATCAGTTATTAGCGGCGAAGAATATCCAATATTCTATCAAGTTCTGAAAGATCTGCGTACGATAATGTAACCTTTCCGCTACCGTTTTTTGCAGTTGAAATTTTAATTTTCAATCCAAGATTTTGTTTTATGTTGTTCTCTATATCAGTAATATCCGGATTTTTTTGGGTTTGTTTTTTAGGCTTTGATGTTTTCAACTGTTGAACAAGTTCCTCAACTTGTCTAACATTAAGACCTTTTTTAATAATTTTTTCTGCAATTTCTTCTGCGTTTTCAAGTCCTATTAAAGGACGAACATGTCCGGCAGTCAAGATATTATCTTTCACTTTTTGCTGAATTGATAACGGAAGTGATAATAAGCGAAGAGTGTTTGCAATATAGCTCCTGGATTTTCCGATTACTTCTGAAAGGCTTTCTTGAGTATGGGAAAATGATTTAATCAGATGATCTAAACTTTCAGCCTCTTCAATTGCTGAAAGATTTTCACGTTGAATGTTTTCTATAAGCGCAACTTCCAAAACTTCTTTGTCTGAAAAATCTTTTATGATTACCGGTATCTCTTTTAATCCGGCTTTCAGGGCTGCTCTATAACGTCTTTCACCGGCAATAATTTCATATTCTCCGCTAAGCTTTTCTCTGACAAGAAGCGGCTGCAATATACCTTTTTCCTTTATTGAAGCTGCGAGCGTATTTAGTGCATCTTCGTCAAAATTCATTCTCGGCTGAAGTGGTGAGTCAACCAGTGATTCAATATCAACTTTTTCTACACCGGGCTTGTTTTCAAATTCAAGCGGTGAAACTAAATCATCAAGCATGATATCTTTACCGCCGTATATAGCCTCAAGTCCTCTGCCTAAATTATCTCTTTTTTTATCTTCTAACATGCTATTTTTTCTCCTTCTCTTTTCAGCATTTCACTTGCAAGGCTTATATATGCTTGTGAGCCTTGACACCTATGGTCATACAGTAAAACCGGCTTTCCGTGTGATGGAGCTTCTGAAACTCTCACGTTTCTGGGAATAACCGTTTGATAAACTTTTTTTCCAAAAAAGTTTCTTACATCATCTTCAACCATTTGGCTGAGATTATTACGCCCGTCATACATTGTAAGGACCACACCTTGTAGTTCAAGTTTTGGATTAAAACGTCTCTTTATAATATTGAGATTCTTTATTAAATCACTGATTCCTTCCAATGCTAAATATTCACATTGCAAAGGAACAACAACTGCATCTGCTGCCACAAGAGCGTTTAAGGTTATCAAGCTCAATGATGGCGGACAATCTATTATAATATAGTCGTAGGAATTTTCTGCTGATTGTAAAGCCGTTTTCAGAGCATATTCTCTATGTTGTTTGTTGATCAGCTCTACCTCTGCACCGGCTAAATCGGGAGAAGATGGCACAATTGAAAGGTTTGGTACCTCTGTCCAAACTACCGATTTACTCAATGAACTTTCACCGATTATTAAGTTATACGACGAAGTTTGGCAGCTATTTTTATCTATTCCCAGTGATGTAGATGCATTTGACTGCGGATCCAAATCTACTATCAGAACTTTTTTACCAACAGCCGCCATTGCTGTTGCAACATTTACTGTTGTTGTAGTTTTTCCAACACCACCTTTTCGGTTGGCAATAGCAATTATCCTTGGCATTTTATTCTCCCTGTTTTCTAAGGTTGCTTATAATTAAGATCTTACCTTCATCTGATGTTTTACTGTCAACAACAGATAAAGAAAATTTCCATTTTTTCGAAGCGTCATTAATTTCTTGCTGATAGCTTTTTCCTTTTGGAAATATGCATACACCATCTTTTTTAAGCAAATGGTTTGCATATCCGAGTAGATCAGTAAGTGCTGTTACAGCTCTTGCTGTTATTACAGAAAACTTTTGATCTTTAATTTGTTCGGCTCTAATATTTAATACCTCAACATTATCCAAATGTATCGCGTCCTTTATATGATTTAAGAACAACGTTTTTTTCTTTATGCTATCAGTTAATGTTATTTTTAAATACGGTGTTTTACATAAAGACATTATTCCCAGAACCATACCCGGAAACCCCGCTCCACTTCCGATGTCGAGCAAATTTTTTGCTTCTGTAGGAATTAGCTCAAATATCTGTGCAGAATCCTCAATATGACGACTCCATAGGTCTTTCAAAGTGTTTGCGCCGACCAAATTCATTTTACATTGCCAATCTTTTAGTTCTTGGCAATATTTTTCAAGCAGCGAATATGTTTCACGTGAAACACTATATTTATCACAAAAATCTTTCATGCTTTTAGTTATATATTAAATATTTTTTTATTAAAATAAAAAATCTAAATTATAAACATAAAATATTTCTACGTAAATTCAAACTATTAACAAACAAAAGAGATTCTATTTATTAATTTAAGTATCGATATTGAGAATTTTGTAAACATCATCATTAATTATTTTATCAAAATATTTCTTAATTTCGAAAGATTTCTCTTTAAAAATTTTTTCTTGTCGTTCATTTATTTTGTATCTTTTTACAATTCCTTTAACTCTTTCCTCGATCGTAACAATTGATAAACCTTCAAAAAATTTATCACATAGACATATTAAATGATCATAATCATCATATTCAAATGCTTTTAGTTCATTTTTTGCCCACTTCATCCATTCTAAAGGATATGTCATATCGTTATAGTCAAAATTCTTATCAAAAAAACTATGGGTTAAGCAAATTTTTGCCACTTCATAATACCCAAGTTTATTCATTTGTTCATAACCTTCACGTCCGTGAAAATAATTTTCTTCTTTCTCTGATATTCTCTTTCCGTAGTCGTGTAACAATCCTAAAATATATGCCTTTTCAGGATTTAAGTGAGGAGTTCTTTCGGCAATTTTATGGGCAGCTGAAGCTACCCCTTGAGTATGAAAGCGATATTCATTTTCAATGTCAAAACCATAATATCTTGATTTTCTATATTCAATTCCGGCTTCCCATAATTTTATGGCATATTCCAAACAAGGATAACCATTATTTGTCATTTTTTAAATACCCCATAATTGCCATTATTGCAGCAGGTGTAACTCCTGATATTCGTGAAGCCTCACCAAGTGTTGCCGGACGTATTTTAGACAGTTTAATCACCATCTCATTTGATAAACCGCCAATTTTGGAATAATCAAGATCAGCTTTAAGCTTTATATTTTCATCTTTCTTAAATATTTCAATATCTGACATTTGTCGACGCATATAACCGGAGTATTTTGACTCTGTTTCAACGGCTTCATAAACTTCTGCCGGAAAATAACGCAAATCAGGCCAAATTGAAAAAATTGTTTCACGTGAAACATCTTCTTGCCCCATTAAATTGTAAGCTGACTTTTTGCTATCTTTTTTTATACCGTATTTTGACATTTCTTTAACAGATATGGATAACTGTAAACTTAGTTCTTTCAATCTATCAATGTTTATTTTCTTTTCTTTAAATCGACTATAGCGATAATCAGAAACACACCCTATATCATATCCCAGTTTTGTCAGTCGTTCATCTGCGTTATCTGCTCTCAAGTATAATCTGTATTCCGAGCGAGAAGTAAACATTCTATATGGTTCATCAACACCCTTTGTTATTAGATCATCTATCATTACCCCGATATATCCCTGGCTGCGATCGATAATAAATTCTTTTTGTGAATTTTTAGCCTTTAGCGCAGCATTTACACCTGCAACTAAGCCTTGGGCACCAGCCTCTTCGTAACCTGTAGTCCCGTTAATTTGTCCTGCTAGATATAAATTTGGTATCTTTTTAACTTCTAAAGAATGATTAAGTTCCTGTGGGTCAATATAATCATACTCAATCGCATATGCATAGCGTTCAATCTTCACATTCTCAAGACCTTTTATTGTTCTTAAAAACTGTTCTTGCACATCCGCAGGTAGAGAAGTTGAAAGTCCATTCGGATAAATAGTTTTACTGTTTAAACCTTCGGGCTCCAAAAACACTTGATGACTTGTTCTGTCTGCAAATTTTACAAGTTTATCTTCTATACTGGGACAGTACCTTGGGCCAACACCTTTAATTAAACCAGAAAATAATGCGCATTTTTCGAAATTATCTCGAATAATTTTGTGAGTTTTTTCATTTGTATGAGTTATATGGCATTTAATCTGCTTATTTGTAATTTTTTCGTTCAAATACGAAAAAGGAACCGGTGGGTTATCACCTTCTTGTTCGGCTAAAACATCCCAATTAATTGAATCAGCGTTCAGACGAGCAGGTGTACCGGTTTTTAGCCTTCCAATATTTAACCCTTTTAATTTTAAATACGGTGTTATTCCATGGCAACTAACATCATTTATTCTACCACCAATGCTTGTTTGGTGTCCAACAAACATTATTCCATTAAGAAACGTACCGGTTGTTAAGATAACAGTGGAAGAAAAGATTTTTTCACCGTTAGCAAGTAATACTCCACAGATTGCATCATTATTAAAAATTAAACCTTCGGCAGCAGCTTCTTGTATTGTTAAATTTTCTTGATTTTGAAGAAATTCCAGCATATATTTCTTATATAATTCTCGGTCAGCTTGAGCCCTAGGACCACGAACGGCAGGACCTTTAGACATGTTTAGCATTCTAAATTGTATTCCAGCCTTATCTATTACACGTCCCATCAAACCATCCAAGGCATCGATTTCTCTGACTAAATGCCCTTTACCTAATCCTCCAATAGCGGGATTACATGACATTTCACCGATAGTTGATATTTTATGGGTGATTAACAGTGTTCTTACCCCCATTCGTGCAGATGCAGCGCAAGCCTCACAACCAGCATGTCCTCCGCCTATAACTATTACATCATATTTATCTTTCATTTTTGCTCTCTTTTTTTTCGTATTTGTTTATTATATTTTTCTTGTTTTAGCAAGTAAAACTTTACTTTTTTTTAAGCTCTGCAAAATAGACTTTAGATATTCAAAAATTTAATTTCGGAGTTTTTTATGTTTGGATTTTATATGTTTATTCTTGTAAATTTCTTAATAATTATAGCAATGATTTGGTTCTGTATCATTGTTATCAGACTGATGTTGTCAGAAGAATATAGAAAATATCCGCCTTTTGTTCCAAGTTTTGGCAAAGAAAAAGGTATAATTATTGAGGAGGTAAGAAAAGTATTAAAAAACTCGCAGAAACAACTTGTTGTGCTTGACCCCGGATGTGGTACCGGAACATTATTATTGAAGCTTGCAAAAGATTTTCCAAATCATAAATTTGTCGGTATTGAATGGAATAAAGTTGTTGCCGGTATATGCTCTTTTCGTGCTTGGAGAAGAAAAAATTTGGAAGTTATTTCTGATGATATGTTCAAGCACGATTTCGGTGCTGCTGATGTTATTATGTGCTTTTTGATGCCGGAAATGTTGGATAAATTCAGTAAAAAGTTGTTGGCTGACAATAAAAAGAAGCAAATTATATTTTCGAATAGTTTTCAAATTCCAAATCTGAAATTGGATAGAGAGGTTAAAACCGGAAAAGGTATATTGTTTAAGGATATTTATATATATAAACTATAGCTACTTTCCTATGCAAAAACTACCAAAAATTTTATCTAATATTTCATCAATTTCTACTCTGCCGGTAATTTTACCTATATTTCTGATTGATAACCTTATGTCTTCAGCGGAAAGCTCAATATTTTTTGAAAGATTGAAGCTTTTTAAATCTTTAAATACATCGTTCAACACATCACGATAACGTCTTCTTGTTATTAAAGACGTTGAGCTTTGGGTAAAGGTTGAAGAGATTTTATTCTTAATAATGTCGATCAATTCGCTTATCCCGGTTTTTTGTTTTACAGAAAGAGTTATAAATCCTCTTTCCTTGAATTTAAAACACTGTTTATCATCAATACAATCGATTTTATTTAAAACAAAAATTATTTTATTATTACAATCAGTTAAAAGAGTTTCAAAGATATTAAGATTAGGATGTTCAGCATTAACAAGAGCTATAATTAAATCTGCTTCCTTTGCTTTTGAAAATGCGATTTCTATTCCTTTTTTTTCTATTTCTTCGTCTGTTATTCTCAATCCAGCAGTATCGGTAAAAATTACAGGATAGCCGTCTATGTCCATATATACATCTATTGCGTCACGAGTTGTTCCGGCTATATCAGAAACAATAACTGCTTCTCGTTGTGCAAGTATATTTAACAAACTTGATTTTCCTGCATTAGGTTCACCCAAAATAACAACCTTAAAACCGTCGCGCAGTTTTTCGCCATAACAGCTCTGTGAAAGGTGTTTCTCTATTTCTTCTCTGACTTTAAATACAGTGTTTTCAATATTTGATATAATGTTTTGCGGTAATTCTTCATCAGGAAAATCTATGTATGCTTCTAAATGAGCTAAAACATTAACCAGTGTAGTTCTCCATCCCTCATAAAGGTCTTTTAAATCACCGTTCATTTGTCTTAAGGCATATTTTTGTTGTTCAGAAGTCTCGGCATCTATTAGATCAGCAAGTCCTTCTGCTTCAGTAAGGTCCATTTTATTATTGTAAAAGGCTCGGCGAGAAAATTCCCCAGCTTCCGCCAATCTAAAGTTTTCTATTTTAGATAGATTATCAAGTATTAAGGATATAACCGCTTTTGATCCGTGACATTGAATTTCAACAGAATCTTCGCCGCTAAAAGAATTAGGGGCCTTGAAATATAAGACGACAGCATTGTCTATCGGCTGTTTTTCAACTGTATAAATTTTTGAAAAGTAAGCATATCTCGGTTTTATTTTTTGAATGTCTATAGTTGTCATTATTTTTACAGCATCAATAGCATTTGTTCCAGATATGCGAAAAATTGCTACCCCTGATTTTCCAAAAACCGTTGATAAAGCATAAATTGTTTTGTTATCCATTTTTTATATCCTTTTTTGTTTGATAATATGTTTATAACTATTTTGATTTTTTAGCAAGATTTAAAAAATAGCCTTTTTTTTGACTCTAGAGAGGTTTTTTATTTATTTTTAACAGTTGTATTATATTTTACATTTTATCTAACTCTATGGGCTTTTAACGAAGACGTTTTTTTGAGGTAAAATGACAAAATTAATAATTTGGGATTTTGATGGTGTTATATCAGACACAGAAAAATTATGGTTAGAGACTAGAAGAGATCTCTTAAATAAATATTTCAATTTAAATTGGTCGTTTGATGATGTAAATAAATATCTCGGCGGTATGAGTGATGCTACTAAAAATGAAGTTTTGAAAGATCTTAATATTAATGTTGATGAAGATTTTTGGCACGAGGCAATTACTTTGGATCTTGAAAAATTAGATAAAGGGGTAGAATTAACCTATGGCATAGAAGATATTTTTAAGGATAAGAAATTTGACCAATGTATTGCAACCGGTGGTGTTTGGTCAAAAACACAACATAAGATTAAAGCTGTTAATATTGGGAAATATTTTACTGATGACCATATTTTTACCGCTGATATGGTTAAAAAAGGAAAACCTGAACCAGATTTGTTTCTATTAGCTGCAAAGAAAATGGGATATTCCCCAAAAGATTGTATCGTTATTGAAGACTCAATTGCCGGAATGACAGCAGGTCTCAAAGCTGGTATGTTTGTTATCGCTTTTCTCGGTTGTGAAATGAATAATAATGATAAATATATTAAACAAGTCAAAAGTTTGGGTATTAGTAATATTTTCTTTAGTATGGGAGATGTTGCTAAATTTTTAAATAAATTCTGAATACTTGTAGACTATATTAAATATATTTTAATCTGTATACCCTACAATTTATGGTAACAGGAATTAAAATAAAGGATACTACAATGTTAAGAATTACATCTATTGCTTTAGCTTTATGCTTTGCTATGGTGAATCATGCACAAGCCGGACAACCTTGGCAAAAAGTACCAAAAACTCCGCAACCGGAAAGCTATAAGGGGCTTGGGCAAAGTAGACCTAATACGCCAAATCCAGGTTATTCCGATAGTGCTTTACCTGAAACACCGCAACCGGAAAGCTATAAAGGGCTTGGGCAAAAAAAACCAAATACTCCTGTTGTTATTTATTATTCCGGCCCAGGAGTACCTGTTCCTTTGACCCCTCAAGGTGTATCATATAATGGTCCTTTAACACCTGTTCCCGCAACTCCGGTAATAACCTATGACATTCCTTTGTCTCAAGTTCCCGAAACTCCGGTGATAATAAATGAAATTCCTCTGTCACAGCCACCGGTTACACCGACTACTGTTAATGATATGCAATTCTCGCAACCGCCGGTTACTCCGACTACTGTCATTGATTTGCCTTTTTCCGTACCTCCGGCTACCCCGACTAATACTATTGATATCGAATTTTCGCAACCACCGGTTACTCCGACTACTGTTGTTGATTTACCTTTTTCAGAGCCTCCGGCTACCCCGACTAATACTATTGATATCGAATTTTCGCAGCCACCGGTTACACCGACTACTGTTAATGATATGCAATTCTCGCAACCTCCGGTTACACCGACTACTATTAATGATATACAGATATCACAACCTCCGGCTACTCCGACTACTGTTAATGATATACAGATATCACAACCTCCGGTTACTCCGACTACTGTTAATGATTTACCTTTTTCAGAACCGCCGGTTACCCCAACTACTGTTAATGATATACAAGTATCACAACCTCCGGTAACTCCGACTACGGTTATTGATATTCAGATGTCTCAACCACCAGTTACACCTACCACTGTTATTGATTTACCGTTTTCGCAGCCACCTGTTACCCCAACTACTGTTATTGATTTACCTTTTTCAGAACCGCCGGTTACTCCGACTACTGTTATAGATGTCCAGTTTTCACAGGTTCCATCGACACCTGTATCAACTTATGACGTCCCTTTATCTCAACCGCCAAAAACACCTCAAGGTGGTGGATATTAGTTAAAAAATATCTTTATATATGAGTTGTAATAATAAAAAATCCCGAAAAAATAAGTATTATTCGGGATTTTTTTGTTATAGGCTATTATAATTTATTTTAAGAATTCATATTATCAAAGAAATCTTGGTTGTTTTTGGTTTGTTTTAATTTATCAAGTAAGAATTCCATACCATCTGTCATTCCCATTTGCATTAAAACTCGGCGCAATACCCACATTTTGGTGAGGGTTGCTTTATCAACCAAAAGCTCTTCTTTTCTGGTTCCTGAACGAGTAATATCAATGGTTGGAAAGAGGCGTTTATCTGTTAGTTTTCTATCTAATATAATCTCTGAATTACCTGTTCCTTTGAATTCTTCAAAAATAACTTCATCCATACGAGATCCGGTATCAATCAGTGCTGTTGCTATAATAGTCAGAGAACCGCCCTCTTCTACATTCCGAGCGGCACCTAAAATGCGCTTCGGACGTTGTAAAGCATTAGCATCTACACCTCCTGTTAATACTTTTCCGGAAGAAGGAACAACGGTATTATATGCTCGACCTAAACGAGTTATAGAATCCAATAAAATTACTACATCTTTTTTGTTTTCTACTAAACGTTTCGCTTTTTCAATAACCATTTCGGCAACTTGAACATGTCGTGTCGCCGGTTCATCAAAAGTTGAAGATATAACCTCCCCTTTTACAGAACGTGTCATATCCGTAACCTCTTCAGGGCGTTCATCAATCAATAACACCATGAGATAAATTTCAGGATGATTTGTAGATATTGCGTGGGCTATATTTTGCAACATAACTGTTTTACCTGTTCTAGGAGGAGCAACTATCAGCCCGCGTTGACCTTTTCCTTGAGGAGAAACTAAATCAATTATTCTAGTTGTATAGTCTTTTTCACCGCAGATAATATCAAAGTCTAATTTTTCAGTAGGATAGAGCGGGGTAAGATTGTCAAAATTTATACGTAATTTTGATTTTTCAGGATCATCAAAATTAATTCTGTTTATTTTTGTAAGAGCGAAATAACGTTCATTTTCTTTTGGTGCCCTGATCTCTCCCTCTATTGTATCTCCGGTGCGA
Organism: Alphaproteobacteria bacterium; assembly: GCA_045593845.1. Lineage (GTDB taxonomy): Bacteria > Pseudomonadota > Alphaproteobacteria > RF32 > CAG-239 > JAFUYI01. The sequence continues at coordinate 44,271 of JAZNXK010000011.1, forward strand.
AGTCCGTATTTTTTGACTTGTTGAGGAGAAACATATATATCATCAGGTCCTGCAAGATAGTTTGATTGTGGAGAGCGTAAAAATCCAAATCCGTCTTGCATAACTTCTATTGTGCCATCTCCATATATTATATTGTCATTTGATGCGACTTTTTTTAGGATTGAGAACATTAAATCTTGTTTGCGCATAGATGATGCGTCTTCAATACCAAGTTCTTCTGCCTCTTTTAATAATTCAGCAGGAGATTTTTGTTTTAAATCTTTTAAATGCATATTGTTCCGTTTGTTAATGAGATTGAAAAGTTTTAAGAAAGTAGAATTTATTTATTTTGTATATCCTTTATAATTTAAAGTCAAATATTTAAAATTGAAAAAGTTTTTCACAGCGTGTTTTGCCAAATATAAATATTTAAAAAAGTTTTTGTTGTTTGTAGATAGCTGTTATTTTTGTGGATTATTTTTTATCTTCAGATTTATCAAGATGTTTATAATTTTGTATATAAAGTGTTAGTAATAATTTTTGGAAGTAAATAATTTCAAATTTTTCAGGGAGTCTGTTGTGTAAATATTTTTGTTTTATTTTTTTTATAAAAATGAGTTATTAACATAATGCAAATATGTTTACAAAACTTATCAACCTGTTATTATGTTCTTGTATTAATAATGAAATAGGTTGATTTTTATTTAATTTTTGTATTTTTACTGTTTTTTATACACAAGTATTGTTAATAAGTTGGATAAAATAATATGAAATTGGTTGCTGTGACAGGTTCTATTGGATGCGGAAAGACTACAATATCAAGAATAATTAGAGATTGCGGCTATGTTGTTTTTGATGTTGATGCTTGGGTGAGGAGATTATATTATAAAAAATCTTTTATTGCCAAGGTTATTGAAATTTTTCCAATGACTTGTGAAAATGGAGTTTTTAATAAAAGAAAATTGAGAAATTGGGTTTTTAGTGATAATAAGGAACTTAAAAAATTAGAGGACTTAATACATCCCTTTTTGAGAAAATATTTGAAATCAGTTATAAATAAATACAGTAAAAAACAAGATTGTTTTTTTATTGATGTTGCTTTGTTATATGAAATGAATTGGGATATATACTGTGATTTTATTGTTGTAGCGGATGTCGATTATGAAACTCAAAAAAAGAGAGTTATGTTAAGAGATAATATATCGGCCGAAGATTTTGATAAGATTAATAATATTCAAATGAATAATGAAAAAAAGAAGAATATGGCTGATTTTGTTATTAATACGGATAAGAAATTGAATTTGTTAAAACTTGATGTTATCAAAATGATAAATATGTGTGAGGAATTTTAATTATGGTAAGGGAAATAGTTTTTGATACAGAGACAACAGGCCTTTCTGTTGAAAAAGGAGATAGATTGGTTGATATAGGAGCTGTGGAGTTGATAAATCATTTACCTACTGGCAGGGAATATCATCAATATATAAATCCTGAAAGAAGTGTTCCTGCAGATGTTGTTGCCGTTCATGGTTTGACAGAAGAGTTTTTGAAGGATTATCCTACTTTTGCAGAGATAGCTAAAGATTTTATAGATTTTGTCGGTGATGATGGGATTTTGGTTGCACATAATGCTCCTTTTGATATGAGTTTCTTAAATTATCAGCTTAAGGAATGTGGTTATGAGCCATATTCTGATGATAGAGTTATAGATACTTTGGAAATGGCAAGAAAAATGTTTCCAGGGGCAAGAAATAAGTTAGATGCATTATGTAAAAGATTTAAAATTGATAATAGTAACAGAGTGTTGCACGGTGCTCTTATTGATGCTGATTTATTGGCAAAGGTATATCTTGAAATGCTGGGTGGTTATGAACCATCAATGATGTTGAATAGTTATCAGAAAGATAGTGCTCCTGTTTGTAATGAAAATTCAAAGATCATGAATGATAGATTTTTTCATGAAGCAAGAGTATATGTTTTGAGCGAAGAAGATGAGAAAAAACATCGTGAATTTTTGGAAACAAAAATAAAAAATCCTATATGGTTGTCAGATGAATTAAACAGCTCCGATAATTGAAAAAGATGATATAGTGTCTCCCATGCCTACAAGAGTTTTTGGCTTGTTTATGATTATTGTGGGTGTGGCGATTATATAAAAATTCTTAAATGAGCAAATTCCTTTTTGGAGTAGTGTTTTTGTTTTTAGATAGGAACTTAGTTTTTCTAGCTCTATTAAAGAAATTTCAGAAACGGGTAAACCGCAGGATTTTGTAATATCTGATTTTTGTTTTAAGTATCCGATAGAAGCTTTGCTTGCCGCAGCAGTAGAAGCGAGAATCATACCGTTGCGAATTTTTGTGGGTGATATTGGATAATGTTTATCTTGAATGGTAATGTATAACCCAAACATATGAAGTTGGATACGCGGACATTTCAATTTTTGCTTTATTTTTAATATTGCCTTAAAAAGGTTTATGGAATCAGGATTTTTTTGACACAGATTATATAGTTTTTTGTTGTTTGTAACTTCAAGAATATCTATTGTTTCTCGATCATTTATACCAACAGAATCAACAATACTTGCAAGATTTGTCAGAATGGCTTTTCTGATGATTTTGTCTTGCGTTGATGCAATTTCTAAATGAACGATGGATTGAGGATTTCTTTCTTTCCAAGATGATATTATTTTTTTTGATGTTTTTATATGTTTTAATCCATGATTATGGTAGCTTAAAGCTTGGTAACCAGATAAGAAATAATAGTCTATATCATTTTTGCAGGTGTAATTTATAAAGTGTTTATCAAGCTTGAAATTGAAAAGCGGTGGGTCATAAGTAACGATAAAACGGTTGGATTTAGGGCATATAAAAGTTTTTCCTTCAATATTTATTGTATCATTTTTATCAAATTCTATTATCCAGTGGATTGATGAAGTTTTGTCTCTGTTTATAAGGGATGCTTGTTTTAAATTTCCTTTTTTATCAAAGGATAATAAGTTCTTGTTTGAAAAAAATTGATTTGCCTGTTCTTGTGTTAAAGCATTACTGTGTACTATGACTTTTTTGATATTTGCTAGAGAAATTGTGTTGGCAACAATGCCTGCTTGTCCACCTATTTGAATTTTTTTTGTGCCGATGTTTGATAACATCCAATTGAATATTTTTATCTTATCTGAAGTCCATTCTTCAGCTATGCCTTTTGTAAAACAAAGGAAAATGCCTTTGATAAAGTCACTGACATTGTTTATGTTTTTATGGTCAATTTTTTGGAGTTTCGCCAGAGGCAGTTTTTCTTGTTTTATAAGTTCTAAAATTTGATTTCCTGAAATCTTAACAACCGAATCGATACAGGAATTAAAAGCGCAGGCAACACTTTTAATTTTTGACATTTTATCAAGAGTTTCAGGAGCTTCCTGATAAAAATTATTCCATATCAGTTGGGTTTTCGTCGCTGTCGTTTCTTGCATTTTCTACCTTCATTATTTGTAGGGCGTTAGCAATTATATTTGATAGTGATTTATAAAAAGTCAGCTGGTTTTTTGTTTGTTGATACCAGAACTTAATATTTTGATTTTCAAGAATTTCTTTTTGATTTTCAATCTCTTTTATTGCTGAATTAAAGTCATTATTATTTACAAACGACCTAATTTTTTCTAAAAACTCAGTTTTATCATATACTTGAGCACTGTTTTTATCATTAATTGTTGAAATTTTTACATATTCATTAACCTTGGAGGTTATGCGTTTTTTCCAATCTTTTTCTATAACAGGCTTGGTTTCTTCCGTATAAATTTTATTGAAACTGTCAATTAATGATTTGTCGGAAATAAAATTTATTGAGCAGTGAGAATATATAAAATCAACATCTTTGGAAATGGAGCTTATGTTGTCAGCTAATATTTTCAGTGCTTCTGCTTCCATTTCGCAGGTTTGTCCGTGTAAAATTGTGTCTTTTATCAGCATGGCTGAAGTTAATAATAAAGCACCGTTATTAGATGTTTTGGCGAGTTTTTGGGTCTGGTTTTCAAGATTGCGAAGTTGATTGTTTATTGCAAGTATCTCGCTCGCATTTACTTTTGATGCATTGAAATGATCAACATTTTTTTGCAACAAATCAAATTTTTCTCGTTCGTTGAGTAGTGCGTTTGAGAGAGTGTCAATGTTGCGACTCAAAATTACAATTTTGTTTTTCAAATTTTCTTGGTCATCAGAAATTCGAGATGAAGTATTTATTTGTTTAGTTATAATTTCGGGTTTATACCAAAAGAAAAATAGTGTAATTATAACTGCTGTAAAGAGAATAAATTCAAAAGTTTTGAATAAATATATCAAAATTTTGCTTGATTTGGAAGTATTTGATGATTTATTTTTAACCATGTTTATTTTCCTTTGTAAAAAACTTTTATTGTTTTATTATGAAGGTTAATGGTTAAAATTTTATCAAAAGAAAAAGTTATGATTGTTTTAGGAATAGAAAGTAGTTGTGATGAGACAGCGGCGGCAATAGTGAATGATAAAAAAGAAATTTTATCTGAAGTCGTTTTATCTCAAGAGGAACATAAAGTTTTTGGCGGGGTTGTGCCGGAAATTGCGGCAAGATCACATTTGGATCATATTGATGACATAATTGCTCAAACATTTGAACGAGCAAAAATTAGTATGAATGATATTGATGCGGTTGCTGCAGCATCAGGCCCTGGATTGATAGGAGGGGTTGTTGTTGGTGTTATGGCCGCCAAGGCCATGGCTTTAGCTTTGAACAAGCCTTTTATTGCCGTAAATCATTTGGAAGGGCATGCGTTGGTTTCGAGACTTACTAATGATGTTAATTATCCCTATTTGTTATTATTGGTATCCGGCGGACATTGTCAAATTTTGGTGGTCAAAGGTCCTGGTGATTATCAGAGACTGGGAACAACGATTGATGATGCGGCAGGAGAAGCGTTTGATAAAGTTGCAAAAATGCTAAAGCTAGGTTATCCGGGGGGACCTATGGTGGAAAAAATGGCTGCAATAGGTGATGAAAACAGGTTTTGCTTACCCCATCCGTTAAAGGGTTCAGGCGATTGTAATCTGTCATTTTCAGGATTAAAGACTGCTGTCAGAAAAATTATCGAATCGTACGGAGATAATAATATTGAGGAGGTTGTTTTGCCCAGAAAAGATGTCGCAGATATTTGCGCGTGTTTCCAAAAAACAGCTTGCGAATGTTTGTTGGATAAACTTGAAATGGCAATAAATTATTTTAAGAAAAATTATCCTGAAGGAAAAGACGTTGTTGTTGCCGGTGGTGTGGCGGCAAATGTTTATTTGCGCGAAAAAATGCAAAATTTGGCAAGCAAAAAAGGATTGTTTTTTGCAGCTCCGCCGTTGCGGTTGTGCACAGATAATGGAGTTATGATTGCATGGGCAGGGTTGGAAAGATTGCAAAAGGGCTTTATTGATGATTTGGACTTTAAGCCCAGGCCGAGATGGCCTTTGGATTTTGAGGCGCCAAAGGCTGCCGGAGCAGGAGGAGTAAAAGCATGAGAAAAAGTAAAGAAATTTTGGAGATTATGCAAATTTTTGCCGAAGCAAATCCTGAACCGAAAAGCGAGCTTGAATATACTAATGCATACACACTTTTGGTTGCGATTATTTTATCGGCACAAAGCACTGACAAAGGGGTTAATAAAGCAACAAAAGAACTTTTTAAGGTTGCTGATACGCCGCAAAAAATGTTGGCTTTGGGTTTGGATGGTTTGAAAAATTATATAAAAACCATAGGACTCTTTAATAATAAGGCAAACAGTATTATAAGCATGAGCCAGAGTTTGGTTGAAAAGTTCGGAGGTGAAGTTCCTTGCGGACAGACAGAATTGGAAAGCTTGGCCGGAGTAGGGCATAAAACAGCTAATGTTTTGAGAAATGTTTGGTTTGGAAAACCGACAATGGCGGTGGATACGCACGTTTTCAGGATTGCACATCGGCTTGATTTCAGCCAAGGAAAAGATGTTAAAGAAGTTGAGAAAGATTTATTAAGTGTTTTACCAGAAAAATATTTAATGTATGCCAATCATTGGTTGGTTTTGTTCGGCAGATATGTTTGCAAAGCACAAAAGCCGGATTGTGAAAAGTGTCCGATTTCAAAATATTGTTATTGTCAAGATAAAAGAATCTAGATTTTGCACCAACCTTTAGCAGCACGTGACCATAGAAGATTGTTGTTTTGGTTCGGATAGGCAATAATGCCGCAAATTGTCGGTGTTTTGCAACCGGTAGTTTGCGGGGTAGAATAGGGAAGGTTATTAAGTTTGCATCGAGCCATGTCGGCAAAAATTCTTGCTTCCATATATTTAGCATTAAACCCGAAATCATCTGACCATAAAACTTTGGCTTTAGGATTTGATATTTGTGAGAATATTTCTTGGTGTTGAGGTAAAATGAAAGATTTTTGATGAATAATATTTTTAAAATCATCAAAGATTATCGGGTTGTTCCATCCGCCGCCAAAAACCAAGAAATATTCCGGTGTTTTATAGTGTAAGTATTTCAAACTGAAAGCCATAATGTAGGCGCTGAAAAATTCTGCTGTTCTTACTTTGTCGTTGAAAGGTATAGAATCGTCTTTGAGTGGTGAAAAATCATACCAAGCAGGATCGGCAGATTTTGGAGGTGCTTGTAAAATAAAGTTTTGTTTTTTGGCATTTAAAACACTGTTATTAAACAGGTTGTTTAATAAAGTTGGATTTATTTTTCCTTGCTTTCCATATTTTCCATCAAAATCGCAGGATTCATTTTTTTCTGTGCGTGTGAGTGTATCAACAAAATGGTTGAAAGGACCACAGTCCCATCCGATAACTTGATTGTTGTGTATAGAAGCTATATTTCCGGTGTTGCCGCCATTGCAGAAAATTACAGATTTTAATTTTAATGCTTGGCATAAATGTAAGTTGTGTATAGGTGCAAGCGGGGCGGCTTCGCCGCCATTTATTATATCATCAGAACGAAAGTCAAATACAACAGGTGTATTTGTTAAATTACTAAGCTGCTGTCCGCTGCCGATTTGCAAAGTATTGGGTTCACGTTTTTTTCCGGCAATAGATGGTGGAAAGTGGTAACAAGTTTGTCCGTGAAAACCTATAGCGGTAACACTTTGTGGAGATATACTGTTTTTCTCAAGCATAGTATTATAAGCGGAGGCAACCAAATGAATATATCGATTATGTAAATTATTAAAAAAATCGGATTGAGCATGATGGACAAAGTTTATATCACCATTATTATTGATGAGTACTTGTTTTAATTTGCGAAAATCTTCGGCAATATCCATAGGAATAGGCATACTATAACTGCATATATCTTTGATAGAATCGTTATCAAAGCTTGTCAAAACGACATCAATAGCATCGAGAGAATTTCCGGTCATAATGCCGGCATAAAGGTTTTGTTTGCTCATTTTGCCTCTTAAAAATGTTTTTGATAATGATATTATGTTTTTTTATTGTTGACAATATACATTTTTGACAATATAAGTCTGCATGAACCCGAGAACTTTGAAAAATCAAAGTTTTAAATAACTATAATAAACCGGAGATTAAAAATGAAAAGAACATATCAACCTTCTAAATTGGTAAGATCACGTCGCCATGGTTTTCGTGCTCGTATGGCAACTCAGGGCGGACGTAAAGTTTTGGCTGCTCGCAGAGCTAGAGGGCGCGTAAAACTTTCTGCTTAATAGGGCGTAAAATGCCTGAGTTTTCCGTATTAAAGAAAAGACGCAGTTTTGTTAGGCTTACAAGAGGTGCTTTTTGTGTTGCCACAAGAACTTTAGTTTTACAGGCAATGAAGAGTGAGGCGGAAAATTTATCGGGAAAGCCTAGAGTTGGTTATACAACTACAAAAAAAATAGGTAAAGCTCATACCAGAAACAGATGTCGTCGTCGGCTGCGAGCCGCGACGGCATTGTTTTTTGCTAAATATGCAATCCCTAATTATGATTATGTTTTGGTTGCGCGTTACACCACAGAAAAAGCAGAATTTGTGACAATATGTGAAGATTTAGTATATGCATTAAAGAAAGTAAAAGAAAATTTTGCAAATTCAGAAGGTAAAGGCGGTTAGTATGCTGGAAAGAGTAGTAATCGGATTGGTAAAAGGATATCAAAAGTTTTTATCTCCACTTTTGCCGAGTGTATGCCGATATCAGCCGTCATGCTCTCAATACATGATAGAAGCGATTCAAACCTATGGGGTTTGTAAAGGTGTATTTTTGGGTATTAAAAGGATTTTACGGTGCCATCCATGGGGGGGTAGCGGATATGATCCCATTGTTCCCAAAACTGACGATAAAACGGATAAAAACTTGCAATAGTTATAAATATTGCTATATTTTTAGGAAAAACAACAGAAAAACGGGAATATTTTTATGAAAGAGGATTTAAAAAGCTTTTATTTGGCAGTTATTTTGTCTTTAGCCATTATTTTTGTAAGTAATCAGTTCTTTTCAAAAAAGCAAGTGCAGACTTCTGAACAACAAACAGAAGAAGTAGCGGTTGTTGAAACTAAAACAGAAGAAAGTGTGGAAGCGCCTGAATTTGAAGCTCTTGAGGATATATTATCGGCATCACCGAGAGTGGGGATTGATAACAATGCCGTTAGTGGCAGTATTCGTCTTAAAGGGGCTAGAATCGACAATCTTACACTTAAAAAATATAAACAAACATTAGAGAAGGATAGCCCTGATGTTGAGTTGTTATATCCGGCAAAAACAAAAAATCCTTATTATGCAGAGTTTGGCTGGTTGTCGGCGGATAAAAGTATTAAATTACCTAATTCGGAGACAATATGGTCTGTAAGAGGCGAAAAATTAACTACAAAAACTCCACTAATCTTGGAATGGGATAATGGCGAAGGACTTCGTTTTATAACAAAGTTCAGTGTAGATGATAATTATATGTTTTCTGTTGAGCAATCAGTGGAGAATAATACGGAGGATAATATTACGTTATTTCCCTATGGTGTGATTGCTCGTTCACCGGAAGAAATTACCAGAAGTATTGTGCACGAAGGGCTTATCGGTGTGTTCAATGATAAGCTTGAAGAAGTTGATTATTCGGATTTGAAAAATAAAAATAAAGAATATGATACGGAAAGAGGATGGTTTGGTTTTTCGGACAGATATTGGTTTTCTGCCATAGTTTTAAAACAATCGGCAAAAGTTAAATTTTCAAAAAGTGGAAATTTATATCAAACTGATTTTGTAGGAAAAGCGATAGAAGTTGCTTCCGGTTCAGTTGCCACTGCGCAAGATATGTTATATGTAGGCGCCAAAGAAATTAAGCTCTTGGACAGATATACCAAAGATTTGAATATCAAAAAGTTTGATTTGGCAGTTGATTTTGGTTGGTATTACTTTTTAACCAAGCCGTTTTTCTATATTTTGGATTATCTGTATAAATTTATCGGTAATATGGGGTGGGCAATTTTGCTTTTTGCCGCACTGTTAAGACTTTTAATGTTTCCGATTGCCAATAAGTCGTTTGAAAATATGGCAAAAATGAAAAAACTGCAGCCTAAATTAAAAGATTTGCAAGAAAAATATGCCGGGGATAAATTGAAGATGCAACAAGAAACGATGTTGCTTTATCAGAGAGAAAAAATAAATCCGGCATCGGGGTGTTTGCCGATGTTTATTCAAATACCTGTTTTTTTCTCTTTGTATAAAGTTTTGAATATAGCCATAGAGATAAGACAGGCTCCGTTTATCGGTTGGATTAAGGATTTATCTGCGCCGGATCCGTTGCTTATTTCGCAATGGTCACATCTACCTATACCGGCATTTTTTGATATTGGTATATGGCCTATTATAATGGGAATTACAATGTATGTTCAGCAAAAAATGAACCCTGCTCCGGCAAATAAGGACCAAGCAAGAATGTTTGCGTTAATGCCTTTGATTTTTATGTTTATGATGGGGCATTTTGCTTCAGGATTGGTTATATATTGGTCTTTCAGTAATTTGCTCTCTATTGTTCAGCAAAGAGCAATCATTATCAAAAATAAGGGGTAGTTATGGAAGATAGCTTTGCTGAAGAAGAATTAAAATGCGGAAAAAAACTTTTTTCAAATGAGTGCTCTTTTGTTTTGGGGGTGGCTAATCTCTCGCAATTGCCGATTGATGACAGAGAAGAAATTGCGTTTGCCGGCAGATCAAATGTTGGAAAATCAAGTTTGATAAATGCACTAACCGGAAGAAAGACATTGGCAAAAACATCAAATACTCCGGGCAGAACGCAGCAGCTGAACTATTTTATGCTAACCGACAAGTTATATCTTGTTGATATGCCGGGATATGGTTTTGCTCAAGCACCTGAGGCATTGGTAAAAAAATGGCAAAAAATGTTGTTTGCTTACTTACAAGGCAGAGTTAACTTAAAAAGGGTATTTTTGCTGATAGATTCTAGACATGGAATTAAAAAAGTCGATGCCGAAATTATGGATATGTTAGATAAAGCCGCCGTAAATTATCAGATTGTTTTAACCAAAGCCGATAAAATTTCAGCTAAAGAATTGGAAAAAATTGTGTCAAAAACAAAGGAAAGTATTAAAGAGCGTCCGGCTGCTCATGTTGATTTATTGATTACCAGTTCGGAAAAAAAATATGGTATTGATGAATTGAGGGCGGAAATTGCCAAGTTAGTCAATTATTGTTGAATTAACATTTACCAACACCATTAAGCAAATCAAAAATGCAATCATACTAAAGCCGGCTTTTACGGATATATTGTCGGGGATTTTGTTGTATTTGTTTAAGCCAAAAACAAAAAGAGGTGCAGTTAGCAAAATTGCGGTTACATACCCGGGGTTTGCGGCTATGCGTAGAGCTAAAGTTTTGCCAATTATTAGGACACTGCTGAAAGCAATAACATAAAATGTGGCATGACACTTATGGGAAGAGAATACCTGCTGCCAAAAATATTGAAAAGTTGGTTTTTCTTTTTTTATATACCAATAGGCATTTAAGGTGCCGCTGATAAAGGTTGAGACTGTCAGATAATAGGCTAGGGAGGCATAAACAGAAGAGCCGAGCAGGGCAATCTGTTTGGTGGCAATACTCATACCGGATAAAGATAATATAGCAGGAAGCATATAATTTGCGAGTTTACGAGATACTGGAGTTTTTATCATTTGCCAATAGCTTATGGTAAATCCTATCAATAAAAAAATGATTATAATTATCACGGTATTGTTTTGAACCATTGTTTGAAAAGTCGTAGGGGTTAAAATCCACCAAAAAATTGTTGTGACTATGGCTGTTAAGGCCATTATGCGTGAGGTAGGCCCGGCGCCATAGTGTGCAGAGGCAAAAAATAAATGAGAATCATAAATTGCAATCATAATTCCTTGAGCTATCAGCAAGGACCAATAAAAAACTGATTTTGGAAAGGGAAATAAGAAACAAAAAGAAAAGAATATTACGGCAATGCCCCATCCACGCCAAATACCCAGTAAATATGCGTTTAGTTTATAATGCTGGTTAAAAATGGTATAAATGGCGGTAAAAAATGCATATATGAGGCTATAAAAAATCCAGAGCATAAAAATTCCTTTCTATAAGAAAATATGCTCTGGATGTTAAAATTAAAAGGTTATAAAAATTTTATTTATAGGACTCCAACCAAGAAACAATGGCAGATTGGGGATTAAAGCCTACTTTAGTATCAACTTGTTTTCCATCCTTAAATAAAAACATTGTGGGTATGCTTCTAATACCAAAGCTTGCGGCTGTGTTGGGAGAATCGTCAACATTCATCTTGCAAATTTTTACTTTGTCACCCATGGTTTTATTTACTTCTTCAAGAACCGGTCCGAGTTGACGACAAGGACCGCACCATTCTGCCCAAAAATCTACCAAAACCAAACCTTTGCTTTTGAGTACTTCATTTTCGAATTGTGAATCGTTTATTGATAACATGTGTTTTCCTTTCAAAATGGTATGTGTCAGATATTTATATAAATATTATGACATAGATATTAAAGGATAAATTGATAAAAACAACGATTATTTATTAAATTTTCATCATAAAGGCATTATTGGTCCATAAAATATATGTTTCAATCTCTTTTTGAGGATAAATTTTTTGCAAAAGTGCTTTATAATCGGAAAGTTGCGAAAGATAAATCTGCGGAACTTCGTCTACGGTTTGAGGAGTATTGCGATTTGTTTTGTAATCAACAATAATGATTTTTTTATCGGTTATAATTAGCCTGTCAATTTGTCCTGAAATGATTTTTTCGTTTATTTCCCCCATGATAGGCACTTCTGCTTGAGAGTTTGCTCCAAAAACAATACCAAAATCAGGATTATTTATCAGAGAAATTATGTCATTACATATATTATTGCGTTCCTCTTCCGAAAAATCGGGAGCAATGTTTTTGAGATATTTTGTTATTGCTTCTGATTGTTTATCCTTGTAAATATCGGGAACAAACTGTAAAAGTTTGTGAATAATTGTACCTCTCTTATAAAGAATTGTATCATCAACAATATGAAGCGGAGATATAGCTGCAGGTTCTTCGTCCGGTTTTGAGGGAGTTAGCGGTTTGGAAAGCGGCTTTTCACTTTCTGCGGGAACGAACATAAAATCGGGAATGTTATCTTCCGTATCATAATTTGGAGCAATTTTTTTCTCTTCAATTTTTAGCAGTTGTTCATTTTTATAAATCCAAACGTTTTTATTATTATCGGCAAATTTAGTAAAAATATTTTTGAAAATGCTATACCAAGAATTATCGGGTATTTTATTTTTTTTCTTAAATCCGCAGAAAATCATTGTATCTTCGGCTCTAGTTGTTGCAACATAGAGCAAGCGGCGGTATTCTTCTAACATCTTATTGTTTTGTTTGTTTTTTAAATTGTCACAAACATCATCAAAATCAGCGGCGCGGTTGGGATATAAAAATAAATCACCATCCCATAAAAATTCTGAACCGCGGCTTGAACTCGGAACCCTTGTAGTATCGGGTAAAATAACAATAGGAGCTTGTAATCCTTTTGAGCCATGAACAGTCATCATACGAACCATATTATTCTTTGATTGTTCCATTTCTCTTTTTATTTCAACATCATCTTCGCAAATCCAATTAATAAAATTTTGCAGTGAAGCAATATGTTCTTGCTCAAAAACAAGACTTAAGTTTAAGAATTCATCAATACCGTCCTCTGCCTCATATCCCATGCGCTCAAAATATTTTTTGCGTCCGCCGTTTTTGCTTAAAATATAAGTATAAAGCTCGAAAGGCCGCATATTATCGGCAAGTTTTAATAAGTTTAACAATATTTCAGTTGTTTGAGAATATTTTTTGTTTTTTGTTAGGGATGTCCATAAGGTTCCGTTCCTTTGATAACAAAGCTCAAAAAGATCATCATCATCAAGCCCGAATAAGGGAGATTTTAGAACTTCGGCAAGACTTAAATCATCTTCCGGTAACAGTAAAAATTTACCGAGACTCACCAAATCTTGAACGGCGATCTGCTCCATAAGTTTAATTCTGTCGATGCCGGAAATATTTATGTTGAGACTTTTACACTCACGGATGAATTCTTCACAAAACGCATCTCGGCTACGAACAAGAATAAGAAAGTCTCCGTATTGTAAAGGGCGATTTTGGGAAACAAGAAGTTGATTTGAAGTTACCAAATCTTTTATTTTATGGGCAATCATTTGTGCCATTTGAGAAGAAGTTGAAACTTCTTGTGAGTTTTTTATAGGAAGTCGCCATGAGTCATCAGTTTTTGTGTCTTCAGGCTCTATACATTCCCAAAATTCTACGCGACCGGCTTCACCTTTGCGAAAAGCAATGTGTTCCACATCCTCATTAATTGAGGTTACCCCTTTTCTGACGTTTTCATCTGCAAAAAGTTGGTTTACGGTATCTAAAATTGCATCTGTAGATCTAAATGACACATCAAGATTTACTTTGATAAAATCAGGAGAAAGTTTGGCAAAATGCTCACGCATTTCATCAAATTTATCAGGATCGGCTCCTTGAAAACTGTAAATTGATTGTTTACGGTCACCGACGGCAAAAATTGTTCTCGTGTTTTCCGAAGCGCCAAGTCCGGCAAAAAATTCATCACTGATGGCGCTTATAATTGCCCATTGATCAGGAGAAGTATCTTGTGCTTCGTCTATCAAAATATTGTCGATACCTCCATCAAGTTTATATAATACCCATTTTGCGGCATCTTTTTTTTCTAGCAGATTTTTGGTTATTAGGATCATATCATTATAGTCAAGTTTGGCCCGTGTTTGTTTAAATTTTTTATAGTTATCGATAAGTTCTGTTGCCAAAATTATAACTGCTTTGGTAGATTGATAAACATTATATGATTTTATTTTTTGTATGGCAGCAAGGCAACGATTTCCTTCGTTAATAAAAATTTGTATTAGTTGTTCATCTTGTTTTAGTTTTTTATTTTTTGAAATGCTTCTGATTTCGTTTTCTTTAGTGAGAAAAATACTAAAATATTGTTCGTATTTTGAAATATCATAAGTTTGTTCAAGCCAAGTAACCAAATCGTTGTATCCTGCATCAACGAGTTTATACAGGTCTTCTTTAGGCATAAGATCGAAAAATTCTTTCATGATTTTTTCGATGGATAAATCATCAGCAATGTTCAGTTTTTTTGAAACGGCATTAAGCAGATTTTGTTTGCCGTTGAATTCGGTGATAGATTTTTCTACTTTGCTGCGGTTGTTTATTATGTTATCTATAACTTTTGGGAAAGAGTATTCGCTGATTGCTGAAGTTATGTAGTTTATGGCTTTGCCGATTTTACTTTCGGGGGAATTTTGAGCGGTGGTAAGAATTTTGTTTTTTATTTCAGTTATAGCTTCTAAAGAACCACGATCGTCCAAAACTTCAAAATATGGAGAAACGTTGGCTTCAAGAGGAAATCTTTTTAATATTTCTTGGCAAAAACTGTGAATTGTTTGAATTTTTATACCGCCGGGAGTGTCAAGTAAAACGGCAAAAAGTTGCCGAGCCTTGGCTTTAAGTTGTGTTAGCAATCTGCTGTCACTCGGGAGCTGTCCGTATAGAGACAGAAGTTCTTCTTCAAGCTTGCTGTCACTCATTATTGCCCATTGAGAAAGTTTTTTAGCAACTCGTGTATTCATTTGCACGGCTGCGGCTTTTGTATATGTCAGACATAAAATTTTAGCAGGATTTGTCCCGTTTAGTAAAATACGGAGAACACGATCTGACAGAACTTTAGTTTTTCCTGTTCCGGCAGAAGCTCCAACCCAAACGGATTTTTTCGGGTCGGCAGCTAAACGTTGTTGAATGGTTGCTTTTTGTGACAAATTTTCACGTTGTGATAAAATATCGTTATTATTCGTCATCGGAATTTACCTCCCATTCATTTATTCGTGACAGATGTGTGTAGTCGGAGTGCGACAAAGAATATTTTGGGTTTGGTTTAGTAATATACGCACTTTCGGAATTATCAAAATGATTGATAAGTTTTTTTATTTTTTCGAAATTGTCAGCTAAAATTGTTTCTACATCTTTTTCAACGCAAACAATATCTTCACCTAAATGCCAATAGCTGAGATTTTGAACCGGTTTTGCCGGAATATCATTAAAACCGCCTTGCTCTGCAATGATACCTTCTATGGGTAATTGAGGGGCATAGCCGTTTTTTATTTCTTTGGCTTTGTGATGACTGCCGGTTTTGTAGTCAATAATATTGATAAAACCGTCTTTGGTTACATCAATGCGGTCTGCTTTAGCGCCGATTGTAAAAGTTCCGCCTTCGGCGGAAAAATTTATTGTTCCTGATTTTTCACAAAGAGTTTTTGTAATATCAGAGTGATATTTTTGCTCGGTGGAATTTATCCAATTAATAATATTGGTAATTTTAGGTTGCCAAAAAGCAATTATTTCCGGCGGAATATTGTTTTCTTCAAAAGATTTTTCGGCCATGTTTTGTAGAATGTTTAATGCATCGGAAGGAAAATTATCCGGATATTCAGTATAAAATTTTTCCAGCAAAGCATGAACAATTATACCTAAATCAACAGCATCAGGAGAAAGGTTTATGTCATTAAGTTTTTTCAATTTCAATATTTTTGATGCAAAAATACTATAAGGGTCATAAAGCAATTTTTCTATATCACTTGCCCACAACTCGCGTGGGCGGGCCTCAATCGGCGGTTGAGGAGAGGGTGGTGCAATCGGGGATATGTTATCGGTTTTATCAAGTTTTTGTGCCCATTGCAAATAGGGAGAAGGACAAATTTTTAGCATATCGAATCCAAGTGCAGAAGCTATGGTTTCTATTCGCAGCCACCATCTTGATTTTACGGTTGGAGTGCCCTGAACTTTTTCGGCTCGAGTTAAAAATATTTCTTTTCCGCAGGTCATTTCATAAAAATCGTGAGCCAATACACCTATGGATTTTTCCGGTAGTGGTAGTCCGAAGTCTTTTTGCATGGGACGAGACATCCATGCATTTGAGGAACTTGTTTCTGGCATTGTGCCTTCATTCATTCCACTGATAATAATGCAGTCAAAGGAGCAAAGTCTTGCTTCGATGGCACCCAAAATTCGTAATCTGGGATGAGCCCCATATTTTTCACGTATCATTGTGCCGGAAAGTAATGCTTCAAAAAAGTCAAGATATTGTCCTTGCGGAATTTCACCGACTATATCTGCATAATCAAGAAGTTCGGCAAAGAACTTTGATAGAGTTTCTCCATTGTTTCCATACCAAAGAGTTTCAGCCCCGGAAACATTTTCTTTTGAAGCTAAAAATTCTGCAATTTCAAGGTGTTTTATAAGTAATTGCTTGAAATTGGCTTTTTCTTGAGAAAGAAGGTCAATGAATGGAGTAAAAATTTGTTTTTGTTCATCAATAAAAGAATTTGCTTTTTTTGTTTCTCGTTTGCGAAGAGTGTTTTTTTCGAATTCACGTATTTGTTCAAGAATGTATCCACGGTTTTTGCCGGCACAACAAAGAGGGTGTTTATATAAGCTTAAAAGGTAAAAAGGCGAAAAGTTATCTTGGCATAAGGCGGCAATAAGACGTAAAAAAATGCCTTGAGGAGTTTGCAAAGCAGGAATTCCTGCAGAATCGTCGGCTTTAATACCCCATCTCAACAGCTCATCAGATACTCGACGTGCCAGATTGCGGTCGGTGGTGATTAGGGCAGTTGTTTTTTCCGGTGTTTCAAGATTATGGCGCATAATAGAAGCAACAGTTAAAGCTTCTTCTTTAGAATCGCGACAATTTATCATGTGAAAATTATCAACTGCGTTCGGTGAAATTTTTTGTGAAGAAAGATTCTGCCATTTATCGGTTGTGCTTGCCGGACGCATTACTTCCGAAAGAAAAATTTCTCTGTCATTTTGTGTCGGCGGAACAACATTTTCGATGTCAAAACGTGATATATTTAAGAAATCAAGAAGATCTTTAAGTTCGTATTGAGGATGTTGTTCATCTATTTTTTGCCATGAATCATCATCGAGATATTTATCAATTCCGGAAAGCCAAACAGAGCCTTTCGGTAAATCTAAAACTGCTTTTACCAGTTCTTTCATAACAGGAAAAGTGGCGGTGGTGCCGGCAATAATTATTTGGTTTTGCGGAGGATTTTCTTTCCAACAGGAAATTTGTTCCTGCATTAACAAATGATTATATTGAGACGAATCGATAAGATTTTTTTCAGCAAGAATTTGCGGATAAAATTCAGTGATAATTTTTAAGAATTGCAAGGTATTTTGCCAGTGTGAGGCATATTCTTCCGGAACAAGATGCTCAAGTTCGGAAAAACTTAAATTTTCATTGTTTGCCATATCAACCAATGAGGCAAGCTCTTTGGCAAGATAGCAAGCTTGAGAAAAAGTCAGATGTTCTATTTTGAAGTTGTCGGGGCGAGCGGTTATTAACCTGATAAAGAGCAGTAATCTTTCTTGAGTATTGATAGGTTTTGGGATGTTGAGATAGTTATCGGAGCTAAAAAATATGGTTTCGTCAAAGTTGCTTAAAGATGTAATTTGAGGTAAAAGAGTAGTATTCATGCCGTGAAATTTTACAAAAGCATTTTGCAGCTCTCTTACTGCGCGTTGATTGGGGAGAAATATTCTTATTTTGCTGAGTTGTAATAAATCATTTTTGTTTTCTGATAAAAGTTTTTTTGCCAAAACATCTATAAGAGAACAACTTGCCGGAACATTAAATATTTTTGCCATGGGTTTATCCTTATGAAAGTTCTTTTATAAATTTTTCCAGTGCACGGCTACGATGTGACATGGTGTTTTTTATATCGTTTCCCAGTTCTGCAAAGGTTTGATTAAAACCGTCGGGAATAAATATCGGATCATAACCGAATCCGTTATCTCCTTGCGGTTGAGATGATATTTTTCCATCGACTCTTCCTTCAAAAAAGATAGTTTTTTCTTTTGGTCTAGCAAAGGCCAAACAGCATGAAAAATGTGCATTACGGTTATTGCTTTTTGTTTGTTCTATTTCGGAGAGCAATTTTTGGATTCCGAGCTTAAAATTGCGGTCAGGTGCATAGCGAGCGGAATAAACACCTGGGCGGCCGTCCAAAGCATCTACGCATAATCCGGAATCATCGGCAAGGCAGGGAAGTCCACACATCAGGCTTGTGGCTTCAGCTTTAATTTTTGCATTTTCGGCAAAAGTAGTTCCGGTCTCTTCTATGTCTCTGATATTAAGTTCTGCGGAAGATATAACTTCTATATTGAGTTGCTTTAAGAGATTTTTTATCTCATTAATTTTGCCTTGATTATGGCTGGCAACAACCAGTTTTGTTATTTTAATCATTTTAGATTTAAGGCCTCCTTCTGTTGAGTAATAATTTTTGCAACACCGTCTTTGGCGAGTTTGAATAAGTCATAAAAATCGTCTTCCTCAAAAGGATTTTCTTCTGCTGTTCCCTGAATTTCAACAATTTTTCCGCTTTCGGTAATTACAAAATTCATATCGACCTGTGCATTTGAATCTTCTTCATAATTAACGTCGATAATTTTATTGCCATTGTGAATGTCGCAGGAAACTGCGGCGACAAATTCGGAAATAGGATTGGTTTTAATTTTTTTATTAGCAATCAACCATTGAATTGCTTGATATAAAGCTACAAATCCTCCGGTTATTGAGGCGGTTCTGGTTCCGCCGTCGGCAATAATAACATCGCAATCAATACATATTGAAATGTCTTTCAGCTTGGTTAAATCGACAACTGCTCGCAAAGAGCGGCCTATCAGTCGTTGAATTTCTTGAGTTCTTCCGGATGGTTGTTTGTTTTCGCGTGGGGTGCGCTGACGATTAGAGCGGGGTAACATACTGTATTCGGCAGTTATCCAACCCCGATTTTGTCCTTTCAGCCAAGCAGGAACTTTTTCTTCTATACTTGCGGTGCAAATAACTTGAGTGTTTCCATATTTTACCAAACATGATCCTTCGGCATAGGGGTTGCAATTTGGGGTCAGTTCAATATTACGAAGTTGATTATTTTCTCTTTTATCGTTGCGCATTTGTTTTATCCTTTGTGATTTTTTATATTCACACTTTAATATGGTTTGTTACTATTAGCAACGAAAAAACCGGAAAAATATTCCGGTTTTTATTTTTTTATTCAACTTTTATTGATGAGCGTTTACGTTGGATAGGATCTAAAATTCTTTTGCGTAAACGGATGGTTTTTGGTGTTACTTCCAAAAGCTCGTCATCTTGAATGTATGATAACCCTTCTTCCAAAGATATACGTCGCGGCGGAGTTAAACTGATAGCTTCATCTTTTCCTGCGGCGCGGATGTTTGTAAGTTGTTTTGAGCGACAGGGATTGACTTCAATATCATTTGGCTTTGTATGTTCGCCAATAATCATACCTACATAGACGGGAACATTCGGGTCAATAAACATCGGACCTCTATCTTCCAATTTCCACAGAGAATAGGCAATTGCGGTTCCGTTTTCACTGGAGATGAGAACCCCGTTTCTACGACCTGCGATTTCTCCCTTATAGGGTTCATAATCGAAGAAAATGCGGTTCATAACACCGGTGCCATGAGTGTCGGTCAAAAACTCGGAATGGTAGCCGATAAGTCCTCTGGTTGGAGCATGGAAAATCAATCTGACTTTGTTGCCAGCTTGTGCCGGTATCATTTCGATAAGTTCGGCGCGTCGGGTTCCCATTTTTTCGACAACGGTGCCGGAAAATTCATCATCAACATCTACAACAACTTCATCAATCGGCTCTAAAAGTTGTCCGTTTTCATCTTTTTTGAAAACAACGCGCGGACGAGAAATTGATAACTCAAATCCTTCACGACGCATGGTTTCGATTAAAACACCCAATTGCAATTCTCCACGTCCAGCGACTTCGAAAGCATCGGAATTTTTGGTGGCGTTTATTTTGAGGGCAATATTTCCTTCAGCTTCTTTTTGAAGACGTTCGGCAATTACACGTGAAGTTACTTTGTCACCTTCTTTACCGGCAAGCGGCGAATCGTTGACGGCGAAGGTCATTATCAATGTTGGAGGGTCAATAGGTTGTGCTTTAATTGCTTCTGTAACCGAAAAATCGCATATTGTATCGGCAACGGTGCCTTTTGCAACACCGGCCACAGCAACAATATCTCCGGCATGTGCCTCTTCAAGACTTTGGCGGGTTAAACCGCGAAATGCCATGATTTTGGTAATACGAAAACGCTCAATTTCTTTATTGTCTTGGGATATAACTTTTACAGTGTCGCCTGCTTTTACACTGCCGGAGTGAATTTTTCCGGTGAGCATGCGTCCGATAAACTTATCTGCCTCGAGTGTTGTGGCCAACATGGAAAAAGGTTGGTCCGGATAACATATTGGAGCAGAAACCTTTTCAAGAATCAAATCAAAAAGAACACTCAAATCTTTTTTTTCTTCGGAAAGGTCCTTTACAGCCCATCCGTTGCGTCCGGAAGCATAGAGAATCGGAAAATCAAGTTGTTTGTCGGTTGCGTTTAGGCTGACGAACAAATCAAAAACTTCGTTTAAGACTTCATCCACACGAGCATCGGGTTTGTCGGCTTTATTGATGACAACAATAGGTTTTAGACCGACTTTGAGGGCTTTGCCAAGTACAAATTTTGTTTGGGGCATAGGTCCTTCGGAGCTGTCAACCAATAAAATAACACCATCAACCATTGATAAAATACGTTCAACTTCGCCGCCAAAGTCTGCGTGTCCTGGGGTGTCAACAATGTTTATTCTGACACCTTTCCACTCTACGGAAGTGCATTTTGAGAGGATTGTAATGCCTCTTTCGCGCTCAAGCTCGTTTGAGTCCATAGCGCAAGTTTCTACTTTTTGATTATCGCGAAAAGTGCCGCTTTGTTTGAGCAAGCCATCGACAAGAGTTGTTTTGCCATGGTCTACGTGAGCGATAATCGCAATATTTCTAAGCTCCATCTTTTTTCTTTCTGTAAAAAATTGTTATTATTTTAGGCGCACAATAGCACAAGAAGTATTGTTTGCAAGAAAAAAAATCAGCCCTGACGGGCTGATTTAAAAAATATTTTGTTTTTCAAGAAAAACTAATATTATTCATTTGCATTTGGCCAATTTTTAGCATTTTCGGCATTGAAGGCAATCCATTTCGGATCTGCATCTTCTTCAGGGCTGATAGCTTCTTGCGGGCATTCTGAAATGCAAACACCGCAGCTGATGCATGTATCGGGATCAATAACCAGTTGAGTATCTCCCTCGTGAAAAGCATCAACAGGGCAAACATCAGCACAAGATTTGCATTTAATGCAGCTGTCATTAACAACAGAAACCATATTTTATCTCCTTAAAGATTGTTTATTCAGTGCTAAATCTAAACAGATTTGCGATAAAATCAAGTAAAAAATATATAAGCTTAAAAAAATTCTTGCATTTTAGACAAAAGTTTTGTATAACAAAGCAAACGAATAATTATTAAATTGCAAATATTATGAAACTAGAAAAAGAAAAGTCCGGCCTTTATCTGAAAGGTTCGGCAGAGGTGTATCACTCAGTGAAATATCTCTACGGATACCAACGTTTTTTCGGATTTTCCGCTGAAGGCTCCTACTATAAGTTGGAAGAAAAGCAAGACGAAAACGGAAGAACTACCAGCAAATTATGGGAGGTTACGAGAGAAGAATTTGAGGCTCTGATGTCTCGTTTTGGTCAGATGACCAAGCACTGGCGAGGCAAGAAAAATCAAAGGACTTGTAGTGATGATTATTGCGACCAAGTTGTGGAGTTCTCTCATGGCTGTAAAAAACAGATCCATCTCTTAAAAAAAGATATATCTGTTTATACAGAGAATTCTTTTAAGAAGATGCTGGATGCTTTGTAGAAATATAGCTTCCTTTTTTAAGGAAGCTATATTCGGTTGTAGAAAAAGTGCTTGCAAATGCTATGGATATGCGATACATAATTTTGCAGGCAGATACTATTATAAATTTATAAAAATCAATTATTATGGTAAAATATGAAAGATTAACTTGTGACATTTTGGGGTTGCAAGGTGTTTTTCCGGTTACGTATTTGTCCGGAATCAACAACACAGAGATTTACAACGAAATTGTTGTTTTTGAGGCGGATGGGTGCTTTTATATATGGAAAGTGCTGAATTTCCGCCAATTACTCAAATCTCTATCGGAGATTTCCCAACAAGCATTTGAGGGCATTGTCAAGGGGTATAAAAAGATTAGCACCTCTCCTGTTGATAAAAACAGGTATAGGAAAATAAACTTTGACAACCACGTCGGTGCCGGAGATTATTTTCCGCTGGCAATCAGAGGTGCCAGATTAGATCTTAAAACCGAAAATGCGTTCCGCCGAACAATTGAAAAAATGTTGGCAGAATAGCATAATTTTAAGGGCTTGAGTGAAAACTCGGCCCTTTTTTGTGTTTGCTACTTGCGCTTGGCTTTTTTTATTCCCATATAATAGTAAATAAGAAAAAACAAAGGAGATTGCCATGAGCGAAAAAATGAATTTTAAGGCTGAAGTCAATAAAATGCTGAATATTGTGGTTAATTCGCTTTATTCGGAGAAATATATATTTTTGCGTGAACTGATATCAAATGCATCTGATGCTTGCGATAAATTGAAGTACTTGATGTTGACAAATCCGAATGCAGTTAAAAGCAATGGTGAATTGAAAATTGTAATTACACCTAATGCGGAAGAAAATACGTTGAAAATTACCGATAACGGAATCGGTATGAATAAAGATGATTTAATTAATCATTTGGGAACAATAGCAAAATCGGGAACTTCGGATTTTGTAGCGGATATGAAAGAAAATGGTTCGGCAGTTGATTTAATCGGGCAATTCGGGGTTGGTTTTTATTCGGCTTTTATGGTGGCGGATAAGGTTGAAATTGTTACAAAAAAAGCCGGGGAAGAAAATGCTTATAAGTGGATTTCTAATGGTATTGACGGTTTTGAAGTTGAAGAAACACAAAAAGACGGAAACGGAACGGAAATAAAGCTGTTTTTGAAAAAAGATGATAAGGATTTTACAGATACAATTTATCTTCGCCATCTGATAACAACGTATTCTGATCATATCAGCTATCCGATATTCTTAAATTTGGGAAAAGACGGAGAAGAAAAGATAAATCAAGGATTGGCTTTATGGGCTCGCAATAAGAGCGAGATTACAAAGGAGCAATATAAAGACTTTTATCAGCATATTTCTCATAATTTTGATGAGCCGTGGTTGACGATGCATTTTAAGGCCGAGGGAAATATTGAATATTCTGCATTGTTGTATATTCCGTCCCAGCAACCATATGATCTTTTTCAGCCTGATAAAAAACAAGGATTGAAATTATATGTGAATAAAGTTTTTGTTTCAGATAAGGTAGAAGAATTGATGCCGAATTATTTGCGTTTTGTGAAAGGTGTGGTTGATTCTTCTGATTTACCGTTGAATATTTCACGTGAGATGTTGCAGCAAAATATTTTGATTGAAAAAATTAAGCATGGAATAGTGTCAAGATTACTTAAAGATTTAAGGAAGCGTGCTGAAAAATATAATGATTATATTATGTTCTGGAATAATTTCGGTGTGGTTTTGAAAGAGGGAATTTATGAAGATTTCGGCAACAGAGATGAGATTGCCGGTTTGTCTTTGTTTGCATCTACAAAAACAGAAGATAAATTAACAACCCTTGATGCCTATATAGAGCGCATGCCGAAAGAACAGCAGGAAATTTATTATATCACCGGTGATGACGTCAATGTATTGGCAAATAATCCGCAGTTGGAAGCTTTTAAACAAAAAGGTTGGGAGGTTTTGTTATTGACTGATCCAATTGATGAATTTTGGACGCAGATGTTGCCGAATTATAAAGGAAAAACAATAAAACATATTGCACAAGCCAGTGCAGAGCTCAATTTTGAGAGAAAAGAAGAGAAAGTTGACCAAAAACAACTGGATAAGTTGATAAAAGAAATGTCTTTCTGGTTTAAGGATGATGTGGCAAAAGTGGTTGACACGGAAAAATTAACAACAAGTCCGGTCAGTTTGACCACTGAAAAAGGTCAAATGAGCATACATCTTGAGCGTTTGATGCGTAATCATCAACAACAGACAGCCTTTGCTTCGACAAGAATTTTGGAAATTAATCCTTATCATCCGCTGATTATAAAATTGGCAGAAGCTGTTGATGATAAAAACAAAATGAAAGAGGTAGAAACAGTGGCTAAAATTCTGCTGGATCAGGCTAAAATAGCTGAGGGTGAACCGATTAAGGATCCTTCTTTTTATTCTGCAGCCATTAGTGATTATATATTGAAAGGTTTTTCAAATTAGTTTTGACAATGCAAAAAATTGTTGAGGAGTAACCTCTTCGGCGCGCATAGTTTCTTTGATACCGGATTGTTCCAGTTTTGAAGATATATCGTTGATTGATTTAAGACTTTGGCGCAGCATTTTGCGACGTTGACCGAAGGCAAGAGCGGTTATCTTCTCTATTTTATTTATTTCTTGCGCAGATATTGCTTGCGGCAGAGGAGTAAAAAGCAGTACACTTGACCATATTTTTGGTGCAGGTGTAAAGCATTCGGGGTTTAAGTCCATCAGTTTTTGAATGTTGCAGGTAAGTTGTGCAATTACTGATACTCTGCCGTAGTCCTTGCAGCAAGTTGAGGCGGTTATGCGCTCTGCAACCTCTTTTTGGAACATAAGTGTTAAGGCTGAATATTCTTTTATTTCCGTCAGCCATTTTATTAGCAGGGGAACGGATATATTATAAGGAAGATTGCTGATTATTTGTCTCGGTGATGAGCAAAGAGATGATGTATTATATGTCAGCGCATCTGTATTGATAATATTTAGAGGGCAATCACATTCGTTTTTGAGGTCTTGCATAATTTGAATACAGCGAGGATCCATTTCAATTACACTTAATGATTTTGGATTTGCTTTCAAAATTGAACGTGTCAAACCTCCGGGGCCAGGACCTATTTCAATAATGTTAAATTTGTTGAAATCTGAAATTTTTTGGTGCATCAGACTTAAACGGATTATTTTGTCGGTTATATTACCGTCCAATAAAAAATTTTGGCCCAAAGATTTGTTGGCAGTGAGACCATAGAAATCAATAACTTCACGTAAAGAAGGAAGCATTGTTATTCCTTGAGTTTTATTGCCGCACGTTGTCTCAAGGTTTGTAAATATCTTGAAGCAAAGCGCTCGGTTTTTTGGTTTTGCAACATGTTGGTAATTTCTTCTGAATTTGGTTCAGGCATCTTATCTTTAACAGGATCAAATTTTTGTTCCAATTTTAGTATATAATAAGAATCATTATGAATAATCGGGTCGGAAACACCATTAACCGACATTTTTTGCAAAGTTTTATCCAAAACTTCAGGTAATTGTCCAGCATTTATCCAGCCAAGTCTGCCACCACTAGAGGAGCTTGGGCTTTGTGAAAATTGGGCTGCATACATTTCAAAGCGAGGATCCTGACGTAATGTGCGAGAAAGGTCATAAATATTTTTGGCTTCTTTTCTCGGGATGACAATTTCAGATACCATGTATTTTACCTTGTTCATATCTTCCTTTGTAACTTTTAGGGCATCTTGGACTTCTGGTTCAGTTACGATCTGGTTTGCGGTTTTACTTCTGACCAAACGAACCCACGCAATATCGCTTTTCATTTGTTCTCTGAAAACCGCTTCGCTTACACCATATTCTTTGAGTTCTCTTTTCAACTGATCAGGAGTTACTTTAATGCTTTTAGCATATGTATGGATTGCCGAATCAATATCGGCATCGGATATGCGGATGTTGTTATTTTTCGCGTCTTGTAATTTTATTTTTTCATCAATGGTATTTTGCATAACCTTGTTAATGATTAGGAGTTTTGTTTCTGCATTGTAAGGAATTCCCGTTGTAAGGCAAAAAGCACGAACACGATTATTGATGTCTTCCGTTGTAATAATTTCTCCGTTAACGGAGGCTAAAATACGCAGGTTTCCGGAATAAGGAGTGGGTTTTTTTATGCTTTTCGGCACTACCGGTTCAGGAACATCAACAGGAGCCTGCGGCTTGAAAACAGAAGTTCCGTCTTCATCGTAGGATATATATCCGTCTCCGTATTCCTCTTGAGGATAATCAGGATCATATTCAGCGGCAAATTGGGCAAATGCCGGTGAAGAAAGACTTAAACCTAAAATTATCAATAATATTTTTAACATACTATTTTCTCCTTTATTTTGAACCTATACTTCCTAAAGTTTTTAACAAAAAAGTAACTGAGAACTCATAACCGTCATCATAGTCAGGATCGGTGGAATTATACTTATGTGCATTAAAAATAAGTTTGAGGCACTCGTCTTCATATATGAGTTTTCCGCCATGTTCGAGGGAACGTTCATCATTTTTTGCCAAGTTTTGACGATTATATATTTGAAAATTCCAATTCTGGGAGATTTTTGTATTGAGGGCGGTGTATAATTCTTTTCTTTCTTTATAATCATCAAAAAAGTAAAGATTTTTATCGGCACCTTTTTGATCCCTGCCTTTAATAGATATAAAAGATATGTTGGCGGATAATATCTTACTGCCTATCCTTGAGTTTAGTTCACTGTATTTTACTCTTAAAGTATCTTTATTCAAACGAAAACGATAATTAAGATCTAAAAAAGAATTAGGAGAAGCATAAATTCTTCCGACGTAGTCACTGAGTTTTGAAGTATCTCCCAATGCCATAGCATAGCTTTCATTTTTATTTATATAATAACTTTGCCCTAAGAAAGAAGACGTTCTACCTAAAATATTGCCATAAGAACTCCAATTTAATCCATAGGATACACGGCTACCGGTATCGTTTCTGTCGTAACCGGCATAGCGATCAATATCAAGTATATTGGTGTCATCAAATTGAGCATTTAAGCTGTCTTCATTTGGAATTTTGTTTGCTTTATTTCCTCCGTTGGGGGCTACAACAGCCACAACTACCGGTTCAACAATTTGTCTGGTTGTCTCGGTTGCTTTTATGAATGGGAGTCTCCATTCAACGGCAGCCTGCGGAAAAAGACGTCCGACTTCTCCGGTATACTCGGTATTGTTATTATAGAATTTATCAACATAATATGCGTCAGATTTTAAGGATGCAAGAAAACGGTATTTTTCACCGAACGGGCTGGTGTATGGCAAGTTCCAAGAATTTATCATGGTTGCTCTTTGGGTTTGTGTTCCGTCGTGCTCTCTGTATATGGAAGCGAGATTAAAAGTGTTTTTAAAATATGCGCCGATAGAATTTGTTTCGGATATATTTTCATAGGTTGCCAAAGGTAAAATATATGGTTTGCTGTATTCGCGGCGCTTAAATTCACTTATATTGGCATTTCTTAAAGAATAACTGATTAATTTGTAAGAATATCCTTCGATTGCTGCATAATCTCTGTTTTTAAATCTTTCAAAAGCAATGGAAGAAGTTAACCATGTATCAGTTTTTCCGGGAAGGGATAAATCTTTCAAATAGGCTCCGTCAGAAGCATAGTTTATATCCATTTTGGCGAGCCATAAGTCATTTATCTCATATCTGCCAATAGCAGTTATATTTCCTCTTTTCTTGTCGGTTTCATTGTCTTTCATTATTGTTCCGGTGGTATTCAACTCCCCATTATAGAACATTTTACGATAAGTGCCTCCGAGAACAATATCTTGTTTATCGCTAAATATGGGGGAGAGTAAGATATCTTCATGTTCGTTGATATTTATAAAATAATTTACTTTTACGGCGGTGCGCAAATAGTTGTTACTAATTAAAGACGGCATCATAAAGCCGCTGCGTCTTTTGACTGTTGGATCGGGGTGTGAAAGAAAAGGTGAATATAACACAGGAACATCTTTTATAGTCAGGTAAGCACTTCTGTAATAGACATCATGACGAGCATTGTCATGTGTTACTTTGCGAGCTTTTATAGACCAAAGAGGTTTGGAATTTTCACCGCAAGTGTCGCAAGGTGTATATACAGCATGGAAAAAGTGTTTATCTTTTTGAGCTGTTTGCTTTATACGTTTTGCCGAAATTTTGCTTTCATCAGCGAGAATGGCTTTTACTTTATTAATGGTTCCTCTTGACATTTTATCGGATAAAGTTGCTTGGTCGGCATAAATTACAGCACCATCAGCTTGTGTAATACTTACATTTCCTTTTGCGGTTATAACGTCTTTTTCACGATTATAAATCAATTTATCCGTTTTTAAGACGATATTTTCGCGTGAAATTACAACATCACCTTGGGCAGTAATGGTTTTGTCTGCGGAATTTTCAATAACCTCATCCGCGCTGAAATATATAGGTGTAGCTTTTTTTGTGTTTTCGGCAAAAGAGTTCTGCCACAAAAAAGCAATACAAAGCAATGTTATCAGAAATAAACTTATCTTCTTAAACATAATTCATAAATTCCTTTTTGTTTTGTTTTGGTTTTCGGGCAGGATTATATAAAAGCAGTATATATAAACAAATAATTATCGGCAAGAGATAATTGCCGTAATAAAGCGGTAAAAAGTATAATTCTTTTGATGCAAGATTTCCTAATATTAAATCATTTACTTCAACAACTATCATAGCTAAAATGGTTATGGAAATAATTTTTCCTTGTCCTCTTCGGTTGAAATTACCTACTAATAATCCAATACAGGCAATAAAAGAAAAAATAAAATTGTATATAGGATTGAGCAATCTTTTGTTTCCTTCGACTATAAATCGTTTTGCTTCCGGAGGTGTCAGGTTTGGGTTTTTATCGGCATTCAACAGGTCTGACAAAGTTTGGGATCGGTATGAGTTGTTACGTTTCTTCTTGCTTTGAGCTATTGTAAAATCAACAGAGTATCGGTCAAATGATATAGAAGAGAACTGAAGAGTTTTATTATTTATTTCCTGTCTTATTCCATTGATTAAAAGTATTCTTGGACCGGTGTCGGTATATACGATAACGCCTTTTTCTGCAGATATTGTGTTTTTAACTTTTGGATTGCGTTCATCATTTATCATAACTCCTTCAACGGAATTATCTTTACCGTGGGCGGTTATAAAAATGGTTAAATTATCATCTATG
The DNA here is from genome assembly GCA_045593845.1 of Alphaproteobacteria bacterium. Lineage (GTDB taxonomy): Bacteria > Pseudomonadota > Alphaproteobacteria > RF32 > CAG-239 > JAFUYI01. Next base: position 73,860 of record JAZNXK010000011.1, read on the forward strand.
GTGGTAAACTCTCCTTCGCGAAACATAAGATGTGAGACATCGTGTTTTACTTGCCATTCAAGTTCATAAAATTTTTTTTCGATTGCTGGGGCTGCAAAATTATTGATATAAACGGACAATAATGTAGCAAGGATTCCGACAAAAAGAGCTGGTTTAGCACACTGCCACGGGCTTATGCCGGCAGATTTTATTACAACCAGTTCTCGGTCTGTCAGCATGCGATTATAAACAAATAAAACTGCGACGAATAATGATATGGGAGATAAAATGACAAATAGTCTCGGCATTAAGCATGAGGTTATTTTAATGAAAATTCCAATCGGTAATCCTTTGTTTGTTATCATTTCTAAAAAGCGCAATGATTGAGTAAGCCAAAGGATAGAGACAAGAGAAATTGCCACTAACAAAAAGCCAATAATTATCTGGCAAGCTATATATATATTCAACTTTTTCATCAGAAGGTCAGTATAGAATTAATTTTTAATAATGCAAGAAAATCCTCAAAATTGTTATCAATTTTGAGGATTTCCGCATTTGTATAAAAGCAATATTTTTAGCTGTTAATTCTCATTTTGTAGAATGAACGCCATACAAAAACGAGAGCAATTAAAAACATTGCAACACCGGCACCCAATGCTATGCAACGTGGTGCAGATACAGCCATTTCTACTGCCAAAAGACCAAACAATGTTGTAAATTTAATGATCGGATTTAAGGCAACAGATGAAGTATCTTTATAGGGGTCGCCGACGGTATCGCCGACAACTGCTGCATCATGCAATGCAGAGCCTTTTTCTTTTAAGTCAACTTCTACAACTTTCTTTGCGTTATCCCATGCACCGCCAGCATTTGCCATGTATAAAGCTTGGAACAAGCCGAATACTGCGATGGAGATTAAATAACTTGCAAACAAATCTGGGTTAAAACAAGCAAAGGCAATGGTTAAGCAGAAAATAACCATAAAGATATTAAACATACCTTTTTGTGCATAGATTGTGCAAATTCTGACCACAGATTTTGAATCTTCGATAGAAGCTGCTTTTTGAGTGTCTAATTTAATGTGTTGTTTAATGTAATCAACAGCTCTGTATGCACCGGTTGAAACAGCTTGCATGGATGCACCGGAGAACCAATAAATAACTGCGCCTCCGAGCAACAATCCGAACAATACCATCGGGTTCATCAAATTGAGCTCAAGATTGAGGAGCAAAATGATGGAGAAAATCATTGTTGTTGCACCGATTACTGCTGTTCCTATCAAAACAGGTTTTGCAGTAGCCTTAAAGGTATTTCCGGCAGAATCGTTACGTTCAAGCAATTCTTTACCTGTGCTGAAGTTAGGTTTGAAATCATAATCTTTTTTGATTTCATCATCAATGCCTTCAATTTGTTCAATTTGTGAAAGTTCAAACACAGATTGAGCATTGTCGGTTACAGGACCATAACTGTCGACTGCGATGGTAACAGGTCCCATGCCTAACATTCCGAAAGCAACCAAACCAAAAGCAAATACGTTCGGATATACCATATATGCATCCAAGCCGCTTACAGACGTAAAGTAAGCAACAGCCATCAATCCGACGATAACCAAACCTTTCCAAAAAGCAGAGAAGTTACCGGCTACCATTCCGGAGATAATGTTCAAAGATGCACCGGCTTGACGGCTTGCATTGACGATTTCTTGAACATGAATAGATTTTGAAGATGTGAAGATCTTGGTAAATTCCGGAATGATAGCTGAAGCAAATGTGCCGCAACTAATGATTACTGAAAGTTTCCACCACAAATCTTCTCCCATGTCACCAATCATAATGTAAGAAACGGCAAAGGTTACGGCGATGGATAGAATTGAGGTAATCCAAACCAAACTTGTCAAAGGAGTTTCAAAATCAAAGTCTTGTTTGTTGCCAAACAAAATTTTTGAAACTCTGCCGTTTACGAGGTATGAAATGATTGAGGTTAAAACCATCATTAAACGCATTGCGAAAATCCAAACAATTAAGCGAGCTTGAATGTCAATTCCGTCTGCCATAAGTGCCAAATCGCCGTTCGGGTTGTATGCCATTCCGGCTGCCAAAACGATAAAACTAATTAAGGCAACACCGGTAACACCATAGGTTTCGAATCCATCTGCAGTAGGTCCGACGGAATCGCCGGCGTTATCTCCGGTACAGTCGGCAATAACACCAGGGTTACGAGCATCATCTTCATCAATTTTGAAAATAATTTTCATCAGGTCTGCACCAATATCGGCAATTTTTGTAAAGATACCGCCGCAAATACGCAAAGCAGAAGCACCCAAGGATTCACCTATTGCAAAACCTACGAAGCAAGCGCCGGCATTTTCTCTGGGGATGAAAAGTAAAATCATTATCATCATAAACAATTCTACGCAGATGAGCAAAACACCGATTGACATACCTGACTGCAACGGCAAGGCCATTACGGGATATGCTTTTCCTTTGAGAGAAGCAAAAGCTGTTCTGGCATTGGCATAGGTGTTGATACGCATACCAAACCAAGCAACCGTGAATGAACCTAAAATACCTAAAATTGACCATAACAAAATGTTTAGTACCATTGGTAACGGAGTGCCGTTTAAACCAAAGAAATAATAGAAAATGCAAACGGCAATGAATGCTTCCAAAACAACGAGCAAGAGAGCTTGTTGTTTCATATAAGTTTTGCATGTTTCATAGATTAAATTTGCCATATTTGCCATAGATTTGTGAACAGGCATAGTTTTGATTTTGAAAAATTCATACAAACCAAAAATTGCGCCCAATCCGCAAATGCTTAAGCCATAGAGCAAAATTTGTGACCCGGTTACGGTGTAGCCGAACAAATTATAGGCAACATCCAAACTGGGGATTTTTAAATCAATTTCTGATGCAGCTGCTGCAGATGCAAAAGCGCACAAAAATAACGCAATCATTGCAATTGCAGAGCCGGTTTTTTTCAATAATTTCATGATTTTATCCTTAAAAAATTAAGTTGAACAATGAATATCTAGACGCTACTACTTTAGAATTATTATTGCAAGAGCTAAATTAAATAAATGCAATTTTAATTTTGTCAGAAATAAAAAAGCGCCGATTTTTGTTCGGCGCTTTTTTTGAAGGTTGAAAAACTATTGTTCCAAATCTTCACCATTTTCTTGGTTGACGCGTTTAGCTGACAACTTTATTTTGCCGCGGTTGTCGGTGCCGAGACATTTAACCCAAATTTGGTCACCTTCTTTATAAAAGTCGGAAACGGAAGCAATTCTTTCGTTTTTGACTTCGGAAATGTGAACCAGACCTTCGGTCGTTCCCAAGAAGCGGACAAATGCACCAAATTCCATAATTTTGGTGATAGTGCCGTGATAAATTTTTCCTACTTCTGGCTCGGCAACAATACTTACAATCCAGTCATAAGCGGCTTTGCCGTCATCTCCGTTAACGGAAGCAATATGAACGACACCGTCTTCGCTTATTTCTATTTTGGAGTTTGTTTTTTCGGTTATTTCACGAATTACCTTACCACCGGTTCCGATAACTTCACGGATTTTATCTACCGGTATTTTCAGAGCAATAATTCTTGGAGCCAGAGGAGAAATTTCTTTTCTTGGCTCGGCGATGGTTTTTGCCATTTCTCCGAGAATATGGATACGTCCTTCGTGAGCTTGTGCTAAAGCATTTTGCATAATTTCTTTGGTTATGGATGTGATTTTAATATCCATTTGCAAAGCAGTTACACCATCTTTGGTCCCTGCTACCTTAAAGTCCATGTCGCCAAGGTGGTCTTCGTCGCCTAAAATATCTGTCAAAATAGCAACTCTTCCGTCATCTTCTTTGATAAGCCCCATTGCAATACCTGCAACAGGCTTAATCATGGGAACACCTGCAGCCATCAATGACAAGGTTGTGCCGCATACGGTTGCCATGGAAGATGATCCGTTTGATTCTAAAATATCAGAAACAACGCGGACTGTATAAGGAAATGCTTCTTTGTCTTTTGGCATCATAGGGTGAGTAGCACGCCAAGCAAGTTTTCCGTGACCGATTTCACGACGTCCTGGCGAACCTAAACGTCCGCATTCACCGACAGAGAAAGGAGGAAAGTTGTAGTTCAGCATGTAATCTTGTTTGTACTCACGCATTAAACCATCAACAATTTGTGCGTCATCATCTGTGCCGAGTGTTGTAACAACAAGGGCTTGTGTTTCCCCGCGGGTAAAAATTGCAGAACCATGAGCTGTAGGTAATACGTCTACTTCGCACCAAATAGGACGAACAGTTTTGGTATCTCTTCCGTCAATACGGTGGCCGGTATTCAATACTTTTTCACGAACAACGAGGTGTTTTATCTTTTCCAATACGTCGAGCAAATATTTGTTTTCGAGTTCATTTTCCGGATCGATAGTAGATTTTACTTCTTCATCAATTTGGCCGACTAAAGTCCCTCTGGTAAGTTTATCTGTTTCGGAAAATGCTTGCTCATATTTTGCGCGAAAATCTTTGACTACGCGGTTGTAGAGATTATCAAATTCGACCGGATATGTGGGAACTTCCCATGCCGGTTTTCCTGCTTCGGCAGCCAAATCAGCAATAAGGTCAATAATTGATTGAAAACTGTCAAAACCAAACATAACTGCGTTTAACATGGTTTCTTCCGGAAGTTCATTGGCCTCTGATTCAACCATTAAAACGCCTTCTTTAGTACCGGCAACAGTTAACTCTAATTCAGAATCTTTTTGTTCTTCAATAGTTGGATTCAAAATAAACTGTCCGTTTTTATAACCGACTTTGGCGGCACCAATCGGTCCCATAAAAGGAATGCCTGAAACGGCAAGAGCAGCAGAGGCTGCAATCATTGAAACTATATCAGAATTGTTCTTTTGGTCATGAGATAAAACGGTGCAAATGATTTGTACTTCATTCTTAAAAGTATCGGGAAACAAAGGACGAATCGGTCTATCAATTAAACGTGAAACCAAAACTTCATGTTCTGAAGGCTTGCCTTCTCTTTTCATAAAACCACCGGGAATTTTGCCGGTAGCATAGTATTTCTCTTGGTAATTTACGGTTAATGGGAAGAAATCTTGATCTGCTTTAATTTCTTTTGCGGCACAAACCGTAGCTAAAATTTGTGTTTCTCCATAAGTTGCAACAACGGCTCCGGTTGCTTGTTTGGCAACTTTGCCGGTTTCGAGTTTTAATTTACGTCCGCCCCATTCTATTTCGCGGGTGGATACTTTTAAGTTATTCATATTATTTTACCTTTCTCTTTTTCCATCTTTATAAACAGCACCTTCTTTTTTAGAAGAAGGATTTAAAAACACTGCGGGACAATTTGTCCCGCAATGTGCAAAAACTATCTACGAATATTCAGTTTTTTAATTATTTCTTGGTATCTGCTTTCATCTTTTGATTTGAGATAGTCCAAAAGGTGACGGCGTCTTGATACCATTTTCATCAAACCCAGACGAGAATGTAAATCTTTGCGATGGGTATTGAAGTGATTGATTAAATTGTTGATACGGGTTGTCCAAATAGCGATTTGAACTTCCGGAGAACCTGTGTCTCCTTCTTTTAATCCGTATGTTTTTACGATTTCGTTTGTAGCTTCTTTTGTAATCGACATCAGTTTTTCCTTTTCATTTTAGGTTAAGTTAAAAACTCGAATCGGAGAAATTTTACTATCTTCAATTCGAACTATGGCAATCAAAACTTTGTTACAAACGGCTACTGCTCGGGAAGAGTTTTTCGGTAAGTCCTCTCTTCCTTTTGGCGATAGTGCCTGTCCTTGTTTGAGTTTTGATGCCTCATCTTCCGAAACAGCCATGACCGCGATGTCGCGCAGAGAGGTTTCTAACGGAAGTAATGTTTGCGCAATATATACCATATTTTTTAAATTATCCAGTAAAATCGTATCATCTATGCTAAAAATACCGCATTTCGTTCTGCAAAGTGAACTTAAATGGCCGCAACAGTTGACCGCACGAGCAATATCCTGACCTAACGATCTGATATAAGTGCCTTTTGAGCAGCTGGCCTTTAATGTTGCACTATCATTTTCATAATTAAGTAATTCAAGAGAAAAAATTTCAACTTCTCGCTCTTTAATTTCTACATCTTTACCTTTTCTTGCCAGATTATAAGCCCTTTCTCCGTTTATTTTTATGGCGGAATAGGCCGGAGGAGTTTGTTTGATTTTGCCAATAAAAGACGGGATAACACTTAAAAGTTGTTCTTTTGTCGGTATATTTTCGGAAGAAACGGTTTTTGCTCCGGTGCAATCTCCCGTATCTGTTTCATAACCGAAACGAATCGTAAATTCATATTCTTTACTGCCGTCCATTACAAAATCAATAAGTTTTGTGGCCTCGCCGAAGGCAATAGGCAAAACTCCGGTTGCAAAAGGGTCAAGTGTGCCGGCATGTCCGTTCTTTTTTGCATTAAAAAGGCGTCTGGTAATACTCACAACTTGTGTTGATCCAATATCTTTGGGTTTGTTGATAATCAACCAACCGTTAACATTATTGCCTTTTTTATGCTTCATTTTTTTAAACTAAATCTTTTTTTACTTTTGGGTCGTTTAAGAGGCGCTCAATTTTGTCGGCTTCGCTCATGGAAGGATCGGCAAAAAAACGAATTTCTGGAACATAGCGCAGAGCAGTTTTTTTTGCGACAATTTTTCTGAAGTGGTTGGCGGCAAGTTGCAGAGCCTCTTGCACAATTTGGTTTAGAGAATCGTTTGAGGTTACGAAAAAAACATCGGCATACTTCAGGTCAGGTGATACGGAGCAGTCGAGTATGGTAACAAGAGTATCTACTTCTTCAAGGTTGCGGACTCGATTGAAGTTTATTTCTTCGGCAATTATTCTTTTTATTTCTTCTCCGACACGCAATTGTCGTTGAGATACTTCTTTAACCATTATTTTTCCTCTTACAGCTTGGCAGCAATAGTTTCTATTTCGTAGCACTCAATAAAGTCACCTACTTGAATGTCGTTATAGTTTTCAAAACTCATACCGCATTCGTATCCGTCTTTAACCTCTTTGACATCATCTTTGAAACGTTTTAATTGTCCCAAATTGCCATCATGGATAACAACATTATCGCGGAGAAGACGAACTTTGGCGCCACGTTTTACCATGCCTTCGGTTACCATACAGCCGGCAACTTTGCCAACTCCGGTAATATTGAATACATTACGAATTTCGGCATAACCGATAATCTTTTCTCTTAATTCAGGCGAAAGCATACCTTCCAAGCCTTTTTTGACATCATCAGCCACGTCATAGATTATGGAGTAGTATCTTATATCAATTCCGTCACGACGGGCCATATCGCGGGCTTGAGGAATTGCACGGACATTAAAACCTATAATGAAAGCATGAGAAGCTTTTGCCAAGGTTACGTCAGATTCAGAAATAGGACCGACGGCGGAGTGCAAAATTTGGACACTGACCTCGTTGGTAGAAAGTTTATTTAAGGTTCCTTCAATTGCCTCAATAGAGCCTTGAACATCGGCTTTAATAACAACAGGAAGATGTTTGATTTCTCCGGATTTGATTTTATCAAGCATTTGTTCCATGGCGGATTTTGCGCTTTTTACCAGCTTGGCATCACGTTCTTTTTGAATGCGATAATTGGTAATTTCTTTGGCTTGTCCTTCACTTTCGACAACATTAAAATTATCACCTGCGGCTGGTGTGCCCTGCAATCCCAAAACTTCTACCGGTGTTGCTGGATCTGCCTTTTGAATTTTTTGTCCGTGTTCATTAAACATGGCGCGAACGTGTCCCCATTCTTTTCCGGCGATAATAATATCTCCGATTTGCAAAGTTCCATGCTGGACAAGCAGAGTTGCAACCGAACCGCGACCTTTTTCCATTTTGGCCTCGATCACGGTTCCTACGGCTTTGCAAGAAGGATTGGCTTTAAGGTCTAAAATTTCGGCCTGCAATAAAATAGCTTCGAGCAATTTTTCGATATTTATGCGTTTTTTTGCTGATACTTCGGCGCACAGACATTCACCGCCCATTTCTTCTACAGCAATGCCTTGTTGAAGCAAAGCTGTTTTTACTTTCATCGGATCAGCACCGGGGAGGTCTATTTTGTTGATAGCAACAACAATGGGGACTTCGGCAGCTTGGGCATGGCGAATAGCCTCAATTGTTTGCGGCATAATACCGTCGTTTGCGGCAACCACCAAAACAACAATATCAGTAACTTTGGCACCGCGGGCGCGCATTTCGGAAAAGGCCTCGTGTCCTGGGGTATCAATAAAGGTAATTTTTTTGCCACCGGAAACTTCAATTTGGTATGCGCCGATATGTTGGGTAATACCTCCGGCTTCTTTAGCAACGACATTGGTTTCTCTCAAAGCATCAAGAAGTGATGTTTTACCGTGGTCAACGTGTCCCATAACGGTAACAACAGGAGCGCGAGGAAGTTGTTTGTCCGGCGAATTATCTTCGTTATTTTTCAAAATATCTTCAACATCACTGTCGGCTACACGCTTCCACTTGTGTCCCATTTCTTCAACTATAATCTGTGCCGTATCGGCATCGATGGCTTGGTTTATGGTAGCCATAACACCAAGGGACATAAGTTTTTTAATTACTTCGGCACTTTTCTCAGCCATACGATTGGCAAGTTCTTGAACGGTTATAACCTCGGGAATTATAACTTCTTTGATTATTTTTTCTTGCGGTTGTTGAACTACTACGGGTTTAGGTTGCTTTTTCTTAAAGCGACGGCGCGGAGCGCCGAACCCGTAATCGTCGTCTTCATCATCAGTATTAAAACTGTGAATACTTACTTTATTATTACGACGTTGAGGTTCAAAACTTCTTTTGGTAATTTTTTTGCGATCTTGGTCAAAAGATTCACTATGGTTCTGATTATATTTCTTGCCGGAAAAGTTATCGTCATCATCATCATTATTGTCATTAAAATTCTTTGAATGGCGGTCTTTTGTTTTTGAGCTTTTTTCATTCGGATATTCCACAGTCGGAGTAATTTCAGCTTCAGCTCTTTCTTTTGCAAGTAATTCTTCTTTTTCTTTTTGTGCCAATCTTTCGGCTTCTTCGGCTTCTTTTTTAGCTGTTTCGATACGCATTTCTTCTTCTATTTTTTTGCGCTGCTGTTGTTTTTCTTCTTCTTCTATTTGTCTTTTGGCATCGTGTTCTTTAGCCTCGGCGATAAGACGTAATTTTGCCTGCGTGGCAGCATCTAATTCTTTTGTTTTTTCGGCAGTTTCAGTGTTTGCGGATATAACTCTTTTTTTGCGAACTTCAACCTGAACAACTTTTTTACCGTCATGGGACTGATTTTTATCGCCTAAACCTTTTAAGGTCAGTGTCTTTCCTGTTAATGTCAATTTTGTTTTTGTTGCGTCTTCTGTCATATTAAGTTGGTCTCCTCGGATTAGGAATTATTAAAATTTTGCCATTTTTGTAATTGATTATATACATTTTTGCTCATCGGACCCTTGAGAAAGGCTAAATGAACGGTGTTTGTTTTGTTTAGTGCCTTGTCTAACTCCTCAATACTAAATAATGTCAAAATTTCTACATCCTTAGCGGCATGTGCTATTTTATTCTTTCCGTCTTCGCCGGCATCTGTTGCCTGGATTATAAAAGCAACTTTGCCAAAAGTGAGTTTTTCCTTTACTTTTTCGAACCCGGAAACAAGTATTCCCGCCTTTTTAGCTAAATTTATAGAATCTAATGCCTTATTTTTCAAGATATTTTCTACAATTTCAATCAAATTGGGAACAACAGTGGTATTTTTTCCAAACTTGCGAAAAACATTTTTTGCTACGGCTTCGGTCAAAATGCGTTTGGAATTGCTTATATAAAAGCCTTTTCCGGGAAGTCTTTTTTTGAAATCGGGCATGACTTGTCGATCAGGAGTGAGGGTAAACCGCAAAAGTTCTTCTTGCGGTTTTTCCACTCCTGTAACAAGACATGTTCTGTTTGGATTATTGTTCGTCATCCAAGTTTTTTCCCTCATTTTCAAACCAATGTTCGCGGGCAGCCATAATGACTTTATTGGCTTCATCAATAGAAAGTGCATCTTCTCCCAGTAATTCTATCAATTCATCTGCAGCCAAATCTGCCACGTCGTCCAAAGTTTTTATGCCTTTTTCTGCCAAAGTCAAAATCAAATCTTGATCAAGACCGGTAACGGTTTTGATAGTTTCATCAATACCAAGAGTTTTACTCTTTTTAGCAAATTCGGCATTGCGTTTTGCAATAAAGTCTTTGGCACGTTGCTGTAACTCTGTGGCTACATCTTCGTCAAAGCCTTCAATTTCTGCCAATTCACTCAAAGGAACTCCTGCAACTTCTTCGATATTGGTAAAGCCTTCGGCAATAAGCAGATGGGCAATCATTTCGTCGACGTCGAGTGCGTCCATAAAGCGTTGTGAGCGAACTTTATTTTCGTTGGCGCGACGTTCCCTTTCTTGATCTTCGGTGAGAACATCGATGTCACAATTTAAGAGTTGAGAAGCCAATTTTACATTTTGACCTCTACGACCTATGGCAATAGAAAATTGTTCTTGAGGTACAACAGCTTCTATGCGGTTGTTTTCTTCATCAATAACAACTTTTGTTACTTCTGCCGGAGCGAGTGCACTGACAATATATTGTGCCTTATCCTCGGAATAAGGAATAATATCAATTTTTTCGCCTTGTAACTCGGTAACTACGGCTTGAACACGGATGCCTCTTAAACCGACGCAGGCACCGACAGGATCAATTGTCATATCGTTGGCTTTAACGGATATTTTGGCTTTTGAACCGGGGTCACGGGCAACACTGATAATTGAAACAATACCGTCGTAGATTTCAGGAACTTCTTGTGTGAACAAAGCAGCCAAGAATGCAGGACAGGTTCTGGACAATGAAATTTGCGGACCTTTATTTTCACGACGAACATCAATTACATAAGCGCGAATTCTATCACCGTTTTTGAATTTTTCCCGAGGAATAATTTCATCACGACGCAAAATTGCTTCGGTTTTGCCAATATCAACAATAATATTTCCGAATTCAAGTCTTTTAACGGTACCATTGATAATAGTGCCGATCTTTTCTTTGTACTCTTCATATTGACGATTGCGCTCGGCATCACGAACTTTTTGAACAATTACTTGTTTGGCTGTTTGGGCAGCTACGCGACCGAAATCAATAGGAGGCAACTGGTCGATGATATACTCACCGACTTTTGCATTTTTATCTATCAATTTGGCATCTTCGAGCAAAATTTGGGTAAATTCTCCTTCTTCGTCAATTTCTTTTACAACCAAACGATATCTGGCCAAACTGATAGCTCCTGTTTTGCGATCTATTGATGCTCTGATGTCATGTTCAAAACCGTAACGAGAGCGTCCGGCTTTTTGAATGGCAATTTCCATAGCGGTAAAAACATCTTCTTTATCGATATTTTTCTCTCTGGCTACGGCATCTGCAACCATAACAATTTCTGGTCTTGGCATGTTTTCAATGTTTTCCATTTTTTCCTCGATGTTGTTAGTTAATGTCTTGTTCTTCTGCTTGAAATGATGCAATAAGCTCATCTGTTAGCAATAATTTTGCTTTTGAAACGGCATTATATGGAATAATCCATTCTTTGTCGTCCATATAAAAAATTATGTTTTCGTTTTCTACGCGGAGAATCCGCCCCTTAAACCTTTTGCGGGTTTCTATGGGGGTATCGGTTTCTATTTTAGCCTCAAAGCCGCTGAAGCGTTCAAAATGTTCCAGTGATGTAAGCGGGCGATCAAGGCCTGGAGAAGATACTTCAAGAGTATATTTTCCTGATATGGGGTCTTTCTCGTCAAGTGCGGCAGATATTGCCCGACTAACTGTTGCACAGTCATCAACAACAATGTCTTTACGGTCAATACGTTCTATCATTATTTGCAATGTCGGATTGACATTACCGATGGTCAAGATACGCACAATTTCGAATCCGAGTTTTTTTACAATCGGCTCAATTATATTGTGCAACGGGTGTTTGCTTTGCATGTATTCTCCTTGTATTTAACAAAAAAGCGGGGCTTTAAGCCCCACTTTCAAAAAGTTGTTACCATGAAAGAATGGTCAACTTATAACATATTGTTTTTAAAAAATAAAGTATTTTTTTCAATTTTTGCAAAAAAATATTGATATTGTTTGATACTTCGTATACTACTGTTTTAGTTTTTATAGGAGGAGCTCATGGAAAAATATATCACTACCCCAATTTATTATTTGAACGGATTGCCTCATATCGGTCATGCCTATACATCTATTTTAGGTGACGTTATGAAAAAATTTGAACAAATGCGGGGCAATGATGTTTATTATACAACCGGTACAGACGAACACGGTCAGAAAAATCAGCACAGTATTGAAGACAGCGGGCTTGCTCCGGAAGTATTTTTGCAAGAAAGAAGCGATAATTTTAAAAATTTGTTTATTAAATTGGGAATCGACTTTGACTTTTTTGTTCGTACCTCCAATCCAAATCATAAAAAGATTGTGCAGGAAATTTTACAGAAAATTTTTGATAAAGGCTTGATTGTAAAAAAATCTTATGAAGGTCTATATTGTGAAGGTTGTGAGCAATTTAAGAAAAAAACTGATTTGGATGAAAACGGCTGTTGTCCCGATCATAAAGTTGCTCCGAAGGCAATCAGTGAAGAAAATTACTTTTTTAAACTTGAGCCTTATAGAGAGTGGTTGATTTCCTATATTAAAAATAATCCCGATTGGATTCAGCCGGCAAAATATGCACATGAAGTTTTGGGTATGTTAAAGGAGCCCTTGGAGGATTTGTGTATATCACGACCAAAGTCTAGAGTTTGGCTCGGTGTGGAATTGCCTTTTGATAAAGATTATGTTACCTATATTTGGTTTGATGCTTTGGTAAATTATATTTCTACCTTAAACTTCGGACACAATCAGGAGTTTGATAAAAGGTGGAAAAATTCTTATCATTTGATTGCAAAAGATATTTTGAAACCGCACTGCATTTATTGGCCGATTATGTTACATGCCTTGGGAGTTGATCCGGTTAGCCATTATTTTATTCATGGTTATTGGATTGGAGAAGGCGGTGTTAAAATGTCTAAATCTTTGGGTAATGTCGTTGATCCGGTTGAGGTCATCGATATTATGGGTATTGATGCTTTGCGTTTTTATTTGATAAACAATATGACAATGTCCGGCGACAGCCAAATCAGTATGGATTTACTGAAACAGGGGTATAAAATGTTGGCAAATAATATCGGTAATTTACAAATGCGCGTGCTTAAAATGATGCAGAAAAACCTGGATGGAAAAATTCCTTCAAGTTCTGTTTTGAATGCAGAAGATAAGGCATTAGTTGAAAAAATTGCCGATAGGTTTACTAAAATTTATAGTAAAGAGATGAGCTTGGAAACTATAAGTGAATTGGCCGACAGTATTGTTAAGACAGGCGATGCTGCAAATGCTTATTTTGCAGCAAATGAACCTTGGGTGTTGGCAAAGAATCCTGATCAAAAAGAACGTTTTGAGGCGGTGGTTTATACAACTCTTGAAATATTGAGATTGATTGGTTTGGCAATTTATCCGTTGACACCGCTGACAGCTGAAAGAATCGAAAAATCTTTGGGAATTGATAGCCCAAAATTTGCGGCGGATTTTAAGCCTTTCGAGTTGAAAGAAGGAAGTAGCATTATTGTTGAAGAACCGCTGTTTCCGATGTTGGCCTAAAATTTTTTAACGGTATAATTGATACTGCATATAAATATTTTGCAACGCAGATATGAATTCGCTGTCCTCTAAAAGGGCAGTGTTTTCTTTCGGATAAGGATTATCAACAAGTTTGCGGACGGGCATAGTTTTTATTTTTCGCGGTAAAAATCTGCGGCAAAAGGCATAGGCCGAACTGCTGATATTTTGTTCTGTATCGGTGTTGTATCCGATAGAAGACAGCATTTTTTTTATATCGGTTTCTTCAGAAAAGCGAGCTCCATACCAAATGCCGATGTTATTAGCGGCAAGTTCCTGCCATGGAAAGGCTTTTCCAGGGTCTGCTTTACGATTAGGAGCAATATCTGAATGGGCAACGATTTTGTCGGCAGAAATATGCCAACGCGCAATGATGTTTTGACAAAGCGCAATCAGAGATTTTATTTGTCGGCGATTAAAAGCACTTTGTCCTAAAGAACGGTGGCATACTTCTATACCTATGGAACGTGAATTGATGTCGGTAAGTCCTTGCCATGAGCTGACTCCGGCATGCCAAGCGCGATTTTTTTCATCTACACATTGCCAAATCGTGCCATCAAAATCCACAATATAATGAGTGCTCAATTTTAGTCCGTCTAGCCTTGCAATTCCTTCTACGGCATTGTGCGCCATGGAGTGGATAACAAGCATCTCTATAGGATGTTGTCTTTGGTTATAATGAATGCTCGGAACGGCATTACAAACAAATGGTTGAGATTTCAATTCCAAATCCTCCTCCCGGTTTGATGATTTTTAAGTGGCAGAATCGGCGGTAACTAAAATACAGATTTTCGTTGCTGTATGTATCTATGCCGGATAAAGAAATATTGTTGATGTTCAGTTGTTCAAGCTGGTGCTTTACATATTGTTCCAAATCACAAAGATATTGCCCCTCTCCTGCCGGAGCAAAAAATACAGAGTTGTTTTCTGATTGTTCCAAAAAGAGGTTTCGCATATCATCTCGAACAAAAAAATTTGCTTTTTGTAAACAAGGACCTGTCGCTGCGGCAATGTTTTCTGGCTTTGCTCCATATTTTATCATTGTTGTTACCGTATTTTTTATGATGCCTTTTAAGGCTCCTCGCCATCCGGCATGTGCGGCAGCTATTATGCCGTTTTTGTAGTCAGCCATAAGAACCGGAATGCAATCAGCGGTTGTTATACCTAAAACTAAGTTCGGTTTGTCGGTTACGACAGCATCAGCTTCTATTTCGTATTGTGACGGTTTATTTAGGTAAACGGCGGTTGAAGTATGATTTTGGCATAGGCGAATAATTTTTTTGCCGGAAAGACCGTAGTATGCCCCGACAATATCTAAATTGCGAGATAAATTTTGAGGCGAATCGGTGCCTTTATAATTAAAATTTAAACTGTTGAAAATGCCTTTGGAAACACCGCCGGTTCGTCCGAAAAAGGCATGTTTTGCGATGGGAAGATTTGGTGCGTTGTAAATATGTGGCATTATGCGATAACCCTAATTATTTCAGGTGATGTATTTGGTTTTTCGCTGCTTATAATGATATTTTTAATTAGAGCAGTAGCAGCTTTTTCGTAATCATCCTGATTAAGAGCATGAACAAAAGCAAGGGGGGTTTTTTCATCAACAAAAGTTCCGATTTGGCAAAAATCGGTATATCCGGTTGAATGATTAATTTTTTGTTCGGGAGTGATTCGACCTCCTTTCAGGTCGATTATACTAAGTCCTATATTACGGGTATTCATTAAGGATACATATCCGCTCTTATTTGCAAAGACAGGGCATTTTATCGGACTTGAAGGTAAATATTTTTCGGGCATTTCAACAAAATCTGAAGGTCCGCCGAGAGTAGTTATCATGCGGGCAAAAATTTCCAAAGCTTTGCCGGAATCGAGATTTTTTTGTAATTTTTTTTCAGCATCTGTGGTTGAAGAAAAAAGTCCGGCATTAACTAAAAGATTTGAAGCAAGAGTTAGTGTAATGTTGTGCAGGCGCGAATCGACTTTGACGTTTTTGAGGTAATTAACAGCTTCCAAAATTTCAAGTGCATTACCGACGTTGGAGCCAAGTACTTGATTCATATCGGTAATGATGGCGCTGGTTTTTGTGCCGGCAGCATTGGCAACACTTACGATAGAATCGGCAAGAGCTTTGGCATTTTTAAAATCTGACATAAAAGCTCCATTACCGCACTTTAAGTCCATAATTAAAAAGTTTAGTCCTGCAGCCAGTTTTTTGGAAAGAATAGAGGCAGTAATGAGCGGGATTGATTCAACAGTGGCGCAGACATCGCGAATTGCATAAATTTTCTTATCGGCAGGAGCTAAATTGCCGGTTTGCCCAATGATAGCACATCCGACTTCTTTTACGGTTTTGCGAAATAAATCATTGCTTGGAGTTGTTTGATAGTTGGGAATGGAATCGAGTTTATCTAAAGTGCCTCCGGTATGTCCGAGGCCTCTGCCCGATATCATTGGTACATAGGCTCCGCACGAAGCTAGCATGGGAGCCAAGATTAGGCTTATTTTATCTCCCACACCGCCAGTTGAATGCTTGTCAACAATGGGACCATCTAAATTCGTCCAAGATAAAACATCTCCGGAATTACGCATACTGATGGTTAAGTCACGGATTTCATTTTTAGACATTCCGTTTAGAAAAACGGCCATGGTTAGGGAGCCGATTTGGCAATCGGCGATGGTGCCATTGGTGATACCTTTTATAAAAAACGATATTTCTTCGGATGAAAGCTCTTGTTTTTCACGTTTTTTGCGAATTATTTCTTGGGGTAACATGGTTTATCCTTTCGCTTCTTGTATCAGATTATCCAATAGGGAACTAGCCCCAATCCTAAAATGTTGAGGTGTTATCCAACTTTCTTCCATGGAGGTTTGTAAGATATTATAATATTGTTCGGCTTGGGTAAAAGTTTTTATTCCGCCACTGACTTTTATACCAATGTTTTTTGAGGTTGATTTTATGGTATCAACAATAGTTTTTGCAGCTTCAGGTGTTGCGGATGTGGTTGTTTTTCCCGTAGAGGTTTTTAGAAAATCAATATTGTATTTCAGGCATAGCAAGCAAGCTTGAGCCAATAGTTCTTGATTGGTAAAAGCTCCGCTTTCCAGTATAATTTTTATTTTTCTTTCATGTTTATTTTGGGTTAATGTTTCTAAAAACTTTTTACAAATATCGATATTACCATGCAAGAAATCTTGATACGGAAAAACAGCATCAATTTCGTCAGCTCCGCAGTTAATTGCCTTTAAGAGTTGTTCTTTTATTGAGGCAATATCAGAATTTCCTTGAGGAAAATTAATGACGGTAGCAACAGCTATATCGGTATTTTTCAGTGAATTTTTTGCCAAGGTTATAAATTGGGGATAAACACAGACGGCGCAAGTGTTACCAAAAGGTGTTTGGGCTTTTTTACAAAGAGAAATTATATTTTCTTCTGTGTCTGATAAGTTGAGAGAAGTTAAGTCCAGATTGCCTATAAGTTTTTTTGCTAAAATTGCTTTTTGCATATTATTGTTCCTCAACAAAATAGGTTATCAGCTTTGCTAAATTGCTTGCGGCCTTTGAAGCCTGTTTTAGAGTTTGAGCATGGCTGAGTTTGCTGTTTTGCATACCTGCGCCAAAGTTGGTGAGAGCAGAAAATGCGACAACTTTTATTTTTTGGTCGACGGCGGCTATAACCTCGGGAACGGTTGACATACCGATAGCATCTGCACCAAAATGCCTGAATAATTCAACTTCTGCCGGAGTTTCAAAACTGGGGCCTAAAACCATTAAATATACACCTTCATAAACGGCGATTTTTTTATTTGTAGCAATTTCTTTCGCCTTATCTGAAAGTTTTTTATTATACGCATTACTCATATCATTGAAGTGTTGAGAGATATTATTAGTAACGTTAATGAGAGGATTTTGTCCTGAAAAGTTGATGTGGTCTTTTATTATCATTATTCCGCCGGGATAAAAGTTAGGATTAAGTGAGCCGGAAGCATTGGTTATAATGAGTTCTTTTATACCTATTTTTTTTAGGGTATGTATTACATCAAAAATCACGTTAGAGGGATATCCTTCGTAAAGATGAAAGCGTCCTTGCAAACAAAGCACTTCTTTATTTCCGATTTTTCCGATGGTTATTTTTCCGGTATGTCCTTTTACCGTGCTTTCGGGGAAGTTTTCAATTTCGGTATATTTTATTTCTAATGGTGATTTTATGCTTTTTGCGATTTCTCCTAGGCCGGATCCTAACATTATGGCAATGGTTGGTTTGCGGTCTCCGATAAGTTTTTTTAGTTGTTTGACGTTTATCATGTTAAAATTCCTCAAAAGACATAGGTAACAGTTCGGATATTTTATGGGTTATTACAGTGTTATCCCGAGAGAGTGTAATTATTTCGGTTTTTTGGTCTGAAAATTCTTTTATTCGTTGCAAACATGCGCCGCAAGGTTTTATTTCAAAATCGCCGTTTGAAACTATGGCAATACATGAAATTTTGTATTCACCGGCTGCGACCATGGCGGATATGGCGGATGTTTCGGCACAGTTCCCGCAAGGATATGAAATATTTTCAACATTACAACCAAGGTAGATGTTGCCTGAAGGGGTAATAACAGCTGCTCCGACTTTGAGTTTTGAGTATGGAGCATAGGCCTTTTCCATAACAGATTTGGCGAATAGTAAGAGTTGTTGATTTTTTTTCATGATATTACTTGACCTTAAGTTATTTATTTACCAATATATACTATATAATATAGCAGTATTAAATATTTGGTAAAGTTTTTTTGAAAATGCCGGAAATTAGCTTTGTCTACGAAAAGGATTGATTATGTTTAAGAAAATTTTTTTATCTTTGTTGTTGCTTGTAATATTGGTTGTGGCAAGTGTTACTATTTATTTCAATATGATGGATTGGAATGAACATAAGGCGATGATTGCAAGCCAATTTTCGGAGGCAACCGGCAAAAAAATAGATTTTAACGGAGCAGTCAGTTTTAAGCTTTTTCCAGCACCTTCTTTAGAAGCAAGTGATGTTAATATTTATGATACAGACGAAAAAAATCAAAAAATCGTTTTAGCAAAAATACAAAAATTGGTAGCCTCCTTGTCTTTTAAATCTTTATTGCAAAGAAGGTTTAATATTGAGCATATGTCAATGGTACAACCTGAAATTTTTGTTGAAGTATTTGATGACGGAAAAGTAAATTGGCAAGTTGCTGAAACAATTATGCAGCGTGATTTTGAAGTTAAAAATGTTGATGTTTCTTTCGGTAGTGTAATTATTGACGGAGCAAAAGTTGAATTTATAAATAAAAAGCATAATATAGATTTGACCTTCGATAATGTTAATGCCGAAGTTATGGCCGGAAGTTTTTCCGGACCTTACAGAATTGAAGGAAGTTACATAAAGAACGGTGATTCAAGGGGGTTTGCTTTTGATTTGGGAAAATTTTCTGACAGTTTTGCAACTTCCATAAACGCGGTTTTGACTCATCCTCAATCTGAAAGTTATGTCCGTTTTGATGGGACGGTTATGCTTAAAAAT
This sequence comes from Alphaproteobacteria bacterium, assembly GCA_045593845.1. Classification (GTDB taxonomy): domain Bacteria; phylum Pseudomonadota; class Alphaproteobacteria; order RF32; family CAG-239; genus JAFUYI01. The sequence continues at coordinate 93,154 of JAZNXK010000011.1, forward strand.
GAAGCGGTTAACGGAAATTTATTACTGGAATCGAAAAATCCGATAAATTTTGTGAGTTCTATTTTTTCTAAAATTGATCTGTCCGAGGTATATGAAAATCCTTTAGCCTTGTCCTTGGTGGTTAAAAGCGATAAAGACCAAATTTCTTTATCAAATATTGTTCTGAAATATGCCGATAGTGCCGGTGCCGGTAATGTATTTATACCATTGGCGAATGAGAGTGCTTTAGGAGAAGATGTTGTTGAAAGACCGCAGATTGAAGCTACCTTCAATTTTACGGATTTAAATATGGATATTGTCGTTTTGGGAATTAAAGACTTTTTGAAAAAGTATGATGGAAATGAATATGCTCCGGATTTTGATTTTGATGTTATTGCGGACATTAAGTCACTTAAGACAACATATAAGGGGCAGGTTATTCGTGATTTTGATGTTAGTGTTGATTTTGTGAATAATGTTTTCACATTACAAAATTTTGCGGCGGGACTTCCTTTTGACGGAAATATAAAAATTAAAGGTGAGATGACCTCAAAGGAGAAAATCCTGAACTATTATTATAATGTTGAAATGGAGACCTTAAATTTTGCCCAGACTTCTGAATGGTTGGGTATTGATTTGAAACCTATATCAAAAAATATTTATAAACGGGCGGCTGTTAAATTTACACTTGAAGGAACCCCTGAAACAATTAAACTTTCTCCGTTTATTATGAATTTGGATAAAACGTCTTTTGATGCCAAGTTGGCATTAGTAAGAGGAGATAAAAATAAGTATTTTGCGGTTATAAATGCTGATAGTATAAGTTTTGATAATTATATCGAACTTTTACCAGAGGATATGCAAAATCTCAGTCTGCAAGATAAAGTCGATTATTACGTTAAAAAAATCGACTTTTTGAAAGATATCGATTTACAGTTAAAGGCAGATTTGCGGGCGGGTATTTGGCAAAGAACTCCTTTTGAAAAAACTCATATTGAAGCGGTGCTGAATGATGGAATTATGAAAATTAGCGATTTCTCTATCAATGATATTCTTACTTCAAAAGTAGATTTAAAAGGTGAAGTTTTCGGTTTCGGGGACAGCTTGCAATTTAAGAATGTTAAGTATGCCTTTGATGTTAGAGAAAATAAGGCTGTAATAGAAAAATTCGGTATAGATTTACCTAGAATAAACTGGAAAAATCTATCAAGTTTTGTTTCTGAAGGTGTTGCAACAGGCAATTTCAATCGTTTGGCAATTAAGAGCTTTTCTAAACTTGCATATATAGATGCCGATTATGAAGGTGAAATAAGTAAACAGGATGAAAAATTATTCTTTGACGGTAAATTGAGTGTCAGGTCTAATGATATTCTGAAGACATTACATGATTTTTCGGTTGACTATAATCCTCCTTATCCTCTAGGACTGCTAAAAGTTTCGGCCGACATTAAAAATACCGCGGATACGGTGTTGTTGAAAGATATGAACCTTAACGTGGGAGTGAATAATTTTTCGGGAGATGTTTTGTTTTCTAAAAAAGAAGACGACAGAATGCTTGTAAAATCTAATTTGAATGTTAACAAGTTTGAATTTGAACGTTTCTTCTATAATGCAGGTTCTAAAGATAACGGTGCAATTTTCAGAGGAAGAAAAGATAGTGTTCCGTTCTTGGAAAAACCGTTATTGAGCAAAGTTAAAATCAATTATGACTTTATGAAAGATATTGATATAGAAGCAAAAATAAATGTGACAAATCTTTCTTATGATAAATATGATTTTAAGAATGCTTCTTGGCTTATGTCCTTGAAAAATCAAATCTTGAGGGTAGTGCAATTTGTTTCAGAAAGTAGCGGTGGAATAGTTAGTGCTGATTTTGAACTCAATATTCCGCAGCAGAACAGTCTTAAAGGAAAGTGCAACTTTAAGGATGTTAATTTGAATAAAGAAGATTGGAGCGGTCTGCTTTATGGTATTGAAAGCGGTGCATTGTCAATGGATATGACTTTTGAAACTACGGCCTTATCCGAGGCGGATATGTTTAATGGTTTGTCAGCAAAGGGTAAGGCAGTTGTCGGCAATCCTAAAATTAGGGGATGGGATATACAGGCTATAGTAGATGATTTGCATGTTCGACGCAGTAGCGATAATTTGCGTTCTTTTGTGCAGGGAAATTTAACCGGAGGAAATACGAAATTTGATAATTTGTCTTTTGATTTTACTTTGAGTTCCGGAAGTTTTGATGTAAGTAATGCCATTTTTAATGCTGATGATTATGCTGTTGAAGCAAAAGTTGCCGGCGGTTTTGAAACTTGGATTATGAATGCAGATTTTATTGTTGAAGATAAAGTTGATAAATTACCAAAATTTTCTTTCGGTATGGATGGTGATATTTCTGCACCTACACTTGATATTGATGTTGAAAACCTTTCCAAATTTTATGACAGACCCCGCGAGAAAAAAGCAGTTAAAGTAAAAACTGAAAAAGAATTGAGGGATGAAAAGTATAAAAGTCTTATGGAAGAACAGCAAAATAGGGCAAAAGTTATTAAAAAACAATTACAAACGGAATTGTTGCCAAAGTTTAATAAATATAAGTCAAAAGCTAAAAATCAAAAAATTCTGACATTTTATGATGAGATTGAAAAACAAATAATGAGGCAGAATGTTGTTATTAATGAGGTTTTGTCGTCAGGAATTGTTAATATTGATGATTTCGTGATAGAAAAAGTCAGCGGACAGATAGATGCTGTTGAGGCGGAATTAGTTAAAATTGCAGATAACTTTGATTTTGTTCATAGTCAGGATGTCAGAATTCGAATGAATGAGTCTTTTGCGGATGTTGTGGCTCAAACTGCAGGTTTTCAGGAATATAACGGTCGTTTGCTTGATATTGATGGAAAATTGGAGGAAAGATTAGCGGCGATAAATACAAAATATTCTTTATCAAAAGATGAAGTTGCGGCGCAGAAAAAGCAAGAACTTACTGATTTAATAAATCAGATTGAAAGTATCAGTATTAAGGCGCGCAGTGATATGAACGCATCCAAGGATGTTAAAGATATTGAAGAGTTAGAAGCATATGTCGAGAGTTTTGACGGAATGGGCAATGAAGTAAAATTGCTAAAACATGAGTTGGAAGAGAAAATTAACGAATATAAATTGTATACTGAACTCAAAGGGAAAGAAGAAGAGGATAAGGCTAAAATGAAAGAGGCAATAAAATCTAATAATGTTGTTATAGATAAGGAATCGTCTTTCGGGACCATCTCGACAGCCGGCGGGAAGAAAAAGGTAATAAATTTCAGTTCGGAATAAAAATATAAGTGGAGAAAAAAATTAAATACTTTTGCTCACTTTTTTTCTGTGTTATAAATTAGAATGTAATTTTTTAGGAGAGTGTTATGTATATGAAACCAGAAGTTTGTGTTATTCCTGTCGCAGGATTATCAACCAGAAATTTACCGACAACAAAAGTGTTGCATAAGGGTTTTTTGACTTTGAATAATTTGCCGATTATTCAATATGCGGTTAATGCCTGTGCAGAAATAGGGGTTAAAGAGATAGTTTTTGTATATAGCGATCAATCTTGTCGTCACTTGTTTGAAAACTATTATAAAAGGAATGAGTGGCTTGAGAATCATCTTCGTGAAAAAGGTAAACTGGATTTATTGGAAGCTGTGGAGAAGATTATTCCCGAAGGAATGAAGTTCAGCTTTGCCGAGCAAAGTGAACCAAGAGGTAACGGACATGCCGTTTTGATGGCAAAAGACATTGTCGGTAAGAGAGATTTTATTGTTATGTGGGCTGATGATGTTTATATCAACACTCATGGAGGCAAGGGTGTTTTGCGCCAATTGTTGGATGTATATGAACAGGAAGGCGGTATGGTTGAAAATATCATGGAATTCCCTAAAGAGCAAATGGTGCGTTACGGTGCTTTAATCGGAGCCGTAAGAGACGGACGAATCGTTCGCGCCAAAGGAAAAATAGAAAAACCGCCGTTTGACAATATTCCCTCAAATTATGCAAGTATGGGACCATATATTTTGCCGAATGAAATTATGGATATTTTGCCCGAAGTTAAAAAGGGTACAAACGGGGAGATAAATTTGGCGGACGCAACAGGCTTGGCAGCGCAAAGAGGTATGAAATTGACAGGTGTACTTTGTGATGTTACGAGATTTGATTGCGGAACAAATGCCGATTTATCAAAGGCAAATTTGAGGCTCTCTTTGATGGAAAATCCTGATTTGAGGGCATATTGTAAAGATTTATTGGATAATATGTTTGTTTAATAGAAAAGACCGCCTTTCGGCGGTTTTTTTCTTGCTTGTTTGAAAATTTTGTGTTAGCTAAAGAAAAAAATATCTATTAACTAAATTATTTAATTTATGAAGACTAAAAAAATTAAAAAAATCATTTCCGGGTGTTATCAATCAACTCCGGAAGAACAGATTTCGATGATTGAAAGCCATAATGCCGAGAAGGTCTTGCGGGCACATCTTAAACATTGTGGTCTTTGCAAAGAGGCACAGTTCAAAATGTTGGATATGCCCAATGCTATCAGTCTTTTGGGTATTTATACTCAAAGATACTGGCTTTCAAAAGATGTGGAGATGCGGATGTTGGAACATCCTAAATCAACTGAGTTGTTGAAGGTGTATTCAAAGAATCGCCGCCTTTCTTTTGAGGCTCAAGTGCATATTTTGGATGTGCCTAACTCTTTAAAACTCAGAGAAATTTACGGCTCTCGCCGTAACTTTTGCGAGAAATACTATGAAGCTCTCTATCAAAGAAATCACATAGAAAGCTAGCTATCAAGGTCACCTTAATGGTGGCCTTTTTTTTTGTTGAAATAAATGCTTGCAATCTCAAAAAATTTGATGTAGAAAGCAGTTGTTTCCGGCACCCCTGGAGGCCGGAAGGTTTTAATTTATAAGGAATAGTAAAATGGTAGATATTACTTTTAATGCTGAAAAGCGCGAAAAAGCAGGTAAGGGGGCAGCTCGGGCGTGTCGTCGTGAAGGGCGTGTTCCTGCCATTATTTATGGCAACAAAAAAGAGCCTGTTATGATTAGTTTGCATCCGGTTGAGCTTGAAAAAGCTTTGGATATGGTTGGTTTTTATGATGCAGACATTGAAGTTGTTGTTGACGGCAAAGCTATTAAAGTTTCTTGCCAAGACGTGCAATTTCATCCGGTTTCTGACAAGCCAATTCACGTTGACTTCTTAAGAAAATAGGATTTAGAGATTTTTTTCGGAGCGTCGACGGGAAGAAGTTTATTTCTAACCTGACGCTCCGAAGTTTATTTAAATCTGAGGTTTTGAGATGTTCTTGATAGTCGGTTTGGGAAATCCAGGTGCAGAATATGTCGGTACTCGCCATAATGTGGGTTTTATGGTTGTTGATGCTTTGGCTGAAAAATATGGTTTTTCTTCTTGGCGTGAAAAATTTGACGGTTTGATTGCAGAGGGAAAAATCGGAGAGCATAAAGTTTTTTTGTTAAAGCCACAAACGTTTATGAATTTATCGGGAAATTCCGTGGTTAAAGCCGCAACATTTTATAAAATTTTGCCGCAAAACATTGTGGTTATTCATGATGATATGGATTTAGATATATCTAAAATAAAAGCAAAAACGGGTGGCGGAACCGGAGGCCATAACGGATTGAAAAGTATTGATGCACATATTACCAATGCTTATCATAGGATTCGAATCGGGGTAGGACATCCGAAAAATGAGGATGCAATAAATTATGTGTTGTCCGGCTTTTCGAAAGAGGATAAGAAATATTTGGAAGCAAATATTGTTATAGTAGCTGACAATATAGAGATTTTGTTAAATGAAGGTATGCCGGCTTTTAGCAACAGAATCGGCATGCTTAAAGCTTGAGGAGTGAAAAATGGGATTTAATTGCGGAATTGTAGGTTTGCCGAATGTTGGAAAATCAACATTGTTTAATGCTTTGACACAAACTATTGCGGCACAGGCGGCAAATTTTCCTTTTTGCACAATAGAGCCTAATACGGGAAGGGTAGCGGTTCCGGACAAGCGGCTCGATAAACTGGTTGAGATGGTAAATCCTAAAAATGTTGTGCCGACACAGTTGGAATTTGTTGATATTGCCGGTCTTGTAAAAGGAGCTTCAAAAGGTGAAGGACTGGGCAATCAATTCTTGGCAAATATCAGGGAAGTTGATGCCATAATCCATGTTTTGCGCTGTTTTGAAGATGATAATATTACTCACGTTGAAGGTAGTGTTGATCCGGTCAGAGATGCAGAAATTGTTGAAACAGAGTTAATGTTGGCTGATTTAGAATCGTTAGAAAAGAGATACGATCAAACAGCAAAAAAGGCCAAGGGAGGAGATAAAGAATCTATTGTGCGTTTGGCTGTTATGGAACCGATTATTGCCGCTTTGAAAACAGGAAGGCCGGCAAGAGCGGCAGCTCCGGATGCTTCAAATAAAGATGCAATTAAAGAATATAAAATGTTGCAACTTTTGACTTCAAAACCGGTTTTGTATGTTTGTAATGTGGATGAAAATTCGGCGGCAAAAGGCAATAAATTTTCAGATATGGTTATGGAGAAAGCCAAAAAAGAAAGTGCAAAAGCCGTTGTGATTTCTGCGGAAATAGAATCAGAAGTAGCACAACTTGATGATAAAACGGAGCAACAGGAGTTTTTGGAAACTTTGGGGCTGGAAGAAACGGGTCTTACAAAGATTATAAAAGCAGGGTATGAGCTCTTGGGCTTGCAAACATATTTTACCGCCGGACCGAAAGAAGTTAGAGCTTGGACTTTTGTAAAAGGGTCTAAAGCGCCGCAGTGCGCAGGAATTATACACTCGGACTTTGAGCGCGGATTTATTAGAGCAGAAACAATATCTTATGATGATTATGTTCGGTTGGGTGGGGAACAAGCCTGTAAGGAAGCCGGTAAAATGCGTTCCGAAGGTAAGGATTATGTTGTACAAGACGGTGATTTATTGAATTTTTTGTTTAATGTATAATTAAGAATTTTTTGTTACAATTCCTCCGAATCGGTCTTTTTAAGAGCCTCACATATTGACAAATGTTTTGTCAAATGGTATGATGTGTTTATAGAGCAATATTTTATGGAGGGTAGAACGATGGCTGAAAAAGATATTAATGCACAAGAGGCTCCTGCGGCGGCTGTTGCAATTGATGGATATGAGGAAATAGCCAGAGGTGGCAGCAAGTTATGGGATAAAGTAAAGTATCACGTTATTAGAACTGGAGTTATTTTAGGGGCGCTTGCCGCATCATACGGTATGAGTAAAGCTGATTTTCCTAATAATGAATATAAAATTGGCGCGACGGTTGCTCCAGTTTTGTTTGGTTTTGCAGTAGCCTCGTCTATTAAAAACGATAAAGATAATAATAAAACAGCTGATTTTACCAAATACGCAGGAAGATAATAGGGAGAACGATTTAAATGTCATTAGAAAATATTTTAGTTGATGAATTTAGAATTTTGCAAAAAGGTGATAAGTATGCCATTGCCTTGCAGATTGATGATGGTGCCACAGATGATGCTGATTTTATGTATGACGGCAGAAATTGCGCTATTCTTGTTCGTAATAAAACAAAGGCATATCTGCTTACAAATATATTACCCGGTTTACGTGAAGTTTTGGCAGAACAAAATGATTTGATGATTTTTGAGGAGCGAGGTTCCGAAGTTGCCAATAAATATGAAGTTAAGGTAAGACACGTTAAAGAGATTCCATATCCTGATAATTTTGAAAAAGATGCAGCAAAAATGATGGAAGATCTTAAAGTTGAACTGGGTGAAGAAAAGTATAATGAGTTGGTAAAAGCAATTGAAGAGGCTTATAATAAGAAATAGTTTCTATCACTTCATAAAATGAAAAAAACTCCGCTATTTTGCGGAGTTTTTTTATTTTATTGGTGGGTGTGACAGGGATCGAACCTGTGACCCCTACGATGTCAACGTAGTGCTCATACCGCTGAGCTACACACCCAAAACAAAATTACCTTTATATTATTTGGTTGAAAAATGCAAGAATTTTGTTATCATATATTTAATATTTTTACTTTAACATAAGCAAATGTTATTGAGAAAGGACGAAATATGAGTGATAAAAAGCTTAATTTTAAGGTGGATTATTCAAAATTTGACATTGTTACGGAGTATAATGTCAAAAATCAGCGTTATCCATTGGTTCTTTCCGTTCCTCATAGCGGCAGAATTTTTCCGCCAGAGTTTTTAGCAAATGTTTCGGTTGATGAAAATGAACTTCGTTCCAATGAAGATCCCTATGTTGATGAATTGATTATGGAAGCTTCCAATAATGGAATTCCCTTGCTTTCTTTGAATATTGCAAGGTCTTTTATTGATGTTAATCGTGACGTTTTGGAAATAGACTCGTCAATGTTTTATAATTATCCCGATAGCGATGTGGTTACAAACAATAAGAGGTGTCGCGCTGGTTTGGGATTGTTGCACAGAATTACCGCAGATAGAAAAAATATATATGATGGTCTTTTGGATTATAATGAAGCGCAAGCCAGAATTAAAAATGTGTATAATGTTTATCATAAATCTTTGCAAAAACTCATTGATAAAACACTGAAAAAATTTGGTTTTTGCTTGGTGCTTGATTGTCACTCCATGCCCTCAAAAATTTGTAATATTATGCAGGATAATCGCCAAATTGAGGTTTGTTTAGGGACATTATTTGAACAGAGTTGTTCCGCGGAGATTATTGAGTTTATGACGCAAAGGTTGGAACAAAAATATAATGTGAGTTTGGATTGTCCGTATTCAGGTGCGTTTACAAGTTTTAACTATTGTCAGCCACGCAAAAGTGTTTTTACCCTGCAAATGGAGATAAATCGCAAGCTTTATGAGGACGAGGCTGTGTATAAAAAAAGTGCAAATTTTCAATATGTTAGCACAGATATATGTGATGCGATAACGGCTTTGGCCAATTTTTTGCTGGATTTTAAAAAATAATTGTGTTATAGCTCTGCTGATTTTAATTTGAAAGTGCGGCAAGGTGCCGCATTGTTTGTGAAATGCCCCTAAAATTTTTTGGGTGCCGTTAAGCAAATTGAAACCGTAAAAGGGGGATTTTTGTGGCAGTTTTAGGGATACAGAGGGATACTTTATATTTTTTATAAGTATCGAAAAAATTTATGTTATTTCTTATATTGCTGATGTTGTTTCAGCCTTTGCCGGCAGCGGCGCAAGATATTGCGATTGCCGATGAAGGGATAGCATGCTTTGATGCAGCAATTAAAGCAGAACAAAAATATGGAATTAAAAAATATTTATTGGTTTCTATTTCAAAAGTAGAAACAGGCAGATGGAATGAAAAGCTACAACAAAAAACTGCTTGGCCATGGACGGTTAATGCCGGTGGCAGAGGCCGTTATTATAAGAGCAAAGAAGAGGCTATTGCTGCAGTAAAAGATTTGCAAAACAGCGGTTATGAAAGTATTGATGTCGGTTGTATGCAGGTTAATTTGCATTTCCATGGTGATAAATTTGCAAATTTGGAAGATGCCTTTGATCCCGAAAAAAATGTTGATGTGGCTGCGAAGTTCTTGATGGGTAGATATAAACATCGTAAGGATTGGTTGCTTGCGGCAACAGACTATCATTCAAAACTTCCAAGCAGAGCAAAAACATATAAACAAAAACTGTTGGCTTCTTTCGGTGAAGCAAATGCTCATAAGAATTATTTCGAGGAAAAAGATGAGAGCGTTTTAGGCATTAAGTATGCCGGAACTATGCTCTTTAATATGATTTCTTTAGCAAAAACGGTTGGAGAATTTGTAATTTCTCTAAAGGATTAAAAATATGAAAATAAGTAAGTTTTCACGCGAATATTCTATATGCAGTTATGAATGTGATTGCAGAGGAATATTGCGAGTTGTTTCGTTGATGAACATGTTTCAAGATGTGGCTGATACTCATGCGGAACTGTTGGGTGTGGGAATTGAACATTGTATAAAACATGGACTTGCTTGGTTTGGTTCTAATTATCATATAAAGATTTTTCGTATGCCGTCGTGGCATGAAAAAATTAAAATTGTAACTTGGCCTTCGCAAGAGAAAAAAATCGGAGCTGTCAGAGATTTTGAAGTTGTTGATGAAAACAACAAGATAATAATAGTTGCTTCAAGCCAATGGATTTTGATAGATTTTGCGAAGAAGAGGCCTTTATCCTTAAGAGAAAATTTGCCTGATTATGAGGTAGTAGAAGAAAGGGCAATAGACACTGATTTTCCAAAAATAGGGTTGCCGGAAAATGCTTCTTTTTGCAAAAGTTTTGCTGTCAGATATGATGATATTGATGTTAACGGACACGTTAATAATTCTGTTTATCCTTTGTGGGCAACAGAAGCAGTGGATAAGGATTTTCGTTTGAATAACACTCCGGCGGAAATTGAAATTGCTTTTAAGAAAGAGACGTTATTCGGTGATGTTGTGAAGGTTAGCACCCAAATAGATGAAAACATTACTTTACATGAAATGGTTTGCGGTGCTGATAATCATGAAATTGCTCGTTTGCGTATAATATGGAAAAGTGTTTAGTTTAATATACTTTTTTAGTAATTCATAATTTTGTCTATAATGCAACGAATCGGAAATATAAATCTGACTCAATTAGAGTCAGAGCAAGGGTTTCTGTTTTTGTAAAAAAATGAAAAAATGTGTTTTTTTTGCTTGCATTATATTTTTGAATGTGTTACAAAGCGCTCACCTAGTTGGATTTCAGCGCATTTACGCTCTTCTGACGGTGATATAAAATATAGCGTAACATATTGATTTTTCAGTATTTTACATGACATTAATTTTTAGGCGGTAAGATTGCCCAAGGCGAATCGTGCCGTCCTAGTTATAGGAAAAGTATTTGATATGATGGATACACAAAATATAAGAATTCGTCTTCGCGCTTTTGACCATCGTTTGCTCGATTTATCTACAAAAGAAATTGTGCACACAGCCAAAAGAACGGGGGCAAACGTAAGGGGTCCGATACCTCTTCCGACAAGAATCGAGAAATTTACGGTTAACCGTTCTCCGCACGTTGATAAAAAATCTCGTGAGCAGTTCGAAATCAGAACTCATAAGAGACTTCTTGATATTGTCAGTCCGACACCGCAAACAGTTGATGCTTTGATGAAGCTAGATTTGGCCGCCGGTGTTAATGTTGAAATTAAGTTGTAATTGTTTGTTATAAATAATTACCCGTTATTAAATAAGCAATGTTGGTCTTTTGGATATTTGGAAAGGTCAACCAATTGAAAAGGAAAAATAAAAATGCGTACTGGTTTAATCGCAAAAAAATTGGGAATGTCCCGTATTTTTGAAGCTAATGGAACTCATGTGCCGGTTACTGTTTTGAGTGTTGAAAATTTGCAAGTTGTTGCAGTTAAAACACAAGAAAAAGACGGATATACCGCCGTTCAGCTCGGAACAGGTGCTGTTAAGGCAAAAAATGTTTCTAAGGCTTTGAAAGGACATTTTGCAAAGGCTAATATTGAGCCGAAAAAGAAATTGGGCGAGTTCAGAGTTTCTGAAGACTGCCTGCTTTCTGTTGGTGCTGAACTGTCTGTAGAACACTTTGTTTGCGGGCAATTTGTTGATGTTTGTGCAACATCTTTAGGTAAAGGTTTTGCAGGTCCTATGAAACGTCATAATTTTGCCGGCTTGGAAGCCAGCCACGGTGTTTCTATTTCTCACCGTTCTCATGGTTCTACAGGTCAGAGACAGGACCCGGGTAAAGTATTTAAGGGCAAGAAAATGGCCGGACATATGGGTTCTGAACGCGTTACCGTTCAAAATCTTAAAGTTGTTGCCATTGATGCTGACAAAGGTTTGATTATGGTAAAAGGTGGTGTTCCCGGAAGTGAAAATTCTTGGGTTCGTATTACTGATGCCATTAAGAAAACAGCAAATGTCGAGCTTCCTTTGCCTGCAGGTTTGAAAAAAGTTGATGCACCTGTCGCAGTTAAAGCTGAAACAGCTGATAATGCATAGAATGAAGGAATAAAATGATGAAACAGGACATCTTAAGTTTAGATAATAAAAATGTTGGTTCTATCGAACTTAACGAATCGATTTTCGGTTTGGAAGTCAGAGCTGATATTTTGCAACGGGTTGTAAGATGGCAATTGGCCAGAATGCAAGCCGGAACTCACAAAACTAAAGGGCGTTCCGAAGTTGCTTTGACACCTGCAAAACCTTTTAAGCAAAAAGGTTCGGGTAATGCACGTCAAGGTAGCCGTAAGGGTACTCAATTTAGAAAAGGTGGAATCGTGTTTGGTCCGGTTGTTCGTGACCACTCACATGACTTGACCAAGAAGTTTAGACGTTTAGGCTTGAAAATTGCTCTTTCTGCAAAAGCTAAAGACGGTAATTTGGTTGTTGTTGATGATATTAAATTGTCTTCACCGAAGACCAAAGATTTGCAAGATAAGTTGAATGTTTTGGGCTGGAATAATTGCTTGGTCGTTGATGGAAAAGAAGTTGATATTAACTTCGCATTGGCTTCTCGCAATATTGCCGGTATAGATGTTTTGCCGACAATCGGTGCCAATGTATATGACATCTTGAGAAGAGACAAACTGGTGTTGACTAAAGACGCTGTTAACTGCTTGGAGGAAAGACTGAAATGAAAAAGAATGTTAAAACCAACAATGTAGTTGCATCTATGTATGATACATTGGTTAGTCCGGTAATCACTGAGAAATCAATGCTGTTGTCTGAAAACGGAAAAGTAGTTTTTAGAGTTCCGTTGGATGCCAGTAAGGAAGCTGTTAAGGCTGCCGTTGAAGCCATTTTTGGTGTCAAGGTCGTTAAAGTGAATACTATTCGTCAGTTTGGTAAGGTAAAAAGATTCAGAGGTCATACGGGTTGCCGTTCTGACTATAAGAAAGCTTTGGTTACTCTTGCCGAAGGTCAAAATATTGATGTTACAACAGGAATTTAAAAAATGGTGTTAAAAACATATAAGCCCACATCTCCCGGACTTCGTCAACTGGTTATTGTTGACAGAAGCGAGCTTTATAAAGGAGCTCCAGAGAAGTCTTTGACAATTGGTCTTACTAAGACCGGTGGGCGTGATAATTTTGGACATGTTACAAGTCGGAGAAAGGGCGGCGGACATAAACGCAAGCTCAGAATTATCGACTTCAGACGTAATAAATTTGATATGGAAGCCACGGTTGAGAGAATCGAGTATGATCCTAACCGCTCATCTTTCATTGCTTTGATCAGCTATGAAGATGGCGAAAAGGCTTATATTTTGGCTCCTCAAAGATTGAAGGCTGGTGATAAGGTTATTTCTGCACAAAAAGCTGATATTAAACCCGGAAATGCTATGCCTTTGAAAAATATGCCGGTTGGTACAATTGTTCACAACGTTGAGTTGCGTTCAGGCAAAGGCGGACAATTGGTTCGTGCTGCAGGATGCTATGCTCAAGTTGTTGGTAAAGATGCCGGATATGCTCAATTGAAGTTAAGTTCGGGCGAATTGAGAATTGTTCGCGAAGAGTGCTTGGCTACAGTTGGTGCAGTTTCCAATCCGGACAATCAAAACAGGTCTTTAGGTAAGGCTGGTCGCACACGTTGGTTGGGTTTGCGCCCTGTATCTCGTGGTGTGGCTATGAACCCGGTTGATCACCCGATGGGTGGTGGTGAAGGTCGCACGTCAGGCGGTCGTCATCCGACAACTCCGTGGGGTAACCCGACTAAAGGCGGAAGAACACGTTCTAACAAGAAGACAGATCGCTTTATTATGCGTTCGCGTCATGATAATAAGAAATAAAAGGAGATAAGCTAATGACACGTTCAGTATGGAAAGGACCGTTTGTTGATGGATATCTTCTGAAGAAAGCAGACGCTGCCAGAAATTCTAGCCGTAATGAGGTTATAAAAATTTGGTCGCGCAGATCAACAATGTTGCCACAATTTGTTGGCTTGACATTTGGTGTTCACAATGGTCATAAGTTTATCCCGGTATTGGTTACTGAAGATATGGTAGGCCACAAATTCGGTGAATTTGCTCCTACTCGTACTTTTTACGGCCACGCCGCAGATAAGAAAGCAAATAGGAGTTAGTAATGGGAAAATCTAAAGACGTTAGAAGCCTTGCTGCAAATCAAGCGAAAGCTGTTTGCTATGCATTGCGCACAAGCCCGCAAAAACTTAACCTTGTTGCTGCGACAATCCGTGGTTTAAATGTTGAAAAGGCTGTTGCTGAACTCACTTTCTCAAAGAAGAGAATTGCAAAGTCGGTTTTGAAAGTTTTGCAATCTGCGATTGCAAATGCTGAAAACAATCATCAGTTAAACATTGATAAGCTTTATGTAAGCGAAGCTTATTGCGGAAAAAGTTTTGTAATGAAACGTATGCATGCGCGCGGTCGCGGAAGAGGAGCCAGGGTTTTGAAACCTTTCTCCAATATTACAATCGTTGTAACCGAGCGTGGGGAGTAAAGGTATGGGACAGAAAGCAAATCCTACAAGTCTTCGTTTGGGAGTTAACCGCACTTGGGACTCTCGTTGGTATGCAGATGAGAATTATGCTCAATATTTGCATGAAGACGTTAAAATTAAAGAATTCTTGAAAGAGAAACTGGCTCAAGCCGGAATCAGCAAGATTGTGATTGAGCGTCCTGCCAAAAAAGCCAGAGTAACCATACATTCGGCAAGACCGGGTATTGTTATCGGCAAGAAAGGACAAGATATCGAAGCTTTGAGAAAAGAAATTCAGGCTTTGACATCTTCGGAAGTTCAATTGAATATTTTGGAAGTAAGAAAACCGGAGTTGGATGCACAGCTTGTTGCTGACAGTGTTGCTCAACAATTGGAAAGACGTATTGCTTTCCGCAGAGCTATGAAACGCGTTATGCAATCAGCATTGCGTTTGGGCGCTGAAGGAATTAAAGTAAGCTGCAGCGGTCGTTTGGGAGGGGCAGAAATTGCCAGAACCGAACAGTATCGTGAAGGTCGTGTTCCTTTGCACACATTGCGCGCTGATATTGATTATGCAACTTCGACTGCTCACACAACTTATGGTGCTTGTGGCGTTAAAGTTTGGATTTATAAGGGCGAAATTATGGCTCATGATCCGATGGCTCAAGACAAGAAGTTGGCTAGTAACAAGTAAACTTTGAGGTTATAAGAAAATGTTAAGTCCAAAAAGATTAAAATTCCGCAAGCAACACAAAGGCCGTATTCACGGCTTGGCTAAAGGTGGTGCGGAATTGAGTTTCGGAGCATATGGATTGAAGGCTTTGACACCTGATCGTATTACAGCTCGCCAAATTGAGGCAGCTCGTCGTGCGATTACGCGTGAAATGAAAAGAGCCGGAAGAGTATGGATTCGAATTTTTCCAGATGTACCAGTATCTGATAAACCTGCCGAAGTTCGTATGGGTAAAGGTAAAGGTTCTATCGAATATTGGTGCGCCAGAGTAAAACCAGGCAGAATTATGTTTGAAATTGATGGTGTTCCAGAGGAAGTTGCAAGAACAGCTTTTGCTTTGGGTGCAGCCAAACTTCCAATTAAAACAAAGTTTGTAAAACGCCTTAATTCTGACCAAGGAGTAGCATAAGATGGCAAAAACAAAAGAACTTCGCAGTATGAGTGTTGATGAATTGGAAGCAAAATTGCTTGAAGCAAAAAAAGAGCAATTTAACTTGCGCGTTCAACATTCTACCGGACAGTTGCAAAATACTGCAAGTATGCGCAAAGTCCGTCGCGATATTGCAAAAATCAATACGCTTATAACAGAGCGTAAGAAGAATAGTTAGGAGAAAAAGATATGCCTAAAAGAATTCTTCAAGGTGTTGTTGTTAGTGATAAGCAGGATAAAACCGTTGTCGTTAAAGTTGAACGTCAGGTTATGCACCCTGTTTATCGTAAATTCATTAAGAGAAGCAAAAAATATGCTGCTCATGATGAGAATAATCAGTTTAAGATTGGTGATGAGGTTAGAATTATCGAATCTAAACCTTATTCAAAGACCAAGTCTTGGACAGTGTTAGTTGATAACGCCGAATAGAGAAGGAATAAAAAAATGATACAAATGCAAACCAACTTGGATGTTGCTGATAATTCGGGCGCACGTCAAGTGCAGTGCATAAAGGTTCTGGGCGGTTCTAAAAGAATGCATGCAACCGTCGGTGATATAATCGTTGTTTCGATTAAAGATGCTCTGCCTAAAGGCCGTGTTAAGAAGGGCGATGTCCATAAAGCAGTTATCGTTCGCACAGCAAGTGATATTAGACGTAAAGACGGTTCAGTTATTCGTTTTGATTCTAATGCCGCTGTTCTGATTAACAAGGACGGAGAGCCGATCGGAACTCGTATCTTTGGTCCTGTTACCAGGGAATTGCGTGCGAAGAAATTTATGAAGATAATTTCATTAGCACCGGAGGTATTGTAATGAACCTTAAGTTAAAAATTAAAAAAGGCGATCAGGTTATTGTTTTGTCAGGTGATGACAAAGGCAAAACCGGTGAGGTTGTAAAAGCTATGCCGAAAGAAGGTAAAGTTGTTGTTCAAGGCGTTAATTTGGTTAAACGTCATACAAAACCGAGCCAAACTTCTGCAGGCGGTATTTTGACCAAAGAAGCCCCAATTAATGTTTCTAAAGTTGCAATTGTTGATGCTAAAACAGGCAAAGGAACAAAAGTTGGATATAAAGAAGTTAACGGACGTAAGGTACGTTTTGCCCGTAAGTCCGGTGATGTAATCGATAAATAAGGGATTTTGAAAGATGACAAATTTTGAAAAATTGTATAATGAAGTCATTAAGAAAGCTCTTGTGGAAAAATTCGGTTACAAGAATCCACACGAGGTTCCTAAGTTGACTAAAATTGTCTTGAACATGGGCGTTGGTGACGCTGTGGCAGACAAAAAGAAATTGAACAATGCGGCTGATGAAATGAGTTTGATTGCCGGACAAAAGGCTGTTATTACTCATGCTCGCAAGTCTATCGCTACTTTTAAGGTAAGAGAAGGCATGCCTTTGGGATGCAAAGTTACCTTGAGACGC
This sequence comes from Alphaproteobacteria bacterium, assembly GCA_045593845.1. GTDB lineage: Bacteria > Pseudomonadota > Alphaproteobacteria > RF32 > CAG-239 > JAFUYI01. Next base: position 110,199 of record JAZNXK010000011.1, read on the forward strand.
GAAAAAATGTATGAATTCTTGGAGAGACTTGTAAATATGGCTTTACCGAGAATTAGAGACTTTCACGGTATTCAGGGAAAGAACTTTGATGGCAAAGGCAATTTTGCTTTTGGTATTAAGGAGCAAATTATTTTTCCGGAAATCAACTACGAAAAGGTTGATGCTGTTCGCGGTATGGATATTGTAATCTGCACATCAGCAAAAACCAACGAAGAAGCAAAAATGCTTCTGACCAGTTTTAACCTACCGATTAAGAACTAAGCGGGAGAGATAATATGGCAAAAACAAGTTCAATTTATAGAAACTTAAAAAGGGTTGCAAAAACACAAAAATTTGCTGCAAGACGCGGTAAATTGGTTGCTGCAATCAAAGATAAAAATACCTCTCCTGAAGAACGTTTCAAGATGGTATTGAAGTTGGCAGAATTGCCGCGCAGTTCTTCAAAGGTTCGTATCAAGAATCGTTGTGAGAACACCGGTCGTTCACGCGGGGTATATCGCAAATTTAGGCTTTGCCGTAACGAATTGAGAAGAATGGCAGGCTTCGGCGAAATCCCCGGTTTGGTTAAATCAAGCTGGTAGTAGGAGGTTTTTAGATGTCTATGTCTGATCCTTTGGGCGATATGCTCACACGCATTAGAAACGCACAAAGCGCGAAGAAAAAGGAAGTTGTTTCTCCTGCTTCTCGCCTGCGTGAAAGTGTTTTGGAAGTTTTGAAAAAAGAAGGCTATATCTTGGGTTATGAGAGATATAATGTAAAAGCCGGTATTGATGAACTTCGTATTAAATTGAAGTACTTTGAAGGTGCTTCTGTAATTAAAGAAATTTACCGCGTATCAACTCCGGGACGTCGCGTTTATTCAAGCGTGAAAGATTTGCCGAGAGTATATAACGGCTTGGGTATTTCCATTGTTTCTACTCCGCAGGGAGTTATGAGTGACAGTGATGCTCGCAAAGCTAATGTCGGTGGTGAAATTCTTTGTCAGGTATTTTAAGGGAGAATTGGTATGTCTAGAGTTGGAAAATATCCAGTTGTTATCCCTGCCGGTGTTGAAGTTAAAATTGAAAATAATACGGTTATTGCAAAAGGTAAAAACGGTGAATTGTCTTTTTCTTTTGACGATAGCCATGTCAGCACCAAATTGGAAGAAAACAAAATTGTGGTTACTCCGTTGAGTCAATCACAACAAGCCAGAGCTTTGTGGGGAACAACCAGAGCCCAAATAAATTCTATTGTTAAAGGTGTAAGCGAAGGCTTTACCAAGCAATTGGAATTGATTGGTGTAGGTTATAAAGCCAGATTGGAAGGCTCAAATAAGTTGGTATTATCTTTAGGTTTTTCACACGAAGTTGTGTTTATGGCACCGGAAGGTATTAAGATTACTTGTGTATCTCCGACACAGTTGACAGTGTTCGGCGCTAATAAACAACTTGTCGGACAGGTTGCCGATAAGATTCGCGAATATAGAAAACCAGAACCTTACAAGGGAAAAGGTGTAAGATATACTGATGAATATGTTCGTCGTAAAGAAGGCAAGAAGAAATAAGGAATAAGTCTGATGAATACATCAAGAAAATTGTTTAAGAAAAGACAAGCCCGCGTTAGAACAGCTTTGAGAAACGCTGCAAACGGCAAGATGAGATTGTCGGTTTTTCGCAGCGGTAAGCATATCTACGCACAAATCATCGACGATGTTAAAGGCGCAACTGTTGCTTCTGCTTCTACTTTGGATAAAGAAGTCAGAACAAATGTTCAAAAAACTTCAACGGTTGCAGCTGCCACTGTAATTGGTAAAACTGTTGCCGAAAGAGCTTTGAAAGCAGGTGTAAGCGAGGTTATTTTTGACCGCGGCGGGTACATTTATCATGGCCGTGTAAAGGCTTTGGCTGATGCAGCTCGTGAAGCTGGTTTGAAATTCTAAGGAGATTGATATGACACAAGCTTTAGATCGTCGTAAAACAGAAAAGAAAGAAGAATTGGTTGAGAGACTGGTTCATATTAATCGTGTAGCTAAAACCGTTAAAGGTGGTCGCACAATGTCTTTTGCTGCTGTTGTTGTAGTAGGAGATCAAAAAGGCCGCGTTGGTTTCGGTTCAGGTAAAGCTGCTGAAGTTCCTGAAGCTATTACCAAAGCTACAAATGAAGCAAAAAAGAATATGGTCCGTATTCCTTTGCGTGAAGGCAGAACATTGCACCATGACATTCATGGTCGTTTTGGAGCAGGAAAAGTTATTTTGAGAACAGCTCCTGCCGGTACCGGTGTTATTGCCGGTGGTCCTATGCGTGCTATATTCGAAGTTTTGGGTGTGCAAGATGTGGTTGCAAAATCTTTGGGTTCAAATAATCCATACAATATGATTAAAGCCACTTTCAATGCCTTGACTTCGATTAATTCGCCGAGAATGGTTGCCGCCAAAAGAGGCAAAAAAGTTGGCGATATTGTCAGCCGCAGAGAAGGTTCTGTCAGCGCAAAAGTAGAGAAAGAGGAGGCTTAATCGATGGCTAAAAAAACGATAAAAGTTAAGCAAATCGGCAGTGCAATCGGTCGTCCCGCTAAACAAGAAGCTATCCTTATCGGACTTGGCTTGAACAAAATGAACAAGGTTGTCGAGCTGGAAGATACCGCCGCAATCAGAGGAATGATCAATAAAATTCCTCATTTGGTTCAAATAGTAGATTAATCTGTTGGGTGGGCGACTTTGTTTTTTTTGAAGTCGTCTGCCTGATAAAAATGTTAGGTGAAGAAAATGAAACTTAATGAATTAAAAGACAACTATGGAGCAACCAAAAATCGCATTCGCGTAGGTCGCGGTATTGGTAGTGGTAAGGGTAAAACCTCCAGCCACGGTCAAAAAGGACAAAAAGCTCGCAGCGGTGTTGCTATCAATGGTTTTGAAGGCGGACAAATGCCAATTTACCGCAGATTGCCGAAACGTGGTTTTAAGAATCCGTTTGCTAAAGTTTTTGCGGTTGTTAATTTGGATAGTTTGCAGAAGGCTATTGATGCCGGTAAATTAAATGCTGAAAATGTTGATTTGGAAGCTTTGAATAAAGCCGGTTTGGTTAACAAGGCTCATGACGGTGTTCGTTTGTTGGCACGCGGTGCTGTTAATACTGCGGTCAATATCTCGGTTAATTCTGCATCTAAAGCAGCGGTTGCTTTGGTAGAAAAAGCCGGCGGCAAAGTCAATATTGTTGACTAAAAAATAGTTGCTTAAATAGAATGAAAAAAGAGCAGTCGAAAGACTGCTCTTTTGGTTTTGAAAAAATCTTATTTTTTTGCTTTGTGTTAACTTTTTTGGGATAGACTTTGGGAAGAAAAAATCAGATTGGAGGAAGGTAAAATGATACCAGCAAAATTACATTCGGGTTCGCACATAAGAGTTATTGCGCCATCACGTAGTATGGCGCTTATAAAAGAAGATTGTCGCAAAATTGCCAATGAACGATTAGCAAAGTTAGGGTTGACTGTTTCGTATGGTAAAAATGTTGAGAAATGTGACGAGATGTTATCTTCTTCTATAAAGTTGCGTGCGGATGATTTGAATGAGGCTTTTGCAGATAAATCCGTGGATGCAATTTTGACGGTTATCGGCGGTGTTAATTGTATGGAGATTTTGGACTATCTTGATTATGATTTAATAAAGAAAAATCCGAAAATTTTTTGCGGTTTTTCTGATATTACAGCCCTTAGTAATGCAATATATGCAAAGACAGGATTGGTTACTTATTCAGGGCCTCATTTTTCAAGTTTTGGGATGCTGAAAGGTTTTGACTATACGTTAGAGTATTTTCAAAAATGTCTTATGCAAGATAAGCCTTTTGAGCTAAAGGCTTCTGCTGAATGGTCTGATGATCCATGGTTTAGAGATCAAGAGAACCGCAATTTTATTAAAAATGACGGATATTGGCTCTTGAATAAAGGCAAGGCTGAAGGGCGTATGGTCGGTGGAAATTTGGGACTTCTGGATGAATTGAAGGGCACACCATATTTTCCGGATATTAAAGATTGTATTTTATTTTTGGAGCATTGTTCGGAAGATGCTCTCTGGGCATTTAATCGCAGTTTGGAGGCTTTAATGCTGCATCCTGATTTTGTGACGGTAAAAGCGGTGGTATTCGGCAGATTTGAGCCGGAGCATAAAGTGACCAGAGAAGTGCTGGAGAAAATTTTGGCGAATAAAAAAGAACTGAAAAACATTCCGGTGATTGCTAATGTTGATTTTGGGCATACAACTCCGATTATAACTTTTCCGGTTGGCGGAAAGTGCCTAATCGACGGCGATAAAATTGAATTATTGGAATTTTAATGAAAATTACTCGTTGACAAACATGGCGTTGTTGTAAATGCGCATGGCGAGTTTTTCGAGGTTTTTGATTTTATCGCGATAAATGACAGCTTGTTCAAAGTCGAGATTGGTGGCGGCTTCTTTCATCAATTTAGTGCATTCTTTAATTTGCTTTTCAATATCTTTTGCATCGCCGGCATTGATGGGTTCTTCTTTGGCATAGTCTGTTTCACTCATTTCGCGTAAAGTTGAAGAAATGCTTTTCTTTATGGTTTGAGGAGTTATGCCGTGTTCAAGATTGTAACGCAGTTGTTTGTCACGACGGCGGTTGGTTTCATCCAAGGCTTCTTGTATAGATTTGGTCATTTTGTCGGCATATAAAATCACACGACTTTGGGCATTGCGGGCTGCACGACCAATAGTTTGAATTAAGGAGCGAGTAGAACGCAAAAAGCCTTCTTTGTCGGCATCTAGAATGGCAACAAGTGAACATTCGGGAATATCCAAACCTTCGCGCAAAAGGTTTATGCCAACCAAAACATCAAAAATACCAAGCCGTAGGTCGCGAATTATTTCTATACGCTCCAAAGTATCAATATCAGAGTGCATATAGCGGACTTTTATGCCATTTTCATTCAAATATTCGGTCAAGTCTTCTGCCATTTTTTTGGTTAATGTGGTAACTAATACACGCTCTTTTTTAGCAATTATTTTTTGACATTCCGCCATAAGGTCGTCAATTTGATTTTCGACGGGGCGAACAAGACAAACAGGATCGGTCAGTCCGGTCGGGCGAATAACCTGCTCGGCAAAACTACCGTGGCTTTGTTCTAATTCCCAATCACCCGGAGTAGCAGAAACAAAAATAGTTTGCGGGCGCATTTTTTCCCATTCTTCAAATTTTAGCGGGCGATTATCCAAACAAGACGGCAAACGGAATCCGTATTGAGCAAGTGTAGATTTTCGATTACGGTCACCACGGAACATTCCGCCGATTTGGGGGACTGATATGTGGCTTTCATCAATAAAGAGAAGGGCATCTTCCGGCAGATATTCAAACAAAGTCGGAGGAGGTTCGCCGGGAGCTCTTCCGGTTAAATAACGAGAATAGTTTTCAATACCCTTACAGTGATTGGTGGTTTCCAACATTTCTAAATCGAATCTAGTTCGTTGCTCAAGCCGTTGAGCTTCAAGCAGCTGATTATTTTGACGGTATATAGCAAGTTGAGTTTCTAAATCTTTTTTGATGTTGACAATTGCTTGTGATAGTGTTGGGCGAGGGGTTACATAGTGACTTGCTGGATAAACAACAACTCTTTCCAAATCGAGAATTTTTTTGCCGGTTAATGAATCAAACTCATAAATATTTTCTATTTCATCGCCAAAGAAAGATATTCTCCACGCGCGGTCCTCATAGTGAGCGGGAAAAATATCTAAAGTGTCGCCTTGCAGGCGAAAGGTGGTGCGAACAAAATTTTGTTGGTTGCGTTCATATTGAAGTTCTGCCAAGCGACGGCATACTTCGGTAATTTCAATTTCCATTCCAGTTTTCAGTTCACAGGTCATGGCGGAATATGAGGCAACGTCACCAAGACCATAGATGCACGAGACAGAGGCGACAATTATAACATCACGATTTTCCAGAATACTTCTGGTTGCAGAGTTACGCATGCGGTCAATTTGTTCATTGATGGCGGAATCTTTTTCGATATATGTATCGGTTTTCGGAACGTATGCTTCTGGCTGATAATAGTCGTAATAAGAAACAAAATATTCGACATGATTATTGGGAAAAAATTCTTTCATTTCACTGTAAAGCTGTGCGGCAAGAATTTTGTTGGGGGCCATAATTAAAGTCGGGCGCTGGCATTTTTCGATAATTTTTGCCATAGTGAAAGTTTTTCCGGAGCCGGTAACACCTAATAAGACCTGGTCTTTCAATCCCTGATTTATACCATTACAAAGATTTTCTATTGCTTGGGGTTGATCTCCCGCCGGTTCAAAAGGACTTACAATTTTGAATTCGTTTTCCATGCTATGCTTGGCCGGCAGTTTCCATTAGAATCGGGTATAGTGCTTGTGCGGGATCCATTCCTTTGGTGAGCACAACCTTAAAAATAGGATACATTCTCTCACATTCCTTAACGGCAATGTCGAAAATTTGGATAATCTGTTTATCGAATCGTGGATTTTGTTCATTACAAAAAACCGAATGGCGAAATACCGGCATTTTTTGTTCGGCCCAATAAGAAAAATGTCCTACCCAAAGATTTTCGTTGATTAGTGCCAGTAATTCAAAAATTTTACTTTTGTTTTCGATTTGATTTTCAATGTTCATCAAGCAGGAAATATGGAGACAGCGCATATTTTCTTCAAAAGAGAAAAAGACCAGCATATCATTCCATTTTCCTTGAATTTCAACCACAATTTCATTTGGGCTGCGGCGCTCCAGAGTATAGGAGTGCGCATTGAGAAAAGTCTCAATTTGGTCGATAGGATTAGGTGCAGGCACTATATTTGCAGCCAGATTCATACATAACTCCCGAAACACGGTTGATTTAAAATGACAATCTTATTGTTAACATTTTAGAATCGAAAAAAAAATCGGGCTGTTAAGTTTTCCACCTTAATTTATTTTTTAAAAAATTAGCTGGAAAATAAAATTTATGAAAATCAATAAGTTATATAAGTAGCGTTGAATATTTTTTTTTAAATGTGGATATGTGCGGTAAAGTTAATATACTGTTTACTAATTAGTTTTTAGCGGAGGTTTAATGATTGGTTTTGATTTTCCGGCGGTGTCTCCGGTTGCTTTTTCAATCGGCGCTTTGATGATAAGATGGTATTCTTTGGCATATTTATTCGGAATTATTGCGGCATGGTTGCTGGTTCTGCATATGATTAAAAAATATAATTTATCTCTTTCAAAGCAGCAGGTTGAAGATGCTGTATTTTATACTACGCTTGGTATTATTCTCGGTGGCAGATTGGGATATGTGTTGTTTTACGGAGGAAACTATTTTTGGCATCATCCTTTGCAAATATTGGCGATTTGGCATGGTGGAATGTCTTTTCACGGAGGAGCTGTCGGAGCTGTACTCGGACTTTTATACACCTCATATTCACGTAAGGTAAGTTTTTGGTTGTTGGCTGATTTGGCTGCATTATTTGCTCCGATAGGATTATTTTTAGGGAGAATCGCCAATTTTATTAATGATGAGTTGTGGGGCAGAGTTACGGATTTGCCATGGGCAGTGCGTTTTCCGAGCGGTGGAGGTTTACCAAGGCATCCCTCACAATTATATGAAGCATTTTTGGAAGGGGTAGTTATTTTTGCGGTTTTAAATATTCTTTGGCGAATTCCGAAAATCAGAGAAAAAAGAGGAACGGTTTCTGCATTGTTTGTTTTGATGTATGCGGTGTTTCGTTTCTTGGTAGAGTATGTGAGGGAGCCGGACGAACAATTAGGATTTTTGTGGCTCGGACTAACCATGGGACAATGGCTTTCAGTGCCGGTATTTTTGTTAGGAGTTTGTTTGGTTTTTGTTTTTTGTTTTTTATTTTAAGCCCGAGAAGTAATGTTTTGTGTAAATTTGTAAGTTTTTTGCAAAACACGATGTGCTCTTATGAATACACTGTTTACATTATTGTCACTGCGTTTTTTATCGGTAACACTGCAAGATACGGTTATTTTTAAGGGCTTTTTTATTTTGCTCAAGATGAAATCTGATGCGGCAATTTGTCGGCGAATTTCATCAACCTTTGCGAAAGATGTTCCCTTTTCGGCATTGAGAAATATTATTATAAATTCGTCGGGAGTGCATCGATATATTTGGGCTTCCGGCTCCATAAGAGAAATTTTTTTTCCAAGCATTTGCATAATGTTGTAAACTTCATTTTTATGAAAAGCCTGCAAAAGATGTTTGTAGTCATCTATACAAATAATTCCGAGACCATATTTCAAGGGCAGTTTTTTGGATTTTTGTTCAAAAGTGTTAGCATTGTCAAAACCGGTTGCCATATCTTTGTGAGTAATGAATAAAAGGTGTTGTATAATACTGATAAGAGTTATAAGTGCTCCACAAGCAAAAAACAGCGCAAAACCTGATGATTGCGGGGACAAGTATAATCCGATTGCTATTGATGCAAAGGCAAAAGTAAGTCCCATGTTCAGGATATTGTTGAAAACGGACGCATGCAAGAGCATGGTAAAAAAGGCGCAGATGAATAAGAATAAACCGAAGAGCTGTAAACCTATGCCAAAGTTTGTCGGTGTGGAAATATTTAATTTTATTCCGGTCTCGCTTAAGATTTCGCCGAGAGAAAAACCTAATAAAATTAAGAAAACAAATTTTAAGGTTTCGTGAGAAAAGAAAGGATGATTGGGGAGAAAATAAAAAAGTAACATTCCCGAACAGCCTAAAAAAATCAGATTGTAGTAGGCTGGCGAAAGATAAAATATAATCCCGTAAGTATGTTTGAGATAATTTATCAGCATATAAGTCAGCAGAGTGCATATAACAAAAAATAAAGGTTGATTACTGTTGTTTTTTGCTAAAAGAATAATACTGCAAAAGCTGAATATATAAAAAAGAATGTGAATTATTTGTTTTATTATCGGCTCGAAAGGGCTAAAAAACATAAATGAACATACTGCAACAAGCAGTATGCCGGCGGGCAACCAAGAATGGCGCATCAAGGGGAAAAATTCCCGTAGGCAGTTAGTATATTTTTTCAGCAATTTTATTCCTTTCAGAATGCGTATTATAAAATCGATAAGTTTAAATTTTATTTACGCATTTGATGATTGAGCTGTCTCCATAGGAATAAAAACGATATTTTTTTTCAATGGCATGCTGATAAGCTTTTTTCATACGATCAATTCCGGCAATAGCACATACAAGCATGAACAAAGTGGATTTGGGTAAGTGAAAGTTGGTTATTATCATATCAATAACCTTAAATTTGTAGCCCGGGGTGATGAATATGTTGGTGCTGTTTGCAAAAGGCTGAACGAATCCGTTGTTATCGGCTGAACTCTCCAATAATCTTAAGGAAGTTGTTCCGACAGCAATAATTCTTCTGCCTTCTCTTTTTGCCTTATTGATAATGTCTGCTGCTTGCGGGGTGATTTCGCCATATTCGGCGTGCATTTTGTGGTCTTTTGTATCGTCAGTTTTGACAGGTAAAAAAGTTCCGGCTCCAACATGCAGAGTTATGAAAACTTTTTCGACTCCTTTTTCTTCGAGAGCCTTAAAAACTTGTTCGGTAAAATGCAGTCCGGCAGTGGGGGCGGCAACAGCTCCTTCATAATGGGCATAAATAGTTTGATAATTTTCTTTGTCGTTATATTTATCCCAAATTCCGTCGGTTGTAGGTTTTTCTCTTTTTATATATGGAGGAAGAGGCATCAAACCATATTTTTGCAGTTGAGTTGCCAATTCTTGTGCCGGACAGCAAAATTTGATGCGGACTCCATCTTCACCATTTTTTTCGATTACTTGAGCGGAAAAGTCGCTATTGTCAGGTGAAATAGAATCGGTATAAAATTTTATAATGTCACCATTATGCAGACGCTTGGAATTTTTGATAAAAGACCACCATTCAATCCCGTCAATCGGGCGGTATAGGGTTATTTCGACTTTGGCATCTCCTCTTGCTCCGTATAATCTGGCGGGAATAACTTTGGTGTCGTTAAAAACCAATAAATCTCCTCTTTGCAAAAGGGAGGGCAAGTCATAAAAATGTCTGTCTGAAATTTGATTTTCGACACTTAAATCCAATAATTTTGAATGGTCGCGAGGGTTTGCCGGTTGAGAGGCAATCAGGTTACGGTCTAAATCAAAATCAAAAATATCCACTTGCATAGCTGTTTGTCCTTTTCTTTGCGCCTGTTATAGTATATAGATTTTATAATTGCAAGAATTATAAAGGAGATGTCTATGTCAAAAGTAGTTACTATGATACCGGTAAGAATGGCCTCTACCAGATTGCCGAACAAGCCTTTGTTGGATATCAATGGAAAAAGCCTGTTGCAGCGTGTCTATGAGAATGTAAAGAAAACAGTGCCCGGTGATGTTTATGTGGCAGCAGGCGATCAGGTTATTGTTGATGAATGCCAAAAATTCGGGGCAAAGGCAATTTTGACGGATCCGAAATTGCCATCAGGAACAGATAGAATCGCTGCGGCCATGAAAGAGATTGATGCAGATGGTTCAAAATATGATATTGTAGTTAACTTTCAGGGTGATGCAATCAATGTCAATCCGCAAATTAATAATGAGTTGATAGAAATTGTTGAAAAAAGCGGCTGTGATATTGCGACTGTCGGGATGATTTTTGATTCAAAAGAAGAAGTTGAGAGTCCGAACAATGTAAAAATTGTTATGGGTTTGAGAGAGGGGCAAAAAGAAGGCAGATGTTTATATTTTACGCGTGCGGCGGCACCTTTCATTCGCAATCCCGAAAAAGTGAAAAATCATGACTTTTATCATCATGTCGGAATTTATGTTTATAAGGCTTCATCTTTGAGAAAAATTGTTTCTTTGCCAGTTGGGGTTTTGGAGGAGCGCGAATCGCTTGAGCAATTGCGTGCTTTGGAAAACGGAATGGTTATCAGAGCAAAGTTGGTTGATGAGCTAAAATTGAACAAGCAAGCTCCGGCAGATATTGACACAATGGAAGAGCTGGAAGAAGCTAGGAAGTATATAAGATAAGTCTTGTGTTGTTGTGAGAACAGTGAGCTCTTAGAAATCTTGGTTAAGATACCCTCTTAACCATATCTTTAATTTTTTCCCGTTCTATTTTTTCTAGACAAAAATATTTTTTTGTGATAAATTATGTTCAATAAAGTGGTTTAAACTATAAGGGGAAAGTAGATGAGGCATGATAGAGAGAATATGTCTTCCATTTTGCGTAAAGTGGAAAAAATTACAGAGGTAGCTGAGAGTGTTCTTAAGGAAAAGGATGTCGGGAAGGTTGTAGATTTTATTGATCTTTCTCCGGAAAATGTTTTTGTGCTTAGTATTGTTGCACCTGCAGATGTTAAATTAGCAAATCAAATAGTTGCAGAATATAAGAAAAAACATCCTAATTGTTGTATGGATGACATGATTTTTTCTGCGGTTAATATGGTTCTTGATGGAGGAGATACATATTATGAGAAGCGCAGAAAAAATTTGAGAGAAGAGCGTAATAAAATTGAGGAAAACCGAAAAAAACTGCGAGAATGTTTAGAGGTTGCAAAAAAAAGAAGGATGAATGCTTATTTAGTTGGCGATGAAGAGGGAGTTAAAAAACAAGATTTAGTTATCGCTGATATAAATAGTCTAAGAAATATAGATGATGGTATGGGGCGTGCTTGGAAAAATGATTTTTTGTATTCGTCAAAAATTAAAGAATTACGCGAGCAAAAAAGTAGTTTTGCAGCTTTTCTTCTGAGATCATTAAATTCTCCTGATGCTGAAGTTCTATCGAAAGAGGATCTTTTATCCTTATGTAGTCAAGGAATAAGGGATACGTTTATATATGGGCAAGGTGTTAGTGGCAAAAGTGAAGAAGATCTTCGTAAATTTGATGCAAGCCATATGGAAGGTTATTTAGATTTGATTGACCCTGCATATTTGATAGAGGGTGTTACCAAGTGTGTTGATTCTTGTGTCTTGCCGCAGAATATAGAAAATTATGATTTTCTTGGAGAAGGAGCTGTTGTTCAAAGGGCTAATATGTCGCCTTTGTATCGGCATCTGGCTACTAAATATTCTGAGTGGCTTCTTCGAGAACAAAAGCCAGGTTTTTGTGTAATGGATGACTTTTTACCGACAAGCTATTTAGTGAATTGGGATCTTGTATATACAAACGATCGAGAGAATGCCAAAGCAATTTTTAGTACGCTCAAAACTTCTTCAGACATTCAAAATTGGATAGAGTCATTTGATAAGATACCATTAGATGATTTTCTTGGAAAAGTTCCTGGATTGAAAGTGGATATTGAGGATTCTACAAGTCAAGTTTTTGCTCCTGCAGAGGCTGCTTTGAAATATGCGCAATGCCGTGAAAAATATTTTCCTGAGCAGTCTGTTGAAGAGTGTTTGAGCAAAACTTCGGGGTTGTGTTGTCCTGAATATAGAAGGGATAGTATGGACAATATGGCTATTGCATATGTTTTAAACAAAATAGTAAAATCTGAAACTCCGGAGCAAAATAAGCAAAGATCATTCACTAAGATAAGGGATAATGATGGCGGACGTTGATTTATCAATGCTAAAATAAAAAAATCCTCGGAAGTGATTCCGAGGATTTTTTGTTGAAGCTGATTTTTATTTTTTCAGCACGGCGACGCCGGGGAGCTCTTTTCCTTCCATCCATTCAAGAAAACCACCGCCGGCTGTTGAAATATAAGAAAATTTGTCAGCAACTCCGGCATTGGCAAGAGCAGAAACAGTATCTCCGCCGCCGCCTACCGACATAAGTTTTCCGGCTTTTGTTAATTCTGCAGCGTGTTGAGCAACTTTGTTGGTTGCGTTGTCAAAAGGTTTCATCTCAAACACACCGAGAGGTCCATTCCAAACAAGGGTTTTGCTTTCATCTAAATGAGAATTTATCAAAGCAATGGTTTTTTCGCCGACGTCAAGCAGATTCCATCCTTCTGCGGGAATTTCATCAAGACCCACGGTTTTGTGTTCGGCATTAGGCTTAAATTCTTTGGAAACAACAACATCTTCCGGCAATATAATTTCGCAACCATGAGCTTTTGCTGCCTGCATAATTTCTTTTGCGGTTTCAATCATATCCATTTGGACAAGAGAGTTGTTTTCGTTTACGGTATCAATACCGCTGGCTTTCATAAATGTATGAGCCATACCGCCGGAAATTACCAATTTATCGACTCTTTTGACCAAATTATTTAGCAAATCCAATTTTGTAGAAACTTTTGAGCCACCGACAATAGCAATCAATGGGCGAATCGGATTGGAAAGAGATTTTTCCAAAGCATTGACTTCTTCTTCCATGAGACGTCCCATTGATGATGGTAACAATTTTACTGCAGCAACCATTGAAGCATGGGCGCGGTGAGCTGTTGAAAAAGCATCGGAAATATATACATCGGCCGGTGAGGTCAACTCTTTGGCAAAATTTTCATCACCTTTCTTTTCTTCATCATAAAAGCGCAGATTTTCAAGTAAAAGAATTTCGTCGTTGTTCATATTGGCAATAGCAGTTCTGACTTTTTCACCAGTGCAATCATCTACAAAAATAACTTTTTTACCTAATGATTTTTCTAAATTGGCAACAATGTGAGAAAGAGAATTTTTCATATCGCCTTTGCCTTCGGGACGACCAAAGTGGGATATTACAACAACTTTTGCTCCTTTGCTCATCAATTCTTTGATTGTGGGAACAGTGCGGTCAATGCGGGCGGTGTTGGTAACATTAAAATTTTCATCCATCGGTACATTGAGGTCTGCACGCAGCATTGCCACTTTACCTTGTAAATTACCTAAATCATCAATAGTTTTATAATTCATATAAGTATTCCTTCTTAAAAATAAAAATTATAAAAAGCGGCTGGAAATCCAACCGCTTTTTCAAAATATGCAAAATTATCCGTTTACTTTTGCCATGTGAGCGATGAGGTCTAATACCTTATTGGAGTAACCCCATTCATTGTCGTACCAGCTGACAATTTTTACAAAGTTTGGTGTAAGCTGAATACCTGCTTTGGCATCAAAAATAGAGGTGCGTGCATCACCGATAAAGTCGGAAGAAACAACGGCATCTTCGGTGTATCCTAAAATGCCCTTGAGTTCTCCTTCAGAAGCTTTCTTCATGGCTTGGCAAATTTCTTCGTAAGAAGTCTCTTTTTTGAGGTTGACGGTCAAATCAACAACAGAAACATCCAATGTAGGAACGCGGAAAGACATACCAGTCAATTTTCCGTTTAATGACGGAATGACTTTTCCGACAGCTTTAGCCGCACCGGTTGATGAAGGGATGATGTTGCCGGCTGCTGCACGACCGCCGCGCCAGTCTTTCATGGATGGTCCATCAACGGTTTTTTGAGTTGCGGTTGTAGCATGAACAGTTGTCATTAAACCGTTTTCTACACCAAAAGCATCATTCAAAACTTTTACAACAGGAGCCAAGCAGTTGGTGGTGCAAGAAGCATTAGAAACAAACTGTGTGCCCTTAATGTAAGAATCGGTATTAACTCCGCAAACAAACATCGGAGTATCATCTTTTGACGGAGCTGACATGACAACATATTTTGCACCGGCATCAATGTGTGCTTGGGCTTTTTCTTTGGTTAGGAAAAGACCGGTTGATTCAACAACATAATCAGCACCTACTTCGTTCCATTTCAAATCTGCAGGGTTTTTTTCGGCTGTAACGCGGATGGCTTTGCCGTTGACGACGAGTTTACCGTCTTTAACTTCTATGCTGCCGTCGAATTGGCCGTGAATGGTGTCATAGCGAAGCATATAAGCCATATATTCAACATCAATAAGGTCATTGATACCTACGATTTCGATATCATTTCTTTTTTGAGCGGCACGAAAAACTAAGCGCCCAATACGTCCGAATCCATTTATACCGACGCGAATTGTCATTTTTTATTATCCTTCCATAGTAAAATTTATGCGGAACGCCCCGCACGAGCATTTTTTTCGCACTTAATTTAACACGAAATAAGTCTTTTTCAAGAATATTTTTAAGCTGACCACAGCTCCCAGTGAATTTTGTTTTTCTTAAAACGATCGTCCGGTTGAGGGGGTGTGTTTTGAGGGTAGCCAAGAACGATTATGGCAACAGGGCGGATATGTTCCGGCAAATTAAAATATTCGGAAATTCCTTTTATAACCAAGGGCATGGGAGAGCAACCGCAAAAGCAACTGCCGATACTTTTGGAGTGTGCGGCAAGCATCAAGTTTTGGGCGGCCAGAGAGCAATCGATATCCGCGTAATCCCATTTTTCGCCGTCTTTGTCGCGACTGAAGGCTTCTTGCAAATTTCCGCAAACAATAATCGCACAAGAGGCATCTTGAGCAAAAGATGTCCATCTTTGAAAATTGCGCAAATTTTTGAGTTTTTCTTTATCTTCTATTACCAAAAATTCCCAAGGTTGCATATTGTGTGCAGACGGGGCATATTGTGCGGCCTTGATAATTTCTTCTAAATCGGAGTGAGAGATTTTTTGTTCAGTAAATTGGCGAACAGAACGTCTGGTCAGTATGCCTTGATATAAATCCATGATTTTTTCCTTATATGTTAATGTTAATTTTTAGCAGTTTGTTCAGAAAAACGAGGTAAAACATAGTTTTCAATAATAAAAGCTATTGAGCGGTTAACCATTTTGTCGGTATGCAAAAGGGTTTTTAGCACATTGTCAAATTCCGAATCTTTAATATCTCGTTTTTCAAATTGACGATAGATATCGCACAAATCAGAAACGGAATCTATCATTTGTGCAATAAAAGCCGGAATTTTTATGTTATCTTGGCCGCCCCAAAAGCCTTCCAAATATCCGGCTTCAATTTGTTCGCAACGGTTGGAGCAAAATGTTTTTAAGTCGGATATTGTTTTTATTTTTTCTATGGGTAAAGAAATTTTGTTCAACATTACTTGTTCAAAAATCTCATCCCAAAGTCCCATAAAAAATTTGAAAAAAAGCTCTGCTTCTTCTTTTGTTTGCAGACGAGGTTCCTGTCCTTCTGCCCAAAGGGAAGAGATAACGTCAGTGGGGCGAAGGTTGAGGTTTGGACTGGATATTGCTCCGGCAAAACGGAGTTTTATAAGGTTTATGTCGGCAGGACAATGATAATGTTCGAGCATTTTTTTGAACTTATCATCACCAATATATTTATTTTGGCTTTGCATTTTAAACTTCTTTGTATATAAATTAACGATAGGTCTTAATTTAATGGAGATTTGAAAATTGTCTAGGGGAAAAATAATTATATTTTTGTTGTTGCTGTGCGCGGTCAATGCTTGTTCACAGGTGGAGCCCTTTGTTGACAGCAGACGAGAAGCCGGCAGACCAAGAGAAAATTTGTATGTTGGGAGTTCTAAAAAAAATGCTCCAACAGTTTGCTATAATCCGTTGTGGACCGATTTTGAAAAAGTTCAAAAAATGGCTGATGAAGTTTGTGTTAAGAATGATACGGGAACAAAAGCCGTTTTGGGTAGAAAAAATTATTTTTCCTGTGCATTGACCACACCGACAAAAGCATTTTTTAAATGTGAAAGATAAAGACATGGAACATACTTTATGTGAAAAAATTAGCAATAAAATTGCGAGAAAGTTCGAGGAATTAAATTTAAACGAGAAATTTGCTTTTGCTAAAATATCCGATAGGCCTGATTTGAGTGATTTTCAATGTAATGCGGCATTGGCATTGGCAAAAGAAGAAAAGAAGAATCCACGCCAAATAGCAGAAGAAATTGCAGAAAAATTGCGTGAGGATGAAGATTTTGCTAAAGTTTCAGTTGATGGTCCTGGGTTCTTAAATTTTGTTTTAAGCGATGATTTTATTGCTTCTAATGTCAATGACCTTGTCGAAGATGAGAGATGCGGGTGCTCATTTGTTTCCGTTCCGAAAACTATTGTTTTGGATTACGGTGGACCTAATGTTGCTAAAGAAATGCATGTCGGACATTTGCGCTCCGGTGTTATTGGAGAATCGATAAGGAGGATTGAGCAGTTTGTCGGTAATAAAGTTATTGCGGATGTCCATCTCGGTGATTGGGGAACACCGATGGGAATGATTTTGGCGGAGATTATCGAAAAAGATGGTAATTGTGATAATATGAAAAATTATGATATTGCCGAAATTACAAAATTTTATAAACAAGCCAATATTCGTTGCAAAGAAGACGAAAAGGCAAAAGAGAAAGCAAGAATTGTAACTGCGGAACTGCAAAACGGAAATCCGGAATATACTAAAGCATGGAAATATATAAGAAAAATTTCAGTTGAGGCAATCAAAAATAATTATTTGGAGCTGGGTGTTAATTTTGATTTGTGGCTGGGAGAATCCGATGCTCATAAGACTTGTTTTGAAGTTGCGGAACTTGCAAAGCAAAAGGGATTGTTAGAGTTTGATGAAGGTGCATATATAATCAGATTAGATGAGGAGAATAAGCCCAAACCTCCGGTTATTATTGAAAAAACTGATGGCGGTTTTACTTATCAGGCTACAGATTTAGCTACCATAAAAATGCGTGCCGAAACTTTGAAAGCCGATGAAATTGTTTATTTTACGGATAAGAGGCAGCAGTTGCATTTTGAACAAGTTTTTGAAGCGGCACAAAAGTTGAATATTGCGCCGGATGTTGTATTAAAACATATCGGTTTCGGAACGGTGAACGGCCCGGACGGAAAGCCTTTTAAGACCAGAGATGGTGGTGTTATGCCTTTGGCAGATATGATTAAAATGTCAAAAGAAAAAGTTGCAGAATCGATGCCAAAAGCCGGTGATGAAAATGGTTTTTCTAAAGAAGAAATAGAAAAATTGGTAAATCAGGTAACAATAGGTGCGATTAAATTTCAGGATTTAAAAAATAATATTGCTTCCGGGTATATTTTTGATTTGGAAGATTTTGCAAATTTTGAAGGAAAAACCGGACCATATGTTCAATATGCAGTCGCCAGAATTAATTCAATTTTGCGAAAAAATCCGGATTTGAGCGGAGGAAAAATTATCGTTACCAACAAAGAAGAACGTGACTTGATGCTTAAATTGTTGCAGTTTGGGGCGATAGTTTTACGTTCGGAAGAAGAGAAGGAACCGAGTATTATATCCGAATATATATATAATTTGGCACAAATATTCAGTGTTTTTTATAATACTTCTTCCATTAAGAGCGCAGAAAGCAGGGAGATTGCCGGTTCACGATTGAGTTTGGCAAAATTGACAAGAAATATTTTGGTAAAGGGACTTTGGTTGCTTGGAATCGAGGCGCCTGAAGTTATGCCCAAAGCTTGAGGGAAAATCTTTGTAAAAAAACAAGATTGTATTATTATGGTTACGAAATAAGGAGAAAAAATGTCGGATAAAGCAATGGCAGAGCCAATTTTGAAAATGGAAAACGTAAGTATGCGTTACGGTGACGGACCAGAGATTTTGAGTAATATAAATTTGTCCTTACCCAGAGGTTCTTTCCATTTTTTGACAGGAAAAAGCGGCGCCGGAAAAACTTCATTATTAAGTTTGATGTATTTAGCTCAAAAGCCCAGCAGTGGTCGTATGAGTATTTTCGGGAATAATGTAAATTTTACTAACAGGTCGGCATTGGCTATGAGCAGAAGAAGGATTGGTGTTGTTTTTCAGGATTTTAGACTTTTAGACCATGTTTCGGCTTTTGATAATGTTGCTTTGCCTTTGCGTGTTTGCGGTATGAATGAGCGAGAGATCGGAGCGCGAGTTGGAGAACTTTTGAAATGGGTTGAGATAAAACGCAGCACCTTATCATTGACTTCTACACTTTCAGGCGGTGAAAAACAGAGAGTGGCAATTGCTCGTGCTGTTATTAACAGGCCTGATTTTTTGTTGGCGGATGAGCCGACAGGTAATGTGGATAGCGATATTGCCACAAAATTGATGAAATTGTTTGTTGAACTTAACAAGTTGGGAACGACAGTTGTAATTGCTACTCATAACGAAAATTTGATAAAAGAATTTCATTATCCGCAAATACATTTGCATAATCACGGGGTAACAATAATTCCGGCAGAGAGAGGCATAAATGTTGCAAGAATTTAAGAGTACAAAACACAGAGAGCTACCTCTTTCAAAAGACAGCTCTAATTTGTTTTTAAAAATTATGATTTCAATTTCTGTTTTTCTTTTTGCCGTTACTTTGGCAGGTGTCCTATCGGTTAATTCTATGTTGGTTAATTGGAATTATAGCATTTTGGGTTCTTTGACGGTGCAAATTATTCCGATGAACAGTACGGACAGACAAAAAGCAATGGAAGAAACTTTGGAACAACAGCAAAAAGTTGTGGCTTTACTTGAAGCAATGCCCGAAGTAGAAAGAGTTGTGCCTTTGAGTGATAAACAGTTGCAAAAATTGCTCAATCCGTGGTTGGGTGATGACGTTAATATTGCGGATTTACCAATGCCGAGATTGGTGGATGTTAAGTTGAAAAAGGGTGCTGATATTGATTATGATATGTTGGCGGAAAAATTGGTAACTATTGCTCCGCAGGCCTCATTGGATAATCATAAATTATGGCTTAATAAATTGATAAATTTGGCTTCGGGATTAAAAATGTTGGCATTGTCAGTTTTGTTATTGGTTGTCGGTGTGACCTCCGGCGCAATATTTTATACAACTCAAACGAGTTTGGGGTTGCATAAGGACGTGATAGAAATATTGCATCTTATGGGAGCAAAAGATACATATATTGCACAACAATATGCTTTTAGGACAGCGTGGTTAGGTTTTATAGGCGGAGTTATCGGTGTGGTTGTTGCGGTGCCGACAATTTTGCTGATTGCTAGAATGGCCCAACAAATTGAGGGCGGAATTATTAACGAGATGAGCTTGTCTCCGCAAGGGTGGATGGTGATTGTAAGTCTGCCTTTGTTTTCGGCTTTGATTGCAATGCAGACTGCTTACTATACGGTAAAACATACGTTAGAGAGAATGATGTGACTAAAAAAATTTGTGTTGTTTTATTGTTAGTGTTGTTGCTGTGGTTTGCAGGCTTTGTGCTTTTTATGCATAAGATTTATAATGTTCAAAATATTGAAAAAGGAAAGGCTGATGCGATTGTTGTGTTGACCGGCGGACGTAACAGATTGAGCGGTGCGGTGAGATTATTAAATTCGCAAAAAGCCGAAAAAATGTTTGTTTCAGGTGTGTTTAAGAATACATCAATTAAAGAATTGCAAAATCGCTCTGATGTAGAATTTTTTAATTCGGAAAAAGTTGTTTTGGATAAGAAGTCGACCAATACGGTAGAAAATGCTATTGAAACGGCACAATGGATTGAACAATATAATATAAAGTCGATTTATTTGGTTACGTCAAATTATCATATGCCGAGGAGTATGATTGAATTTCATCATTATAATCCGAAATTAGAGATAATTCCATATCCGGTTTATTCCGATAAAGTTTCGCAACAATGGTGGAGAAACTGGGGCAGTTTTAAGCTGTTGCTCGGTGAGTATAATAAGTTTTTGTATGTCTTGTTCAGAGACGGATTGAGTGTAAAAAAGGAGAACTGAAATGTTGTTTGTGCGCTCTTTGCTTGGTAATATATGGGTTTACGGATGGATAGTCATCGGGGTTATTGTGTGTGGTATTATCGGATGGTTTTTGCCGACAAAATGGCATATAAACTGGTGGAATCATATTATTCTACCTAAAATTTTATGGGGTATGAAGGTTTTCGGCGGTTTGGATGTTGAGTTCAGAGGCCTGGAAAATCTTGATGATGGGGCAATTTATGCCTGTAAGCATCAATCAGCATGGGAAACCTATGTTTTGACTACGGTTTTGGATAAGGCGACAATGATTTTGAAAAAAGAACTTATGCGTATTCCGTTTTTCGGTTGGGCGGCAAAAATGTATGGACTGATTCCGGTTGACAGAGCTGCCGGTGCCAGCGCAATGAAAAAAATGCTTACTTCGGCACAAAAAATTGTTAAAACGGGAAGACCGTTAGTTATTTTTCCGGAGGGGCACAGAGTTGCCGCGGGAACGTTGCTGAAATATAAACCGGGATTTTTGTTTTTGGCACAAAATCTGAATATGCCGGTTGTACCGGTAGCTTTGAATAGCGGAATGTTTTGGCCGAGAAGTTCTTTTAAGCATATACCGGGAAAAATTGTTGTTGAGTTTTTGCCAGCGATGAAGATGGAAGGCGATAAAAACGAATTTTTGCAAAGAGTACAAGATTGCATTGAGGAAAAGTGCTATGAACTCAATCAAGAGGCAATGCGTGATTTTCCGGCCAGTAAAGTGAATTATAAAGGTAAATGAATTTTAAGCAAATTTACCCATAATACGTGATTTTTCACGGTTCCAGTCGCGTTGTTTTTCTGTTTCGCGCTTGTCATAAAGTTTTTTACCGGTGCCAAGTCCTACTTCAAGTTTTGCTCGACCTTTCTCGTTGAAAAAAAGTCGGATGGCCACTAATGTGCAGCCTTTTTTTGCGATTGCTCCGATTATGTCACTGATTTCTTTTTTTTTCAGGAGAAGTTTGCGTTCTCTTTTTTCGGCATGAGATGAATAGCCTTTGTTTGCATATTCGGCAATAAACATATTTGAAATAAAAATTTCTCCGTTTTTATCTATGCCGAAAGCATCTGTAATATTGGCATGGCCCAGACGCAGCGATTTTACTTCGGTGCCGGTAAGCTCTATGCCGGCAACAAATTTTTGGGTAATATTATAATCAAAATAAGCACGACGGTTTTGAGCTACCAATCCTGTTGATATAAAATCAGACTTACTTTTTTTTGCTACCATTTTATTCGGCAACTTTCAGCGGAGTTTTTTTGGGTAATGGTTTTTCTTGAGCTTCTGCAGGAGCACTTTTTTCTCGGAAACAATGGCCCTCAATATAAGCTCCCGGTTCAATGGCAATAGTTTTGTGTGTTGTATCGCCGATAATATGTCCGGTCTTGGCGATAAACAGATTGTCAACAAAGGCTTGTCCGTTGAGGTTGCCGTATAAATACATATTTTGGGCTTTTATTGTCCCAATGACAAAACCTTTTACACCGACAATAACTTCTTCGCAAACAATATCACCTTTGATGTTACCATCAATATGTAATACTCCTGAAGAGGTGATATTCCCGTCTATGGTTGTATTCTCGGCGATTATACTGGGAACAGATGAACTGTTTTTACCGCGTCCGAGAAAACGAGCAATTTTTAAATATAGTGTTTTTCTAAACTTTTTCATTTGTTCCTCCATTGATTGGTTGAGTTTTTATAAAGGGCATAGGATCAACATCCTTACCCTGATATAAAATTTCGTAGTGCAGATGCGGGCCGGTTGAACGTCCGGTTGATCCCATTTCTCCTATAAAATCACCTGCTTCTACAAGCTGTCCTTTTTTGACGTATGATTTGTTTAAGTGTGCATATTTAGTAACAAACCCGTTGCCATGGTCAATTTCGACAATATTGCCGTACCCCGAATTGTAACCGGAACTTTTGACTTTTCCGGAAGCCATTGTTTTGACCTTATTGCCGGTTCTTCCTGCTAAATCTACGCCTTTGTGATATGCTTTGCTTTTCTTAAACGGATCGCTTCTTGCTCCATAAGGAGAAGTTATCCACATACTCCAGACCGGTTTGCCGAGGGGAATATATTTTACAATCTGTCGATAGTATATAATGTCATCAACGTCTTTGTATAGCTGACTTACTTTATCGTTAACCTTCTTCTCGCGTAAAAAGTTGTTTTCTGTCGGAATATATGGACCGCCGCTACCGTTCTGTTTTTTATTATTGGCCCAAATATTAAAATATAACCCGCGTTTTTTTAATGGTACATTTATAGCGCTGATTGCACTTTTGATTGTATTCATTTCTTTAGCTGCAATTTGAGATACTTTATCGATTACTTCCATCTCGGCTTCACGCATGTCTTCAACCATTTTTTGCAATTCTAAAAGTTTGCGGCGCAATTCGTCTCGTTCGGAAAGGGCGATATCTCTTTGTAAAGAAATTTCATTTAAGCTGGTTTTTTCTTCCAATTTGCTTTGACTTATCCAATTTGATTGGCTGGTGATTTGTTTTACTTTTTCTTCCACTAAGCTTGCTTGTTGTTTGTATTGTTCAACGTCAAGCTGATTATTACTGGTTTCATCCAAGTCATCTATCATTTGAGTAATATTGCTTTGCAAAGCAACAAAGTCGCTCATGAGGTCGATATAAGCATCTCTGGTAGCATTAAGTTCATTATTTCTGCGGTTTAGGACTCGGTCAGAGTGGTGATACATGTGGGAAGAATGGACAACCCACACAGCAACAAGAGCCAATAATATTAACATTATCAGCTGCATTTTTGGGGAAATATTTAACACTCTTGCTCGTCCGTTGCTCCTAAATATTATTTCTTTATTGGAGAAAAGCGGTTTCTTCTCTTTATATCGCAAGGGTGCAGGAGCAATTTTTTTATGTATCTTTTTCATATAAACATCCTATTGCAAGGCTATGTATAACAAAAAAAATATAAAAAATACAGTATTTTTTTTAAGTTGGTAAAAGTGGGGATAATGATTATTCATCCAAAATGATAAATTCGCCTTTGCCGACAAGGTTTAGGACGTCTCTGGCTCTTTCATCGAGCAAATCTATATCCAAATTATTTGGGGACAATAATTTAATTTCTTGGTTTAAATCTTCTTTTTTCTGTTGATATTGAGCGGCAATTTCTTGGGCATATTGAACTTCTTTTTTCAAATGCAGATATTTTTGCAAGCCACGCTCACCGCAGAAAATGTTATAAACAAAATAGAAAAAGAGCATAACAAAAGATATCAGCAAACCTGATTGTTTTACCCAATATTTTATGTCATGCAAAAAGTTCATTCGTTTGTCTCCAAAGCGACATTCTAGAGTTGTTTTATTAAAATTTGGTAACGGAGCGCTTATTTTTGAAAAATTTTTTTAAGATGTCGGAACATTCGGTTTGCAAAATACCATATTCTGTTTTTGGGCGGTGGTGACAAGTCGAAGAGGCAAAAAAACGCACACCATTGATGATTGCACCTCCTTTGGGGTCAGGTGTGGCAAAATATACTTTTTGTATGCGCATCATAGATATTGCGGCAGCACACATGGTGCAGGGCTCAAGAGTTACATATATTTCCATATTCCAAAGGCGATTTTGTTTGAGTTTTTTACAAGCTTTTTCCATTGCCAAAATTTCGGCATGGGCAAGAGCGTTGTTACCATGTTCACTTTTGTTACCGGCTTTGGCAATAATTTTACCGTTTTCGGTGTCAACAATTACGGCGCCGACCGGTACTTCGTCATTTTCAAAAGCTTTTTGTGCCTCTTTTAAGGCAATTTGCATATAATATTCAGAATCCATCTTTATTTTTCTCCAATTTTAGTTTATGATATGTTCAAAATTGTTGAGGATTGTTTAATATGTCGGAAAGAATTGCCAAATTGATTGCTCGCTCAGGTGTTTGTTCTCGCCGTGATGCCGAAAAACTTATATTACAGCAACGCGTTACCTTGAACGGAGAGATTGTTGTTTCTCCAGCAATTAATGTTGAAAAAGGTGATGATATTAAAATTGATGGCGAAAAATTGCCGATTATTGAACAAACACGTTTGTGGCTTTATTATAAACCTGTCGGTTTGATTACCTCTCATAAGGATTCGAATCGTAAAACGGTATTTGAAAGTTTGCCCGAAGGAATGCCGAGGGTTGTATCGGTCGGTCGCCTTGATTTGAACTCGGAAGGTTTGTTGTTGCTGACAAATAATGGTGAATTGTCGCGTATGCTTGAGCTGCCGCAGAACGGGTGGAGCAGACGATATAAAGTAAAAGTGCACGGTGTGTTGGATAAAAATAAATTAGAATCGCTTGAAAACGGTGTGACGATTGACGGTGTTGATTATGGTGCGGTGAAAATTGTTGTGAACGGAACGCAAGGGACAAACTCGTGGCTGACCATAACTTTGAATGAAGGTAAGAATCGCGAAATCAGAAAATTGATGCAATATATAGGATTAGAAGTAGCAAGGTTGATACGTTTATCCTACGGACCTTTTCAACTCGGAAGTTTGCAGAAAGGTGAGGTTAAGGAAGTGCCGCAGAAGGTTTTGCGTGAACAATTGGGCGGAAAGTTTGAATTATGAGAATTGTTGGTGGTTTGTATAGAGGTAAAAAACTGTTTTCTCCGCAATCTGATGAAGTTCGGCCGACGGCGGACAGAGCCCGCGAATCGGTTTTTAATATTTTGTATTCAATGCTGAAAAAGCCGTGGGCAGAGTTGAGTTTTGCCGATATTTTTGCCGGAACGGGAGCTATGGGATTTGAAGCTCTTTCAAGAGGGGCAAAGAAAGTGGCTTTTGTTGATATTGATGTTGCGCTTGCTAATAAAAATTTGGCAATGTTTCAAAATGAAAAAGGCAAAGTTTTCGTTCTGAAAAGAGATGCCTGTTGTCTTGGCTTTGCGCCGTGCGCTTTTGATGTGGTTTTTATGGATGCTCCGTATAAAAAGGGCTTGAGCGAAAAAGCACTTTGTGCAGTGCTTGATAATCAGTGGCTGGAAAAAGATGGGGTGTGTATTGTGGAAACAGGAGCAAATGAAAATCTTGTTTTTGATGAAAGGTTGGAGTTGGTTGATAAAAGAAAATACGGAATTGCTGCTTTTTGGTTTTTGCAACGAAAGAAGGATTTTCAGCAAGATAAATAAAAAAAGCACCGCGTTTAGGCGGTGCTTTTTTGCATTTATTTGCTTATCATATCCGCACAATTGACTTCATTTTGAGCAAGTTTTATTTGCTCGCTGAGAGCTTGTGTCGATTTTCCGCTTAATTCTGATAAAGCTTGCAAATAATCTCCGTTAGTGTTGCTTGAAAAAGCCTCATTTTGTAATTCGGGATAATTAAATAAGACAAATCGTTTGATTTGTGAGCTGTGATGGAAATTTTCTTTTTCAGCACGCGTCATTTTTTTCTTTTCCATGTTGAGATAAACACCGTCTTGACGATATTTCCATGCTGCTCCGTCAACAAGGTCGGTAGTCCAGCTGTAAACAAAAGTAATATTTCCTATTGCGGCAGGATTGATTTGTGTTTTTAGAGCCATCCCTACATCTTCATATCCTTCTTTTTTGCCGACAATAGACATACTTCCCGAGGCTCGTTCGGCAGGATAAACGCAGGGAGTTTTGCAGGCAAAGGCACCATCAATATAGACTGACACTTCTTTAACGTTTGAATCAAAACTGATGTCTTGACTTGTTCCGCTGAAAACTGTGCCGCAACCGGCAAGAGACAGAACGCCAGTAATTAAATAAATTTTTTTCATAGTTCACTTCCTTATCAGTATTAAAAAAAAGCCGCTTGATGAGAAGCGACCGGAAGTTGGAAACTATTCATACGTATAGTGCGACATATTGACCGCAAAGGCTATTTTGTCACCTTCCGGTCAGTTGACCAGAAGGCATTAAATGTCGTTTTAATGCAAACGCGTATGAATGAGGTTTCCACACCTCGAACAGGCTCATCAATCCCGTCTAATTTGAATACTATGGTGATGTTTTGTTAATGTCAATAATAAATTTGGCAACAAAAAAGCACCGTATTTTTACGGTGCTTTTTTTTAGCAGTGTTTTGAAAAATTATTTTTTCAAAATGGATTTGCCGGCATAAACGGCAACATCTCCCAACTCTTCTTCAATGCGAATCAGTTGGTTATATTTTGCCATGCGGTCAGAACGTGACATTGAGCCGGTTTTGATTTGTCCGCAGTTGGTAGCAACGGCAATATCGGCGATGGTTGCATCTTCGGTTTCGCCGGAGCGGTGAGACAAAACTGCCGTATATTTGTTACGTTGAGCCAAATCAACAGCTTTTAAGGTTTCGCTCAATGTGCCGATTTGGTTTACTTTTACCAAAATTGAGTTTGCTACACCTTTTTCCAAGCCCATTTGCAAACGTTTCGGATTGGTAACAAACAAGTCGTCGCCGACGAGTTGAATCTTGTCGCCGAGAGTGTCGGTAAGCATTTTCCAACCTTCCCAATCATCTTCAGCCATACCGTCTTCGATAGAGAAAATCGGGAAACGATCGCAAAGATCTTTGTAATATTCAACCATTTCTTTGTTGGTGAAAGATTTGCCTTCGCCGGTCATTTCATATTTGCCGTCTTTATAGAATTCTGATGAAGCGGCATCCATAGCCAAAACAACGTCTTCACCCGGTTTATATCCGGCATCTTCAATAGATTTTACGATAAATGACAAAGCCTCTTCGGCAGATTTCAAATTGGGAGCAAAACCGCCCTCGTCACCAACATTGGTATTGTGTCCGGCTGCTTTCAAGTTCTTTTTCAAAGCATGAAAAATTTCTGCACCCCAGCGAATGGCCTCGCGAATCGAATCGGCTCCGACAGGCATAATCATAAATTCTTGAATGTCGATAGGGTTGTCAGCATGCTGTCCGCCGTTCAAAATGTTCATCATCGGAACAGGAAGAGTGCGAGCCATGGTGCCGCCTAAATAGCGATATAAAGGAAGGTCAGCTTCTTCGGCTTGGGCTTTAGCGATAGCCAAAGACACTGCCAAAATTGCGTTTGCGCCGAGTTTTCCTTTGTTTTCGGTGCCGTCCAAATCTATCATTGTTTGGTCGATAGCGATTTGATCTTCGGCTTCCAAACCGGCCAAAGCATCATAAATTTTGTCGTTTACGTTTTCAACAGCTTTCAAAACACCTTTACCGTTAAAACGTTTTTTGTTGCCGTCACGGAGTTCAACAGCTTCGTGAACACCGGTAGATGCTCCGCTCGGAACAGCAGCGCGACCAAAGGCGCCGGTTTGTAATACAACTTCGGCCTCAACGGTAGGATTGCCGCGAGAATCCAAAATTTCACGAGCGTGAATATCGACAATAGCACTCATTTTTTTCTCCTTAATTTAAATTATAAAAACTGTAATATTACTTCCTTTATTTTACGCAAATTGTCAAGCTGTTATGTGTTTAAATTTTATAAAAAATGTTTGCGCTTGTTATATTTAGCATTTATCATGATGTTATAACAGAGGAGGTGTAAAATGTTTTCAGAAAAATGGCATTTACGTTTTATGGAAGTTGCAAGATTGGTTGCGACTTGGTCAAAAGATCCGAGCACAAAAACAGGTGCGGTTGTTGTCGGACCAGACAGAGAAATCAGAGCAACGGGTTACAACGGTTTGGTCAGAGGTGTTGATGATGATATTCCGGAAAGATTGGAAAGACCGACAAAATATGACTTTTTTGAACATGCGGAAAGAAATGCAATATATAATGCTTCTTTGACCGGAGTTTCTTTGAAAGGCTGTGTGATGTATGCGACTCATCCGCCTTGCACCGATTGTGCGCGTGCAATAATTCAATCCGGAATAAAGATGGTCGTTACCAACGAGATGAAAATTGATGCCAATTCGCCGAGCGGAACGTGGCGTGATAAGTTGGAATATTCGTCGCAGATGTTCAAAGAAGCAGGAGTTGAATATAAAATATTAAAGTAACTCTTTAAACTGTTCGGCACAGTGATTAAATCTCAAAAAGCTTTGTAGTTTATGAAAAGTTTTAGGAGGTTTTATGAGAGTTTTAATTGCTGACGATCATGCGCTTTTTCGTGATGCTTTGGGAAAACTTGTTGAGGAGTTGGATGCTTCTGCCGGTGTGGTGCAGGTTTCCAGCTATTCGCAGGCATTAAAAATTTTGAAAAACGAGCCGCCTTTCGATATGATTATTTTTGATTTGGAAATGCAAGATTTGCTTTCGTGGGAACAAGGAATCGACGAGCTTAAGAAAGCGGCAAATGGGGCGAAGTTGGTTGTGGTTTCGGCAATAGAAAATCCGAGAAATATCCGCAGTGTGTTGGAGCGCGGTGTTAACGGTTATATCAGCAAGCGCTCGGAGAGTAAAATTCTGTTAAATGCCTTGAAGTTGATTTTGGAGGGCGGCACTTATATTCCTCCGGTTTTGTTGTTGCAGAATAATCTTGCGGAAAAAGGAAGTGCTAAAAATTTGACCAATCGGCAGAGCCAGGTTTTGGGGTTGGTGGCGCAAGGAATGTCAAATAAGCAAATTGCTTATGAAATGGGAGTTTCAGAGGCAACAGTAAAGCTGCATATCAATGCACTGTTACGATCAGTCGGGGCAAACAACCGAACCCAAGCAGTGATTACGGCACAGAAAATGGGGATAATTTAGTGGGGATGGATATTTAAAAATAAAAAAAGGGGCTGACGCCCCTTAATTTTTTCTTTTGAAAAAGGTTATGCCTTTTTAGCATCTGCTTTTTTAGCAGTAGTTTTTGTTGCTTTTTTGGCAGGTTTCTTTTCTGTTTTCTCTTCAGTTTTAGCTTCTGCCTTTTTAGCTGTTTTCTTTGTTGCTTTCTTTTCAGCTTTTACTTCTTCTTCAGCAACTTTTTCAGCATTTTTCTCTGCGGCTTCTGCTGCGGCTTTTTCGGCTGCAACGCGAGCTAAATCTTTTGCACCTTTGGCTGTAACATCGCGGTCAACAAGCTCAACAATAGCCATTTGAGCGGCATCACCATAACGGATTCCTGCTCTCAAAACTCTGGTATAACCGCCGTTGCGCTCTTTGTAGCGTTCTGCCAAAGTGGAGAACAATTTTGCGACAACTTCTTCGTCTCTCAAAAAGGCCAATGCCAAGCGGCGGCTGTTCAAATCGCCTTTTTTAGCAAAGGTAATCATATTGTCGGCGAAAGTTCTCAATTCTTTTGCGCGAGGCAATGTTATTTTTATTTGTTCGTGTGTGAGCAGAGCGCAAGTCAAGTTTGAGAACAAAGCCCTTCTTTGGCTGGTCGGCATATTAAATTTTCTATGTGCATCACCATGTCTCATGGCATTTTCCTTTCATTAAAATTGGTTATGCTTTGTCTGGCAAAGCGGATAAAACAAGTCGGATACTACCTTCATATATATCCGGCGCGCGGGCAAAAAGCCTTTGGCGTGTGCGCAATATATAAAATATTTTTTTGTTTTGCAAGTGTTTTCTAATAAAATTTTAACTATTGCCATTGAGACTGATTTTTCGGAGGGCAATATGAAAATTTTGATACAAAGAACTAAAGGGGCTTTTGTTGAAGTTGAGAACAAGGTTGTCGGCAAAATTGATAAAGGAATGCTGGTTTTGGTCGGGGTTGAAAAAGGAGACTCAAAAGCAGAGGCTGATTGGTTGGCAAAAAAGACTACCAACTTGCGGATTTTTGAGGATGACAACGGCAAGATGAATCTGTCGATCAAAGATGTGGGCGGCAAAATTTTGGCGGTTTCACAGTTTACACTGGCGGGAGATTGCTCAAGAGGGAATCGCCCCGGCTTCGATGGTGCAGCAGAACCGAAAATTGCAAATGAACTGTATGTATATTTTATGGATAAGTTAAGGGAAGAAGTGCCGGTTGAAAGCGGCATTTTTCAGGCAGATATGCAAGTGCATTTGGTAAATGACGGGCCGGTTACATTTATGTTGGAGAAAAAATGTGAAAAAAATTAAAATTAGGTATTGCATTTTTTTTTGAATATGCTATCTTGCCTCTCGCAATGGTGATGCGGGCGTAGCTCAGGGGTAGAGCGCAACCTTGCCAAGGTTGATGTCGAGGGTTCGAATCCCTTCACCCGCTCCATTTTTTAAGACCTCCCAAAACGGGAGGTTTTTTTATTATTCGGGTGAAGGGATTAAAATCCCTGTCTTGCTCCTAGGTGTTGCGTTAATCGCAACACCAAGTCGCTTCGGTCACTCGTGTTGTAACATTTGCTTTGCACACTGTCGTGGCTTTGCAAATTAACAACACTTCGCCTGTCGTTAAAAATTGCTCATTTGAGAGCAATTTTTTGCCTCCAGCCTGCTCCAATTTTTAAGACCCCCAAAAAAGGGAGGTTTTTTTATTATTCGGGTGAAGGGATTAAAATCCCTGTCTTGCCCATAAGTTCTTTTCCTTGTGCTTAACATTTCTTGACAAACATGTTGACAAAATAAGATTCTGTTGTATAATGGCGCCAATTGAATATAATTATGTTTTATTAAATACTTTATTATGAAAAAAAATGAATTAACAAAGGAATTAACCCCGAAACAAAAAGGGTTGATCATGAAAGTTTCTTTGAGCCGTCACTTCTTGTTGTCTGATGAGGAGACGATGGAATTGCTCAATCTTCCACACGACATTATGCGGGAGCAATTGTCCAACTACATTGAAACCCGGCAATCATTGCCTGATGAGGTGCTGACTAAGATTTTTCAACGTCACCAAGAAATTGGCGATGATATGCTTGAGCTTTGCCTTGATAAGCTTTTGCAATTTCCTGATGCAGCGCAGATTGAGATTTTCAATCTGCCGGAAAAGCTCCGAGATAAGCTGTTGTTGGAGTTTGTGAAGAAATCTTCACGATACTTTTGTGATGAGGCTGTGATGAAGATTTTGGATCTTCCGCATGAAATGATGATGAAAGTCATCACAACCTATCTTGGACATGCAAGCATACCGCCTAGAGAGGCACAATTGAAAATTGCGTGCTTCGAGCAAAGTGTGGCCGAAAAAATATTTTCGGTTTATCGTCACATTCCCAGGGCTGACGTTTTCGACGTGGTCTTTGAAAAGTGGGATGCTACAGCGAGGAAGAAATTCTTCCTTGACAATATTAAGAAGATAGGTAGCTTCGAATTCAATAATTGTCATGGTCGCCTTGAGAGAATCTTGGATTTGTCCTTGAAATTTCCGGCAAAAGATCGGGACAAGTTGCTGTCAGCTTTTTTTGACAGAGGTTATATGGATGTCAATCTCTTGAAAAAAGTCTGCACAATTGAAGAACCTTCGAGGAAGCGTTTGTTGATGCGTAAATTGTATTCGACGGATGCCATCGACGTTCTTATGGAGCTGCCCTTGCCGACCAGAACAGAATTGCTGATCCATCAAATCAAAAATGATGATTATTGCAATTTTGTGGGGCGACAAATTAGGGAGTTCTTCAATTTTCCTGAGCCATATTGCACTCGCGTGCTGAAGGCATATGTAAAAAGATATGACAATCTTTTTGAGTATGCCAAAGAAGAGGTTATGGCAATGCCAGAGCCTTTGCGTACGGAACTGGTATTGAACAGCCTTAAGGGGTTTGAAAGCAAAGAATTGTTTGAACTGCCGGAGCCCTTGAGAACCAAGGCTCTTTGTGCCTATTTTTCTACAGATAAGCCGGAAGAGCATGACCTTTTTATGGTTTATGAACTGCCCGATGAAACCAGAACACAGGTTCTTTTGGCAGCAATAACCGCAGGAAAAAACAGGTATCTGTTTAATTACGGGGTTTGGGAGAGTCCGCTCAAGAGTATGCTCTTTGATTTGCCGGAGCCGTCGAGAACCAAGGTCCTAACCGGCTATGTGGAAAACGGTTGGGAATTTGATGATCCATGGATGTTGTGGCTGCTCCCAAAAGAAGTCAGAGATTCGCTTATCGAGGTGTATGCCGCGAAACACAAACGTTTCAACCCTTCTTATTATGAAGAGAAAATCAAAGAGCTCTTCGGTGAAGTTCCTGATAATTTTTTAAAAGCAAAAATCTCGCTAAACGTTAGTGTTTAGCGAGATTTTTTTACTTGTTGCGTTTCTCAATTTCGTCCTCTAAATCTTTGAGGTACTCTTTGATTGGCCTGTAGGAAGGCCGGCGGACGTGCAGAGATGAAATTTTCCAGCTTAATGCCGGATGTTTTTCCATTGCGACGGTAACTTCGTCTCCGACGGCTACAGAGCAAACTTTTTCAGTTTTTGCATCGTGGAGAATGTAGTTTTCTACCATGAATGATACCTCGGTGCCGATGGTGAAAGTTGTATCATCCATTTGGGTCTCTCTCACGTCTACCGTGAACTCTGTTACATTTGAGTTGCAAATTTTTGCAACTCTTACAATTTTTCCGATTAAAACAGCTTTTTTTGCCATAATAAATGAATTTAAGTGGTTTATAATAATTTATAAATGCTTTTAATTATGCTTTAATTAAAAGTTTTTTTGAAAATTTGTCAAGATTTATGTGAAATTAGACTTAACTATTTATATTTTGTGCAGATTTTATCTTGCTATTGCCTGAAGTCGGTTGGACTTTTTGCATTTCTATTATGGTTTCGGGTTTGATTTTTAGGACATCAGCAACAAAATGAATATCTTTTCCCATCTTTTTGGCGGCATTATAAAAATCAATTTTCCATGGTGTTTCCTTTTGCACTTCGCTCATTAGAATAAGCATTTTTTTATCATCATGACCGAGAATTTCGGAGGCAAGTGCCCATGTTGTGAGCCATTCGTGAACATAGCGATAATCATTTTCGGCATTTCTGCCGTCGTTGGTTTTGACGGTGCCGGAATATTCTCCATAGTGCTTCATAGCTTCAAACAACGGCATTTTTCGCAGATTATTGACTTCGGAATGCTCTTCCATTTCTTTTTTTGCCGACATAAGATTGTTGATTACGTTGTCATCAACTTTTAATGTGTGGCAATATGGAGTTATGGCCCATACGTCACCTTCGCCGTTCCAAATATTAAGCAGGTAATTATCGTCTCTGACGTCGGTCATTTCGACCAAGTGCATTTTATCAAAATTTATTTCGGAATGGAGATACCTAAATTTCCGAGTTCTTCTCTGGTTTCGCGTTTAACGTTATTTTGGCGGATTATGTCAATATCGCTAGTCAAAACGGTTTTTCCATCTTTGATAATAATGTCGTCTTTGATACCGACCAAATCAGCACGCTCTTTTGGGGACAGTTTTGCAAATTCAAGATGGCTCGTTCTTTCGGACAAGCCGCCCAAAGCTCCGATACCGTCACGGATGCCTGTTCGGGAGTTCAGACGTTCGATGACAAGAATATTGATATTGTCTAATTGTTCTTTTAGAGTTTTTCCTTCTGATAATTCGCCGCTGTAAAGGGTAACATTTGCACCGCTGCTTTGGATAAGTTTTCGGTTGTCGCCTTCATACAAAATGGCTGCGCGCTCGGCTCCTTTTTGTGCGCTTTTTAGAGCTTTTTTCAGTTTTTCTTTTGTTTTGTATTGCATTATCTCTCTCTTTCTAAAACGAAAACAAAAGCTTCTCGGGCGAAAAATAGAAAAGTGCGGCGATTTTCTCTTTGCAGGGCTTTTACTTCCCAGCCTTCTTGTGCTTGTCGATTTAGTGCTTTAGTCAGTTTTTCGGGATTAACTTTTCCGCCGTTGAAGAGTATGGAAGTAAAAATGCTCTCCGTGTATAAAAATATTTTGTATTCTTTCATGTTTTTAGTCCTCCGAGCGACTTTTGGATGCGAGACAATGGCGTGCCCGGAGGGATTACTTCGTTATACTACGTTCACTGCGCTCATCAGCAGTGCTGACCGGCATATTCTCATCTGCCTTTCGCTTGTAGTCAAACCCACTTTTGTGGTTTCGAACCCTTAGGACTTCGTCATTTAAAAACAAAAACTCTCTCTTAAGGAGAAAATTTTTGTTTTTATTGGCGTGCCCGGAGGGATTCGAACCCACGGCCTTTGGCGTCGGAGGCCAACACTCTATCCAGCTGAGCTACGGGCACAAGATATGCTATATTATTACAGTGAAAAGAATTTAAATGCTACATTTTTTTTATTTTTTATAAAAAATCCTTGACTTTGGGCGATAATGTGGCTATTAACAAGCAACAAGTTTATTTTTTTTAAGGATTTAGTTATGGTAAAAAAATGTGATATTTCCGGCACCGGCGTTATGAGCGGCAATAATGTCAGCCACGCAAATAATCGTACTCGTCGTCGTTTTATGCCGAATTTGCAAGTTGTTTCTTTGTTCAGCGAGGCCCTGAACAAATTTTTCAAATTGAAAATTTGCTCCAAAACTCTTCGTTCAATTGAACATAACGGTGGGTTGGATTCTTATTTGGAATCTGCTCGCACGGATGAATTGACATCAGAAGCTCAAAAAATTAAAAAATCTGTCGCAAAAAAGAAAGGAACTTCAGCAAAAGCAGAAGCTCCGAAGAAAAAAGTTGTAAAAAACAAGTCAGCTCGTGTGACTAAAGTTGCGGCAAAAAAGGCTTCTAAATAATAAAGACTTTGAGTAAAAAAAAAGACCTCCCTTACGGGAGGTTTTTTATTCTTCGAAATTTTCTTCCTGTTCCTTTTCTTCTTGTTCTTTTTCTTTCAGTTCCTGTAAAATTTGGCAGGTTTTGGCTATGTCTGCTTTTATTTGTTTTATGTAGGATAATTTTTGCGCATTTTCATATACAAATAAAGAATCATGAAAACAAGATAAGGCATCTTCCAATAATGGAATATTGTTGTTTTTACGTCCTTGAAGATAGTATATATGCCCGATTTTTTCTTGAATATATCCCCAAGATAAAGGGTCTTTTTTTTCGGTAATAACTTTTTGTTGGTTTTGATAAGCATCGACGGCTAAATTATATATGATGGCACTTTTGGTCAGGTGGGCAAGGTTGTGTAATAAATAGCCGAGAACTTCTTGAATATGTGCCCAAAAATTAGGGAAAAGTGTTTGGGTATAAACTTTTTCGGCTTCTCGCATTTGAAATACGGCGTCTCTCAAAGCCTGTATGTCTTCGGTTTGTTTCCAATAGTTGATATAAAGATTGGCAAGCTTATAACATATGTATCCGTAGTCGTAGGGATAGGTGTATTTGCTTAAATATTTTTGGGCTTGCTGATAATTTTTTATGGAATTGCGAAAATATGATGACGGTCGACTGTTGTAGCGTGTTGCGCAATCATAAAGTTGGCCCAAATGGTTGTATATACATCCCAAGTGGGTGGGGTGCAAAATTTGGTTTTGGTGCTGAAGAGCTCCGGAAAAAAGTTCGTTGATAATTTTGAAATCGTCATCATGTTGGCTGTCATAGGCAAGACTGAGATAAATTATGCCTAAAAGATTTAGTACATAAGGGAGATAAATTTCTTCCAATGATTGAAGAGAATCGATTTGTGATAACTGGTAAGATATTTTTCTTAAGAGGTATTTTTTATAAATTTGTTTTTCTCTTTCTGTCGGATTGGCCGAACTTATGGCGGCACCATAGAGCAACATTAGCAGGTCAGTGGAAATTTGCGCGGAAGGACCGTCTAAAATCTCGGCAGGAAGGTAAAAACTGTCCATCAAAGAAATGAAAGTATTTCCTTTGTCCTCATATTGATAGGGTGACTGAAAATTTAGGCGAATGACATCTTTGTCACGGTATCCCCATATGATTGTATCGGCATTATGTTGTTGTATAATTGAATTGCCGGTATCAATAAGGTCAAAAATATTGCGGCTTTCCAAATTGAGAAAAGAATGGTCAAAGTTTTCGGTATATGCGATTGCATTAAGTCCTTCGCAATTATTGAGAGCGTTGGCAAGATTTGTGGCGCCGTTGCTGCTGGAATTGTCGTAAAAGTCGGCGACTACAATTTTGAATTGCGGAATATATTCTCCGTTAGTATTTTTTTCAGAGGAAACAGATGTTTCTTTGTTGAAAAATTGTTTTAAATTCCAAGCCATCAGTCGTCTTCTTTCTCTTTAACATATTGTTTCAAATCATTTATACGATCTTGAATGTCATTTATTACTTCTTTATCCACGTTTATCGGTGTTGTTTCCAAATTTAAGTTGCGGAGTTTGTTTAGAAACCATATTGCAACGAAAGTTGAAAATAATAAAAGAGAATATTGTTGTTCGCTATAAGCTTGAAAACATCCGAGTATTATTATCAATATTTGTCCTCTGACAAGAAAAGAAGATGCAAGACGGGGCGAAAAACCACAAGATATTATATATTTGTATGAAGTATTGTCTTTAATGTTTGCATATTGTTCAAGAAAAGTTATACGCAGAAAGATGGCCCAAAGTATATCCATAATGAACAGCATTGCAAATATGAGAGCGCAGCTTGTTGCTCCCTCGGTTGCTGTCCATGCCATGAGGGCGAAAATAATGAAACCGATGCAGGTTGCATTGTTTTCAGAAATATATCTTTTTGCCGGCGGCCAAGTTGTGATACTTAATGCGATGGAAGCTGTTGTAATAACCAAACCTGCAAGACCGAGGAAAAACGGAATGGCCCCTATCATGGCTAATATTGCAATGCCCAAAGAGATGGCTACGGATTGAATGCCAAGTACGGAACCGCTGTTGATATAGCGGTAAAAATAAGAAAAAGTAAACCACGAGGTAATAAGGATAAGTTTATTATAAAATACAGGTAGAGGAATAATGCGGGCAATAGAATCGTCAGGAATACTGAAGGATGCGGCAAGGGAAGATAAAAAAAGGAATAAAATAAAAAATTTTGATGTTTGCTTATATTCGCTCGTTAAAAATAATAGGGTTGCGCAGATAAAAGGTATTGAAAGTTCCATAAAATTAAATGAACTTATGAAATCTCTGCCGTCAAAGCAAAGAAAATAGTTAACGGAGCATATAATGAAGGGTGTTAGTATCAGAGAAAGCATAAACAACAGATGATTTTTGTTGCTGCTGTTAAAGGGGGTTATTGCGGAGGAAAAATTTTTGTATGCCGCAATCGGAATAATAAAGCCTAAAAAGCCTGATATTAAAGCGATAATAAAGTGCATACTCATTTTTTGTTCCTCAATAGCTAATTCAAAATTTTCTTGAGTATATCGTAAATGAATTAAAAAATTGTCTACAAAATTTCTTTTTGGAGTTGTGCAACAAAAAATCCGTCAATGCCTCCGAATTGTTCAAAATGATAGGGAATGCAGCGGATGAACCCTTCGCTTGTCAGTAAAGTTTTTAGTTCATTTTCAGATTTTTGGGATAATTTGGAAAAAGTAATCGGTAATATTTTGAAATTCGGGTGATTTTTCAAAAAATTTTTAATTTGCTCTTCACCTTCTGCTTTTGACAAGGAGCAAACCGAATATAATATGATCCCGCCTTCTGCAAGATGAGAGGCTGCCGCCTCAAGCATTGCTTTTTGAATTGCTTGATTTTGAGCAACGTCTTTTGAGGTGCGGGTATGCACAATTTCTGGATGTCGGCGCAAAGTGCCTGTTGCTGAACAAGGAGCATCTATGGTGATGATGTTATAGACGGAAGAATCGGTTTGTAAAAAGCTTATAGCATCTTCACAAATGATTTTTTCCGGCTCAAAATTTAATCTTTGCAGATTTTGCTGCATGGTTTTGATTCGGGCTAATGATATTTCTACGGAGGTCACTTTTGCTCCGCCGTTGATGAGTTGTGCAGTTTTTCCTCCGGGGGCGGAACAGAGTTCCAGAACCTTTTTGTCTTTGATGTCAGTAAGTGATTGTATGGCGAGAGATGATGAAAAATCTTGCACCCACCATTGTCCTTGTTCGTAGCCGAAAATATCAGGAATACTGCCGGCGGAAAAAAGCCGAATGCTGCCGTTGGGCATTAGTTGTCCTTCTAATTTTTTTGCCCATTCTTCGGAATTATTCTTTACGGTAATATCAAGCGGAGGCTCGTTTGAACAGACAGACTCGATATTGTCAATTTGTGACTTTGTGTAATCTTTTTGCAATAATCGACGGAATGATTGAGGAAAAAATATATTTGGTTGTTGTCTGATAGTGTCTTTGTTTTGGCAAATTTTATGTAGTATGGCATTTACAAATCCGCCGGAAAATTTGTTATCTTTTTTTGCCAGAGCAACGTAACTGTTGACGGCGGCATATTCAGGTGTGCTGAAATAAAGAATTTCGGTTGCCCCGAGAACGATACATAAGTGAGAAAAGGATAATTTTTGCGGCAGAGGTTTTGATGTATGGTTGTTGATTGCATTTATTAAAAATTGGTGCTTTCTTAATGCAGTCAAAACCAGTCTTTTGCAAAAAGCTTTTTCTTGCGAATCGGTTATGTTGTCAAATTCGTTACTAAAATTTCCGGAGAGAAGTTTTTGATATATTTTAAGCGATAACAGCCTGATATCCACGAATTTTTGCCTTTCTTTCGTATTAAAAACAAAGTCAGTTTAGAAAAATGTATGGATAAATACAAGGAGAAAATAAATTCCGCTATTGTATTTTTACAATAAATATTATAATCTAAATCGAAAATTTGACATGATTTTTAGGACGAAAGGTTTTTTATGAGCGCAACTAATACACATTATAACGGTAAGGATTTTTCAGAGTGGCAGAAAGAATGGGCTTTGGAGGATCGTTATAATTTCAGGACTATTGAAAAGAAGTGGCAGAAGATTTGGGATGATGAAAAAGTCTATCGTGCCGAAGTAGATAAAGATAAGGAAAAATTTTATCTGTTGGTTGAATTTCCTTATCCGTCAGGTGTCGGCTTGCATGTTGGCCATCCGCGTTCTTATACGGCTTTGGATGCAGTTGCGCGCAAAAAGAGAATGCAGGGATATAATGTTTTGTATCCGATGGGCTTTGATGCATTTGGTTTGCCGGCAGAGAATTATGCTGTTAAAACAGGTATTCATCCGGCTGTTTCCACAAAGCAAAATATTGCCAATTATAAACGTCAATTAAAGTCTTTGGGATTTAGTTTTGATTGGGACAGATGTATAGAAACCTGTGATCCCGAATATTATAAGTGGACACAGTGGATGTTTTTGAAATTTTTTGAAAAAGGACTGGCTTATAAGGCAAAAATGCCGATTAACTGGTGTCCGAGTTGCAAAGTCGGTTTGGCAAATGAAGAAGTTGTTGACGGTAAATGTGAACGTTGCGGTGCCGAAGTTGAGCGTAGAGATAAAGAACAATGGATGATTGCCATAACAAAATATGCCGATAGGTTGATTGATGATTTGGATGAACTGAATTTTATCGATAGAGTTAAGACCCAGCAAGTAAACTGGATTGGCAGATCACAAGGTGCTGAACTTGATTTTGATTTTGCCGATGAAAAATTGCGTGTGTTTACAACTCGTCCTGATACAGCTTTCGGTGTGACTTATATGGTTATGGCGCCTGAACATCCGTTTGTAGCAAAATATATGGATAGGTTTGAAAACAAAGATGAAGTTTTGGCTTATGTTGCAGAGGCGGCAAAAAAATCTGATTTACAACGTACTGCAGGTGATGAGAAGACCGGTGTGGAGTTAAAGGGAATTAAAGCAAAGAATCCGTATAACGGACAGATGATACCGGTATTTATTTCAGATTATGTTCTGACCGGCTACGGAACAGGAGCAATTATGGCAGTTCCGGCACATGACCAAAGAGACTATGACTTTGCCAAAGCTTTTGATTTGCCGATTATTCAAGTTTTGGAAGGCGGAGATATATCGCAACAAGCTTGGGAAGAAGACGGAGCACATATCAATTCCGAATTTTTGAATGGTATGAATAAAGAAGACGGTATGCGTGCGGCGATAGATTATGCGGTTAAGAACGGTTTTGGTCAGGCAAAAGTTAATTTTAAGCTCAGAGACTGGGTTTTTTCACGCCAACGTTATTGGGGCGAACCGATACCAATGGTTTATTGTGAACACTGCGGTTGGCAACCTTTGCCGGAATCGGAATTACCGCTTGAACTGCCAGAAGTTACTGACTTTTTGCCCAATGATGATGGTGCTTCCCCTCTGGCAAAAGCTACAGATTGGGTTAATACTGTTTGTCCGAAATGCGGCGGAAAAGCTCGCCGTGAAACTGATGTTATGCCAAATTGGGCAGGTTCTTCATGGTATTTCTTGAGATATTGTGATCCTCATAATGATAAAGAGTTTGCCTCTAAAGAAGCTCTTGATTATTGGATGAATGTGGACTGGTATAACGGAGGTATGGAACATACGACGTTGCACCTGTTATATTCGAGATTTTGGCATAAGTTTTTGTATGATTGCGGTTGCGTTTCTACCAAGGAGCCATATAAGAGAAGAACTTCGCATGGTATGATTTTGGCTGCTAATGGTGAAAAAATGTCAAAATCACGCGGTAATGTGGTTAATCCGGATGAAATTGTCGAAAATTTCGGAGCTGATACATTCAGATTGTATGAAATGTTTATCGGTCCGTTTGATCAAGCGGCAATGTGGTCGGAAGAAAGCTTGATGGGGGTTTATCGTTTTGTCGGTAAAATATACTCATTATTCAAGAAAGTTTCTAAATCAAGCCCGACGGAAA
Source organism: Alphaproteobacteria bacterium (assembly GCA_045593845.1). Classification (GTDB taxonomy): domain Bacteria; phylum Pseudomonadota; class Alphaproteobacteria; order RF32; family CAG-239; genus JAFUYI01. The sequence goes on from JAZNXK010000011.1 coordinate 151,299, forward strand.
AAGATTTGAGAGCAATGCATAAGTGCATTTTGGAAGTTGATGAGAGAATCGAGACAATGAAGTTTAATACTGCAGTTTCATCACTGATGACTTATGTAAATTATTTGAGCTCAATGGATGAAGTTCCACAAGAAATGTATGAGACATTATTGAAAATCTTGTCACCTTTTGCTCCTCATTTGAGCGAAGAAATGTGGGCAAGACTCGGCCATAGCAAAACAATTGTCAATGAGAAATGGCCTGAAGGTGATAAGAAATTGGCAGAAGATAATGTGGTAACTTTGGCCGTGCAGATTTGCGGCAAAATGCGCGGCACTATCGAAATGCCAAAAGATTCTCCAAAAGAAGAAGTGGAGAAAAAAGCTTTGCAACTTGAAAATGTTGCTCGTCAAATTGAGGGTTGCAATATTAAAAAAATAATTGTTGTACCAAATAGGATTGTGAACATTGTTGTATAAAAGATTTATATTTTTAATGCTGATAAGTTTTGTTTCGGCATGCGGTTTTGAACCTTTGTATGTTGAGCGCAAAGGTGATAATGCTTGGTATTTTAAGGGTGATTTTGATACCTCCATTTCTCAAGAAATGGCAAAAATCAAGGTTATGCCGATAAAAGACAGATTCGGACAAGTAATGAGAAATGATTTGATTGATTTACTTTCCCCGAAAGGTCAGCCGCAAAAGCCAAAATATAGGTTGTTTGTGACCTTGGAAAGCAAAATAGAGAGAGATCAAGCTTTGCGTTCTGATATTACGGCAACGCGTAAGATGGTGAAATACAAAGTTTCTTATTATATGGCGGATAATGATAGGACTTTATTAAAAGGAGACAGTGTCGCATATACCGGCTATGATATTTTGGCGAATCCTTATTCTACGACGATAGCAAAGAAAAAAGGCGATGAAGACGCGGCAAGAATCATTGCTAATGATATTTCTTCGCGTTTGGGCGCATATTTTCACAGTATTGCAACCAAACGGAGCATAGAAAATGATTTTTAAGGCTCTGCAGATTAATAATTTTATAAAAAAAGCAGATAAAAATATTAAGGCTATATTGGTCTATGGTTCGAATGACGGATTAGTTTTAGAGAGCATAAAAAGACTTGCTCGTTCAGTGTGTGAGGATTTGAATGATGCTTTTCAGGTCGCGGATATATCGGGAGAGAGCGTTCTTGATGATTTTGGAAAATTGGTTGCCGAGTATAATGCACAATCTTTGATGGGAGGACGTCGTGTTGTTATTGTGCGTGACATTTCCAATCAGTTGTCAAACGATATAAGAAAAATGCTGGATGAAAGTAAATCTGACAATTTGTTGTTGCTATATGCTAGTGATTTAAGCAAAAAATCAAGTTTGGTAAAATTGGCAGAGAATAGTGATGATATGGCTTGTTATGCTTGTTATGACGATAAAAGCGAAGATATTTATCATGTATTGCGAACAACAGGCCTAACGTTTGATCCGCAGGCAATCCAATTTTTGTGCTCAAGGTTGTCTAATGACAGGATGATAAATTTATCTGAAATTGAGAAGCTTAAAACCTATATGGGAGAGGCTAAAAATGTTACAGTTAATATTGTGGCAAAAGTTATAAGCGATCAGTCAAATTCCAGTGCTGAAGATATATGTTATGCGGTAATGAACGGTGATAGGGTAGAAGCCGAAAAGTTATTTGAAAAATATTTAGATGAAGGAAATGAAGCTGTTTCCTTACTTAAACCTATGGAATATCATGTGATGAAATTGTTGTTATGTGCAGCAGGACTGGAGAAAGGTGAAAGTGAAGATGAGGCACTAAAAAGATTGGTTCCGAAACTGATGTTTTATAGAGTAGATGATTTTAAGAAGCAGCTGAGAAAGTGGAAAAGAGATAAGTTGTTGTCGGCATTAGAAGTTCTTTATGAAGTGGAAAAAGATTGTAAAACAACCGGCATGCCCGGAGAGGATGTTGTCGGAAGAATGTTGTTGAGGATGGCAGGAGCTGCGGCCAAATAGATATGACAAGCGAGAGGTTTCAAAAATTTATTGAAATGTGGCAAAAAGATTTTGCCATTGATCGCAGTATTGATGAAAAAGTTTGCGTCGATAAAGACGGCAACTCTATTCCGTGGTACACATATCCGGCTATTGAATATCTATCACAGTTCGATTATTCGACCTTAAAAATTTTTGAGTTCGGGTGCGGGTATTCTTCGGCTTTTTGGGCAGAAAGAGCCTTAAAAGTAGTTAGTATTGAGGATAAAACCGAATGGTTCGAAAAATGGAAAAGCGAGTTCAAATATGAAAATTTAGACATCAGATGGCGCGACGAAGGTGAAGGTTATGATGCGGCAATTTTTGAAGATAAAGAAAAATATGATGTAATCGTAATTGACGGAAAGCGCCGAAAAGAATGTGCCGAAGCGGCAGTAAAAGCTTTAAATACTGGCGGAATGATTATTTTGGATGACAGCGACAGAATTAATACCAGTGAAGAATATGTGCAAGCGATAAAAATTTTACGAGCGGCAAATTTGTTGCAGGTGGATTTTTACGGATTTTGTCCTATGAATTGCTATACCAAAACGACGTCGCTATTTTTCAGCAGAGAATGGAATTTTGCTTCAAAAAATAAAATTCAGCCGATTAACGGTTGGGGAAATTTGTGGTCTATGCAACGAAAAAAAAGAAAAAATTTTTTTAATGACTTTGGTTAAAAGTTTGCGCTATACTTGTTCCATATAAAAGGGGGAAATATGGAGATTTGTTTTCATAATGCGACGCTTATTAACGGCTATTCGGTAATGCCTGATTGCGGAGTTTTGATTAAACAATATAAGATTATTGATGTATTTAATGAAGCTCGCTTTAAGCAAAAGCAATTTAAGCCGGAGACAAAATTTATTGACCTTAAAGGGGCATATATTGCGCCAGGGTTGATTGATACGCATATTCACGGAATCTGCGGTTTCGGCACAGATGATATGGATAGCGAATCGATACTCAAAATGTCGGAGATTTTGCCGCAATACGGAGTTACGTCATTTATTCCCACCTTATATTCCGCGCCCAAAGAAAAACTGTTCAAAGGTATGATTAGCATTCTTAAAGCTATGGGACAGGAAAAAGGTGCAAAAATATTGGGTATGCATTTGGAAGGACCTTTTATTTCTCCGGCACGTTTGGGTGTGCAGTCGCCGGATGCGATTTCTCCGGTTGACATTGAGTATATGAAAGAAATTATTGCTTTGGGACAAGGCAATATTATCAATATGACGGTTGCACCGGAGTTGAAAGGTATGCGTGAATTGGCTTTGATGTGTATTGACCAGGGAATTATTTTGCAATCCGGACACAGCAATGCAACTTATCAGCAAATGGTTGAAGCCATGCAGGCACGCATTATGCATGTTACGCATTTGTTTAATGCCATGAGCCGAATTCACCACAGAGACCCCGGAGTGGTCGGAGCAGTGTTTATTCATCCGGAGTTGTCTTGCGAGATTATTGCTGACGGATTTCACATCAACCCGGATATTGTAAAATTTTTGTTCAGATGCAAGCCGGTTGATAAGGTTGTTTTGGTTACAGATGCCCTAAAACCGACCAAGCAAAAAGCAAAACATTTATTTGCCAACGGAGAAGAAGTGTATTTGGATAAATGCTTTTTGAGAAAATCTGATGACGTGATTGCCGGTTCGGCATTGACGATGATTGATGGTGTTAAAAATTTGGTATCTTGGGGATTGCCGATTGAGCAGGCGGTGCAAACGGCATCATATAATCCGGCAAATATTATGAAGCAGGAACATTTGGGGCTTGTTGCACCTGGGTATGATGCTGATTTGGTTGTTTTTGATAAGAATTTTAAGGTTTTGAAGACCGTTATTAAGGGTAATGTTTTTGAAAAAGGAATTTGCAAATGAGAGTTATTATAAAACCCGATTATGACAGCATTTCGGCTTGGGCGGCTGAGTATATTGCCGACAAAATAAATGCCTTTGCGCCAACAGAAAACAGACCGTTTGTTTTGGGTTTGCCGACAGGCTCGACTCCTTTGGGAGTTTATAAAGAGCTTATAAATATGTATAAGCAAGGCAAAGTTTCTTTTGCAAATGTCATAACTTTTAATATGGATGAATATGTCGGTTTGCCGGCGGACCATCCGCAGAGTTATCATTATTTTATGTTTGAGAACTTTTTTAATCATATAGATATTAAAAAAGAGAATATTCATATTTTGGACGGCATGGCAAAAGACATTCAGGTTGAATGCGAAAATTATGAAAAAGCGATTGTCGGTTGCGGCGGTATAGATTTGTTTTTGGGAGGAATCGGCGAGGATGGACACATTGCTTTTAATGAGCCTTTTTCATCATTAACTTCTCGCACAAGGGTAAAGACTTTGACCTCTGATACAATCAAAGTAAATTCACGCTTTTTTGATTATGATATCAGCAAGGTGCCGACAAGGGCGATGACTGTCGGAGTGGGGACGATTATGGATGCAAAAGAAGTGATTATTTTGGCAAACGGAGTTAAAAAAGCCAAAGCAATTTATCATGGAATTGAGGGGGCGGTTAGCCACAAGTGGACAATCAGCGTTTTGCAAAATCATCAACACGGGATTATTGTATGCGACGATGCGGCGGCAAGCGAACTTGAGCCGGAGACGATAAAATATTTCAAAGATATTGAAAAATAGAAAATCTTTTTTGAAACTATACGATACCTTTTTAGGCTCTTATCCGTTTTGATTGGGCCTTGTGATGGCGTATGACTTCATCGCTGTTGTTAAAAAATCTTTTTCTTGTTTTTGATCTGCTTTCAATTTTTCAATTTGTATGTTATGATAGGTATCCATTAGTCCTTCGCACTTTGATAAACCTTTAGAATTGTTACTGCATATAGGAGCCGCTTGAGCTAAAAATTTTTGCGTCTGGCTAATTTCATAATCCGATATTTTATTAAATTCTGTTTCTTTTAGTTTCTTGTCGAGCTCACTGACCATAAGCGTTGTAAGTTCAGAATTGGTTGATAATTTGCCTTCTTCATTTGGCCTATGTTCTATGAGTTTATGATAAAAATCTATTAGATGATGTATTGGGAAATTCTTTTCATCGCCCATTAAGTCGGGTGCAGCTTGGGTCACATTGGCTGCTGCTAGGATGATATTTTTTCCAAGTTCCTTCGCATCACTATTTTTACCTTCCTGACAACGATAAAGCTCAGCCCAATAACGCCAGCCTTGAGCGGCAGCAGTTTCTCTCATCAGTGTGGCAAAATGTTCTTTTGTAGGTTTTCTTTCTATCGTCGGGGCAATCATATCTGTGATTTCAGTAACATCCAATTCTTGTTTGGATAATAAATTACTTAATAAACTAATTTCTCTATCTGTTACTTCATTGGGATGGAGCTTTCTTTCTGTTTCTAGAAATTTTTTTTGTGAAGATGTTTCTTGTGCTTGTTGTTCAATCTCATCGGGAAATAACATTCTTTTTAGCATATCTTTTCTCCTATAAAGTAATAAACGATATAGCAAGTTTACTATATTTATTTAATTTTGTCAAATTTTTTATTATAGCTCTTTCAGCACTTCGTCAACATGGCCGGATACTTTGACTTTGCGCCATTCTTTAATGACTTTCAGTTGTTCGTCCAAAATGAAAGTCTATTCCTTTTGCCAATATTTGATAGGAGGATTTGATATTTTATAATTCCATTTCTTTTTGTTTAGCTTTTATGGGTGAGGTTAAACCAAGTATGTTTATTACGCTATTTTCTTCACTTTTCTGCTCTCTTCTTAGCTGTTCTTTTTCTATATTATGAATGCTTTTTATAATCTCTATGCATTTTGATGAAGCTGTAGAATGATTTTTAATTTCTTCTGCGGCTGTGTATACAAATTTTTTAATCATCATAAAATCCCTCTCTTGAAGAAAAGGGGTGTCGGAGGGATCTGACATTAAATTATTATAAAACTCATTTGTCATGAGTGATGCCAATTCTGAATTTGTTGTTAATTTATTCTGAGTCGAATTTTCTTTGTTTCTGATTTTTATAAGTCTAACGTAAAATTTAGCTAATGCGTGTTTTCTATCAGCACAGTCATATACTCCGTTTGAAGCTTGGATAATATTTTTACAAATTCCTTTGCTGTCATTTTCTTCCTGCTGGCTGTACAGCTCAAACCAATAATCCCATTTATATGTATAGGGTTTTAATGAGCCATTCATTAACAAAGCAATTTGTTCTTTTGAAGGATTTCTTTCAACTGTTGGTGTCATTATGCTTGCAATTTCATCGAGTTTCCAACTTTTAGATTCGAATATGTCATTTAATAGGCTAATTTCTCTGTCAGTTACATTATCAGGGTTAGATGCTCTTTCATTGAATAGAAGTTTTTGCTGTAAAATGACGTTATTTTTTTGTTCCATCTTTTATTCCTTGTAAGTGGTTGTATAGTGAGGATAGTTTATTATATTTATTTAATTTTGTCAAACTTTTTCATTATAGCTCTTTCAGCACTTCGTCAACATGGCCGGATACTTTGACTTTGCGCCATTCTTTAATGACTTTCAGTTGTTCGTCCAAAATGAAAGTCGAGCGTTCAATTCCCATATATTTGCGTCCATACATGGACTTTTCTTTCCATACGCCAAATGCTTCGGACAAAGTATGTTCAGGGTCGGATAGCAGAACAAAATTTAAGCCTTGTTTTTGCTTAAATTTGATATGGCTGTTTATACTGTCGGGGCTTACGCCGATTACAGTTGCTTTGGAGCAAAGGCGGTTGTAGTTATTGCGAAAGTCGCAGGCTTCTTGCGTGCAACCGGAAGTGTTGTCTTTGGGGTAAAAATACAGAACTGTTTTCTTGCCTTTGAAATCACTTAATGAAAAGGTTTTTTCCACTCCGTTTTCATCAATTCCCTGCAGTTTTATATTTATCATTTTTATTCCTTTATAAAATAGAAAAAAGGCGTCGATTGACGCCTTTTGTGTTGTAAATTATTTGCTCTTGTACATATCTCGCGGTGTGTAGTGAGTATGCAAGAGATGATGTGCTTTTTCGCCACCGGGATTGCCGATAAAATCTTTATACAAGGTTTTAATCGACTCATTATGGTGAGAAAAGCGGTTTTTAGCGTTCAAATCTTCTTCAAACAAACCGTTAGCACGTTTCTGTCTGATTTCATCAGTAATACCATAAGGTTTAGCAAAAGGAGCACCGATAACGCGCGGTTGTCCGCCACCGGCAACACAACCGCCGCGGCAAGCCATTACCTCTACAAAGTGATAGGGCAATTCTTCGCCGTTGGCTTTTGCTTGGCGAATTCTATCCAAGATAATTTCTACATTGCCGACACCATGAGCAACTGCAATGCGAATATCTTTGCCGTTGATGGTAACCGTGGTTTCTTTAATGCCTTCCAAACCTTCAATATCGGTAAAGTCCGGTTGAGCCAATTCTTGTCCGGTGATGTAGAAATATGCTGTGCGCAAAGCCGCAATCATAACGCCGCCGGTTGCACCGAAAATTGTGCCTGCACCGGAATATTCGCCCAAAGGATTGTCCGCTGTTTTTTCTGCAATATTACAAAAATCTATGCCGGCTTGCTTAATCATTTTGGCAAATTCGCGCGTGGTGATAGATACGTCAATATCCTGATAACCGGAGGAACTCATATCTTGACTGCGGACGATTTCCCATTTTTTGGCGGTGCAAGGCATTATTGATACAACACGAATTTTTTTCGAGTCAATGCCGTTTTTCTCGGCAAAATAAGTTTTTGCCAAAGCACCGACCATTGCTTGCGGAGATTTGCAGGTTGAAAAATGCGGAATCATATCGGAATTGAATTTTTCCAGCATATCAACCCAAGCAGGACAGCAAGAAGTAAACATCGGCAAGCTTTCCGGTTCTTGAGTAAAGCGGCGAACAAACTCGGTGGCTTCTTCAATGATGGTTAAGTCAGCACCGAAATTGGTATCGAATACTTTATCAAAACCCATACGGCGCAAAGCGGCATAAGTTTTTCCGGTCAAGTTTTTGCCGAACTCAAAGCCAAATTCTTCGCCGATAGCAACGCGAACTGCCGGTGCAATTTGCACAATGGTGAAAATTTCCGGATCACGCAACATTTCCCAAACTCTGCCGGTGTCATCATATTCTACAATAGCACCGGTCGGGCAGTGAGCTGAACATTGTCCGCATTTGATACACGGACTGTCTTCCAAGTTGATACCGTTGGCCGGAGTTATGCGAGTGGCCAAACCGCGGTTTAGGTAGCTTAAAGCCCAAATATTTTGTTTGTTTTGGCAGATGTCAACACAACGACCGCAAAGTATGCACTTGGAACTGTCAAGGACGATGGCTTTAGTAGAATCGTCGATGGGTGTTCTTTTGGTTAAATTGGGTAATGGTGCGTCGGTAATGTTGAATACATTAGCCATATCTTGCAATTCACAATGGCCGGAACGGGCGCATGAAAGACAAGAATTCGGGTGGTTGCTCAATATCAATTTTAAAACCATGCGGCGAACTTCAAAAAGTTCTGCATCGGTGGTAATAACTTCCATACCTTCGGCAACAGGTGTGCAACAAGAACGCATAATACGTCCGTTGACGCGGACAATACACATTCCGCAACCGGCAGACGGGTCAACGTCAGGATGTTTGCACAAGGTCGGAATTTCGATTTGCACACTGCGTGCGGCGTCCAGAATAGAGGTGCCGGCGGCAACTTCAACTTCTTGATTATCAATTTTTAATTTTACCATAATTTTAGCTCCTCTTATTCTTTGTTTTTAGATACTTTAGCTTCGTATTCATTGCCGAAGAAACGCAAGGTTGAAAGCACCGGATTTGGAGCTGTTTGTCCCAAACCGCAGAGCGATGCTTTTTGCATGGCATTGGCAATTTGACGCAATGTATTTATGTCTTCTTTTGTGGCATTGCCTTTGCTGATTTTTTCCAACAACATCAGCATTTGTTTACCGCCGATACGGCATGGAGCGCATTTGCCGCAAGATTCATCAACCGTAAAATCTAGATAGAATTTTGCCAAGTCGACCATATCGGAACTTTCATCAATAACAATCATACCGCCGGAGCCCATGATAGAGCCAACTTTTTTGAGTTCTTCATAGCAAAGGGGCATATCAATATAGTCTGTCGGAATAACACCGCCGGACGGACCGCCGGTTTGAACAGCTTTTAGTTTTTTGCCGTTTGGAACACCGCCGCCGATTTCGTTGACGATTTCGTTGATGGTGGTGCCCATTGGGACTTCGATAAGTCCGGAATGTTCAACTTGTCCGGTGAGTGCAAAAACTTTTGTACCTTTTGAAGTTGCCGTGCCGAAAGAAGAAAACCAATCTGCGCCTTTTAAGATAATCGGAGCAACGTTGGCCAAAGTTTCAACATTGTTAATGCAGCTGGGTTTATCCCACAAACCTTTATCTGTCGGATATGGCGGACGCGGGCGAGGAGTACCTCTTTTGCCTTCAATGGAGTGAATAAGAGCTGTTTCTTCACCGCAAACAAATGCGCCGGCACCAAGACGAATATCAATGTTAAAATTGAAATTTGTTCCCATGATGTTGTTGCCGAGCAAACGGTTCTTTTTGCAGGCTTTGATTGCTTTTTCAATGCGTTCAACTGCCAAAGGATATTCTGCTCTAATATAAAACCAGCCTTCGGTTGCTCCGATGGCATAAGCGGCAATCATCATACCTTCGATAACACCGTGCGGGTTGGATTCCAAAATACTGCGGTCCATATAAGCACCCGGGTCGCCTTCATCACCATTACAAATGATAAATTTAGAATCTTCGGCTTTTACTCTGGAAGCAAAATCCCATTTGTTACCGGTCGGAAAACCTGCACCACCGCGGCCGCGAAGTCCGGATTTTTTGATTTCTTCAATAACTTGAGCAGGTGTCATGGTTTTTAAGACTTTTTCCAAAGCCAAGTAACCGCCTGATGCCATATATTCTTGAATATCTTCTGGGTTTAAGTGTCCTGCCATTTTCAAGACGACTTTTTCTTGTTTTGTAAAGAAGGGTAAATCAAGCGAGAGAACATATTTTTGCAAGACTTCCGGCAAAGTAAATTGCTCGTTTGCAGATAACTTCAGAGCAGGAATAATATGCTCGGTAACGATAATACGAGAGATGAGAGGCTCAACTCTTTTATATAAAATGTCTTTCTGACCCTTTATTTCAACTCTTATTAACGGACCTTGTGCGCATAAACCCATGCAACCTGTTGCAACAATTCTTACTTTGTCCTGCAGGTTGTGTTCTTCGATAGTTTTTTGCATGATATCTAATATTTCGTCACTGCCGGAAGACTTACAACCGGTTGAGTGGCAGCAATAAATATTGCATTCAAACTTATCTATTTCCTGCTGTTTGGTTTTTGCAATTTCGTGAATATCAAATCTTTTTTCAATTTCGCTCATATCAGCCATGAGATTACTCCTTATCTTCGTCTTCAAATTTTTTGCGCCACTCGGCGATTATGTTAGATACATCACCTGTGGTAACTCTGCCATAGGTTTTGCCGTTGACAACACAAACAGGAGCCAATCCGCAGCAACCTACGCAACGTACGCATTGCAAATGGAACATTTTATCGGGAGTGCTTTCACCCTCATTGATGCCAAGTTGCTTCTTAAACTCTTCCAAAGTTTTGTCGTTGCCTTTTAGGTAACATGCAGTTCCGGTGCATACCGATATAACGGCTTTTCCGGGTGCTTCCAATTTGAAGAAATTATAAAAAGTTAAAACTTCGTAGATACGTGCCAACGGAACGTTCATGTCTTTTGCCATTTCCATGGCATCGTCCCAAGGAACATATCCTTTGATATCTTGCAATTCATGCAAGGCCATAATGAGTGAACCGCGCTTTTTGCGCCATTTGGCGGCAACCTGTGCCGCGACAGAAGTGTCGGTCATATATTTTCCTTCCTTTACGAGATATTCTTTTTCGCGTTAAAAATATTAGGTTTAATTTATATTTACAAGTAAAAAATGCAGTTTTTTACAAGCTTCCGGTTTTGAAAAGTTGGCGATATTTATAAATGCTTCCGTCCGTAACATTCCAACCAAAATCTTTATGCATTGCGTTAGATGTCATTTGATCTAGTTTTTTATGCTGGCGATAAAAATATTTTAATGCTTTTTCTAAGGTTTCGGTATAGGCATTGATGTTGTTTTTCAGGCGTTGAGAATCCAAGTTGGAACCATAAACCTTGCGCTTGTTAGGTGAGAAAAATACAGCTGTCCTAAACCCATCGACTTCGTTTTCTATTGTATCAACCAAACCTCCCGTTGACATGGCGACCGGAAGAGTGCCTTTGGCCATGGCTTCCATTTGGGTTAATCCGCATGGCTCAAAACGGCATGGCATCATATAAAAATCTGATGCCAGTTGAATTGCGTAGGCAAAATGGTCTTGGTAACCGCGAAAAACAAAAATTCTGTCGCCGTATTTTTGGTTTATGGCGGTAATTTTGTCTTTTAATGTGGTCAAAGTTTCAAAATATTTACTATCTCCGGCACCGCCCAAGATGAAAATCGGTAAATCAATATTTTTGAAATGTGAGAACTTTTGGGCAAGGTTGATAATGGATGAGGCGGCAACATCATAACCTTTTTGTTCGACAAGACGACTGGTTGCACAAATTATCGGTGTTCTTTCTACTCGTTTTACCGACTTGGCAATATCTGCAAACTTATAAATGTCAATCAAAGGAATGACTTTTTCCTTAAAATTTTTGTCGGTAGCAATTTTGGAGATAAGCTTGATAAATTCTTTTTTATCTTCGAGTTTGTTCTGGAGATGGTCTTGATCATAAAAAACGAAATTTGCAGGAGCAAAATATTCATTTATTGCATCAATTTTGGTTTGGTTCGGGGAGATAAGCTGTTTATCATAGCCGTTTACAATACCGAAAAAGTTGCGGTGGTCTTTGCGGATTTTCAAAATATCGCGAAAATCAAGGCCGAAATCGAGTTCTTTTGAAACCTCTTCCATATAGTTTTTTGATACCGTAATAACGCGGTCGGCAAGGTGAAAGTTGCAAGAGGCCTGATTGTAGCAATCGTAGACTATCAGAGTGTTGGTGGTGCGGGGGTTGCTGTTTTTAATGGCTTTGGCATTTTTAAATACCAAAGAGCTTAAATTTTCGTAAAGGGAATTCAAAATTCTGGCGGTATTGGGATAATCCCATCCCTGATAGCCGAGATGGTGAGCCAAGTGAATTACGGGAATTTTGGCAATAGAATCGGCCAAGTTTTTGCTCATCTGTCCGGATTCTACCTGTGCGGTGGTGAAATATTTTGTTAATCCTGAAAGTGCTCCGCTGTGCCAATCGTTGGCGACCAAAAGGTTGGGAGTTTTTATGGCTGTATTGTTATGAGAAAAAAGATGTTTTAGGAGACAGTAAACGGCTTTTGAAAAGAAAGCGAATCGTTCAACTTCGTTGATATTGTTGTTGTTCAAAACATAGCAACCGTCTTGGGCAGGGCTGTTGTCGGGACTGGGGTTGATGGAGAAAAACCGGTCATTTTGCAGAAATAAGTAAGTTACTCCGTTAAATTCTCCCATATAGACATTTGTCGGGTATTCCACCAATGTATTATGGCTGTTACAAAAGGGAACTTTCAAAGTTATGATTTTGGTTAGAGATATTTGTTTGTTTTGGGCACCGTGATAAACATTGCCTTCAAGCTCTGCCTTTTTTTTGCCGGTATCACCGAGATACAGAGGTGTTACTATCGAAATTTTATCATTTTCAGCCGAAAAAGTTTTATTGAAAGCTTCGGGCAATTCGGAGGCAACAACTCCAAGTCCGCCCCATTTCATAAAAGTTGCGGTTTCGGCGGTTATCATCCAAGCATTTATCTTATCAATCGGAGTCCATTCTTTTTTGCCCATACACTGTTGATTGGCCAAATTTTGGATTGTGCTGAGATTTTTATTGTTAACAGTGCTATAAGAAATGGGGGTCTTCTTCTTGTTAAAATCAAGAGGAAGAGGCTTATAATCAACTGTTGTAAACAAATTTGCGTTCATTATAAATCTTTCATAAACAAGGCAATATATGCAAAAATATGCATATAACATATACCATCTGTTTTAAGAATCAATTAAAACCTTAAATAAAAACTTCAATACTTGACTTGATGTTTTTTACTTACTAAATTTTATATAAGAGAAATATATTACTTTTTAATAAGTTGAAGAGGAAATTATGAAAAAGAATAAGTTCGAAAAGGTATTGCCGGAGCAAGAAGAACAAAATTGTGCTGATGAAGAGATCGTTGCTGATGAGCAAAATGAAGAAATCGAGAAATTGATTGCCGAAAATGCAAAGCTGAAGGACGATTATTTGCGAGCTTATGCAGATTTGGAAAATACCAAAAAACGTTGTGCCCAAGATATGGAAAAGCAGGCAAAGTATGCAATTTCTTCGTTTGCCAAAGAGTTGTTGGTTGTGGCTGATAATTTGCATCGTGCACTGGCAGCGGCAGAAAATGATGATTTGGAACAGCTCCAACAGTTTAAGAAAGGTGTTGAACTGACCGAAGCAGAGTTGATGAAGGTGCTGAATAAATTCGGTATCACCAAAATGGAAACTATCGGAAATGTTTTTGATCCGGCTTTTCATCAGGTTGTACAAGAGATTGATGATAAGACCAAACCTGCGGGGACAGTCGTTGCCGAGTTGCAAACAGGATATATGATAAACGGGCGATTGCTTAGAGAAGCAATGGTGGTTGTGAGCAGATAAAGTTAAAGCCTGCAGATTATGCAGGCTTTTTTTTATTCTCCGTTTTTGATTTTATCTATCAGTTCTTTAACGCTTGGAATACAGCCGTTGCGATAAAGCGGATCGGTTGCAAAGCGATATACCTGATGTCCGGCAAACAAAAGATGGTCTTTAACACTGCCGCCATGACCAACTTCGTATAAGGTTTTGTGGATGCAATAGGTGCGAGGGTCAGGCAATTTTCCGGTAGATTTTGTAGGAGAAGATGCCGACCAAGTGGAAAATTGGCATTGCGACAAGCAACCAACACAATTTTTGCGGTCTTCTTTCATTTCTTCCAACTCTTTCGGAGTTAAAAAGACTACGGTTTGGTCGGGTGTTTCTTGAATTTCGGTGTAGCCGGCGGCTATTTGCTTGTCGGCTTTTTCTTTGTCTGCGACCTTTATAAAGACATTTTTATGATGGTTGATGGCAAAAGGAACCGAAAATTCTTCATCTTGTTCGGTCTTGAAAGCAACTTCTCCATTTTTGCGATTGATAAGTTTTTCCAAAAATGTGTTTTTGATAGCCGAAGAAAAGAATCCGGTAGGACTGAATTTTTGCAAAATAACGTCACCCTTTTTGACGTGAAGCATAACCTTTTGCCATGCTTCGCTGATGGGGCTTTCTTTGGTTATCATCGGGCGAGTTCCGAATTGAAAAGCAACTTTGCCGATTTCGGGATTGTCGATATAGTCCTCCCAATCTTTAAGGCTCCAAATTCCACCGGCCAAAATAATCGGAATATCTTTCAAATTGTATTCGTTCATGATTTGGCGTAATTTGACAACTCGATTATATGGGGTTTCCGGCTGCTCGGGATTTTCGGCATTAGAAAGTCCGTTGTGTCCACCGGCGAGCCATGGGTCTTCATAAACAACACCGCCCAAAAATTCGGTAAATTGGTTGTAAGCTCTTTTCCACAAAATGTTGAAAGCGCGAGCAGAGGAAACAATCGGGTAGTAATAAACACCGAATTTGCTGGCTAATTCTCCAAGATGATAGGGCATGCCGGCGCCGCAAGTAATGCCGTTGATAAGTCCCTTGGCTTTGCTTAAAACACCCTCCAAAACGGTTTGCGAATCGGCCATTTCCCAAAGCATATTCATATGAATGCGCCCGTTTCCACCGGAGATTTCGTGAGCAACCTGTGCTTGCGCAACACCACCTTTGATGGCGCGTTCAATCATTTCTTGGTGACGTTCGGGGCGAGATTTGAAAGAGATAAACTCGTTGACCACATTACCAAAGCTGTCATAAAAATCGGGGCTTACACCAGAAAATGTACCGACGCAATTTTCATGTGCCCAAGCACCGCTGCTGCGCCCGTCACTGGCATTGATGCCTTTTCCGCCTTCAATAAGCGGTAGCACTTCTTTGCCTGATATCATAATTGGTTTTAAATTTATCAAAGTTTTACCTTTCAATTTATTTTTTTGTTCGGTTTATAACACAAATAAAACAGTTTGCATAGAAAAATTATTCATTGAGCAATAGTATTTCAATCGGTAAGTTATTGACTGCAAAAAAACATATTATACTGCAGAGCAAGGGATATATGAAAAGCACCATGGTAATGGCTTGGTTGTTCAGTAAGGGAACGCGGGAATTAAATTTTTGCAAGACTTTGTATATTATGGTCATGACTATGGTTATAATCAGTAATTGGCACCCAAGCCCCATGGGGGTAATGTATTCGGCTAAAGGGGCAATAATCGGGAAAAGCAGACTCCAAAAAGCGAGATATGTAAAAATTATCAGGGAACTTATTAAGTTTATTTTTTTCAGCCGTTGCATTTGTTGTTTTTTTTGACTGGCTATTTTTTCCGGAGCAAGATTTTCTATATTCATCCCTCTTACGGTTTTTGGGGTTCCGGCTTGCTTTTGAACATCTATGAGAGTTGATTTAAATTTTTCTTCCATCATGCATAATCCGCAGCCTTTGGCAGTGAAATAGTAGTGATGATGATTTTTTTTACATTGCTTGAGATTGTTTATCAATTTGCGCAAGTGCTTTTCCCATTCTTGCGCGGAGGGACGTTTTAGTCCTTTTACAAATGCGCGGTCAAAAAGTTCCAAAGTTTCTTTGGTAAAAAAATCGTGAATTGAATATGGGTGAGGGGCTTGGTATAAATCTACCCATGAGCCGTATGCGTAATGATTTTGTTCTATTCTTTCCTGAATGGTCAGAGCCGGTTGATTTTGTTTGCGCGGTGTGCCTGAATAGGGATGAATACCGTTGTTCAATAACTTAAAAATAATTACGGCCAAAGCAAATTTGTCTTGTTCTTCGCCCATTTCATCACAATCTTGTTTCATGCCCTCGGGGTAGATATATTCTTCACTGACAAATTCTGCGGGATAGCGTTTGTTATCGCCCTTAATAGAAAAGCCGTCGCAGTCCAAAATCGAAACAAGCATACTTTTTTTGTATACATATACGTTTGACGGTTTTAAATCGACAATATAATGTTCCTTTTCGTGAAGAGCTGCAACCATGGAGCTTAAGTTGCAAGCAATACGGACACGATAGTCATAATTTTCGGGTAAGTTGAGTTTTTGCCTTGTTGCTTTTTGCATGAAGTGGTCAAGAGATGCTGCCAAGCTCAAATCTATGCGGGGCATTAAATAACCGACACAAAAGCCGCTTTCGTTTTCCAAAATGGCATCAGGCCAAGCTATTTGGATATATTTTTCTCCGTCAGACATTACAAATTCTTTACCGTTTTTTTGCACGGGAGCAAAAGCCGGACGGTTATGTAACATTGCTTGCAGTTTTTCTCGATTGGTATTGCTTTTTGCGAGGCTGTGAAATATTTTTGCGACAAAGTGCGGATGGTCCAAAACTTCATATATTTTACCGGCCGCACCGCCTTTGTTCATAAGATTGCCCAAAGTTACTTTTTTAAATGTGCCGTCAGCAAATACAGCTGTATATGTCGGATTGTTTTTTTCTTTCATAGTTTTATCCAAAGAAAAGTTTTATCGTCAGGATTGAGCCTTTGGGCTTTTTCGGTGCTGAGTGTGTTACATAAGGCGCGGGCGGCTCTTTTTTTGGTAGGCTCTTTGCTTAAAAAACGGTCAATCGGCAAGAGAAAGCGCGGTTCAATATCTGCAAAATCAGGCAGAAATGAAAAGCCGGTGACTCCGTCACTCATCATCATAATGGTGTGCGCTTTATCAAAAAAAGTAAAACGAATGCAGTCGCGCCAATCATCCATGGTATAAAAATATGTTTCACAAGAGAATATTCCGTTTTCAGGTTTGGATATTACATATTTAGAAAAATTTCCGCCGGTGAAAGCCAAAGCGGCTCCGTCGCCGATATGAAAAAATACTCCTTTATTATTGTGATATACGACACCGACGAGGGTAGCGGCAAAAGCCATTATTCCGCGAGAGTTTTTGGAAGAATTAAGGCGGTGAAAGAGCAATTTTTCGCGAGCAATTTCTATGGAATTGATTATTGCCGGTTTGATTTCGGCAAAGGGAACGTTTTGTAATAAATCAACCAAAGTTTCACACAAAATTTTGGCGCCGATGCGTCCGTATTTTGCCGAACCGGCTCCGTCAGAGATAATCCCGACAAAGTTCTCGCCTTTGCATGAATATCGACAATAATCCTGACATGGCATTTTGCGCATTTTGTGCAAAGGTCCGGTAACACAAGCTGATAAGACTTTTATTTTTTTATCAGGCCTCATCCCAGTTTCCCGTATCTTCAAGATAGTCAGAAGTGTTTGGTGCAGCTTTTGAAATACATGAAACACTGCGGCTCAACCAGAGGAAAAATTCGGTAAAACGAAGCCCGCTCAATCTTTTGGGGCTGTTAAGAGAGAATTTTGCTAACTTTTCCAAATTTGCTCCTTCGGTGCCGACGGCATGAATTACAACTTTTTTGTTCTTTTGTGCCAAACAGCATTTTTTGGCAATGCTTTCCCAATCATAATCGGTCGGTTCTCCGTCACTGATAAGAAAAATCCACGGACGCTTTGAGGTAATGCCGCAGTTGTCATAAAGACATTTTTGTTCTTCTATTTTTTTGAGTGCCAATTCCATGGCTTTTCCGAGAGGAGTGAGGCCTCCGGCAACCATTTCAGGGGCAGAAAAATTCATGGCATCAATCCAATCGGCAGAAATTTCGGTTTCGTCCTTGCCAAAGGCTTTGATAATGAGAATTTGGACGCGGGAGCTGGCATCAATATCTTCTTTTAGTTCACGTTCAAGAGCCTTCAAACCGATATTCAGTTGTTTTATAGGCTCTCCGCGCATTGAACCGGAGCAGTCCAAAACCAAAACGCACGGAGTGCGTTCATTGGCATTATCGGCAAATTCCACATAGGGAATCATTTCATCAATAAAATTATTTTCAACACTCATATTTCTTTCCTTTATTCGCGGGGGTAGTCGTGGGGATATCCGCTTCCTTCAAGCGGAGTAGGTGCAGACATTTTTCCGCATGAGCCAACGGTTAAGATTGCTGCTATAAATAAAGCAATAAGGATATTTTTGAAACAATTATGCATATTTTATACCTTTCGCTTGTATGTTTGGTTCAAATATATATATTATATAAGCCGTAAATACAAAAATAATGTTAACTTTATCAATATAAATATGAAAAATTTATGTAAAATATTTTTTTTGCTGTTATTTTTTTTGCTGCCTTATAATGCGGAAGCGAGGAGCAAGGCGAATATTTATGCATTTTCAAGAGATTTGCCCAAAAAACAAATTATCAGTGAGAGCGGTTTTAGAGCTTCGTTAGGAGAGTTTGATGGTGACTTTGTTATTGCGATTTTTTGGTCGAGATATTGCGTGCCTTGTATTAAAGAACTGAAAAGTTTGAGCAATTTTGTGAAAGAAACAAGGACTAACGGCATAAGAGTTTTGATGATTTCTCCAAAGTCAGAGTGGGTTTCTGGTTTTGTTGAACAACGTGAATTTATGAGACGTTTCGGTGCGGAAAATCTAGAGATTTATGTTGATGAGAAAGAGGCAGTAGCTTCCGCTTTGGGAATATTTTCTTCTCCGATAAGCATATTGATTAGCCGCGAAGGACGTGAAATCGGGCGCATAAGAGGGAGTTTGAAGTGGGACGATCAGGATGTTATTGAATATATATATAAAGTAAAAGCCGAAAAAGGCTAAACTTGTACATCTTGTATCGGAAACATATTTTTTCCCATAATCAATCTGCGTTCTTGTGTTTCTATTGAAGTAGCAAGATTAAGATTGCCGCTTTTTATAATGGAACGGACTTGGTCGCCTTGTGTCGTATCGGGATTGGCAAACAGGTATGTCGTATCCGGAAATTTTTGTTGAATGCCTTTTAAGGTTTGGTGCAAAACGGCTAATACTCCGCGTGAAAACAGGTCATAGGCAAGGTCTTCATGCATGCCAGTGGATGTGGCATATTTTACTACAGAATTGATTGCATCCGTAATATTGTTAGCATGAATACTCGATAATACCAAATGTCCTGATGTGCATGCACGCAGTACTTCACTGGCGGTTTCCGGTGTTCTTATTTCTCCAACCATAATAAATCTGGGTTTTGAGCGCAAGGCAGATTTCAGGCTGTTGCCCCAGTTTCCGTTTATGGGTTGAGTTTGTTTGCAAAGCCCGACACTTCCGTTGGTTGCTTTATATAATCCGTCAAGAGGCATTTCGGCAGGATCTTCAATAGTATAGGCGAATCCGCCTTCGGTTGACAAATATTCTTTTAAGAGTGCGGATATGGAAGTTGTTTTACCGGCGCCGGTTGGTCCTGACCATAAAATCAGCCCCATGGCATTGCTTAAAGAGAGCAAGTAGTGAGTTAATTCACTTCGAAATCCTAATTTTGAAAAAGGAGGAACTTCAGGTGGCATTTTGCGGGCGCAATATTGAATTCCATAAATTGATACACTTCTTTCCACACGATAGGAAATACCTTCATAAATAACAGAATAACTGGGGTTTTTGCCGTCAAAATTACTTTCGACCATTTTGAAGAAAATGCTAAAATCTTCAGGTTTTATTTTTTCCAGTCCGTTTATGGTTTTGTTATCGTTTACATAAGCCTTTTTATCAGGAGTTATATAAATATCGGAGAATTTTATATCGTTCAGTTTTGTCATGTGATGTTCCATTTTAATCTATAGTTTCGTTGGGGTAAACTCCATAAAAATCATTGCGATTTACCCAACCTTCAATGGTAGAAAATTTAATTAGGCAAAAATCTTTTTGCGGAGGGCATTTTTCTATGCGTCCGATAACTTCATTTTCTACTTTAGCTATAATTTTCGAATCGAGTTCGGGTTTGGCATAGATGTTAGCGACACCGGGTTTGGTCATTTTGATATATCGTTGATTTTGTAGCATTGCTTTATGAACCCATGTTTCGGAGCCTTCCCAATCTTTGATTTTTCTCCAAAGTTCAAACTCGGAAACAATCTCTACCGGAGCATGCTTTTGTTTGTATATCCATTCAATGGGATAGCGAGTGCCGGGACCGGAACGCGCGTTGATATAGTCAGAACGAAATGATACCATACGCGGTAAAGTTTGGTTTTCGTTTTCCGAATCTTGAGCTGCTGCAAAACTTGTAAAAGTGAGTAAAAATAATATCATAACACACAGATTTTTCATGTATTTTGTCCTTGTTAATTCTTTGTTATCATAATTGCGCTAATTCTAGCTTAAGATAATGAATAAAAAGTAAAGGAAAAGAAAATGGAATTGAGAAAAATTGCTACCGATTTGATAAAATTTAGGACTGAAACAGGCAATACAAAGGAGATTGAAGCTTGTTTTGATTATGTTTTAAATTTGTTTGGTGATAATGTTTGTAAAAAAGTTTATAAAAAAGATGAATTAGCTCCAGTTATGTTGCTTGCAAACAATGATACTTTGGATTTTGATGTTCTTTTGGTTGGACATTTGGATGTTGTGCCGGCAGAAGATAAAATGTTTGATCCAAAATTTGATAACAATATATTACGTGGTCGCGGGGCTTTGGATATGAAATCTTTTGCGGCAGTCGGTATAAAATTGTTGGAATATGTTGTGAAAGAAAATTTGCCGCTAAAATTCGGCTTGCTTTTTTCGAGTGATGAAGAAAAAGGAAGTTTTGGATTGGCAGCATTTTTGCAGGAATATCCAGAATTGAGAGCAAAAATTGTTTTGGATGTTGATGTTGCCGGAGATATTACAAAAATTATTGCAAAATGCAAAAATCCAGTTTTTGTTAAGTTGATTGCGCATGGTCAAGAATCGCATGGAGCAAAGCCGTGGTTGGGAATCGATGCAAATGAAAAACTGTTGCAGGTTTGGGGGAATATTCGTAAAAAATTTACTTATTTTTCCAAAGAATCTCCGGAACCGAAGGATACGTGGATAAACACAGTGCATATGGCGAATATTTCTGGCGGTGGTGCTGTGAATGTTATATCTAATTACTGTGAAGCATCACTTGATTTTAGGCTGACGGAAAATTCTTCGCTTGAGGAGTTGAATGAGTTTTTGGATTCTTGTTTGGTCAACGGAGTTGAATATGAGATTATGTCATCTTCTCATCCGGTGGTTATGGATGAGAATAATCCGTATATATTGCAATATAAAAAGCTGGCGGAAGAAAAATTGGCAAAAAGAATTGAATTTGAATATATCGGCGGAGCTACAGATTCGAGAGAGTTTGCTAAAAAAGGCTCAATTGTCATTATGCATTCCGGTTCTGGTGACGGTGAACATACTGCGGGTGAATATGTCGATTGGAGCAGTGTGGAGAAATTGTTTGATATTCAAAAAGATTTTTTGAAGCAATTAGCCAAATAAAACTAGACAAAATAAAGCAAATAATATATAGTCATGCACAATTTGAAAGAAATTGAACATGACTATATGGTTTTATTTGTTATCGGTTGTTTTGGGTTTGCTGCAGGCATTGGCTTTGTGGGTGCTAAACCTTAAGATAGCTCGTTTTGAGTTCACAGCCCGCAGACTTGCATTGATTATACCGTGGTTTTTGGTCGGTATGTTGTTTTATTCCAACTATTTTGTAAAAGACGAAGTTTATTCTTTTTTGTTTGCGCTTTGTATATCGGTGGCATTGGCTTGTGCTATTGTTTTGGCGGCGATGTTATTGGTTGGGATGATAATAATTTTGGCTGTCGGCAGTTATTGGGTATGGGTGGCACTGCGCGAGACAAATTATTCGGTATATCGCAGGCGTGTACGCAGAGATTTTTCTTATGCCTGGAATAGAATAAAAGCGTGGATTGAGGGCGAAGAATAAAAAAATGGCGTCTGCGGCGGGAGTTGAACCCACGACCCCAAGCTTAGGAGGCTTGTGCTCTATCCAACTGAGCTACGCAGACACGCTGTCTTTTTAGTATAATGCAATTTGATAAAAAGCAAGATATTTTTTCTATTTTGAATCTTTGAATTTTTTATATAAGGCAGCAGTGCTAACGCACTGGAGTTTAGATTCCTTGATGCACGGACGCTAATGCGCCGAGCAAGGAATGACGTTTTTATAGTGGTTTGGAGAGGAACAATGATAAAAAAAGCAGGGAATTTTCCCTGCTTTTTTGAGTATTACAATTTGGTGTTTGTATTAAATTATTGGAATTCCAAAAGAACACCGTTTGAAGTACCTGTGCAAGCAGCAGCCGCAGCAGCAACTGTTATAGGTAATGAACCTTGTTCAGCGGAAACTTTTCCAGCAACAGGAACTGTTCTCATGCATTGTGGCTCTCCTGCTGGCGTACAATCAGGAATAGCTTCAGTTGTAGTTGCCGCTAGAGCAGCATTTTGTGCACTTCCAAAATCAGAATTTTGAGCTCCAGCACTGACCCAGCCTGCACCTATGGAAGAACCAAAGTCAGCAGAAGCAAGGTAGGTGCATGCGGTGGAAGGAAGTCCATCTATGGTGATAAAGAAACTATAAGGGGTATCACCTGCTGCTGCATTGACATATACAGCTCCACCATATACGTTCTTGATAGCATCCTCACCATTTTGCATTTCTTTATCAACTGCTCCCATTGAAATAGCTGTTGCTGTTGTTAAGTTTGCATAATTTGCATTGTTACCGAATGCTGTGCGGAGGTTGGTAATCAACATAGAAATTTGGTCACCGAGTTTGTTTTGTTTATATTTTGCCATGGCCTTTGAATAACCGGCAATACCGCCAACCGACAAAACACCGATAATTGCCAAAACGCCGAGCATTTCAATCATTGAACGTCCGGTCTGTTCTGATAAAAATTTTCTCATTTGTTATCTCCTAAAGTTAAAATCCAGCTTGTATTATAGCACAAATTTCGCCTTTATACAAGCCTAAAATTGTTTCTCCTTACTCAAAAGTCCAAATGACTTTTGAATGTTCCGAGCAAATGCTCTTTGCTTTGTGTTGCTCAACAGGCAGACGATTGGCATTTTCACTCCACTCAAACACTTGCGTTTTGTCTCCGACTATAGTCATTCGCAACAGACCAAGTGTTTCTGACTGTTCCGGCCGATATGAAGACAATTTTATACATTCTTTTGCCGACAAATCGGTATAAACAACATCAAAGCTCTTGTCTCCGGGCATTGAAACTTCGGCCGTTTCTCCAGAGCCGATAAGCACGGGCTTGCCCAGAACATTTACAAGCTGATTGTCATAATAGCGAAAATTGGTTAATATATTGTTACTTTTCAAAAAATTGTTGCTCAAGCCCCAGTAACTGCCCTTATCGGCAAAAGCTATGCGTATGATTCTTGCAGCGGAGAAAACTTCTCGTGCTGCAATATTGGTCTTGGTCGGGCGGGAGCCGACAAAGAAAATTATTACCGCTAAAAACAGCAACAATGACAAAAGGGAATATTTGTGCTTGGTTAAAAAAAGGTTTTTCATTATTTATAATCCCATTGCACTGGTGATTTGGTCTTGCATGGCAAATGTGCCCATTACTGCCCAGGCAATTACACCTGAAACCAAAAGTAAGGCTACCATGTTCAAAATGCTTGCTTTTTGCTCAATTATGTAAGCTGACTCTTCCAGCCAATCGTTGGCAAGTTTTTCCAGAGCTTCTTCAAAATTGTCCATTTCGGAATAAATTTTTAAGTCGCCGATGATTTCAATATCAGGAAATTCTAAATTTGTTTTGGCAAGAGCTTGTCCCAAGTTGTCACCATTATTGATAAATACAAGAGTTTTATCTATTCTTTCTTTCAAATAACGAGAAGAATCCCTACGTAAGGCGCGCAATGCGCTGGAAACCGGAGTACCTCCTTTTACCAAAGCCGATAATGCTAAAAGCCAAGTGATTCCTGTAAAAATTTTATAAAGAGACCAAGGTGGAAAGCGGTCAAAATAAGTACGAATAGGTCCCGTCCAGATACCAATTGTGGCATATATTAAAATGCTCAAGCAGGGCACAAATGCAAAGGCAATCGGCCAATATACGGCAATCCAATCGGATAGGTCGGCCAAGTTTTTAGCCATGCCGGTCCAACGAACTCCAGGAGCTGCCTCTACCATTGGCGGAACCATGTAAACACCGATACCGTATATAATCAAGACAACCATCATTACCAAAAATAACGGATATGATATGGCGCCGATAATCGGACGAATCATTTTGGTGGTACCTTCGGTTACGCGTATTAAATTGCGAATGGCACTTTCCAAGTCGGCAACATCACCCACGGAGAGCATCAATCTTTCACGGTCAGGAGCCCAACCTCTCAATGCTTCGGAAAACGGAAGACCATTTTGCAGAGCGCGTGCCCAATTGGCGACGGCAACAGCCATAGGTTCGCCGTTATTTTTACCTTCGTTGGAAAGATTTGAGTGTAGCATATCCAAGGCATTCATCAAAGAAAAGCGGTTAGCCATCAGTGATGCAATTTTGCGATATATCTTAAGTCTTGCTCCGCCTGACATATTGCAAATTATTTTTGCATATTGTATTTCAAGTGCGTTCAGCCTGTTTATGGCTCTACTCATGTTTGCATGCGCGTTATTTCTTATGTCTTTCATTTGTAATCTCCGTTAATATACCGGTCTTTGATCCAAAAGTCCGCACCAACGCTCAACTTCGTACAAATCTATCATTCCTTTGAGCATGCGCTCCAAAGCAACGTCGCGTAAAGGTCTTCCGTTGAGATCACTGGTCCAATAGTCGATAGCTTTTCTGGTTTCTCCGGCTATCATCAATTCCAAAAATGTAGCATCAGGCAATATCATTTCTTGAACACCTAAACGTCCTTTTATACCTCTGCCATTGCAAAATTTACAACCTGGTCCTTTGAGATAGGTATTTTCCACTCCAAAGTCGCCAAGTGCTACGCGCAACCTTTGCACACCGGCATCATTGATATGTTCTTTGGCAGGAATTCGGCAATAGGGACAAAGACGTTGAAACAAACGTTGGGAAATCAATCCTTTAAGCAGTTCAGGGTCGGCAAGCATATAAGGTTGAACTCCCATATCGCGCAAACGAGTTACAATCGCCGGTGCCGAATTGGCGTGTAGGGTTGTCCATACCAAGTGTCCTGAAAGAGCACCCTTAAACACCAAATTTGCCGCGGAGAGGGAACGAATCTCACCAACCATCAAAATATCAGGGTCAGAACGTAATGCTGCATTTAAGGCAAGACCAAACTGCTCATTTTTTTCTTCTTCGGTATTTGCATTGGTAACAGGCATTTGTCTTGCTCCGGGGATAGGATATTCCGGTGGGTCTTCCACCGTAAGCAAGTTTACTTCATTGTTTTTCTCTTTTAGAAGTTTGATCATGTTCCTTTGCAGCAGAGTGGATTTTCCAGAGCCGGTAGGCCCGGCAACGACGTTCAATCCAACAGGAGCTGAACGTAAGCGGAAAAACAGTTCTTGCTCATAGTCTCCGCAACCAAGAGCTGCCAAATCATCACTGCCGTCAGGATTGTCATCAGCATATAAAATACGCATTACCAAATATTGTGAACCGAAGGCAACAGGGTTGAATTGTAATCGAATCGCTAATACATTGTGCGGAAGCATAAGTTTTCCGTTTGATCCGCGCAGTGGTGTGGAACCTAGTTTTTGTGCGCCTTGGAATTCGTTTTGAGCATAGTTGGAATCGGATATATCGGCAGAAGCAAAGACCGCACGAACAAAAAGCTCACCCCACTCTTTGCTGTATTCCATTTCTTTTACCATAATACCGTTGGTGCGGAAAATTACCTCCGAAAAATGGTCGGAAACAACAACGTGAACATCCGAAACTTTCATGGAAGAAGCACGCTTGATGATGTTTACAAAGTCTTGTTGCATTTGTAAACGTTCAAGGTCAACATCATCACTTGAAACTGTTTTATTGCGCTCGGCAATGGCATATATTGTATTCAGCTCGTTTTGTGTGATATAGCGAGGAGGCTTGATTTGCAGACGTTTTTTTGCAGCAATTGTTTGAAAATTTAATACGGGGCCGTCAAATTTGTGTTCTGCGGAGATTAGAAATTGTCCGTCAGAAAAAAGTGCTAAACGGCGGCGGGTTTCATCATTTATATTTAAGGAAGTACCATCCGGAAGCTTTGCTCCCGGCATGGTACAAAGATAATTGCCATTAGAAAACAGGCCTTCTATAAAAGATTTTATATCTTTCGGGTTTTCTTCTGCCTTGTTTTCTGATGTTTTATTCTCTTTTCCTTCTTCGTTTTCCGCCATTGTTTTCAACTTATTTTACAATCATACCTCTGCCTAAACTTGGTACTCCTTTGGTTGATACCGGGCCGGCATTTTTTTGGTTATTGTTAGGTTTTGCAAAAGTTGTTGCTGCAACTTCTTCCGATAGTTCCAACGGCTTTACAGGTTCTCTGTCCAAAATGCCGCCGGCTGAAAAATAGAGATAATCTGTGTCATCATCTTTTACGGCGCTTAAGAATGTTTTTGTTATTTCATCAACAGTGTATCCGTTGCGTAATGTTGTGCCGACTTTTACCATAAAGACATCGCCTTCAGTGGTTATCAATTTTGCGGATAAATCGTCACCTTGTCCTGTTATTTCCATAATTGCATATTCAAGACTTAAGCGAACTTTTTCCGGAGAAACTGCGCCTGAAATATCTTCTCCTGCAAAAGGATTTTTACGTAAAGTTCCGCCAGATGCAAGTTGGTTTGATTTTTCAATTTCTGCTTCAAGACGAGTTTTTAAAATTGCAATTTGTCCTTCAAGATTGGCAACTTTCTTGTCATAGTTTACACGAGCAGCTTCAGACTTGGTTTTGATGTCGTCAGATTTTTGGAACAAAATTCCCATTCTGTCAGCATAGTCTTTCATTATGTTTTTGATTGTTTCGTCTTTTTCTGCTAACTCTTTATATATTTCGGCATTCTTTTTTATCCATTCTTGAGTTGTGGCAAGCATGGTTTCTTTATATGCCTTAACAATCTTCTCTTGACGCAATTTTTCTAAAGCCATTTCGACCTCTTTAAGTTTGCGCTGTTCCTCAACCATCAAGCGATCTTGTTCGTTTTGCCATTCTTGTTTTTTGCGTTCTTCTTCTTCAAGACGACGTTTTTCTTCTTCTTGGGCTTTGCGTCTTTGAGCTTTTACAGCAGCAACTTCGTTGGCAATTCTTTCTTTTTTCAACTCAAGATTTAGAATGGTTGTTTGTCTTTCTAAATCAGACATTTTTGCAAATAATTCTTTATCAATATTTTCCGATAAAGAGGAAACTGTTTCCGGTTCTTTGGGTTCTGGAGCAACTTCTTTAGAAGAATCAGCGGATTGCTCTACAGCCGGTTCATCCGTTTCGGGAGTTGTTGCATCATCTTGCGCATCTTCAAGATTATCACCCATATCGAAACTTTCTTCAGAATCTTGTTCAAAATCCATGGGAATCGTTTCCGTATCTTGAGAATCGGGGGCTTTTGTTTCTGCAACTTTAGGAGATATTAATGCGCTTTCTGAAGGCACATTAACGTCTATGTCCAATGAAATATCTTTTGTTTCAGAGGTTGAATCTTTTAAGGATACACTGACTTCTTCTTCGTTATCAAACAAAGATGATGCCTCTTGTGCTTTTACATAACCGGGAACAACACTGATTGCCCCCAATAATATTAAGCTGTTTATTGTGTTTTTTAAACTATAATGCATAGATCGCTCCTTCATAGCTCCAGACTCCGCTAGCGGGGTCATATTGTATTGAATTGATTTCCAATCCTGAAAAATCAGTTAATAATGTTTTCCATATCTGGGGATTATATCCAGAGGAAAATTTAAATTTTATTGCTTTATACACTTTTTTCTGCGGTGAAGTGTAGGTGTAGTTTGTCAAACTTACAGATTGACTGATTGACTGAAAAAGATTGTTTAAACTGTTTCTTAAGTCAACTAAATTTTTTGTCGGTTCCGAATTTACGTTGGGTATATTTCCTATGGATACGGCAACCATTACACTGCTACCGTCATCAGAAACCGAACGTGCAGAAAAATCTATTCCGGACTCGTTTAATGCTTTGTCAATGGTATATATACGTCCGAATTGGCGTGTCCAAGAAGTATTAACTCCGGACAACGAACAACTTATCGGAGTTATTTTCCATCCCGGAGGCAAAATTCTTACCAAGTTTAAAGTATTGAGGTGACAATTTTTCATAAGTTGTTCCGGAGAAGGAATCTTTTCCCATGGTTTGGGTTCGGGAGGCGGAGCAGGTTTTGCTACTGCCTTCGGTTGAACCGGTGCAACAACAACGGGAGGTGGTGTTGGTGCAAAAATAAACATTAGGAATTTATATATAAAATATAGTGCAACTATTCCCAATATACCGGCAATAACATAGAATAATTGTCCTTTATTGCTTATTTTTTGAAGTTTTATCCTTGAACCCCTGTCCAAAATATCGGCAAGGTTAGGGTATATTGTGTCTTCCAATCCCCATTCCGGAGGGGCAATTTTGAGGTGCCAATCAGGTACCATCAACATATTCATAAATTGTTTCTTGGCATCATCTTCGGACAAATAAAGCATATCGCCGTTGGCTAAAATCACTTCATCACGAACGCAGACATACCACCATCCGCCGTCAACCTTAAATACGGCTACAAATGACGGCTGATCAGCCAATGCTGTCGCGACGTTTGGAGCGGCAACATTTTCATTGCTTTTGTATCCGTCTGCTGATACGCAAATACCGAACTGCGGTGTTTTACCTTTTTTGACGCAATATAAATCCGCGCCTTCCAAAACACCTTGTGATGACTCTATGACTTCAGGTAAGGGGTCGTTTTGGTTTTGTAGAGATTGCCAAAACAGACTTGCTGCGTATTCAACACCTCCAACTCGAAAACTTGAACCCCATGCTCTGTCGAGAGTGCTTTCTGTTTCTTGTATGTTTGCGTTATCTACCAATTTTGCCTCTCAATGACTAGTTATTGACTCTTGTTTCCGGGTTGAGCGGTGTTTCAAGAACAACCGGTGTCAAAATGATTACTAACATGGTTCTGGTCTTTTTTGCAGCAGCTCCGCCGCCGAGGAGAGAATTGTCAGCAGAACCCATGCCGGTTTTTTCTGCGCTGTTTTCAACTCTTTCATAGCCGCTCAAGACGAGAGATTCACCGGATTTAAGAGATACTTCTTGTGAGAAACCGCGAGATTCAATGACCGGATTTTGAATATATTGTCCATCATTAGAAACGGTTACCTTTTGCAATTCCAGCAAATCAGATAATGTTAAATTAAACATTAACAACAGACGTCCGTGATCCAATATTCTTGGCAGAACCATCATAGTAAAACCGGTTTCTATTTCTTCGGTTTCTGTTGACAGGTCATATGAACCACTGTCTCCACCACTGTTAGTTTTAGTAATTTCGGAGATGTAATTTTGCTTTTTTACAACTTGAATCGGAGCAGGTTTGTTATTCATTGTCGTAACGGTACCGCTAGTTACCAAATTGACGGTGTTGCGTTTTGATAATGCCTGTATGCTGGCATTAATATCCCAATTTCCCGGCTTTATCCCCATGGTTAGGTTTCTGGTAATGTCATCACTAATTCCTGTGCTAGGACTTATTATACCAACTTTTGTTGTCCCATCGTCAAACATTGCGGATACATCCATGCCAAATGTGTCGTTATCACTGACATTAACCTGCAAAACTTTTATGCTTATGGCAACTTGTTTTGCTAAACGTGCATTTTGCTCGTTTACAAACTTTGCTACTTTTTTGATATCTGTCGGAGTAGCTGTCAAAACTATCGTGCCGTTTGTGGAATCTATTGACATCTTTGCATCACTGCCGATTATAGAAGATATCGAACTGGAGATGTTGTTCCAGAATTCAATATTTGCTTGAGTTGACATATTGATGCTTGATGAGCCGCCACCTCCGCTATCTGTTGATGATCCGCCAATGGAGTTGTTTAGTGTTTGCTGTGTCGGGAGAGTATAGATTACGAAAGTTTTGGTAATGAACTTATAGAAATATATTTCACCTTTTTCATACTTCCACCACAAACCGAAACGTGATGCAACTTCGTCAAGTAATCCGCTTAAAGGTCCGCGATAGGAAACAAGCATCTTTTCCGGGTCGGTCCAATGTGCATTCATACTTTCCATTGTCGGGGGATTTTGTCCGCCTTCCTGTCTTACTTTATCTTCCAAAGTTGAAGAATATCTTACTCTTACATTGGTGATTTTGCCTATCATATCACCAATTTCGAACAAAGTAATCGGGCGATTACTTATGAGTGTTATTCCGTCTTTAGCTTCGAGATAAGTTGGAATCGGTTCTCCTTCATATTCTATCTCACTCTTATCGCCAAGCCAAACTTCGTCTTTAACTTTGACAAGGTCATTATTAGCCAATTCACTCGGGGACTTGGCTTTTTCTTTAAGTGCAGCAGTTGCTTCTACTTCCCTTTCCAAAGTTGCGTCCATGCTTGTAGCTACTTTGCATGCGCCTATTGTCAGAGCGATTGCACAAACAGAAATATATTTTATCCACTTATTCATAGGCATTTTCATCCTCCATAGTATCTACCACTAAGACGCGGTTTCCTTTATAAAAAGTTGCGATTGGTGCCGGACGGGCTCTGGCAAAAGCTTTTATTAGAGCTGAAGTTACATCAGAAAAACGTCCTCTGAACATTGCTCCTGCAGTCAAAGTATAGTTACGGTTTGTTTTCCATACCAAACGCCATCCTGATTTGTCGCACCACTCGGTCAAAATTCCTTTTAAGTCTTTGCCTTCTTCGGCAAGCCAGTCTTCTACGCTGTCATCGGAAACATATCCGCTACCGTCGCCGCCGTTTTCGTCATACAGCTGCTCTATACCGCCGTTTGTGTATGCGGTTTCATACTCTATGACTTCTCCTTCTACACTGGGAGGAATTACTGCAGTCATATTGCTACCTGCGCCGCCGTTTACAACCATATAATCACGAGGGGTCAGTTCTCCGTATGCGCGATAGTCGGCTGCAACCGTAGTATAGTCAACAAATTCGTTTGCCGCAACGCACTTGCCGCTGTACGGATCAGGATATTGAGCGGCAGGACATATTGTCGGAGCCTGATCGGGGGACTGCATTTGCGGTTGTTGTTGAGGCTGTGCTTGTGCCGGAACAGGTGTGGGTTCATAAGGATAATCTTCGTATTCGCTTGCGCAACCGGCAAGTCCTAAAACTCCCATGAAACCGACATATAAAAGATTTTTGTAGAGCATTGTTGTTTTTCCCGAGTTGTTTATTGTCATATTTTTCCTTATCATACATTCTATAAAAAAATAATCAAGAACCCTTTGCAAGTTTTACCACGTCTGATAAACAGGTTGTTTATTTCTGCTGTTCGTCGCAGAATTGTTTTGAACTTCGTCACTTAAGCGCAATGTCCTGATAATAAAGGAATTGGGCTCGCGAGAGGTAAATACTGTGCTGACTTTGCTGTCGTCTATTCCCTTACTGCCCAAAATGGTGTGCAAAAGCTCAAGGCGGCGTTGTTGCAAAGCATAAGAGCTGTTTTTATCAATTCTTATTTCCAAAATTACATCGGGTTCTTCTGTTGCTTTCAGTGCAAAAGCCTGAATCCAACGTAATGTTTGACCGGAAATTTGAGCACGTCCGGGTTGAAAAGATAATTTCATTTCAGCCGGCAAAATTTTTACAGATGGCCTTGTTGTTTTTTTAGGTTTTGTTTTTGTTATTTGCTCATCTGTTGAAACATCTTTACTTGTTTCTTCATTTTTGGAAGAAGAAAATATTGATGTTATATTTTTGAGAAAGCTCCCCTTTTGTGAAGGATCTTTGTTTTCTTCAACATTATCGGAGTTAGCTTTTTCTTTTTTCTTGGGTGAAACCAATTGCGGAGTAAGATTTTCATCATTCAAAATATCGTCAGGTATCGGAATGAGGATATTTTTTGCGACTTGTGCCGTTTGAATCTCTTCTCCTTCCTGTAGCTTTTCAGCTTCGAGCAAACCTGATATTTCTTCTTCGGTTTTTGAAGAAGAAAAGTCTTTTACGGCTTGGTTGTTTTTGGCAAATTTATTGGCCTTTGCCACAACCCAAGGGCTATCTTCCATGGATTGCCATTCTTTTTCCTGCTTTTCTTCTTTGGGTAGTACTTTCATGGCATTGTCATCAGTGGTTAAAGATATACTTCCGACCATTGCAAATTGATTTTTCGGTGCATCGTCAGCAACTTCGATTTTAGCCTTGGCAAGCGCTATCTCACCGTTTTCAATAGGGATGAAAGTTGTTTCGGAGATATCTTTAATTTCCTGATTTGGTTGTTTTGTTTCTTCTTCCGAAATATTTAAGCCGGCGAGTAATGATTCAGGCTGTTTCGGCTTGTCTTTCTTCTCTGTCGCTTTGTGCTCGATATCGAGCTTTTGGGGTGAAATTATATTTGAACGGGCCACTTTTTCAGGTAGTGGCGGAAGAGAAGATTTTTCAATCGGAATCAGAGCATTTTCTACGGAAGGATTAAGCTCGGGCGCATCCGCATAAAAAAGCTCAATCGGTTCTTGTTCTTTGGGTGAAGGTATAATAATTTTGTCTTTTGCCAAATTTTTAAGTCGACCGCTGGCAACTCGTTTGGTTGCCTGTGCAGGCAATCGGTTGTTGGTCTTTTCTAAAAACAGGGCAATGTTGTTTTGGGGAAGTTTAATTTCTTTTTTTGCGGGCATCGAAGGCAATAAAAACATTGTGTCTGCAACATATATTGCAGACATTGACAACAAAAAACTTGTAAAAAATGATTTCGTTATCTTCTTCATTAAACTTCACCCGCTTTTGAAAGAGTAAAAAAAAAATTAATTCTTTGCAACGGCATTTACTTTTTATCAACAAAATAATTACTATTTTTTAACTTTTATTTTTTCCTTTATTTTTTTTGCTGTCACCGCCATTGGCATTACATTTGACTTTTGTTTTAATTTGCGTTATTATGGTGTATAATGTTGTTTTGGGGAAATTTTAATGGCAATTAAGATTTATTTGATCAGACATGGAGAAACAAAGCTTAATAGAGACGGTCGTTTTCAAGGACAAGGGCAGAATCCTCCTTTGAATGCGACGGGTTTGAAACAAGCACAACAACTGTCTTTGGTGATGAAGTTTTTGGAGATTGATGCTGTTTATACAAGTCCGTTGATCAGGGCTCGTCAAACTGCAGAAGCTGTGGCTAATGACAGAGGATTACCATTGATAAAAGATGAACGCTTGTTGGAGGTCAATCTCGGAGTTGCAGAGGGAGAACTGAAAGAAAAAGTAGAGGTGCGTATGCCTTCGGCTTATAGCGATTGGCGAGACTTATCAAAATTTGATGTTGCTTTTCCAAAAGGTGAAACAAGACGGCAAGTTTTGGATAGATTTATGGATTTTATAAAAAGCGTGGAAAAAAGTGGATATGAAAATATTGCGGTTGTTACTCATGCCGGTGTTTTGAGGTCTTTTTTGGCTTCTCAAGGGATTCAGCAAAGTAAGATTTCTAATACGGAAATTATCCAGTGTGTATGTGAGGACGGAAAATTGACGATTGTTAAGGATAATAATCTTTCCGGAAAACAAAATATTCCTTTGCAAAAACAATTTGATAAATTTTCAAGGTAAGAAATAATTGTGATGTATAAAAAATCCGATTAAAGTTTGGAACTTTAATCGGATTATTGAATGTCTGTCAGTGCCGAATGACACAGCCGTGTTTTTATGGGAAAAGCACTTATCGCGATTTTTACGTGTTTATCCATACACGTTTTTCGATAAGATTGTCTTTTTTTATGGTTTCGTCTTCATATCCTCCGACTTCCAGCATAACTTTGGACATTGTGCCGTAAGAGGCGGTGTTTTCGGCATTACAGGTAACCAAAACCTGTTTTATCCCCATATCTTTGGCCTTTTCCAAACATAGTTTTAATCCTTTGCTGGCAAATCCTTTGCCTCGTGCGGAAGGGCGAATTTGATAAGCTATATGTCCGCCGATTTGCTCCAAATTTGGGGTTAAATGGTGGCGCAGGTCAAATGTGCCGATATAATTATCATCATCAACAAGCCAATAGGTTGTGTTTGGAACATAGCCCGGTTTTAGACCAATTCCTTGTGAATTTTTTTCGACATCGTCAAAATATTTTGCAAATCCATTTTCTTCCGCTGCAATCATTTTTTCTACGGCACTGATTTCGTATTTTGAGGCATCGGATTTATATTCCGCTATGGCTTTGCGGACACTCGGAAGGTATTTTTTATTTGGTTTTACCAGTTGTAAGCTCATTATAACCTCCTTTTATTTTTTTGATATATCTAAAATCATTGTTTGTTGCAGGGCACTAAAGCCGTAATCTTCATAAAATTTACAGGCCGAAGTGTTTTTGTTATAGACGCCGAGACGAATTTCTTGGATTTCTTTTTCTTTGCAAATCTTGAAAAAATAGTCCATAAGCTGTTGTCCAATACCTTTTCTGCGATTGTCTTTGTTTATGCCAAAATTGGAAATATGGGCGACATGAGATTTTTTTAGCCAAAGCGAGTTTTTAAATTCACCCAAAAGCAAGCCGATAATTTTGTTGTTTTCTTCTGCCACAAGGGCGATAGTATTGTCGTTTTTGAGAGATTCTAAAAAGCCTATTTTTTCGTATTCATCATTTTGTGGGGCAAAATAGCTATCTAGTAAATCATTGTGATATTGTCTTATTTCTCGGCATAGATCCAAAACTTGTGACAAATCTTCTCTGGCAAATTTTCGTATCATGATTGTTAGTCCTTATGTAGCAAATTCAATATGTTTTTGAATGTTATTATTATTTCTGCAAATATGCAAGGCGTTTTATGAAGCTATTTTCTTAACAATATATGTTTGAACCATTTTTCTTGGAAGGACGTAGCATTTTCAATTTCGTTGTCTGAAAAATCTATCCCTTCCGGAACAACAATCAATTTATCGTCGTCATCATCAGTGCGATGAATAACCCCGATACATTGTCCGCTAAATTCTTTCAGTGGTTTGTTAATGCCTAAAACATAGACATCCAGTTCTTCGCCGTCGCCGGATTTTGTGTTCGGCACATAGCCGTAATTAAGCGGATATTCAAAACCATGCTTGGGATGTTTGCTTCCCAATGGTCGGTCAATTATGATTTTTACGGTTTTTCCGATATAGTCTGTTGTTTTCATTTTTCTCTCCTCAATGAATTTATTTTTTCTTACAGATATAAAGTAAGTGTGCGCTGTAACCTTGTTGGTCAGGTCTTTCGCAAGTTAGAAAGTGCCAGTTCAAAAATGCCTCATATTCTTTTTTGGGTAATTGTTCTACCCATTCTCTTAGTGCATAGGAAATTCCGTCGGTTGCAACATTGGTTATGTATTGTGTTTTTGTTTTATTAAACAGTTTTTTGAAATCTTCTATATAAAAACAGGTGAAAACGTCTGAAGGATAGGATTTTATGCGCCCGATTTTATCCATTTGGGAATATAGAGTTGTAACATCCTGATGCCGCAATCCGTAGCAGGTTACAAAAGAGGCACAGGGAAGGTAGGCAAACATACAAATTCCGTTTTTCTTGGCGACACGGAGTGTTTCTTTTATGGCTTGTTTGTTGTCTTTTGGGGTAAATAAATGATACATGGGGCCAAAATTTAAGACCATATCAAAAGAATTGTCCTCAAACATGTTCAAATCCAAAGCATCGGCAACCATGCATTTAAAATTTTTTAGTTTGCGGGTTTTTCGCTTCATTGTTTCGACATGTTTAGGGGTTAAGTCGACTGCAGTAACATCATAGCCCATTTTAGCCAAAGCAATAGAATATCGACCTGTGCCGGCGCCGATTTCGAGTATTTTAGCATCTGGTTTCAAAAATTTTTGAATGTAACGCATAGTGGTCATATATTCTATGTTGTGGGCGCGATCGCTAACCAAACGATTGTCCTCATCATATTCCGAATATTTATTTATGATAATGTCTTTATGCTTGTTTGTGACCATTTTTTCTTTTCCGCGCTTAATTGATTTTGTTTTAACGATAGCAAGTAATATTATTGATGTCAATGATTGGGACAAGTCAAGAAATAAAAAAACGGCAGATATAAAATCTGCCGTTAAGTAAAAGATTTTTCTTGTTTGTCAGTACTTGCCCATATAGCGAAGTTTTGCCGGAGTGTTTCCGCCGTAGTAATCGCTGGTGAGATTGCCTTTTTCATTGTCATCAAAACCTACAATCCAGCCGGCTCTGTGCATATATGAGCTGTCGGCTAAATATGTTCCGGACAAAATAGGTTTGCCGAGCGCTTTCAGATAAATATTCAGTTTGTTCTTAATTTTGAACACGTAGCTGGAGAATTCTTCGGTAAGCAAGCGTTTTTCATCAACACAAGCATCGGTGTGCCTTTTGTTTTCTTGTTCATCGAGTTCAATATATTCTCGACTGTTTTTGAACGGAAATATGCCAATAGGCTCACCTAGGTGGCGACTTGAAAATGGTACTCGTGCTTTGTGTCCATCTATTAAGCATAAGAGGTCAAATTCATCTCCAAGGTTTTCTTCTGATTCACTGTTCGTACTGCCGTCATCTATATGGGTGACATCATAATCTGCAGGCCTTTCAGCAGGAGATTTTTTTGCTTTTGTTCTCTGGCGCGTTACAATAAGAAAATCTGAATACAGCGCACAAAATGCCATCCCCGAAATTGCGAAAATGTATAAGAGAGCTTTGCTCTCATAGTTTGCTTGGTGAATGTCGGTGATGAACACCAACATCAACAAAGCAAAACACAGATAACGTGTTATTTTAAAAGACTTTCGATTGCAACATGGCAAACAAGAGGCAAGAGACATCAAACACATTTCTAAAACCGCAAAGCACATACCTATTAAGGCGAATATGCCCAGATCTTGTTCTGCAAAGTGCTGCCGGTAAAAGATAAATATACCAATCAGCAAGATTGTAGAGAGAATTGCCGATATCTCTGCGAGATACGATTTGCAAAAATTGATAAATTTTTTCATAAGCAATAATATTTTTAGTTAGTTACTACAATAATAAAATTCGTGTTGCTAACCTTATATAGAAGCGCAAATATTGTCAAGTTTTATATTTTGATTTTGCTGTTCGGAACTAAGTTAACAAAAAAACGGCAGATTTAGAATCTGCCGCTTGGTGATTAGCAAGTAATGATCTGATCTCTCGGTGAATTGTTTGGTTTGATGCACTCGGGAGGTCGATTTTTCGCCTGTCTGAATGGAATGAGATCAAGTGAATCACCATTATAGCGCATGGCAAAAAAATTGTGTAGAAATGCTGCCTTGTGAGAATCATTGATTGAAAAATAATCTTTTCCCGCTACCAAATCTTGTCCAATTGAGGGATTGTACTCAATTTTTTTGTATGATATCCCAAAAGGATCCATTAGCGCTGTTGTACGATTGCCGTCTTGCTCAGAGTTGATAACATATCTCACTTGCCCTTTATCCAAAGTTACCAAGCGAACAGAGGAAGCTTTTGGACATGCTGACAAAACATCTTTTGGACTTGCATAGAAGTCATGACAATAGATTTTGATAAAATAACCATCTTTATCTGAGCTTACTTCATAGCTACAGTTGAGATGACCGCGATTGTCGATTTTTGTGCCATCAGGACAAGGTTTGCGACCTTGCCATTGGAACTCAGGCTTGGATAGAATGTACATATAATTTTCTCCCGGATCATAATTAAGACAACAGTGAATACTGTCAAAGGGAAAATCGCGAGAACACCAGAACGCATTAAAATAGCAGTCTTTATCGCAATAGGGCTCGATTGAGCTTGGGGCAAGAGGATATTGTTTGCCCGTAAGGAACTGATAGATACTAATAAAATCTTCAGCTCGTTCAATAACATATTTTTCCATATATAAAAGTTTAATAATAAAACATAATCTTAAAAATCAGGCTACTATTATCATAAAAATATTTTTTGTCAATCTGTTTTATTTTTTGTAGAGCAAACTCTCAAAGCAGTTTGTATATACAAAAAAACGGCAGATATAAAATCTGCCGTTTGGTTACATACGTTCACGGATTTCATCAATCCATTCATATAGGTCAAATTCCTTTTGACCTACTTCGGGTTTGGCATTGTGATAAGAACGCTTATCCAAAACCTTTTCGGCGGGTTCGGTTGATCCGCTATTGATGACCAAGCGCACTTCTTGCAGTGTGTTTTCGTTGCACACCGTTTTGAAATGTTCCACTGCTGCAAAAATTGCTTTGGCGGATTGTTCAAGCGTAAGCGTGCCGATAGCTCCGGTTCCGAGAGCGGGAACTGCGATTGTTTTGGCACCGAGGGCATCTGCGGAGATTAAGGTCTGCAATACTGCCTTTGTGACAATATAAAATTGTTCATCTGCATTAGCCTCGATGGTGGCAACGTGCGCCAACATAACGCCGACTTTTCCGGAAGGAGTAATCATTTCTTCACCGTCGGCAAGAGGTTTTTCTCTTGTGGCCATGTCATAGGCTTTTAATCCTTCTTCCATGCCGGCTTTTTTGATGGAAGCGCCGACACCTTTTGGCGAAGAGCAGGATTTGAACTCGGGAACGACGATGCATTCTACGTCTTCAAAGGCTATGTTGCCTTGTTTGATAACGATTGTAATGTTTTTAATTTTTCCGATTTTTTTCATATTACGGTTTTTTAGTTGATATTTAATTTCTATAATAATTTTTATTGAGACCCTAGCTTATCATATTTTTTCTTTGTTGCAATATAATTTTTAGTACCATTCATAACACAAAAATTCGGTCAAGTTTTCACCGAGAAAAGTGCGATGATTTGGTGGCTCACATGTTATGGAATTTTTAGTAAAAAATTCATCAAACAAACCGGCATAAGCGCTTGATTGTAACAAAATTTTATGATATATCACTTTGTGACAGGTGTATAATTAGTAGTATCGTTTTGATATAGGAGGGCAAAGTGGCTAGGGTTGAAATCGACGGAATTGTGGTTGATTTGATATCTTCGGCTGAGATGGCCGGATATATGGAGCGTGCTCTCAATGATTCCGATGTTATAAGTGCTTGTGCCGACGAATACGAATTTCAATATATGGGACATTTACTACAGGCTTATGCCGTGGCTACCGGTAATTTATCTGACGAATCGATAAAACATATTGCCGATAATTTTGCTAAAAATAAAGATAAAATCCAATTACCTTTTGATAGAAATACGCATTTTGAAGGGATTCAACGTTATTTTGCCGACCACATGACCGATGATGTTATTGCGTATCATGCGCAAAAACTCAAGATTCCTACCGGTGAAATCGATAAAAATAAAAAGAAAATCCTTTCTTCGATTTATATGCAATGTCATAACAATCGGTTTATGACACACTCTTTCAGCGGAAAGCTTGCTGATACGATTAAAGTCGAAGGGCTGAATATTGAAAGCGAACTGTTTCAAAACGAATTTAAGGCTCTGGAGTTGGCCGGTATGCGACAGGCTTATAAAAAAGGTGTGTTGTGTTATTGCGAACTGAGTATGGCGACATTCGGTTATGCGCAAGGTTGTCCGGAGCGCTTGACACAGGCAATCGGCAGTGGCGCCAAAAAAAATGAAACCTATAAGGAAATGTTAGAAAGAAATCTACATGCTAATTTGGATAATAATATCGATTTGACTGCAAAAGACAGGCAAATAGTCAGATATGCCGGCAAAAAGATTATTGATTTTTATTGCATCGAGCCGAAAGCGGCAATTGCCTTTATGCGTGCCGATGAATTGTTTAATGGTGAACGTAAATTATATGCCGATTTACCTGATTTGGGGCGTGAAACAAGAGAAGCGTTTAATAAAGATAAATTTTATGTGAATTTGTTTTTGCAACGCAAAGGAGACGAAAAATTACAGGCAAAATATGGCGAAGCAATTGCTGAGCTGGATGCCGGTAAAGAATTCGGCGAAAAACAGGCGGAATTTGTGGCCGAATTTAAGCAAAAATATTTGGATAGTGGATATTTTGAGGATTTTTATAAAAATGCCGATACAACGTTTATTACAAGACGTTGCCTGTCACATTTTGTGCAAAATGGTAATGCCGACGGGTATACAACACAATATATTGAACCAAGCAAATTAGCGGTTGCTATCTTTGATGCGCCGCATGATTTGTTTGCCAAGCGTGAAAAAGAAGCGGAAAAAGTAGTAGAACAAACTACCGAAAAGTTGATTGCCGAGATTTATCAAAAAGGTTTGTATGAAAGGAAATATATGATTGACTTAAAGCGCGGTGCCAAACCGGAAGAGAGTTTTGAGCAATTTCAAGCAAAGAATCCTCACAATCCTCACTCTGCAGATTTTGCGGCATTTCGGATTAACGACGGCTACAACAATAAAGATTCCGAAAATTACAAAAAGGTGAGGGAACAGGCTGAAAAAATGTTGTCGGAACTGCAACAACAAAGCACTGTCGATAGAAAAAATATAGGCTTTTCCAGTGGTTATACAATGTAATATAAAACAAGCATGTTCGACGCTATCTATCAAGATTGAGAACTGTATTTGTTTGTTTAATGGTTTGATTTAGGAAGAAAAAATCCATTTTATCGGCTGTCGTTTGTATTGAGGTCTTGCTCCGTAGGGCTCGCGTTTTGTAAAAAACGCTCTCCAACTGCGCTTCGGTCACTTGCTACGTAATCATTGTTTCGCTCGCTTGCGCGGCTCACAATAATAACTTCGCTACGCATCACACAACAAAAAAAGCGACATTAATTCGCTTTTTTTATTGGTGATCCCAGCGAGACTCGAACTCGCGTTACCGCCGTGAGAGGGCGATGTCCTAGGCCGCTAGACGATGGGACCTCACAAGATATAAGAGCCTTTTAATCTAAAAAAAATAAAATAGCAAGCGTTTTTTGCGTATGTGTAGTAAATTAAAAAAACAAGGTAATTACTACCGCAAAAACAAAAACTATTACTATTAACCAGTGCCAAACCTTCATTTTGTCTCCTTTTTTCAGCTGTTTGTATCAGCTTTTATATAAAGATGCCAATGAGTTTTACAAGGTTAGAACAACAGAAATTTTTTCAACAGATAGAGGCAAACGGCTGCGTAAATGCCTGCAAATATATCATCCAGCATAACACCCCAGGCGTTTAAGACCTTTTTATCTGCCCATTTTGCCGGTTGAGGTTTGGTAATGTCAAACAAACGGAAAAGCCCGAAGCCGAAGGCATATATCCAAATGACGTGGCTATACAGGTTGCCTTGCAAAAAGTCGGCGACAAGGGCAAAGCTCAATAATTGTCCGGCGGTTTCATCAATGACAATGATTGAAGGGTCGTGTTTGGTATATTTTAGCACTTCTTTGCTGGCGACAACGCCGGAGAAAAATATTATGACGGTGCCGAAAATTATACCGTAAAAGCCCCAATAATATGCCAATAAAAAGGCGAAAGGAATTGTTGCTAAAGAGCCGGCGGTGCCGGAGGCTATCGGAAAATAGCCGACACCAAGCATTGTTGCCCAGAAATAACTTAATTTTTTGCGCATTTTGCCTCCTTTTTTGATGTTTGTGGACAAGGATATATTAAAAAAGTTGCTATTCGATTAAAAAAAATCTTGTCATATAAATTTTTTGTGTTAAACATAGGGCAATATCGAAGTGTAGTTCAGCCTGGTAGAACGCTGCGTTCGGGACGCAGAGGTCGCTGGTTCGAGTCCAGTCACTTCGACCAAACTTAACAAGTCGTCAGAAATGACGGCTTTTTTATTTAACTAAAAATTTTTTATTCAGAGCATATTGTTGGATTTGTGCCGGGGTATATGTTTTGATGTCGCGGGATAAATTCAGTTCTGGATTATTTTTCATAGTTTCTATCAACCCTTGTCCGACTTGTATTGCAAGTTTATCTCCCTCCGAACGCAGACTACCGACGAGAAATTTTTTGTTTCCGTTGGGCTGTTCTTGAATTATTTTATCTTTAACATAATCTTGATAGGTTTTTTGAAACAATTTGGTCAACTTGTTAAAATCTGTGATAATTTGATCCTTTAGAATAAGGGACATACCAAAAAATGCACCTTTGCGCCCATCAACATCTGAAAAATTACATCCCTCCTGCGGGTACATCAAATAACTGTAACACGTATCTCCATTTTGGAGGTGTTGAACATGTAGTTGATTGCCCTTGCGATTACCTACATAGTTGAGTTCTAAAAAGTTGTATTCTTCGTTTGAACATTCAGAACAACTAAATCCCGATGGAACGCCATATAAAATAAATCTTGCCATATTTTTTTCTCCAAGAGCTTTGATATAATTATATTGTAAATTCAACGTAATTGCAATATTTTTTAATTTTCAGACAGATGAAGCACTTTGACCATTAAAAATCCTATACTCGCGGCGTGATTTTTGTTTTGCCGGAGCTATTTTGTTGATTTTTAATAAAAATTATGGTAAAAATAGATAAGAGTTATCTTATAGGGAAAGAAAAATGGAAGTTAAGGAAGTGGCGGATATTTGGGCTTTGAGTTTTCAGGAACATGCCGATTTATTTGCTCAAATGAAAGAAAAGTTGAACAAAAGTCCCGAGGCGGCAAGTTTGCTGTTTCCTGATTTTTGTCGCTTACTTGAGGGCAAAGGCACAAATCCCGATATGCTTCCTGATGCTGTTGAAGTTTTTGCCTTGATGACAAAGTCTTTATCAAAGCCGCAAATAAAAGAGATGGTTGATAAAATAGATGAAATGGGTAGCGGTATTTTGTTGGATCGCGGCGCGATTGCCATTTGCATACAAAATCCGGAGTGTTCCGAGATTATTTTTGACAGAATGGCAGATAAGGTGAAAAAAATTCCATACCAAGATGATTTACAGAACTTTTTTGCACCCTTTATGAAAAATATGACTGCCGCCGTTATTCATGCCAATGATGATGCGGCTTCGGCAATGCTGGATAAGGTCAATGATTTTGAGCCGGCTTTGCAGGGGATGTTTTTTTCCGGTTATGGAAAAATATATGCCGAAAAGCCCTCTATGAGAGAAAAGATGTGGGAGAAAATTACAGCATATAAGCCCAAAAAAACAGCTGATTTTTGCAGATTATATAGGAACCTTGCGGTTATAGCCGAAGCAGACGATAGTAAAATTCCGGATTGTCTTGCTGTTATCAGGGCAAATATCCGCAATATCAGACAAGATGCTTCTGCTTTGACGACAGCTTATGAGGTATTGGGGATGATTCGCGAAGATTATCCTGACAAAGACAAAGTTGATGATGTGATAAAGTTGGGAATGAAGCATCGAGCAAATAATTCTACCTCAAAGAGAATTGCTTGCGGCAAAATGGGAAAAACCGATGAATTTACTTCGAGTTCCTATGTCGGTCAACGTGTGAGTAAAACTGAAAGCAATCCCTACGGTTTTGTGGATGTTGATGAAGTTGATACAGATGATGCTTCAATATTGTTTTTGGGCGGTAACGGTACGATTTCGGAGCAAAGAGCCAATGGTTATTTGTCTTCGGTAGAAAGTTTGCTGAAAAAGCGTGAAGTAAAGGGAAAAGTCGCTCTTTATGTTGCTATTTATGATTTTGGAGAAGTAGGAGAGCAACAAGTCTCGTTTGATGATAAACTTGCCCGACAAAAGATGATGCAGGACTATCATCATGATATAAAGCCGGACAGCCAGCCTAATGAGGATACGTTGCATCCTTTTTATATTGAGAAGTTGTTTAAGAAAGCATTTTTGAACCGTATAAGTAACAAGGACGGAAAACGTTTGAGTGTTGATGAGGCTTGCAGGAGAATCAGAAAAATGACAGTGGTAGCGCACTGCCATGGAGCTTATACTTTTCTCAAGCTGGAAGAAAAAATGCAAGAGAAGATGCTTGAGCTCGGATATTCGGCGCAAGAACGGGCAAAGGTTCAGCATGAGCTTCTCTGCGTGGCTCACTCTCCGTATGCTCCGCTCGGAGTTTCTAAATCGACTATGATTTCTTTTGTATCGGCGAAAGATAAAGACATACACCACTACAATAATTTAGAAAAAGAAGTTCGCATTATGTCTAAAAAAGACGAGGTTATGTTGAGTTATTTTCCCGAAAAGCAAGGGGAGATGTTTTTAACACCTACAATGGGAAAGGTTTCACAGCATAATTTCATTGGTTATGATACATCTTACGGCGGTTTGAGTAAAGAAGGACAGGCAGTCCTAGGGTTGGCAGGAAACGCAATTGTTAACGGTGTTAAAAATTCTATGTCAGGAGAACCTTTGCCTTCGGTTAAGGATGTGGTCTGCGGTGACAATGAAAAGTTTCGAGAATTTTTTGATACCTTGAAGGAAAACGGAATAAAGATGTGGCAAAAAATTATAGAAAAAGCGTCACAACGCTTAAGAATTACCGGCAGCGAAAGATTAGTGCAAAGATAAATAGCTGATTTTGTGACAAATTTTATTTATTCCAAGGCCTT
This sequence comes from Alphaproteobacteria bacterium, assembly GCA_045593845.1. Classification (GTDB taxonomy): domain Bacteria; phylum Pseudomonadota; class Alphaproteobacteria; order RF32; family CAG-239; genus JAFUYI01. The sequence continues at coordinate 196,015 of JAZNXK010000011.1, forward strand.
TGACCTATATAATCTCTAACGGTCAATATTTTGCTATTATATACATTTATGCCAATAGCTTCAGAAAAATCTATTGAAGAGAGATCAAAATGTTTATCAAAACTATCATTGCTGAAAACCGCATTATATTTGTCAGCCCAATTTTGCTTTATCCAATGATTTCCACCGGCTAAAAGCTGAAGTTTTCCGTTATGGTCTTTTATGGCGATGGTTTTTCCGTTGTCGGCGGCAATAATATCCGGTGTTTGTATAAAGAATAAATTTGAGGCTCCGGCAAAAATAAGCAGCCAACCGAGATGCCTTAATTTGCTTTTTTGCAAACACAAAATCAATCCACCGCAAACGATTATAAACATTCCGATCGGGCTGAAAGACGGTATCCAAAGTGTTGCACCGTCAAAAGATGAAACCCAAGAAGTTATGCCGTTTATCAGACCAATTCCGAAGCCTGATATTTTTAGCGAGAACCCAGCCATTCCTAAAGGCATAAAAAGCAGAGAGAGCAAAATTGCCGGCATGATAATAAATGCAATTATCGGACCGGACAGTAAATTGGTCAAACTTGTGTAGAGTGCGACTTTATTGAAGTGATATATAACAAAAGGTAAAGTTGCGGCACTGGCAATAAAATCGGCAATTATGACACCCGAGAGATAAGTAATTATAATTCTGAAAGTTTTTCCAATCAGACCACTGTTGTCGGCAGATAAAAAGCGGTGAATTTTGGTGCTGAAAGATTCATAAAAAGCAATCATTGCGGTTACTGCAGCAAAAGAAAGTTGAAAACTTATGCTAATAAGCATTTGCGGAGATATTATGAGAATGAAAGAAGCTGCCAAAGCCAGGTTGCGCATAGAAATTGCTTTGCGCTCAAAGATAGCGGCCAAAAGAATTATGAAGACCATAATATATGCTCTTTGAGTGGGAACGGCGGTACCCGAAATTATTAAATATATTGTGCTGACAATTATGGCACAAAAAGCGGCAACTTTTTTGGAATTGTAACGCAAGGCAATTTTGGGAATGGTTGCCATAATCAAACGGATGAAGAAGAACATTAAGCCGGCTATCATACTCATATGAAGACCGGAGATGGATAAGAAATGAGCCAAACCGGAATTGCGATAATTATCGGCTTGTTCTTTGCTCATAAGCTCACGGTTACCTGAAAGTATGGCAGAAGCAATTGATGCTTGGTTTTTAGGAAGTGTATTTTCAATTTTTGAAGTAATACTGCGGCGAATTTTATCAATTTTTTCGCGCCAAAAATTGTTGGGAACAGCGCAATCTATCGGAAAAACTTGGCTCAAAACGTAGCCACTGCCGTTGAGCCCTTCAAAAAACAGATTTCTGTCCGGCTGATAACCTCCGACGGAATTAGCTTTCATCAGAGGGGCAACCTCGGCAACAAGTTCTACACAGTTTCCGGTTTGCGGCAAATAGCGGCTGTGAAGTAAGGTTAATCTGTATTTCCCTTTTATTCTACTGCCGCTTAATCTTTCCATGTTTCCGATAACAATGCGAGGTTTGCCGTTATAGTTTGTATCGCGTGAGAATACTTCGCCACGGAGATAAACTTTTTGTTCTTTTATGGAAGGAAGTTGTTCGGAAAGATAGGCTGTTTTGATTTGGATGTTGCAAAAACCAAACACAAAAATGAATAGCAAAAATATTATGCGTAAAATACTCGGATAATGCCTAAAAATATATGCAAGCAACAAAAGTATTTCAACTGCCGCTACGGTCCACCATTTTGAGGGCTCAAAGGGCATGGCAAAATAAGTCCATATTCCAAGTCCCATAATGATTGGAAATAAAATGACCATATCATAATTCAAATTTATTTTGCGCATTTTTATTCTCTGTCGGTTTTATATGATATAAAAAAACAAAATAAAAGCAATATTTGTTGTTTTTTTAATTGAAAATGCGATAAATAAAATATATCTTTTTGATATAGGTTGAAAGGAGAGACAATGAAAGTTGCAGTTATTTTGTCAGGTTGTGGGGTAATGGATGGTTCTGAAATTCATGAGGCAACCTGTACTTTGCTCAATCTTGATAAACAAGGTATTGAGTACCAATGTTTTGCTCCGAATCAGGAACAAACGAAAGTTGTTAATCACTTTACTCACCAAATTATGGAAAATGAAAAACGTAATGTTTTGGTTGAGGCAGCGAGAATTGCTCGCGGAAATATTAAGGATTTGCGCGATTTTAATACTATTGATTTTGATGCGGTGATTTTTCCGGGCGGTAGTGGTGCAATTGTTAATTTAAGCGATTTCAGTTCAAAAGGCGCAAGCTGCCAAATAAGCAGTGAAGTTGCCAAAATTATTACTGATTGCTATGAAAGCAAAATGCCTATCGGAGCTGTTTGTATTGCTCCTGTTTTGCTGGCTTGTGTATTGGGTAGATATGGTGTGACTTTGACAGTTGGTGCCGAGTGCAAGGCATCGGTGGCTATGGAGCAAATGGGCGCCAAGCATAAAATTTGTGCGGCTGATGATGTTGTGGTGGATAGAGATAATTTGGTGGTTACAACTCCGGCCTATATGTTGGCAAAGTCAATAAAAGAAGTTGATGCCGGCGTGGCAAAGTTGGTTAAGGAACTTGCAATATTAGGAAGCGAATAAAACTTTTGCTAATACCTGAAGTCTTCCGAAACGGCTTATTTCCGGTTTGGGTGAGATTATTTCCCAACCGCGTTTATTCATTATATCAAAATATTTTTTGTAGGTATCTAAAATCAGGAGTAGCGGTTTGCTGTTCTTTTTATCCAGATGTGCAATGATGTCGTAAGCTTTTTTGTAGCTTTCTTCGGCAATTTGTGCCAGTTCTTTACGAGCAATAACCAGATTTTTATTAACCAAAACGGTTTGCGGGTCAGTAGAGTTGATTTCTGCTCTTTCAAGCATTTCTTGCGGAATAAACAGTCTGTTATTATTGGCATCTTCTTTAATGTTGCGCAAAATATTGGTTATTTGTAGGGCTTTGCCCATAGAAGATGATAAATCGGAAATGATATTTTCATCATTAAAACCGATAATACGCAGTGACAGACTGCCGGTAATTCCGCCGAAACCACGGCAATAACCGTTAAATTGTTTCAAAGTCGGGGCTTGCCACGGTTGAGAAATGTTTTGAGATATACTTTCCAATGTATTGATAAATTCAGATTTCGGAAGTTTGAAACGCAGACAATTTTTGTATATTTGGCGACCGATTTCGCTGGCCGGAACTTTTTTATCAAAAATATTGTCAAGCTCTTGTCTCCAACCGTCCATTATCATTTTTTTCTGTTTATCGGAGAGGGAACTTTCGGCAATTTCTTCCAAGTGTTTTGCCCATGCGAAAAGGGTGTATAGAGCCTCTCTTTTGGGCTTTTCCAAAAAATGCAGGCTCAATGAAAGGGTGGCGCCGGTTTTACTGTGAATGGTCTTTTTTATGTCGTTCATAAGTATAATCTCGTTGAAACTTCCGTGCAGGATATATCATTTTTCTGAAAAAATCAACTTATTTTTATTGCCTCGAGCCATGGTTTTATATCGGCCAGCGCTCTTTGAGAATATGCCAACTTGCGATCTGCGCCCTTTTTCTTGATAATTTTTCCGTTTGCCGTTTTTTCTAAAGCAAGTTCAGGAAAGAGCCCGAAATTTATATTCATCGGCTGATAATCATCTATATTCGTTGCATCTTGCAAATGGTTCAGCATAGAGCCGAAGGCGGTGGTTTTTGGTGGTAAAATTATTTCTTTTTCTTGGAGTTCGGCCGCGGCAAAATATCCGGCCAAAAGTCCGACTGCAGCACTTTCAATATAGCCTTCACAACCGGTAATTTGTCCGGCAAAACTGATGTGAGGGGCTGTTTTGAGGCGTAGATATTCATCTAAAAGAATGGGACTTTTTATAAAAGTGTTTTTATGTATTCCGCCGAAACGGGCAAATTTGGCATTTTGCAATCCGGGGATTTGGCGGAAAATTCTTTCTTGTTCGCCGTATTTCATTTTGGTTTGAAAGCCGACAATATTACGAAGGGTATCAGAGAAATTATCTTGTCTTAATTGCACTACGGCAAAGGCATGTTTTCCTGTTTTCGGATTGGTTAGTCCGATAGGTTTCATCGGGCCGTATAAAAGTGTGTCAATGCCTCGTTCTGCCATAACTTCTATGGGGAGGCAACCGTCAAAATATTGAGGTTTTTCAAAGTCGTGAAATTCTGCTTTTTCGGCCTGTAATATTTGGGAAACAAAGGAGTAATATTCTTCTTTTTCCATCGGACAATTGATATAGTCTTTGCTGTCACCTTTATCATAGCGTGATTGGTGCCATGCAATGTTCATATCAATACTGTCTGTGTACACAACAGGTGCTATGGCATCATAAAAAGAAAGTGATTGCTTGCCGATGGTTTGATTTATAGAATTACCCAGACTTTCTGATGTTAAGGGGCCGGTTGTAATTATTGTTCGACCGAAATTTTGGGACGGTAGTTCTTTTATTTCTTCGGAAGAAAAAGAAATATCAGGATGCTGTTGCAATTTTTCGGTGATATATCTTGCAAATCCATCTCTGTCAACGGCCAATGCACCTCCTGCCGGAATTTTACATCTGTCAGCTGCTTCCATAATCAAAGATTTTGCCAGTCTCATTTCTTGGTGCATAAGCCCGACGGCATTATGCTCAAAATCATCGGAACGGAGTGAATTTGAACACACAAGCTCGGCACAATCGGGGTTTTTGTGTGCCGGAGAAAATTTTTTCGGCTTCATCTCATGAATTATAACTTTTATTCCTCTTTGTGCTGTTTGCCATGCCGCTTCACTTCCGGCCAGACCGCCGCCGACAATATGTAAAATTTTTTCCGTCATTTTTCCTCACTTTTGTTTTTTTAAAGTTATAAACGTTTGATGATTAAATGTAAATTATCATTTGATATTTTATAAAAAAAAGATATTATGTGTGCATTGTATATGAGTTTATATATCTGATATGAGAAAGATTTTAGTATATATATTTTTGCTTGTTATTCTTTGCCAAACCGATTTTGTTTTGGCGAAGAGCGGTGATGATGCTTTTGTAAATTCGGTAAAAGAAATAACCGCTCCGGCTTCCGAAAATCCTTTAATTCCTCATATTGAAAAAGATACAAAGAAAACAAAAACCGCTTCTTCCAAAAAAGCAGAAGGAAAAAATAAAGCATTTCCGGTCTTTAAGAACGAAGATTTGCCAAAAGTATCAAGCTTGCCTGATGGAAAGCACAGAAGATCTTTGACTGACGAAATTAAAAAAGCAGACAGTGACGACGATGATGATGAAGATTCAGGTATCAGCATATTAAAAGATACGTGGGTTGAAAAATTGGGAAATTCTATCTCTAATCTCGGCAACGGTGATGCAGATAAAAGCAGTGAAGACAGTCTGGAGAGTTTGACCAATAATTCCGGCAGAGAGAGAAGATCAAATGTTTCGGTGTTTGATGTTTCGGGCGTGATGTTGAGAATGTCTTTGCAACAAGCGGAATCCGCGCTGATGAGGCGAGGATATAAATTGGCTTCTCAACACTTTGAGATTCCGAATTTTATAAAATGGCGATATGAAGAAAAATGTCGCGACAGCGGTGTTGTCGGTTATGAAAGACTAAATTCATGTGTGGTTAAGGCGGCAAAGGATAAAAATTATCAATTTGTTGAATCTGCGCGCTTTATAAAGAAGGACAGCAAAGAAGAAATTGTTGTTTGGCTGACCAGCAATTTTACCAATAATAAAGTTTATAAAATTGCTTATGAAACGGGGATTACCAATATTAACCGGGGAAGCGGAGAAAAAATTACTTATTTGCGCAGTGTAAAAATTTATGAATTTTGGCATAGAATAAATCAAAAATATGGTACTCCCGATAATAAAGAAGATATATTGTGGGGGTTGGGAGAAAATAAGCCTTATATGAAGGCTGTGACCGGCAAATTGTTGCTTGAGGATCCGATGTTGAGGGAACTTGATTATACAAGGATGTCGCGCGAAGATCAAAAGTTTATGAATACTAACTTATATAATTTTTAGGTAGCTTTATGGAAAACAAATTTAATATAACAGAATTGGTTTGCACGAGAATAAGTCATGATCTGATAGGTAATATCGGTGCTTTTTCAAATGCTATGGAATTGTTGGAAGATGATGATAATGATGCTTCTTTTATAAAAGAAACTCATGAAATGTTGAAAATTATATCTGATGTTTTGAGTGCAAGATTAAAATTTTTCCGAATGGTTTTCGGAATTGCAAATTCAAATTTGGAAAAATCTGAATTGGTCAGAAAAACATCGGAAGAATATCTGCAGACCTTGAGCCAAAATTCTGTAATAAATTTAGATTTTTCTCCAATTGAGGGAAGAGCTGATTTAAATCGTGTTTTTATGCTTACGGTTATGATTGCCGGCGATACTTTGGTTAAAGGTGGTAGAATTTATATTAGTGCAGAGAACGGATGCATAAAAGCAAAAGTTGTTTCCGAAGCTGCGCTTTCCAAGCTGAAAATTGAGGAAATGATTCGTTTTGTAAAGGGAGAACCCGTCGATAATCCTTCTCAATGCGTTGCTTTGGCATATTTGCAAAAACTTGGAGCAAAAATTGAAATTATAAGTGATAAAGATTTTTGTTTAATTATAAAATAATATCTGTTTTGGAGCTTTACTTGACTATGAATATGACTAAAGAAGAAAGAAAAAATTTATATCTTGCAATAAGACAATTTATATATTTTATTGCGGTTTTTGCTTTTATCGGATTGCTTTTACTTTTGGCAAATAAATTTCAGAAAAATACTTTTAATGAGAATAGTGTTATTGAAAATCTGCAACTGTTTTTTTTGCTTATTTCGGCAGTATCTTTTTTGTATTGTGCGTTTATAGAAAAAAAATGGCGGGAGATTAGTTTATTTTTAGCCTCAATTACAGCTTTGGCAGCATGCAGGGAGTTAGATAAATTTTTTGATTCTGCAATTCCGCTCGTTAGCTGGAAGTTTGCCTTTTTGTTTGTTCTTTCGGCTGTTTTTTATGCGTGTATGAATCTTAAACCCTTTCTTAAATCAGTTTTGAGATTTTTCGGAATGCCTTCTTTTTATATTATGTGTGCGGCTGTAGTTATGATTTTGCCGGTGGCACAATGTATCGGGCACAGACCTTTGGTATCTGCAGCTTTGGGGCCGCGTTTCGGAAGATATGATGTGGCGGCAATAAAAGAGCTTTTTGAAGAAGCTCTTGAAGTTGTGGGATATTTTTTGATTTTGCTCTCTTCAATCGAATATAATATAAATGTCAGAGATGCAAAATAATCTTTGTTCAAGTTGCTTGATTTTAAAAAATAAAAAAACTATATTAGCAGTAGTTGTAAAAATGTTCAGGAGACAGATATAATGGAAAGAAATTATACTTCCGCGGTCGAAAAGGCTGATATTGATCAAGGGTTGAAAGATTATTTTATCGGTGTTTATAATCACATGGCCGGAGGCTTGGCTGTGACAGCTCTTTGTGCTTTTGTGGTGGCAAACACTTCGTTGATTAACCTTATGTTTAATCCGCAGGGCGGAATGTCTGCTTTGGGGTGGCTGTTTTTGTTGGCTCCGCTGTTTATTGTGTTCGGTTTTGGCTGGGTTGTCAGCAGAGGAACATTGAGCCAGGTTCGTTGGGTTTTTATTGCTTATTCGGCTTTGATGGGGGTTTCTTTGGCTCCGATATTTTTGGTTTATACCGGTGCTAGTATGGCAAGAGTTTTCTTGATTACGGCCGGAACCTTCGGTGCCATGAGTTTGTATGGATATACAACCAAACGTGATTTGACTTCTATCGGTTCGTTTTTGAGAATGGGACTCTGGGGGTTGATTATTGCCATGATTGTCAATATTTTTATGCAAAGTTCGGCGTTTGATTATGCCTTGTCAATGCTTGCAGTGGTTATATTTGTCGGTTTGACGGCTTATGATACCCAAAAAATCAGAGAAATTTATATGTCTTATGATAACTCCGATATCAGAGGAAGAAAGGTCATTGTCGGTGCTTTGTCGCTTTATTTGGACTTTATAAATTTGTTTATGGCATTGTTGAGACTTATGGGTGACAGAAGATAAATATTTTTATAAATTTAAATTTTAAGGAGACTGAATATGAATAAAAAATTTTGGGCAATCGTGTTGTTTATGTTGTTAACGGCTTCTTGTGCGGAAGGTCTTTCTCTTAATAACTTAACAGGCGGAAAATCATCTGATTTGAAGTCTTGTTTATTGAGTGAAGGTCAAGTTGCATTGTTAAACGGCAGTTTGACACAGGGAACAGTTACAACGGTTGCAAAATCAATATCTGCAACTTGTGCCAAGAGACTTGCCGGCATTGAAGATACACCGGCGACAGTTAGTTTAGCAACCTCTGTTTTGAACGGATTGCTGGCAAAATAACAACTATCATAATGCTTTATAGCCGCCCTGATTTCTGTAAAATGGAATCGGGCGGTTTTTTATTTGTGAAAAAACTTGACAAAAATGATTCATGAGGTATGATTTGTGCTGTTATTGAATTAAGTTGTTTTATAAAAAATAAAATTATTATGGAAAAGTTTAAGGAATTTATGAAAAATTTTTGGCATTATCGCTATTGGATTAATGCCATTGGTTGGGCAATTGCATTGGGCTTCTTGAACAACTGCGTTTTGTGGGCATATTTTCCCATAGGACAAGTCGAGTGGTCAATGTTATTATCTGTCCTTGCTGTTATGTTGGGTGTTTCCGGTGCTCGTGATATTGGCTTAGGCCGCAATCATGATGCGTTCGAAGAAAATGAAAATCTCCCGGATGGACAAAAGGTAATCCGCCGTCGATGGATTACGGCGACCGGTTGGTTCCTCGCGTTAGGGTTCGTTAACAACTGTGTTGTTGCCCCGTATTATTCTTCTTTGCGCCTCATTGACTGGTGGCAACTCTTAACCGCGTTGGGCATTATGCTCGGCATCAGCGGAACAAGAGACGTCATCTTTTACAAGTTTCAACAGAAAGTCGGAGAAATTTCCGAGGGGCTGATTCAAACAAAGGAAAAGGATGACGGAAAAGTGCAAGAACTTGAGCATTTTGAAATTTAAATTTTAAGGACAGGTCTTTAGACTTGTCCTTTTTTGTTGCTTGACAGTCGGGTTTTATAATGGTTTATTTTTCATATTGATAACTATAAAGGATAAAATTATGAGCCTGCTTAAGACCAGAAGATTTTTGCCGCTGTTGGTTACACAGTTTTTGGGTGCTTTCAATGATAATTTGTTTAAGAATGCGTTGCTTACTTTGGTGGCGCTGAAAATGTCGGCGCAATCGGCAGTGCTTTCCAATGTTATTGCAGGATTGTTTATTTTGCCGTTTTTTATTTTTTCGGCAACGGCCGGCGAAGTGGCCGATAAATATCCACGCAATAAAATTGCCCGTGTATTAAAAGTTACGGAAGTTTTGCTTATGCTCGGTGTTGCATTGGCTTGGTGTTATCAAAGTTTGTGGATTTTGATTGCGGTTTTAACATTGATGGGAACGCAATCAGCCTTTTTCGGACCGGTGAAATATTCGCTTTTACCGCAGCATTTGGAAGCAAAAGAGTTGATAGCAGGTAATGCTTATATTGAAAGTACGACGTATTTGGCAATTTTGTTGGGGCTTATTTTGGGAACTTTATTGCCGATAAATGTCAGTATTATGGTGCTGATAATTTGTGCTATTTGCGGTTGTTTTTCGGCATATTTTATTCCCTTGGCTAAAGCTCCGCGGGGTAATTTGAAAATTGGTAAAAATATTTTCAGGACGACGGTGCAAAATTTATCTTTTTTGCGTAAGCATTCATTGTTGTTCAGATGTGTTTTGGGTGCTACATGGTTTTGGATTATCGGAGCTTTGGTCGCGGTGCAGGTATATCCTTTATGTGCGCAGATTATAAATTCAACCGAAGGAGTAATTACATGGTTTTTGGTGCTGTTTTCGCTGGGTGTTGCTGCCGGTTCTTATGTTTGCAATAAAATTTTGAAAGGTTTTATTCAGGCTACTTACGTACCTTTGGGTGCGGTCGGTATGGCGGTTTGTCTGTTTTTGCTCTATTTTTACAGCAGCAATTACCCGACACCGTTAACTCAAGTTGGTTTTTTTGCATTTTTTAATACTCCGCATGCGTTAGGGTTGTCTTTATGCTTGTTTATGCTGGCATTTTTTGGCGGAATATACATTATTCCTTTGAATGCAATGATGCAGCACTATGCGCCGAAAGCTTATGTGGCTTCGGTTATTGCCGGCAATAATATTATGAATGCTTTGGGTATGGCGCTGATAGCAATTTTTGCGGCGATATTTTTGGCTCTGGGTTTTGGATTACCCAATTTATTTTTGGTGATGGCAATATTAAGTGCGGTGGAGGCTTTTGCTGTTTGTTCTTTGTTGCCAGATGCTTTAACGCGCTCGTTGTTGCAAGGTGTGTTATATTTTTTGTTTTCGAGCAAAGTTAAGGGATTGGGCAATTTTAGAAAAGCGGGTAAAAGAGTTTTGATTGTGGCCAATCATGTGTCGTTACTTGACGGTGTTTTGATTGCCGCTTTTATGCCCGAGAGGATAACTTTTGCCGTAAATACCGAGTGGGCGCATAAATGGTTTATGCCGGTGGTGCGATTGTTGGCCGATTTTTATCCCATAGATTCACGCAATCCGCTTTCGGTCAGAAGTTTGATAGAAGAGTTGAAAAAAGATAAAAAAATTATGATTTTTCCGGAGGGAAGAATCACTATTACCGGCTCAATGATGAAAATTTATGAGGGGGCAGGAATTATTGCACAAAAATCGGGAGCAAAAATTTTGCCGGTGCGAATTGATGGGGCACAATATTCAAAATTTTCTTATTTGAAGAAAAAAATTCGCACTACTTTCTTTCCTAAAATCAGTTTGAATATTTTGCCTCCGGAGCAATTTGCCGTTGATGAAAATGTTTCGCGCAGACAATACAGAAAAGCTGTTTCGCAAAAGCTGTATGATATTATGGCGCATATGATTTATCAAACTTCGGCAATAAATGAGAATATTTTTAAGTCGTTATCTGATATGGCCGCCGTTTTGGGAAAAAATCATATTATTGCAGAGGATATAAATCGCAAGCCGCAAAGTTTTAAATCTTTTATTATAAAGAGCCATGTTTTGGGCTCATATTTCGGCAGAGTGCTGGAGCAAGAAGAGAGAATTGGCTTGATGTTGCCGAATGTGTTAGCAAATTTGGTAAGTTTTTTTGCTTTGCAGGCAATAGATAAAGTGCCGGCGATGCTAAATTTTACTTTGGGTGTTTCTCCCTTTGTTGCAGCTCTAAAGGGCGTTGAAATTAAAACAATTATTTCTTCTCGAGATTTTATTGAAAAAGCAAAATTGGAAAAATTGGAAAAAGCAATTCTAGAATCGGGCATAAGATTGATTTATTTGGAAGATTTGGCACATGATTTGAAATTATCGGATAAGCTTTGCGGCTTGAAGAATTATTATTTCAAAAAAATGCCGCAGAAAAAAGCAGATAAAACAGCGGTTGTGCTTTTTACTTCCGGTTCGGAGGGAACTCCGAAAGCGGTATTTTTATCGCACCGCAATTTGCAGGCGAATCGTTATCAGATAGCCAGTGTTATACCTTTTGGGGCTAATGATATTGTTTTTAATGCCTTGCCGATGTTCCATTCTTTTGGACTGAGTGTTGGAACTTTGTTGCCGCTTCTGTTCGGAGTTAAGGTGTTTTTATATCCATCGCCCTTGCATTATCGAATTGTGCCTGAACTTTGCTATGATACGGCGGCGACGGTTATTTTTGGGACAGATACCTTTTTTGCAGGATATGGAAAAATGGCGAATCCGTATGACTTTTTTGCGCTTAAATATGCGGTAATCGGCGGCGAGAAACTAAAAATATCGACGGCTGAACTTTGGATGAAAAAATTCGGTGTCAGAATTTTGGAAGGTTATGGCACAACCGAAACTGCGCCGGTTTTAAGTATAAATACGCCAATGCATTATAAAGAGGGGACAGTTGGCAGACTTTTGCCGGATATAAAATATAAACTTGAGCCGGTCGAGGGAATCGATGAAGGAGGACGTTTGGCGGTGAAAGGTGATAATATTATGCAAGGATATATGACCGTGGAGAATGCCGGAGTTTTGCAACCTTTATCTGACGGATGGTATGATACGGGTGATATTGTAAAAGTTGATAATGAGGGTTTTGTCACTATTCAGGGGCGGGCCAAGAGGTTTGCAAAAGTCGGTGGAGAAATGGTTTCGCTGACAGCGGTGGAGCAAGTTGTGGCGGAGATTTATCCGCAAAGTCTGTTGGGAATTTTGGCTCTGTTTGATGATAAAAAAGGTGAGCAATTAGTGTTGGTGTGCAATAATCCCGAAGCTAAAATCGAGGATGTCAGAGAATATTGCAAACAAAAAGGATTGAGCGAATTATGGATACCTAAAAAAGTTGTCTTTATTAAGGATATTCCAGTTTTGGGAAGTGGCAAATTTGATTATATTACTGTTGCCAAAATGCTGAAAGAGGAAAATTAGTTTTATAAAAAAATCCACCCAAAGGCGGATTTGTTAAATTGGCGGATGAGGGTTGCTAAGTAAAAATAACCGATGCTCCGGTTATTTTTATCTGTAAAACCTTTGTAACATCTTGTTGAGCGAGGCATGAAAAAGCCGCGGCGAAACTAGATGCAAAAGAGAGAATCCCGTCCGACGAAAACAAGCGATAGCGAAGTTTGAGAAGGCTCATGCGCATAAAAAATCCACCCAAAGGCGGATTTTAAATTGGCGGATGAGGGTTGCTAAGTAAAAATAACCGATGCTCCGGTTATTTTTATCTGTAAAACCTTTGTAACATCTTGTTGAGCGAGGCATGAAAAAGC
>JAZNXK010000012.1:0-13232 GCA_045593845.1 Alphaproteobacteria bacterium
TTGGCTCACAGAACGACATGGCTACGATCCGACTTTATTTACAGAGCAGGTGTCCTGAAGCTGGGTATATTTATAAAGCTGATTGAGAATTACCTCGCCGTTTGCATCGCGTCTGTACTCAACGACTATTCTCATTCCGCCTCTGCCCGACTCGTCACGAAGCGCGGTGATACCCTCTATCTTCTTATCCTTAACAAGATTTGCCATGCTCTCTATAAGCATAGACTTATTTACCATATAAGGAATTTCGGTGAAGATAATTCTTCTGTGCTCCTCTTCTACCGTTGCACGGGCGCGTATGTAAACCTTACCTCTTCCGGTCTCGTAGGCGTCCTTTATTCCCTTGGAGCCGTAAATTATAGCGGCAGTGGGGAAGTCGGGGCCCTTAATAAACTGCATAAGCTCCTCAACAGAGCATTCGGGATTATCTATTCTGTAAACCGTTCCGTCTACAACCTCGGAGAGATTGTGTGGGGGAATGTTGGTTGCCATACCTACGGCAATGCCCGAAGATCCGTTGCACAAAAGGTTGGGAACTGCGGCAGGCATTACCAATGGCTCACTATCCTCACCATCATAGGTATCCATAAAATCGACCGTATCTTCGTTCAATCCATCCATCAAAGCAATGGCAAATTCGGTTAAGCGGGCTTCGGTATAACGCATGGCGGCAGGTCCGTCACCGTCAATATTGCCAAAGTTTCCCTGCCCGTCAACAAGAGGATAACGCACAGAAAAGTCTTGGGCAAGACGCGCCATTGCACCATATACGGCGCTGTCGCCGTGGGGGTGATATTTACCGATTACGTCGCCGACAACGCGTGCACATTTCTTAAAACCTGATTTCGGGTCAAGATGAAGCTGGCGCATTGCATACATAAGACGGCGGTGAACCGGCTTTAAACCGTCACCAACGTCGGGTAAAGAACGAGAAACTATGGTTGACATGGCATAAGACAAGTATCTTTTGCTAAGCTCTTCCGATAGTTGGACATCTTTTATTTTTTGTTCTGTTATGGACATTTTCCCTCATATAATCCCAAGTTTTGCAGTAACGTAGCACGGTTTTGAGGAAATTTCAAGCCATGGATTTGAAAAAAATTTTTATTAATAAAAAAATCTGTCATTTTCAATAAATCTGCCACTTCCATGCGGGTCGGAGTATAGTTTTTATCCACAATAAAATGAGGATAAGTAAATAGTTTGCTTTTATATGGTGCGCCCGAGGTTTGACATATTGCTTTGCCGCTTTTGGGTGAGACATAAGCTAAATTTTGAGTTGATCCGGTGTCGGCGCAACAACTCAAATCAAGCCCTATTCCTAAATATTCGAGTAAATAAAATTCAAAAAAAGCATAGTGCGCAAGCCAGTTGGGTTGGTCAATCAATGATATAAAGCTGTCAATATAGTAATAAAATCGCTCAATATTTTCATTTTCGGGCAGACAAGAGAGGCAAAGCGAACACAAACCGGAAAGTGCCGCCAATTTTTGAGAATTTTGCATAAAATTGACGGCACTGGGATTGATTAGTTCAATTTTGAACGAAGGCATATTTTCTTCAACACGAGCATAACTATCTATGGCTATATGATTGCCCAATTGATAGATACCCAAATTTTTTTTGTTTAAGGCACTGCGGACAAATCCGCGCATAAGTCCGTGATTTTTGGTTATAACGGTTATGATAGCGGATCTTTCTCCGTATTTGCGTAAGTTGATTATATATCCTTCATCACGGAACTGCATAATATTATTTTATTATGGTTTTGCGCAAATGGTCAAAGGCCATAAGCTCGGAAATTATGCGTTTCATGTCTTTGAGATATAAGCTGTTCGGACCATCGGAAAGGGCTTTGTCAGGATTTTCGTGTGTTTCCATAAATACAGCGGCAACACCAACGGCAACAGCGGCTCTGGCCAAAACAGGAGCCATTTCACGATTTCCTCCGCTGCATCCGCCCAAACCTCCCGGTTGTTGAACAGAGTGTGTGGCATCAAAAATTATCGGACAGCCGGTATCTGCGGCCATTTGAGGAAATGCTCGCATATCGGTTATGAGAGTATTATAACCGAAAGATGTTCCTCTTTCGGTGAGACAAACTTGGTCGTTACCCGAATCTACGGCTTTCATTACCAAATGTTTGACATCCCACGGAGCTAAAAATTGTCCTTTTTTGATATTGATAACTTTACCGGTTTTTGCGGCCGCTACAACCAAGTCAGTTTGACGGCATAAAAATGCCGGAATCTGTAACATATCAACATATTCGGCAACAACTGCGCATTGTGCACATTCGTGAATATCGGTAACAATCGGACAATTATAGAGTTTTTTGATTTCGGCAAATGTGCGCATTCCTTCTTCAAGTCCGACACCGCGAGGAGAATGAATAGAAGTGCGATTGGCTTTATCAAAAGAAGCTTTGAAAATATAATTAACACCAAGCTCTTTGGTTATTTCTACCATTTTACCGGCAATATCTATGGCATGTTCCTTACTCTCAATTTGGCAAGGGCCTGCGATTATGGCAATCGGCAGTTGGTTACCGATACTGAAGTTACCGATTTTAATAGTTTTTTGCTCCATTTTATTCTCCTTTCATGAGATGTTAGAAACTGATTTTAAGCCATGCAAACAATACGTTGCCGTTGTTTTTGAGCCCTGGAACGTAGGCGGCTTGTAATGATATGTTTTTGTAAGAAATACTGCCGACCGGAAGCGGTGCCGGAATTGGAACGTAGGAATATTCGTGACGTTGGGTTATTCCAAGAGTATAACCGGCACCAAGCTTCCAGTTTTCATCTTTAGAAAGTGCCCAATTATATTGATACCCGTAACCGAAGAAAGTTTCGGTGTAGAAGTTTGAGTCCTTAAATGCCATTGCATATATGCCATGCCACTCATTGCCGTCCCAAAAACCTTTACCGATGCCGAATCCCCATGGTTCTTCGTTATATTTTTTTATCTTTTCGCTATCGTAAGTAAGTCTGTTATGCCATGCACGAACAGGAATATAGGCATCAGGACGTCCGCACTTCCATGCGTGAACGATATTTTCTTTGAGATTGATAAACCATTGGCTCCAACTGAATGCTTGTGCATTATTTGATAATAAAATTAAAATAGCTGATATAAAAAGTAGTTTTAAGGCTTTCATTTGTACTCCTAAGTTAGTCTAGATTAGTCTGCTGTTATCGATTGCCGCTTTTACAAAAGATACAAAAAGCGGGTGTGGTTCAAAAGGTTTTGATTTCAATTCTGGGTGGAACTGAACACCTATAAACCATGGGTGGTCGATACGTTCTACAATTTCCGGAAGTTTTCCGTCCGGAGATTTACCGGAAATTATCATGCCGGCTAATTGTAAAACCCGTTCATAATTTATGTTGACTTCGTAGCGGTGACGATGTCTTTCGGAAATGTTGGTTGAATTATATATTTGCGCTATTTTTGAGCCTTCCTGCAAAACAGTAGGATAGGCACCGAGGCGCATTGTGCCACCTAAATCACCGTCGGCATGACGAATTTGTTTGGCTCCGTCTTTATCCCATTCGGTCATTAGTCCTACAACTGCCTCGCAATTATCGGAAATTTCGCTACTGCTGGCATTTTTAATACCGACAAGATTGCGCATGGTTTCTATTACAGCCATTTGCATTCCGAAACAGATGCCCAAATAAGGAATATGATTTTCGCGGGCATATTTGGCTGCGGCAATTTTTCCTTCGGTTCCGCGGGAGCCGAATCCTCCAGGAACCAAAATACCGCTGACGTCATTTAAGAGAGTGTTAGCTCCCTGTTTTTCAACCTCTTCGGCATCTATCCATTTTATTTTTACTTTGAATTTGTTGGCAATACCACCATGGGTCAAGGCTTCGGCAAGAGATTTATATGCCTCCTGCAGTTGATATTTGCCGACAACTGCGATATTGACCTCACCTTCGGGATGAGTAATAACTTGGGATATGTTCTCCCATTTCTGTAAATCAGGTTGTTGGTCAGTATCAAGATTGAAGTGTTTGCATACTTGAAAATCCAAGCCTTCGGCAGAATATGACAAGGGAACATGATATATTGATTTTGCGTCTAATGCGGCAATTACGCAATCTTCTTTTACATTACAAAATTGAGCAATTTTGCGCTTTTCGTTCTGTGGAATTTCCATTTGTGAGCGGCAAAGCAATATATCGGGTTGAATACCGTATTCTTGCAATTGTTTAACCGAGTGCTGGGTTGGTTTAGTCTTTAATTCTCCTGCGGTAGGAATATATGGCAAAAGAGTAAGGTGGACAAACATTGTGCGTTCACGTCCGAGTTCATAAGCAAGCTGTCTTATGGATTCGAGATAGGGCTGACCTTCAATATCACCTACTGTCCCACCTATTTCGCACAAAATAAAGTCTTCATCATTGATATTGTTTAATATAAAATTTTTGATTTCGTTGGTAACATGGGGAATAACTTGAATGGTAGCTCCGAGGTAGTCTCCGTGGCGCTCTTTATCCAATACCCTTTGATAGATTTTTCCGCTTGTAACACTGTCATATCTTGTTTCGGAAATGCCGGTAAAGCGTTCATAATGACCAAGGTCGAGGTCGGCTTCGGTGCCGTCGTCGGTAACATAGACTTCGCCGTGTTGGCAAGGGTTCATGGTGCCGGGGTCAACATTGAGATAAGGATCAAGTTTGCGTAATCTTACTTTGTAACCGCGGGCCTGCAGTAATGCTGCCAATGAGGCTGAAGCTAATCCCTTTCCCAAAGAAGAAACTACACCTCCGGTTATAAAAATAAATTTTGTCTTATCTGTCATGTTACCTCCCCTTCTATAAAAGCGACAAGGACACCTGTTGTTTTTTAGAGGTGTCCTATGTGCTTAAAAGTTTGTCATGTGTTTATTGCTCTGCTGTTGGAACTGTCGGTACGGAAGGTACACTTTGCTCAACAGGTGCCGTTTCTACAATCGATTTTACGACTGTGGTGCCGGTATGTCCTTTATAATACAGAGACAATGTCATACTGGTTATGAAAAACAAAGTAGCAAGTATGGCTGTGGCTTTGGTTAAAAAGTTGCCTGTTCCGCGTGCAGTCAAAAAGCTGGAAGCACTGTTGCCTCCGCCCAAGCCGTCGAGTGCACCGCCTGATGATCTTTGCAACAAAATAAAAGCTACCAAGAAGATTGCAATTAACAAATGTAAAACTAACAAAACTGTACTCATTTTTTTCCTTCCTTTTTTAACAAACTGATTTAGCAATAGCCAAAAAATCTTCTGCTTTGAGACTTGCGCCGCCAATCAAGGCTCCGTCAACATCAGGCAGAGATAAAAATTCTTTAGCATTGGATGGTTTTACCGAACCGCCGTATAATATGCGTATATTGTTAGCGGTTCTTATACCAAATTTTTTAGCGATAACTTGGCGAATTGCGGCATGAACTTCTTCCACATCTTTCGGAGTTGGAGTTTTTCCGGTGCCGATTGCCCATACCGGTTCATAAGCAATGACAGTATTTACGGCAGTGGCTTCTTTTGGCATTGAGTTGCGAACCTGTTTGGCACAAATTTCGAGTGTTTCGCCGTTTTCCCTTTGTTTTGCGGTTTCACCGACGCAGATGATAGTTTTTAATCCGTTGTCATAAGCTGCTTGTGCTTTTTGGGCTACAAGGGCATTATTCTCGTGGTGGTCGGTTCTGCGTTCGGAGTGGCCGAGAATTGTGTATACACAACCGATATCCTTTAACATTTGCGGGCTGATATCGCCGGTATGAGCTCCCTTCTCCGCTTGGTGAGAATCCTGTGCGCCGAGAGCAATTTTTGTACCGCGAAGAGCTTTTTTTATATTGTATAACAAAGTATACGGCGGACAAACCAAAAATTCACAATTATATTTATTTTTTTTGACTCCGAGGGCGATATTTTTTGCTAAATCTACCCCTTCTTTTTGCAGGCAATTCATTTTCCAATTGCCGGCTATCATAATTTTTCTGACCATTTTTGTATCCTTAATTTTAGTTATTGCTGACTCTTTACCATATAAAAAATCTTTTTTCCAGTATAAAAAACTTTTCAACACCAATATTTTATATTTGCATACTGTTTATAAAGTTATTATATTACTTTTCAGTTGTAAAATTTTAAGGATAAGAAAAAATGATTACAAAATTACGCAAAGCCCAAGATTCTTGGTTGGCAAAGGTAATTTTCGGAATTACCGCATTGAGTTTTATGTCTTTGTTCGGTGTTTCGGGATATTTGAACAGAGCCGCCTCTAATCCGGCAGTCATTAAAGTTAATGATCAAAAAATTTCAATGGCAGAGTTTAATGCCCAGATGGATGAACAAATCAGAATGGCTCGCAAAATTTTTGGCGAAAATCTTGAGGTTACTGACCAAATGCGCAACATGATCGCTCAAGATTTGTTGGAGAAAAACCTTAATAATATGATTGTTAAGGAAATGGCAAAAGAAAATAAAGTTTTTGTCAGTGATGAGTTGGTTCGTGATGTTATTTTTATGCAGCCACAATTTCGTGATGAGGACGGCAAGTTTAATCCTGCTCGTTTTCATAACTTTTTATCGGCTACGGGGTGGACGGAATATAGATATATTGATGCATTAAAAACTGATATTATTAGAAGCTTTTTGGTCGGTAATCCGGTCGGTCATATTAAAGTGGCTGATGTTTTGGAAGATTTGAATGCAAAAGCTGAAAGTCAGCGCAAAATTTTTAAATATATTGAAGTTGATCCCAAAAATGTTGTGGTTGACCGCAAGATGACAGAAGATGAGATGGAACAGTTCTATAATGACTTCAGTGCTGATTTTCTTGTTCCCGAAAGCAGAAATGTTACTGTTTTGGAATTGGGTTTTGATGATATTGCAAAGCAAATTCCGGTTACGGATGAGGAAATAAAGGATTTTTATAATAAGAATCTTGACCGTTTTGTGGTGCCGGAGACTCGAGAAGTTTTGCAGATGGTGTTTGATAATGAAAATGATGCCCAAAATGCCGTTCAACATGTTAAGGCCGGTGAAAACTTTTATGCCGCTGCAGCTACTTTGGCAAAACAAAGTGCAGAAGACACTTCTTTGGGCTTTGTTTCTAAAGATATGTTGATTGAAGAACTTTCAAATACCGTATTTAAGGCTAACAAAGGTGAGATATTGGGACCTATCGCATCCGGATCAGGTTGGCATGTTGTTGTGGTCAACGACATTAAAGCCGGCTCAAAAGTTGATGACAGCGTTGCATACAAGCAAATCGAAGAAGCTTTGAGAAATGAAAAAGCTTATGAAAGTGCTTATTCTGTTGTTAAGGAACTTGATGATAAAATCGGTGCCGGTGCTACTTTGGAAGATTTGGCAAAGGAAACAGGCAAACAACTCAAGTCAGTTGTTAATGTTACCGATGAAAATTCTTCTCCTTATGCTGAAGTTGCGTTTTCTTATAATCCAGGTGAAATCAGCCAAGCAGAAGAAACAGATAAGGGTTTTGTCTTTGTCAGAGTTGATGCAATCAATGAGGCTCATACTTTGGATATGAAAGATGCCGCTCCTCAAATTGAAAAGCTTTGGATGGAAAATGAAAGGTCCGCAATTGCTCAAGAGATTATCAATGATGTGATGAATGACATTGATAGCGGTGACAGCATTGAAGAAGTTGCCTCTCGTTATAATCTCAACATCAAGACAACTCCTCCTTTGGCAAGATCACAAAGCTTTGCCGGACTTAATCAAGCACAGATGGTTGATTTGTTTAACGAAAAAATCAATACAGCTAAACAAGTTGCTTTGAACGGTAAGACAGTTATTGCCGTTGCTGCGGCCGATGCTTCGGGTCTCAAATTGACCGAACAAGATTTGGATGTTTTGAGCCGTCGTTTGAATATTGATGTTATGAGACAATCAGTTGAGCAACTTATTGACAGCTACGGCAAACAATATGATATTAAGATTAAGTATCGTCAACTTGGTTTGTCGGATTAGTTGACAGCTTTGCGTAAAAGAAAACCTCGCTAATTTGCGAGGTTTTTTTGTGGAATTATTTTTTATTCCAATTTTCCAATATCCAGGATGAAGAGTTGGCCTTGTTTGTTCCCCCTACTCCGAACACCAAATCGACATTACATTCTTTGCATACGGGGATTTCAGGAATGTTATCTTTTCCTCTGTCTCCGCCATTTGCAAAAACCAAATGAATATCCGGATATTTTTGTCTTGCACGGCGGATACCATCAGATGCGGAGTTATCGGAATCGTCAAATTCCAAAACGTCAATTACACCTTTCATGTTTTCGAGAATAGTTTTACGAGTTGTCATATTTTGGAAGTTCTTTCCTTTTTTGCGGCACAGCCAAGCATCTGAGTTGACAAGAACAATAACTCCGTCAGAGGCCTCTGCCGAGGATTTTATCATTGCAACATGACCTTCGTGAATTGGGTCGAAACCACCTGATACGATATAGTAAGTTGTCATGCTTTTCTCCTTAAAATTTGCAAAAGATTACAGATTTTCAAACGTCGATAACGACGTTTATGTGAAAATAATAGGTTATAAGCAAATTAAAGTCAATTATTTATAGATTTAAGAATGTGAATTGGAGCGAGTAACGGGATTCACTCCATTTTTTATAAAAGCATTGATTTTACTTGCTTTTGCATTTTGCTTACCTCTGTTTTCAACCAAAAGCATCACAGTATGCATCACACTTAAATCTTTAAACATATTATAAGGCGAATTTTGAAAAATGTACACCTTTTTATTGAGAAATTGTGTGAAAAACCTCCAAAATACTACATTTTTACAGGTTTTGCTCCAATCGTAACATTTTTGGCGTTGAATCGTAACATTTTAAACCATGAATCGTAACATTTTTGTTACGATTGCTTTGGTATTTTTTAGTTTGTACAAGAAATAAAATGAGATTGATTTGTATAGGGTTGCGTTAATTTCATCCTTTTTTACTGTTTTTTAAATTGCTATCATTACAATACAAAAGGATAAATTTCAGGAGTTGTCATATGTTAATATTAAAAGATGCTTTTTATAAATGGCTCACTAAAGAAGGTATCTCTGATAAAGAGTGCAGACGAATTCAGACATCTATAGATGGTATATGTAAAGAAATAACTTCAGATGAACTTCAGTTCATTCATCGTATTATTGAAGAAAGGGGTATTGATATTGGCTATGCTTTATCAAAATATCATTTTTTTAGCAACATCCAAAAAAATGCGTACAATACTGATGAATATGAAGTTATTGGCATCAGTTGGGAAAATCTCGCTGTTGAATTACCTTTAATTATTTTAGGTTACACGGGAAGGAAGAAAACAATCTTGCAAAAATACAATGAATTTCTTTTTGCAACGGAGTTACCTACGGATATTTTGAAAGCACGAAATCAGAATTATACATGCACCTTTAACCTTATACATGAACAATGGTTAAGACCAGGGGAATTGGAAAAAGAATTGGGTGTATCAAGAAGAACCATAAAGAGATGGAAAGCAGAACGTATAAGTCAACAAAAAGAAGATCAAATTTGTGAAAATCCAAGAACTGAAAAGCCAATTGGACCTAGATTCCGAAAACTTGGTAAAAGCGATATATACTTTAAGGAAGATGTTGAGGCTTATATCAATAGTCTCAGATAGTATCATAAATTGCGACCGAATCGATTCGTTTAATTAAAAAATTAGCCTTCATTTTATCATAGTTTGAAGGCTATTTTTATTGCATGAATTTTCTGTGACACCTTTTGGCATACATTGGCTAATATTTTGAAGTTTTTGCATGATTTGCCAAGTTGACGGCTTTTTTCAATATGTTATTCTAAAGGTGCTATTGGACAAGGTCTTATTTTCAAGTTTTTTAACAAGCATAAAGAAAAGATAATGCCTTGTATGCAGATTTGAATTGAGAGTGTATTGCTTTCATTTTTTAGGTACTTGTCCAGTTATAAAAACATCGTGAATAAGAAAAATACAGGCTTTAACCTGTAAATTAACACTCTTATCTTGCCTTGTGAAATTTTTCACTTCGGGTTTGGATAAGTTGTTAGTTCACATGGATTATAACAGAAGCTATCGGTTTATGATATAAAAAAAGACTAAATATCCCTACAATATTTAGTCTCAAATCATAAGCCAAGCCGAGATTTAGAATCGGCTTTACCTAATTGGTAAGTATATTTTAATGTATCTTTTTGATTTTGTAAATACCATTTTTTCAATCTCGGCTTCTTTGGGCACCCATGATTTAAATAATTATGTCATGGGGTAATTTCAAAACAAGTGTATAAAATAGGAGTTTTAATATGAATACACTTATAAATAAAGAAGTCGATGATATGAATATCATTGACAAAGCTTCTGAAATTGAAGCAAATACTGTCTTAACCGGAGTTGAGACACATGATGTTTCTACTTCAAATGCTAACGACAACGATAAAAATGGTGGGGTTCCGACTCCACCGCTTTCTTCTGATGTTGTTACAATTGAAGGTGAAGCTACTGTTGTCAGCTCAACACCTATTGTTGATGAAGAACAAGTCATGGCTGAATGCGTTAAATTAACCAACGAAGTTGCGTTAGCGGCAAATAGCTGCCAGAGAAGTAAATTTTCAGCGGATTTAACAACAATTCCTGAAAATTTACATTCTTTGGTAATACCGGAGGATCCGTATAAGCTCACTTCATTTATCACTATTAGCGAAGATGCTATCAAGGCAGCAAAAAAATCTTTAAGAAATGAAAGAAAAATGACTGCTCAAGAGTATCATATTCGTCACGAGCATGCTCGAGAATTTGGCTTCATTGCCTTGGATGCAGCTTTAAAGCTGAGTCTAAGACTTAATGAAGTAGTAGGACATAGTGGCGGTCGTTCTGATCTGCATCCTGAAAAGTATGAAGGCGACAATCGTTTTCAATACCAAATTTTTGAAGAAGATTTTGGCTTGAATGATAAGGTAGCCAGAAGGATCATGAAACTGACAGTTGAAGCTCACGATAAAGAGAAGAAATTCGCTAATGACAACAACGAAATTCCTACGTTGACACACGCATTGAAGTATGTGAAGGCTAAGGAAAATGAATTAAACAAGGCGAAAAAAGATGCAAATAATATTGCATGCAACGACAATGGCGATTCAGAAACAATCGAACTGCCAGTCGCTAAATATGATATTATTTACGCTGACTTCAATAAATTTGAAGAAAACTTTGATTTATCTGAAGTGGCAAATGATAATTGTTTGCTCTATCTTTGGGCTGATAAAGGTCAGATTGCCAACGCAATCGATTTTATTCGGAACAATGGTTTTAAATACGCTGATACAGCGGTATTTGTGAGAAATAAATTCCGCCATGGCGGTCAGTACTTCAAAGATTATCACTCCCAAGTTTTGGTTGGCTTAAAAGGTAATTTTGAAAAACCTGAATTTCGTGGTGAAAAATCTGTTGCTTATGAAAGTGAAATTGGCGAAGGAAGTGGGTATACATATTACAGAAGTGTAATTAAGTTGCTTTATCCAGATGCTGAATTGCTTGATTTGGTAACGAAAGCAGAAGTGCTCACGGAAACAATTGAGGATAATGAGAATGTAGACGATACAGCCTCTACTTCTCGGGAGGTGTCCGATGACTGATGACATCAGTAAAATGATACCAATATTTTGCGCTTTTCAGAGCGCATCTGTTGGTTTTGAATGGGCAAAACAATTAGGATTTGAGATTGTGCTCGGCAATGAGCTGAATTCAATTCGACATCGTTGGAGCCAAGATAAATATCCTAATGCTGAGATTATAAAGGGGTCTTTCACGGACCCCAAAATCTTTGCTCAACTGGTTTGTAAATTCGTTGAAAAAGGTTGTAAAATCGGAACATTTTCGCCTTGTTGCCAACCATTTGCAAAGGCAGGAAAACAGCATTTACACTCAACCGAAGCATTTTTATTTTTGTATATACTACTGTTTATACGACTAACCAGGATGGAATCTGGTTGGATTGAGAATGCGGAAGAGTTTCAAAACGCTGTTTTAGATGACGATGGCAGAACTGTTGAACAATGTATTCGAGATGCGTTGGAGCCATTAGGTTATCACGTGGAAATATTAGTACAGGATGCCGTTGGATTTGGATGTCCGCAACATCGTCGCCGTACAATTATCTTATTTTCTCGTGTTGGCATATGGAAACATCCTCAAGAATGCGATGAAAGTCAATATGCTACGGCTGAATCTGCTATTGGTAATTTACCTCCAGTCGCAGCAGGCCAACGTAGCGGAATACCTTTGCATAATGGTCCAAGCATGCCTAAATGCCAAGTAGACATGTTACATGGTGTTAAGGAAGGCGAATCCCCAAAGCAATTTGTAAATGCAGATGGTTCTTTGCCGAAGAATCCTAAACCAAAATTTGTTGGTCGTCGCAACTTTAGGAATGAACCTTGGGGAACAATTGTGCAAAAGAGTGCAAGCATATCCGGTTATAATACGGTTCATTACGAACAGGATCGCACATTAACAACCTTGGAAATAATTTTGTTAACGGGATTACCGCAAGACTGGTTCATTCCATTGTGGGCCAGAAATGATGAACAGTTAATTCGTGATGTTATTGGCGAGTGTTTTGCACCACATCATGTGAAAGCTTTGTTACAGTCATATATAGATTGTATTGTCAAAAAGCCGTAATATGAAGAGAAAAAGGAGGAGTTTAGTTTTAGGCTCCTCTTTTTTTGTTTTTAAACCTATTTCCTGTTGGCAATAGGTTATCTTGCTTAAATTATGGTCCATTATAGCTGGCCCGGGGTATGCATGTTTATTATATCATTTTTACATAAATTATAATGCGGTGGTGTGTCCGACTAACTTTTGATGTTCGAAAAAGGTTAATTTTGGCGCTTTTTACGTGTGAGAATAAAATAAACCTCAACGTTTTCCAGTAGAATATAAGCTATTTCACTCATATAGCTTATAATACATTTTATCCGCAGATGTTCCGGTCAATTCGTAGCAACTTGAAGCAAAATGTCATCATTAAAATAATTTTTTCAGCATCAATTCCTATGCAATTAAGAATTCTATAATGCATAGGAGATTAACCATGCAAAAAAAACAGAAAATAAATAAGAAAAAGAAAAGTCAAAGAGCCTACGGAGACTTTATTCATATTGCTAAATGGTGGAAACATAATTTTATTTTCGTACCACATATTAGTAATATATATGA
>JAZNXK010000013.1:0-35033 GCA_045593845.1 Alphaproteobacteria bacterium
CCCTTTTTTGATTTGGAGAAATAATAACTTGGATCGAACTCCGAGAAGGGAGTTCGACTACCAGCGAAAGCCAGACGATAGGATGGCGGTCAGCCATTGGGCTGATGAGCGCCAGTGCGGCCGAGCTTTTTTACGAAAAAAGCGAAGGTCAAACTCCTTAGCTCCACCATTAAAAAGCAAAGCAGGGTTTCTCCCTGCTTTTTAATAACTAGGTTATTGTATCGAAACGACGACCGCATGTCGTCGTCTGGAGAAAAGGAAACAACACCGGAAATGTCTTATAAGGATAGCTCAGAAAACTTCAATCTATCAATATGAATTTTTATCAATTATTTATTCTCTTGTGTAGGCAAACCATAAAAACAGTCTTTCCGCTTTGAATAGGCTCCCCACATTCTATCTCCGTAACAAAAATGCCACCATTCATGCGGATAATTTTTAAATCCGGCTATTTCCAGTGATTCTTTGAGAATAGAACGATTTGATTTTTGTTTATTAGTTAACCAGATAGAACTAGTTGGTGTTTTTGAATTAACCTCTCCACAAGCTGTTCCCATATCATAATCTTTTCCGTTTGCATCACACAATGTAATATCGACTGCGCCACCTGTTTGATGTCCGCCAAAGCCAAAGCGAGGATCTGCACATATAGCCTTTATCTTATTCACTATTTCTTGCTCTGAAAGCTTCGGATTATTTGCTTTAACTTTCTGATAGTTTCTATTCCATATTTGTGTTTGCTCTTCTATAGGTCGAAAAGCCGAATATATTTTGAAAAAGTAGTTATCAGGCAATGTTTTTTGAGCTTTTTTTATGTTTTCATATGCGGATTTTCGCAAATATACAGCAGGACGATGGTGAAGTTTATCTGAAAAATAAAGCTCTTTATCTTGCTTTATATCCACTAATTCTTCATTATTTTCTTTGATATGTACGCTATTAATAACCGATGCCGGTATGGTTTCTCGTAAGCCTAAATTCCACAGCATCATTTTGATTTTATCTTTACAAGTCATTATAGTGTTCCTTAAGAATGAATTTATGCTAACGTAAATTAATATTGTCAACAAAGCAAGTATTTTTAATACAGATAATAAATTTGCCTGGTTTAATTTTAAGGTATTTGCATGCGAAAAATTAAGTATGCAAAATAAAGTGATTTTTGAAAATTTAACTGGATTTAAGTCTAAAAATATTCCCATTTTTTAGAGCTAAATATATTGAAAATTAAGGATTATCTCGAAGTATGTATATTTTAAATTTAAACTTACCAAACCACAAAAAAACCGGTAGAAGTTCTACCGGTTTTAATTTTTCTAGAAACCTTCGATATCCAAGCGTTTTCTCAACTGCTTGCGCGATCTGCGAATGGCCTCTGCCTGACGACGAGCCTTTTTCTCGCTGTTCTTTTCGTGACAGCGTCTCAACTTCATCTCGCGGAAAATGCCTTCTCTTTGCATTTTCTTTTTCAAAACTTTCAAAGACTGTCCGACGTCGTTGCCAATAACGGTAACTTGAACCACTTATATCACCTCATTTCATCATAAAATTTTTTCAATTGAAGTCTTGTTATCACATCAATTTTATAAATGCAACACTTTTTTATGCAATAATGTTAGGCATAATTTTAGCTTCAACATTAGCAATTTTTGTTTTGACGCCCTGACGCAAAGAATTGAGCTGTTTTGCCTTAGCAAAATCAATCATTTGATTGCGGGCAACCATATGCCTGATATCGGAGCAAACTCTTCTTTCTTCAAGCTTCAACTCACAAAGTTGATGTTTAAGTTTAAGAATATTATTATCAACCATAACAACAAAATCCCATAAAAAAGAATATTTGATTATTGCAAAATTTGTATTGAAATGTAGCACACTTATGATAAAAAATCAACAAATATTATTACGAAGGAGACACAAATTGGGAAAAATCAAAAAAATCGGAATTTTAACCAGTGGCGGTGACTGCGCTGGCCTAAACGCAGTAATCAGAGCCGTTGTCAACTGCGCCACCCTCAAAGGCTGGACAGTATATGGCATCAGATTCGGCACCGACGGATTGACCTCTCGCCCGTTGCAATATGAGATTTTAACACCGGAAAATTTTTCTGACACACCATGGCCTCGTTTGAGCGGCTCATATTTGGGTTCCTTGAACAGCGGGGTAAAATTGGAATCAGTAAAAAATCTTTCCAAAAATTTTGGCGACGGAGCCCGCGAGTTGGGACTTGATGCTCTGATTGTCGTCGGCGGCGACGGTTCAATGAATATTGTCAGCAACTATTGCCACTTGGCCGGAATTAAGATGGTCGGCATTCCCAAGACTATTGATAACGATACCCCGATTACCGATTCTTCGGTCGGTTTTGATACTGCTTGCCAAGTCTGCACCGAGGCTCTCGACAGTTTGATTTTGACCGCCCGCTCGCATAATCGTGCCATCATTTTGGAAGTTATGGGACGTGATGCCGGTCATTTGGCGCTCAATTCAGCTATTGCCGGCATGGCAGATGTTTGCCTTGTTCCCGAAATTCCCTACAAAATCGATTCAATAATCAAAAAATTAAAAGCAGTCAAAAAGAGCGGACGCAACTATGCACTGATTGTTGCTTCAGAAGGCATAAAACGTGAAGACGGAAGCCATGTATCTTCAAGCAAAAACAAAATCGGCGAAAAAGTTTATGGCGGCATCGGACAATATTTGAGCGACGAAATCAACCACCGTTGCAAAGAATTTCAAACCCGTGTTACCACCCTCGGACACACGCAAAGATCCGGCAATCCGTCATCTACTGACCGCGTATTGGCAGCTCGATTCGGTGTTAGAGCCATTGAGTTGTTAGAGGCCGGACATACCAACCGCATGGTAGTTTTGAAAAACAACAGCATCGAAGATTATGACATTGACGAGGTTGTAAGAGTTGGCACCAAGCGACTGGACTTGAACAGCGATTGCATAAAAGCTGCCCGCGCTACCGGAATGTATATCGGTGAAGAAATCAAAACTAAAAAAGCCTGATTTAATCAGGCTTTTTTTAATGCATCCAAAAAACCTTGCAGAATATATGCGGCAGCACTTGCATCTAACAATTTTTTGCGTTTTTCGCGCGAAAAATCATATTCTTTTATCAAAAATCTTTCCATTACCGTCGATGACAAACGTTCATCCCAAAAAGCACAAGGCAAATTTGTTTCTCGGCAAACAAGCTCGGCAAATTTACGCATTTCTGCGGCGGTTTCGCCCTCTTCTCCGTTCATCTGCAATGGCAGACCGAAAACAATTCCCCCGACTTCTTTTTCTTCCACAATTTTTTTTATTCGCTCAACATCAAATTTTTTGTTTTTGTGCTCAATAATCGTATATGCATTGGCAATAGTCCGCGTCAAATCCGAAACCGCAATTCCGATTCTCTTTGAGCCGTAGTCAATCCCAAGCAAAGCCGTTTTATCTTTTAAACTGTTTTTAAAATCCGCAAGTTCCATCAAAAACTCCAAATGCTAATTATTTTTTAACAATATTATACTAACTTCTCCGATAAGTAAATTTAAATTTTGAAGGTAAGCAAATGAAGAAGATTCTTTTTATATTTTTTATGCTCACAATGTTTTCTTTTTCTGCCAAAGCAGAGCTCATGATTGACGTAAACGGCGCCATGCGTGACCCCATGCCGATTGCCATAGCCGACATGGTCAGCAACGGTTTTGGTGCCGGCACATACGGCGAAAAAATTCGTGATGTAGTTATTGCCGATTTGGAGCGCTCCGGCTTATTCAGAGTAATTTCAAATCAAAGCTACATTCAAAAATTTAAGTCCATTGATGAAATGCCGACTTTCAACGATTGGCAAGCCATCAACTCTCTCGCCTTAGTGCAAAGCGCCATCACCGAGACATCGGAACAAAGCCTAAAAATTGAGTTCAGACTTTGGGACGTTTTTGCCGAAGAGCAATTAAAAGGACAATCTTTTACCACCAGCAAAGACAACTGGCGTCGCGTCGCTCACGTTATTGCTGATGCCATTTATGAACAGCTTACCGGCGAAAAGGGTTATTTTGACACCCGCATTGTTTATATTTCCGAAAGCGGACCGGCAACCAGACGCGTTAAACGTCTTGCCATCATGGACCAGGACGGCGAAAATCACAAATTCTTGACCAACGGAGCCGCCATGGCCTTAACTCCGCGTTTTTCACCCAATTTGCAAAAAATTACCTATCTTTCATATTCCGGCAACACCCCAAGAGTATATTTGCTCGATATTGAAAGCGGCAATCAACGTCTTGTCGGACAGTTCAAGGGGATGACTTTTGCTCCGGTATTTTCTCCGGACAGCAAAAAACTTTTGCTCAGCCACGCACAAAGTGGTGTTACCAACATTTATGAAATGGATTTGGCAACCGGTCGCAGCCGCCAAATTACTAACAGTGCTGCAATTGATACCTCGCCGAGCTATTCGCCCGACGGTTCAAAAATTGTGTTCAACTCCGACCGAGGCGGCAACCAACAGCTGTATATTATGAACAGCGACGGCAGTGACGTTCATCGTATCAGCTTTGGCAAAGGACGCTATGCAACTCCGGTTTGGTCACCGCGCGGCGACTATATTGCCTTTACCAAGATGGCTGACGGACAATTCTATATCGGTGTTATGTATCCCGACGGCAGCGGCGAGCGTTTGATTACCAGCGGATATTTGGTAGAAGCTCCGGTTTGGGCGCCGAACGGACGTGTTTTAATGTATTTCCGCCAAGACCGAGCCAACGGCAAAACCGTTGCACCGGTTAGATTATACAGTATCGATTTGACCGGCTATAACGAGCGCATGATTGTTACCCCGTCCGATGCTTCGGACCCGGCATGGTCACCGCTTTTGCCATAAATATCATCGCTGTTTTTTTCTCTCTGCAAAAAAATAGACATGATTTAAAAATTTGGTTGACAAATATAAGCTTTTATCATAAGTTGCAACAAAATATTGCAAAAAAGGATGTGTATTATGAAATTGTTTAGTTCGTTAAAATCAAAGAAAAACCGCGATAAAGATTGCAAAATCGTTCGTCGCAAAGGTCGCGTTTTTGTTATCAATAAAAAGAATCCCAAGTTCAAAGCTTGCCAAGGATAAGAAACGCATATAACGGCTCGTTCGGAGCAAAAATTTCAAAAAGGGAAAAATTAGCACAATTTTTCCCTTTTTTGTTTCTACTGCTTTATTTACTAATTTCTTGCAAAGTAAAATATTTTTCGTATAATCAACAACAAAAGACAAAAACAAGGATTAGCCATGAACAAGTTTTTAATATTGTTATTCAGTATTATTGCCTTTTCTGCCAGTGCAAAAAGCATAACTCCCGCCTATATCGAAGAGATGAAAGCTCTTGGCTCGGTTTCTGGTACAGGATTGGCATGCGGCGCCGCCAGATATTCCACTTTTGAAATGTTGGCTCGTGCAATTTTGATAACCAAAGCCGTCAGCGACCAAAACCAAGTGGAAGGAATGCGCGCTTTTAATACTGCCAAAGCCGATGCCTTCATATCCAAACAAGCTGACGGAATGTATAATTGTGACGAACTGAATGAGCGCTTTAACAATCAAAAAATTTTTAAAACCGTCCTCTATGCCGACGGAACTATCAAAATGTATGACGGCAAAGTTTTCAAACCGCGCCATCCCTACGATGCCACAATGTTGAAAGATGACGAAAAAGTCAATCGAGAAAAGGCAATAGAAATATATAACAAAGCCAAAATCAAAAATAAAGGTCGAAAAAAATATGCCGTCACTTCCGACGGAAATCCGATTTTACCGGAACAATACAACAACTTAAAAGCATATAAATAGGAGTTTAAAATGCCCGCTTATCAATATGTCTATGTAATGCAAAATCTCACCAAATCTTTTCCCGGAGGCAAAGAGCTTTTCAAAGGAATTACATTGTCATTTCTGCCCAATGCCAAAATCGGTGTTTTAGGTGTTAACGGCGCCGGAAAATCAACTTTGCTCAAAATTATGGCCGGTGTTGACAAAGATTTTAACGGCGAAGCATGGGCAGCCGAGGGAGTTAAGGTTGGATATTTGGAGCAAGAACCGCAACTTAATCCCGATAAAAATGTTATGGAAAATATTATGGACGGACTTGGCGAAACCCGCGACTTGCTCAAAAAATTTGAGGAAGTTTCCGCCCGTTTTGCCGAGCCTATGAGCGACGACGAAATGAATGCTCTTATTGAAGAACAAGCCAATCTGCAAGAACAAATTGATGCCTGCAACGGTTGGGATATTGAGCGCAATATCCAAATTGCCATGGATGCCCTGCGCTGTCCTCCTGCCGACAGTGATGTCACCAAACTTTCCGGTGGCGAAAAGCGCCGCGTTGCCTTGTGCCGTTTGTTGTTGCAAAAACCCGATATGTTGCTTTTGGACGAGCCGACAAATCACTTGGATGCCGAGTCGGTGGCATGGCTTGAAAAACACCTGCAAAACTATAACGGCACCGTAGTTATGGTTACCCACGACCGCTACTTTTTAGACAATGTAACCGGCTGGATTTTGGAACTTGACCGCGGACAGGGAATTCCTTATGAGGGCAACTATTCTTCTTGGCTGGAACAAAAACAAAAACGTCTTGAACAAGAAGAAAAAGAAGAATCAGCACGTCAACGCACTTTGGCAAACGAGTTGGAATGGATTAGAAAAAATCCCAAAGCCAGACAGGCAAAATCAAAAGCCAGAATCAATGCTTATGACGAACTTTTGCAAGCCGCAACCAAAGACAAAATTACCACCGCCACCATCAATATTCCGATGACAGAAAGACTTGGAGATTTGGTTATTGAGGCCGAACATATCTCCAAAGGATATGGCGACAGAATGTTGATTGACGATTTATCTTTCAAAATCCCCAGAGGCGCAATTGTCGGTATTATCGGTCCTAACGGCGCCGGAAAAACCACTTTGTTCAGAATGATTACCGGACAGGAAAAGCCCGATTCCGGCACAATTCGCCTTGGCGATACCGTCGATTTGGGCTATGTTGACCAGGCCCGTGACGAACTCAATCCCGACAAAACCGTTTGGCAGGAAATTTCCGACGGGCTGGATATGATTACCTTGGGCAAAAAAGAAGTTCCCTCGCGCGCCTATGTCGGACAGTTCAACTTTAAGGGCACTGACCAGCAGAAAAAAGTCGGCCAGCTTTCCGGCGGCGAGCGCAACCGCGTTCACCTTGCCAAAATGTTGCGCAAAGGTGCCAATGTAATTCTGCTCGATGAGCCGACCAACGACTTGGACGTTGATACCTTGCGCTCACTTGAAGAAGGTATTATGAATTATCCGGGATGTGTTTTGGTTACCTCGCACGACCGTTGGTTTTTGGACCGCTTGGCAACACATATTTTGGCCTATGAGGGCGACAGCAAGGTTGTTTGGTTTGAGGGCAATTTTGAGGAATATGAAAAAGACAAGCGCGCCCGCCTTGGCGACGATGCCTGCAATCCGCACGCCATCAGATATAAACCGCTTATCAGAAATTAAAAAAAAGCGCCGATTGGCGCTTTTTTCTTTAATCTCCTCTGCCTTTTTGAGAATTTCTGATAATTGCCGTTTGTATTTCTTTTGGCAAACTCTTAAAAATCTTCTTCCATAAAAGCCCCTCATCATGGCACCAATTATACCTTCCATACTCCGAAAGGTTATAAAACTTTCCAAGATTTTTCTTGTAAAAATTATAAGTTTCTAATCTGGCACTTGGCGCAACATCAAACAGAATATTATAGGCTTTTTTATACAATGCGGCTTCTGTTTTATAGTCAGATGTTTTCTCCGCCTCTTTCATTACATCAGCAAAATATCGGCTCGCCATCTGATATTTTATTTTTGTAATCTCACCTTTTTCCGCAAAATCGGGAGCAGAATCATTTTCAGCCTTTTTTGCCATTCTGTATAATTCTTCTGTCGGCAACTGGGCACTCCACCCCATCTTTAGCAAATTAAGTCTGTTTATATCTTGATATTCCGGCACCAAATCGCCAACCCGTCGAAAAGCCTGTTTTATTTTTTCGCCCCAATAAAGCCTGTCATCCGGATCCATCGGAAGCTCGGCACGGCTCCAATATGCATAACAAACATGAAAAAAATCTCGCGATTCCGGCTTCTTGGGAAAAGTCTCACGCATCCCTTTTGATATTTCAACCAAATCAGCACTCGGATTTTTATGTTCCCTGAAATCGTCAAACTGTTTTTTATATTCTTCAAAAGTTTGGTCAGCCATCGGCAATACTCACAGCTAAATGTTTTTTACCATTTTCACAAAAGTAATACCGCCTTCTTCAAAAATATCACCTTCCGCCTCAAAACCCAATTTTTCATAAAAACTGACAACCGAAAGCATGGCATGCATAACCAATTTTGAAAATCCTGCCGCTTTAGCTTTTTTCTCGGCATATTCAACCAACTGATGTCCGACACCTTCTCTTTGATATTTTTCATCAACCGCAACTTGCATCATTCTGATTTCTTTGTCGTTCAGAGGCACCATCATCAAACCGCCGACAATTCTCTCATCCAAACTATCCACACAGGCCACATGCAAATACGCAATTTCCTTATCACGAAAACTGTCCAAAAATTTCAAGCCGAGGGGCTCCAACAAAACTTTATAACGCAACTCGACCAACTCGTCATATTTGGCAGAACCGAAATCTACATCAATAACTTTTCTCATAATTTCCTCCTCGACTTAAAATAATCCATATAATTTTATACCACATTATATAATTATAATCAATAATATATTATCTAAAGCTATTGCCTAAAACAATTTTTTCCTTTATTTATAGATAAAAGTAAAATTTTTATCGGGTAAAAAATGTCTAAAGATTTAAGTTTAATACGCAATTTTGCCATTATTGCTCACATTGACCACGGAAAATCCACCATTGCCGACAGGCTGATTGAATATTGCGGCGGTCTTTCTTCTCGTGAAATGCAGGAGCAAGTATTGGACAGTATGGATATTGAAAGAGAACGCGGCATTACCATAAAGGCTCAAACCGTTCGCCTTAACTATACCGCAAAAGACGGCAAAACCTATCAACTAAACCTTATGGATACCCCCGGACACGTTGACTTTTCTTATGAAGTCAGCCGCTCTTTAGCCTCGTGTGAAGGCTCTGTTTTGGTTGTTGATGCCACACAGGGTGTTGAGGCCCAAACTTTGGCTAATGTTTATTTGGCCATCAATAACAATCACGAGATTGTGCCGGTATTAAACAAAGTAGATTTACCGTCTGCCGAGCCGGAAAAAGTCAGACAGCAAATCGAAGACGTTATCGGGCTTGATGCCTCCGAGGCAGTAGAAACCTCCGGCAAAACCGGTATCGGTATTTCCGATTTGCTTGAAGCTATTGTCAATAAACTTCCCTCACCGAGCGGAAATGAACAATCACCGCTAAAAGCCTTGCTTATCGACAGTTGGTATGACAGCTACCTCGGGGTTATCATTCTTGTCCGCATCCACGACGGAGTGCTCAAGAAAAAAATGCAGATAAGAATGATGTCCAACAATGCCACCTACCAAATTGACCGTGTTGGTGTTTTTACCCCGAAAATGCAAGATGTTGAGGCTTTATATCCCGGAGAAATCGGCTTTATTACCGCCAGTATAAAAAGCGTTAGCGATTGCCATATCGGCGATACCATTACCGATAA
Organism: Alphaproteobacteria bacterium; assembly: GCA_045593845.1. GTDB lineage: Bacteria > Pseudomonadota > Alphaproteobacteria > RF32 > CAG-239 > JAFUYI01. Next base: position 9,708 of record JAZNXK010000013.1, read on the forward strand.
CAAAACACCTTGTGCCGAGGCTTTGCAAGGATTCAAACCTTCGGTTCCGGTAGTATTTTGCTCCATTTTTCCGGTTGACAGCAGCCAATACGAAAACCTAAAAGATGCTCTCGCCAAACTAAAACTCAACGATGCCAGCATAGATTACCAAAACGAAAATTCCGCAGCCTTGGGGCTCGGTTTTCGCTGCGGTTTTTTGGGTTTGTTACACATGGAAATTATCCAAGAACGTTTGGGCAGAGAATTTGACCTCGACTTGATTACCACTGCCCCGTCTGTTGCTTATAAAATCAATCTCACCTCCGGCAAACAAATAACTTTGCACAATCCCGCCGATATGCCCGATTTATCGACGGTATCATCTATTGAAGAGCCGATGGTAAAAGCCACAATTATGGTGCCGGACGAATATTTGGGCGCAGTCCTAAAGCTTTGCAATGAGCGCCGCGGCGAACAAGAAGAATTGACCTATGTAGGCTCACGCGCCATGGCAGTTTATCGCATTCCGTTAAACGAAATTGTGTTTGATTTTTATGACCGCTTAAAATCAATTACCAGCGGTTATGCCAGTTTTGATTATGAAATTGTCGGTTATCAGGAATCCGATTTGGTAAAAGTGCAAATCTTAATCAACGAAGAACCGGTTGATGCCTTGGCCTTTTTGTGCCACCGCCTAGAAGCCGAATCTCGCGGTCGCCAGATTTGCGAACGCCTAAAAGATTTGATTCCGCGGCATCTGTTCAAAATTCCGATTCAAGCGGCAATCGGCGGCAGAGTTATTGCCAGAGAAACCATTTCAGCCCTGCGCAAAGATGTTACCGCCAAATGTTACGGCGGTGATGTTACCCGCAAACGCAAACTTCTCGATAAACAAAAGAAAGGCAAACAGCGTATGCGCCAATTCGGAAAAGTAGAAATTCCGCAATCCGCATTTATCGAGGCACTACGTATCGGCGACGAGTAATAACATTGGATATATTATATCATTTTTCCAATATCTTTTCAAAATTATATTGATGATACCATTCACCATCAATAAAAGCAACATCATGTAAAATTCCAACAACTTCATAACCTTGCTTTATCAAATTGCCGATAGAACGAATATTATTGTGAAAAGTTTCAGAGGTCAATTTATGAACATTATTTTCTCGAGCCCACTTTTCAATAATAACTTTGAACTTTGTCCCCAACCCGTTTGAGGTATATTTTTCCAATATAGTTGTCCCAGTTATAGCATTGCGACCTGAATAAGGATGATCAGGCATTATTTTACAAACCTGAGCACATCCAATAATTTTATCATCATCAAAAGCGGCAATACAAAGGTTATTTTTATTTCTCCATTTTTTAATAAAATGTTCTTTTGTTCCTATCGGTGCACCGGGATAATCAAATACCATTTTTGCACTCGGTCCTTTATCAAATTCTGTATAATATTTTTTCACCGCATCATAATCATCATCTTTAAGGCATCTAATAACAACTGTTCTTCCATTTTTTAATTTAAAATTTATAGCTCGCTTCATAATCCATACCCTCTTTTTGACATTTTTCCTAAAAAAATCTCCCTCTATGACAAATCCGACAGAGAGGGAGATTTAACTTTGATCAACAACTATTTTCTGTTCTTGACCGGCATGGCCTCTGGAGCTTTTGCCTCCGGCTCGTCAATAAATGTCGAAACCGGTTTACGCCATACCTTTTCCGGCTTCGGTTCAGGCTCTACTTCAGGCTCCGGTTCAGGCAAAGCCTTGTCACAAATCTCGACACCCAAACTTCTCATCGCCGTCTCAAATGGCAAGAACAAATCGCCGCTTTGCGGTTGTTTACGGTGAGACAATGCTACAACTCTGCCGTTTTCATCAACCAAGGTAGCACCTGTTGTCGTGCCGTAATCAAAGCTGTCAACTACAATCTCTGCGGCACCGTCTTCGGCATAACGATAACTGTTAATTCTGGAAGTATTTTGCATATACTTATCGTCATCTTCAAATGCCAAAGTTCCGATAGAAAGGAATGTATCTCTGTCAACGGCAGGCAATTCCAAATTCAAAGCCAACGGAGTATAATCAGCCTCTTCATTCAAAATCAGCAAAGCTGTATTTCTTCTCGGGTTAACTCTGAATGCTTTTGCTTCCAAAGTTCTGCCGTCGGTAGTCTTTACGGTATATTTGTTATTGTCTTTGACAATCAAATCAGCCGAAGTCATAACAAATTGTTCCGAAATCAAAAGACCTACACCCTCATCATTATTGCCGTTAGTAATAGAAACTATCGATTTTCTGATCATCGGCAAATTATCGGGACCGATTGAAGCATCGTCAGCTCTTTCGACAATACAAATTCTGTCTGCTTCAAAAACTGCGCTTTTTGCTTCCGGCTCGGGCTCTTCTTCTACTTCCGGCTCTTCAACTTTCGGCTCCGGTTTTTCGATAACCACTTCAGGTGTCGGTGTCTCAATCTCGACTTCAACAGCCGGAGTTTGAACCGGTTTTTCCTTAACTTCAAGCCATGTGGCATCACCGCCTGAACCTGAAGAAATTGCACCGGAATCTTCAATAACCGGAGGCTGACAAATACCGCTGATTTTCTGCATTTCCATCAAATAGCGACGTTGTCTTTCTCTTCCTTGAGGAGTAATTCTCATCAACAATCTGTCCTCAAATCCGGGCAAATCACGCAATTTTTCCGTAGCATCGGCAAATGCACGTTGGATCAAAATCATCTCGTCTTCTTTGTCACCGTCAACCAATTCACCGTGACCGACAGATTCACCCTTCCACATAACATTTGTCTTGCTCGAATCCATCAAACGCCAAACTACCTTCATCTCCGAAGATCCTTTTGGAGCATCTTTGGCTTTTTTCCATGCATTATCTTTGCACAAACTCATGAAATAATCGGTAATTTCGGCTGTCAAAACATATTCGGGCAAAACCGTATTTTCATCAATGCACTGCTGCGTAGAAACTACCTTATAGCAATCAGAAACCATATCGGTGAAAATCTCATTAAAGTTCATATCTTTTTCCAAGATTCTGCCCTCGTTCAAAAGAGCACTCTTATTTGTTGTTCTGCAACCGAATATCTTAAAGCGCTTTTCATCATAGTCTTTAGAATATCCTTTTGAACCTACGCCTCTTTGCAATCTGAAATCAACCCACTCCATACTTATCGGAGCAAATCTTGAGCAATCACGAACCGGTGTAGGTTTCTTTACAACAACTTCTACCGGTTGCGGTTTCGGCTGTGCGCAAGGACAATCCTTAACGGGAACTGTACCGAAAGCAGCAGGTTGAACTTTTGCAGCGCAAGGGCATGGTTGAGGAGCAACTTTTGCATAAGTAACCGGAACTGCTTGCATAGGTTGAACTGCAACTGCTTGCAAAGGCTGAACTTTTGTTTCGGCGCAAGGGCAGGGAATCGGGCTTGTGGTTGTATAAGTCATGGAAGTTGCACACGGGCATACCGGTTTTACGGGCAAAGGCATAGCTTGTGCGCAAGGAGTTCCTCCTACACAAGGTAATTTTGTATATGTAATTGTCGTTGCCAAAAGATCACAATTGGCAGCGGGAACTCTTTGAGCATATCTGACACACGGAACCGGAGCGGCAACAGGAGCAGGAGCTGGAGCTGGAGCTGGAGCTGTTGCAACAGCGGGAGCTGTTTGAACAGGAGGCAAAGCAGGTCTCTTTTTAGCACAAGATTTGCATGGTCCCGAAGGTAAAATACTGCTTCTTGACGAGCCACATGAACCACCGCCGAGAATTCCGCCGTTTTTATCTGAAGGACTGCACGGACCGCCGCCGAAAATACTGCCGTCACGATAGTGAGCATCAACTGCACCCATAGCTTTTTGGCGTTCTGTTCCAGAAGACATAACATATTGAGGTTCCTTATAGGCAACCTTTCTCGATTCGCTGACCATATATCCCGAAGGAGCACCCATTCTTTCGGCAACTTCTCTATCTGACAAAGGACGCAAAACCCTTTCGTTATTTCTTTCCACATATGGCAAAACCTGAACTTTTTGCGGCAGATTTCTGCCTCTTACAGCTTGCGGCATGGGAGCAAGAGACGGAGCTGGTTGTTGATAACCGAAACAACCGCGCGGATCACCGCAATCAAAATTCTGCACCACCGGTCTGACAATTTCACGTTGTCCGTATTGATTTGCGGATGCAGCATATCTGGCATTTGCATTCTTTGCGCAAGAAGGGCAATCCTGCGCCAATGCATCTGTACTCATTGCCAAAAACGGCAACAAAGCCATAAAAAACAAACTTTTTACCTTCTTATTAAACATTATTCTAAAACTCCTAAAACTTATAGTCCGGCACTTTCCATCTTAAAGACAGTGCTTCAGCTATGTGTATCTTACGCAAAATATTTTCATTTTGCAAGTCCGCAATTGTTCTTGCTAACTTTAAAGTGCGATTATATCCTCTTGCCGAAAGCTTGGTTTTGTCAGCATAGCCTATTAGCAAGGCTTTCGCCTCCGAGTCCATGACCGCAACCTGCTCCAATAAATCTCCGTTTAGGCAAGAATTTGTGCATAACTCAGAATAACCGAGCTTACAATTCCTCTCATATTGAATTTTTCTTGCAGCCACAACCCTCTTTCTGATATCTTCGCTGTGCTCTCCCTCCGGAGCCGCCGCCATATCCCACGGACTGACCGCCGGAACCTCAATTTGAATATCTATTCTGTCAAGCAAGGGACCTGAAATTTTTGCCTGATATTCCTGTGCGCAACGCGGTGCTCTGGCACATTCCCGCGCCGCATTTCCCAAATATCCGCAACGACAAGGGTTCATTGCCGCAATCAGTTGTATTTTTGCCGGAAATTCAACGTGCGAATTAACTCGTGAAATATTTATCTTTCTTGTTTCTAACGGTTGACGCAAAGCTTCTAGGGTCGCGCGCGAAAACTCCGGTAATTCATCCAAAAACAAAACTCCGTTATTGGCCAGCGAAATCTCTCCAGGTTTTGCCGGACGTCCACCGCCTACCAATGCCGGTGTTGAAGCGCTGTGATGCGGAGACCTGAACGGCCTGTCAACAATCAAACTCTTGCCATTAAGTTCTCCGGCAATTGAGGCTATCATTGTAGTTTCCAAAGCCTCATCTCTGGTCATCGGGGGCAAAATAGAAGGCAGCCGCGCAGCTAACATGGATTTTCCCGACCCCGGCGGTCCCACCATAATCAGATTATGCCCACCTGCCGCCGCAATCTCCAAAGCTCTTTTGGCACTCTCCTGACCTTTTACTTCGCGCATATCAAGAAATGATTGCTCAATCTGCGAAACATCTGCCGTCGGTTTTTCTATTTTTAAGGCGCCATGGAAAAAATTTATCAGTTCTTCCAAATTATTGGCCGGAACAACTTCATCTCCTTCTGCCCAAACTGCCTCTCCTCCTTGTCCTGCCGGACAAATAAAACCTTTGCCGACATTTCTGGCCATGACCGCCGCCGGTAAAACTCCGTTTACATTGACAATTTTTCCATCCAAACCGAGTTCACCGACAACAACATATCTTGCCAAAAGTTTTTGTTCGACAATACCTATGCCGGCCAAAATTCCCAAGGCCAATGGCAAATCATAATGTGTTCCTTCTTTCAAAATATCTGCCGGCGACAAATTTACCGTAATTCTCTTCGGCGGCATTTTTATCCCCAAAGAAAATAAAGCAGCTCTAATTCTCTCTCTGCTTTCGGCAACGGCTTTATCCGGCAAACCCACAATGGTAAACGCAGGCATCCCTGCCGAAAGTTGTACCTGCACTTCGACTTCAATTGTCTGCAACCCGTTAAAAGCAACAGTATAGGTGCGTGAAAGCATTTTACCACCTTGGAGAGGTTTCTCCCTCACGCCAACGACGTGTGGGGTATGTTCCCTCTTTCAAAAAATCTCTTTCGGCAATTCCGTAGGGAATTTCTTCTATTCTCTTAAAACAATCGGCTTCCAAAGCCTGTGCACACTGTTCGGCACTCATTGTCGGTGTATCGCGGCAACAAGCAATATCGCCGGTATGCTGATTAACCAAAAAAATAGTACTCTTAACGTTTTGCGGTGTTGTCGCAATATAAATATCTTCCGCGTTTTCAACACAATTCCAATAATCTTTGCAAGCCTTATCGCCTTGACAAGCCTGCAAAATCATAGCCGTAAACACCAACAAAACTGTTTTTATGTATCGCATTTTTTATATCCCTAACAGATTTTTTTTGAATAATACGCATTTTTACATTGTTTTGCAATAATTAATTAAGTTTTATCAAAAAAAGCTTGCCAAAATAAAGTTTTCGGTTATATTAGGCGACGTCCCTTGCCGAGTTTTTCTCGGCTATACATAGAGTTGCCCTTGTTTTACAAGGGTTTTGTTGAGAATCCATAAGGAGATTTATATATGCAAAAATATGAAAGCGTGCTGATTGCACGTCAAGATCTCGGCGCCTCTCAAGTTAATAATATTGTATCTGATTTGTCAGAAACAATCAAAAAAGAAGGTGGCGAGGTTGTAAGAGTTGATAATTGGGGTTTGAAAACTCTGGCTTATCGTATCAAAAAAAATCGTAAAGGTCATTATGTTCTTTTGAACATTGAAGCTCCTGCTTCTGCTATTGCGGAGTATGAACGCGTTATGCGCTTTAACGAAGACATCATCCGTTATATGACCTTGAAAGTTGATGAATTCTCTGAAGGAGTTTCATCTTCTGATGACAAAGAACCTTTAGAAGAAGCGGAGTAACAGACATGACCAATAATCAAAATTCAAAGAAAAAAGGCTGCCCTTTTTCCGGTGAAGATGCTTTGAAAATCGACTACAAAGACGTAAAACTCTTGAGCCGTTACATCTCCGAAAAAGGCAAAATTATTCCCAGCCGCATCACTAACGTTTCGGCAAAGAAGCAAAGAGAATTAGCTTTGGCTATCAAACGCGCCCGCTATATTGCTCTTCTTCCGTTTGTTGCAGATTAAGGAGAACGGAAATGGAAGTAATACTTTTGGAACACGTCAATAAATTGGGCAAAATGGGCGATAAAGTAACCGTAAAGAACGGTTATGCACGCAACTATCTTTTGCCTACCAAAAAAGCTCTTCGCGCAACCGAAGCAAACTTGGCCGTTTATGAGCGCCAAAAAGCCGAGCTCGAAGCTCACAACAAATCTTTGTTCGACAATGCTACCAAGCAGGCTGAAGATTTGCAAGGCTTTAAGATTGTTCTCATTCGTCAAGCTGCCGAGACCGGACAACTTTACGGTTCTGTCAGCATCAGAGATATTGCTGCTGCCATGAAAGAAGCCGGAAAAGAGATTGAACGTCGTTTCATCTCTTTGGAACGTCCGATCAAAGATTTGGGTGTCTATAAGGTTAGCATCAATTTGCACCCTGAAGTATCCCAAACCATTTTGGTCAATGTTGCCCGTACCGAAGATGAGGCAAAAAAGCAAGAAAACAACTACAATAAAGAATAAGTTGATTTCATTTTCAATAAATAAGCTCCCGATTCGGGAGCTTATTTTTTTATTTTATCAGCACGGTATGCAAAATATTTGTTCTTCCTCTGACACCGAGCGGAAAACCTCCGGTAATAATTATATGGTCACCGGCTTTGGCCAAACCTTTTTCTTTTACCAGCTTAACCGCATTTTCTTCAAATTTTGCAAAACTGGAAAAATAGCTTTTTTTAACAAAAGGTTTTGCGCCCCAAACCAAAGCCATCTGCTGTGCCACCTTATCTTCGGCGGTTAGCGCGACAATCGGAATTTTTGGTCTTTCTCTTGCAATCAAAAATGTTGTTCTTCCCGAAGACGTATAGGTAACCACCGCGGCAACATTTTCCAAAACTTTTGCAACTTTACTCGCTGCATAGGCTATTGAGTCTGCTTCCCCGAGGTATTTATTTCCCGAAAACGATTCTTTGATGGCAGCACTCATAAACAAAGGATCTGCCTCAACTTGAGTAATAATTTTGCTCATCATTTTTACGGCTTCGACCGGATATTTTCCCGCCGCCGTTTCTGCCGAAAGCATCACCGCATCACAACCATCATAAACCGCTGTTGCCACGTCTGATACTTCTGCTCTTGTCGGGGTCGGTTTTTGTATCATCGATTCGAGCATCTGCGTCGCCACAATTACCGGTTTAGCATAGCGGCGGCAGGCATTAACGATTTTCTTTTGCAATACCGGCACTGTCTGCAACGGACATTCAACACCCAAATCACCTCTTGCCACCATAACACCGTCCGACAATTTGATAATTTCTTCCAGCTCAACAATCGCACTCGGTTTCTCTAATTTGGAAATTATCATTGCCTTGTTACCGATAAGTTTTCGGGCCTCGCGAACATCATCTGCCGACTGCACAAAAGACAAGCAAACCCAATCGACACCCATTTTCAGCGCAAATTTCAAATCTTCTCTGTCTTTTTCCGTAATCGCTGAAATCGGCAATTTAATATTTGGCAGATTAACTCCCTTATGACTTGATAATTCGCCGCCGACTTTCACCAACGTAACCGCACTGTTGGTAGTTTTTTTCAAAATTTCCAAGACAATATTGCCGTCGTTCAGCAACAATTCATCGCCGACCTTAATTGCCGCAAAAATTTCCTTATGCGGCAAACAAACTCTGTTTTCGTCACCGAGTTCATCTCTCATATCCAAAACAAATTTTTGCCCTTCTTTCAGCAAAACTTTATCTTCCTTAAAATCGGCAACCCTTAATTTTGGCCCTTGCAAATCGGCAACAATAGCTATATGCAAAGATTTTTGTTTTGCCAACTTGCGCACAATCGCAAACCTCTCTTTGTGTTGCTTGTGAGTTCCATGGCTGAAATTAAAACGAAAAGCATCGGCACCGGCATCAATCAATGCCGAGATTTTTTCTTCCGTTTCCGAAGAAGGCCCGAGCGTAGCCAATATATGAGTGTATGTTTTTCTGGGCATATTTTTTTCCTCAAGATTTTTCCTTCATACACGCTATCACAAGATTATTTTATTTTTGGTAAATATAATTTTTTCTTGTCAAGCCGATATGCTTTTGTTAATCTCCTCAGCAATAACTTTAATATTTTATGGAGAAAACAAATGACCGAAGTTGGTGGAATTGCCTCAGATCGCTTACGTTCACTGATTGAACGTATTGAGCGCCTGGAAGAAGAAAAAAAAGCTCTCGGCAGCGATATTCGTGATGTCTATGCCGAAGCAAAATCAGCAGGATTCGATACCAAAATTATGCGCACCATCATCAAACTGCGCAAGATGAATGCCAGCGACCGCGAAGAACAGGAATATTTGCTCGACACCTATCGCAAAGCACTCGATTTATAATATCAATATATAATAAAGTAAAAAAATGGGAGATTTTCTCCCATTTTTTATGCCCTGCCTCGTTTCAAAAAATTTTTTCATAATTATATCAAAAACAAAAACGAGGTAAAAATGATAATAGGCATCGTCAAAGAAGAAATTGCAGGCGAAAATCGCGTTGCCATAACTCCGCAAATTGCAGAACTGCTTATCAAAGACGGATTTGAAATTATTATCGAACAAAATGCCGGAAAAAATGCCGGCTATGATGACGATTCTTATCTTAAAAAATCCGTAAAAATAAAACCGACGGCAAACGAAGTTTTGTCCGCAAGCGACATTATTCTCAAAATTTGGGCACCTACCAAAGATGAACAATTACAGCTGAAAAATAAACAACTTGTAATTGCTGATTTCAGCCGCTGCCCAAATTTAAACTTTCACTTTAATGTTATTGCACTGGAAAAAATTCCTCGTTTATCACGCGCCCAAAACATAGATATTCTTTCATCACAAGACAATCTCGCCGGTTATAAAGCCGCTTTGCTTGCCTGTAATAAAACAAATCGCTGTGTTCCGATGATGATAACCGCTGCCGGTATAATTCCGCCTTTACAAGTTTTTGTGTGGGGATTGGGAGTTGCCGGTCTGCAAGCCGCTGCAACATTCAAACGCTTGGGAGCAAAAGTTTTTGCCGCAGATTTGCGGGAAGAAACTTTTTTGCAGGCCATATCCGTCGGTGCGGAATTTATTTCGCCGGATGCGGTAACAAACTCACTGCCGAAATTTGATATTATAATTTGTTCTGCCGGCAGATACCCTCATGCCCCGATACTTATTGATGAAAATACCTGCAAAAAAATATCGCCGGCAACGGTTATAATTGACATTTCCGGTAATGTTTCTCAAAAAACAGATAGCAAAAATCTGTTGAGAGAATACAACCTTGCATCCCAAATTGCTTATTCGGCAAGCCAACTCTTTGCCCGAAATTTATACAATCTTCTTTTGCTCATTTACGACACAAATTCTCAAAATTTATCCATCAATATGCAAGATAAAATCATACAATCGATATATAAGGAGCATTCATAAAATGACGGATTTCGGAACACTTTTTACCATTTTCATATTAGCAATTTTTATCGGTTACTTTGTAATATTGAGTGTTACGCCGACCTTATATTCTCCTCTAATGAGCATTTCAAATGCCATATCCGGCATCATCATCCTCGGTGCCATAACCGAAGGCGGTGACAGTTGGTTACGGTTGATTGCCGTATTTATGGCCTCTATCAACATATTCGGCGGATTTGGCATTTCTGCACGCATGTTAGCCATGTTCAACAAAAAGGATAAACGCAAATGATATTAACATATATATATCTTCTTTGCATAAGCATTTTCATTTTATCGCTTCGTCTCATGTCCTCACCGAAAACTGCTGTTCAGGGCGGAATATTGAGCATATCGGGCATGAGTATCGCCATATTTTTTGATTTTTTTCCTTTGCCGCAAAACGCACTTTATATAATTATAACATTACTGCTTGGAGGAATTGTCGGTATATTTCTCGGTTATAGCGCCAAAATAACCAAACTACCGCAAATGATAGCCATATTCAACGGACTTGGCGGCGGTGCAGCTGCTTTTATTGCCTTTGGCGAGACCTCAATTTTTTCGGAATGTCCGATTTCCATACCGCTCGGTTGCGCAATCGGCAGCATAACTTTTTCCGGTTCACTCATTGCTTTTCTAAAACTTCAGGGAACATTAAGAATTCAAATACAAAAATCAAATTTTATCACCGCAAGCAATTTAATTTTGTTTCTTGCAACATTAGTTTCAGGCATAAATTTTTGCCTTGATAACTCATTTGTCAATATCATTATTTTGGCACTGTTTGCGCTTGTTTTCGGCATTACGATTGTATTGCCGGTCGGCGGAGCGGATATGCCGATTGTTATCTCAATTCTCAACTCATTTTCCGGTTTTGCCTCTACGGCCATCGGCTTTGCTCAATCCAATATTTTAATGCTCACCGTCGGCACTATTGTCGGCATCAGCGGCACAATTTTGGCATATATAATGACCAAGTCTATGAACACCTCCGTAAGAAATATATTTTTCCGTTCCAAAAAAATTGCAGAAACAACATATCTCGGCGAAAAAAATGCTCTTGCCGGAAGTCCGCAAGATGCCGCATTCATAATGCAAAATTCCCAAAAAGTTATTATCGTTCCCGGATTCGGTATGGCCGCCGCCTCTGCACAACATGCCTTAAAAACTATGAGCGACTTGTTGCAAAACAAATTCGGAGTTAAAGTCAAATATGCAATTCACCCCGTTGCCGGTCGCATGCCCGGTCACATGAATGTTTTGCTCGCCGAAGCCAACGTAAACTACAAAGATGTTTTTGCGCTGGAAGACATAAACCGCGAATTTGCCACCGCTGATGTTGCTTATGTTATCGGCGCAAACGATATTACCAATCCCGAAGCCAAAAACAATCCTTCATCTCCGCTTTATGGTATGCCGGTTCTGGATGTTGTTTCTGCCAAAACCATATTTTTTGTAAAGCGATCGCTGGGCAAAGGCTATTCCGGTGCTGAAAATCCTCTCTTTTTTGCACCCAATACCTATATGCTCTATGGTGATGCCAAAAAAGTTACCGAAGAAATTGATAAATATCTAGAGCAAAGCAACTAAAAAAACAAACAGGAATAAATATATAATGATGCCCAAAAAATATTTCCCTGCCACCTTAAAATCTGTCGAAGAAGGCATAGCATTTTCAATGATCACGGTCTGCAAAAAAACATAACCGATATAATTTATGGCCGTCAAATTGATTTTCGGTAACCAATAGCGATTGAGATAAAACCCCACAAACAGCAACAACAGCGGTGCCAAAGCCGACGGTATGGCATTGTAAAAAGTAATATTTCTAAACCCGACACTCCCCATAACATAACCGCCGTTAGGATTTTTTCTGGGAACAAGGCAGAAGTTTGATGGCTGTGCATTCAAAACCAATCCGACAATAAAATGCATAAACTCATGCAACAATGTTCCCGGAATATTTACCAATGCACTCGCCCACATACTGTCATAGGTTTTGTATTTCAGATGCAAAAGAACAATCACCAGCAAAATCATGATAAAGCGATTATTGACCATCGGCATCAAAATCGCAGGATCGTTAATCATTTTGTTAAAATCATATATAATTTCGCTGATAAAATCCATACTATTGCTCTTCCAAAACTTTTGTTCCCGCCAAAAAAACATTTAAGAAAATTTTTGCAACCTGATGAGGAACGATATTTTTGCTCTTTGAAACCGCATCACTTGAAAGCACAGCACTCAATCCCGCCAAAGCAAGCAACAAAACATTTCTCATAGCTTTTGCTTTTTGCTTTCCCAAATTTGCAAACAATTTATAAAAATCTCGATTCGCAAAATTAACAACCTTCAATAAAATCTTTTTATATCTGTAAGAAAAATTATAAGCCGCATGTTGAAAATGGAAATTATAAAGCAAGAACCACAGCTGCCTGTTATCAACTACAAACTTTGCCAACAAATCCGCCATGATATTCATATTTTTATAACTGTCTTCCTCATATTTTATCTGCGACAAAAAAATAAAAAGTTCATTTAAGGTTATCTCGTTTTGCTCGGCAATAAACTCATCCATATTGCTGAACTGATTATAAATCGTACCGATGGAACAGCCCGAAGCCTCCGAGAGTTTTCTTGCGGTCAAAAACTCGATTCCTTTTTCACACACCAAAAGCCGACCGGCTTTCAATAATTTTTTGTGAATTTCATCTCTTATATTTTGCATATCACCAATATTCTTAACAAAATTTTTGCAATTATGGCGTTAGTATAAAACAATTATGAACAGTGTTCAATTTTTTTATATCAAAAGAGGATAATTTTATGTTTAAGTTTTTTCTGACCTTATTTCTCGGATGTTTTTTCGGCTCACAGGCTGTTGCCGGCAACACTCCGGATTTTTATGAAAATATCCTGATTTCAAAAGATGCCAAGCTTGAAGAAACTGCCATTGGCGCAAAAGGCAAAGCCGGCAATTTGCTCAACAAACAAATCGAAAGTATCAAGCTTGAGGGGGCAGAAAATTTACCTGAAAATATTCGTCCTCCCAAACGAAATAATTCTTTTCAACGCCCTTCGGCACGCAAAGTTACACCCAAAGAATCAAAATACGGTGATGGTCCTTTCGGTCTGCCGTGGGGAGCAACCTATGAGCAAATAAAAGATTTGGGTGTAGAAATGGTCAAAACCCCGATTAAAGATTATCCCAACAGTTTTATCGCTACAAAACTGCCGAAACAAATTTCCGATATTACAAAAGTTTATATTACTTTCGGCGAAAACAACAAACTTTGGCGCATAGTTGCCTATGGAGAACTCATCAATGATACTCCCGATGCATCAAAAATTATGCAGCAATATCACCAATACGGCAAACTTTTGGGCCAAAAATACGGTAACGAAAAAGAATTTTTCACTCCGAAAATATCCGAAATAGAAAAAAAATACAAAGATAAGCAGAATAAAGAAATAGTAAAAATCGTAAAAGTTGAAGAACCGATAGGAAACAAAAACTTTTTGGCACAACTCCAAAGCGGTGAAGCAGTTCTTTATTCCGTTTACGAAAATCAAAAAGTGGGAGTTGTCTTGAGTGTTAATGTCGACGGAGACGGCAAAAGTTATCTCGTAATCGACTATACCAATCTCCAAATTTTGAAAGAACAAGATACAAAGACCTTAAATGCCTTATAAATATTAAGAGGAAAATATGACTAAAGTATGTTTTTGCGGAATCTCCGGCAATGGAATGAGCCCTCTGGCCCAAATTTTATCACTCAAAGGTTATGAAGTATACGGCTCTGATCGCAGCTTTGATAACGGACTTGATGCCGAAAACCGTTCGGCACTTGAAAGCATGGGAATAAAAATCATTCCTCAAGACGGTTCTTGTATCACTCCTGATATGACAATCTATGTTTCTGCCGCTCTCGATAAAAGCAATCCCGATATTCAAAGTGCGCTCAAACTTGGTCTTACCATCAAACAACGCTCCGATTTGCTGGCAGAAATTTTTTCTCAATATCCCTACGGCATTGCCGTCGGCGGCACCAGCGGAAAAACTACAACCACCGCCATGATAGGCTATATTTTAGATATGTTGGAACAACATCCTTGCATGATAAACGGAGGCATGCTCCGCAACTATCAACATCTGAAATCACTACCGAACTTTATATACAATCAAGATGATATATGCGTTATTGAAGCTGACGAAAGCGACGGTTCCATTTGTAAATATTATCCGCGCATCGGACTGATAAACAACATCTCGCACGACCATACTTCAATGGAAAAACTCATTGAATATTTTAATACCTTTGCCGAGCATTGTTCCGATGCCATTGTTGTCAATTACGACTGCAAACTGACACGCAACATGCAACATCATAAAAAAGTTATCAGTTTTTCTACCATAAATCCGAAGGCCGATTTTTATGCCGAAAACATAAAGTTTGTAAAAGATGGCATAAAATACGATTTTCAAGGACAGACTTTTTCGCTAAAACTTTACGGAACATTCAATGTATCAAATGCTTTGGCCGCAATTGCCGTTTGTTCTCAACTCGGAATTCATCCTCTCAAAGCCGCCGCAACTCTTGAAGGTTTTACCGGTATCAAACGCCGATTGGAAATTGTTGATATTACTAAAAATGATATAACCGTAATTGATGACTTTGCTCACAATCCCAGCAAAATAAATTCTTCACTCCAAGCTTTGAAAGACTATGACGGAAGACTAATTGTAATGTATCAATCTCACAGTGCGTTTTCCGCACAAAATACCGGCTCGGAAGTTGCCGAAGTTATTGCCAACGTCCTTGATAAAAATGATATTTTCTTAATGCCTGAGGTTTATATGCTTGATAAAAACAAAGATGTCGGAATTACCGCCGAAAACATAATCAAGCAAATAAATGCGCTCGGTTTTGGTAATGCCTTTTTCTTTGACGACAGGAAAAAAATCTATAATTATATAATCAAAAATGCAAAACCGCATGACCGTATCGTAATTATGGGTGCACGCGACAACACACTTCCTTTGTTCAGCCGCAGCTTGCTCAAAGAATTATAAAAAGCTGAAAAAAGTTTCCAAATTAACCAAATTGTTGTGCCATAACAATTTTTGATAAAGCACAAAGCCGTCCCAAGCTTTTGTGTTATAAGCCAACAAATTGCCTATCATCCACAAATTTGCACTGGGCAGAAACATCAAACAAAACAGCGGACCGAGCTCAATCAGGTCGGTTTGTTTTTCGTGAATTTGCGAAAAAACGGCATCAAGATAATAGCCGATAAAATATCCCAAAAACAAATTATAAAAAATACCCATTTTGAAAAAAATCAAAAATATCGAGGCAATTATAATATAAACAACACAAAAAAACGGAAAGAAATACGGCGCCGCAATTATGAGCCAATTTCCCTTGCCCTCAAATCCGGTCACTCCTCCGGTATCATCTTCTTTTATCTTCAAACTTTTTACTTTATGAAAAGTCAAAAGCGCAAAAAAAGCATGGGTCAATTCATGTGCCAAAACCTGCTGTGTAGTTTTCAAACTTTTATCCATAACCCTTGTTGCCATATAATAAAGCCCGACACCTCCGAGCAAAACCAAAAACCTGACATTGGTAAAATTAAAATATTTCACCGATTGCAATAAACTTGGCAACATTACCAGTGCAAAAACAGCCGCCGGCCATTTCAAAAAATTTATTATTTTATCCAACAAATCTCTCATAAGCACAAAATACACATTTTTTTTTAATTTTCATCAAAATTAAATCATCTGTTAACATTATTAAATATATAATTCGCTCACAGCAATATAGTTTTAATTTACGCAAGGGTGGTACCATGATTAATAATTTTGATTTTATTATCAACGACGAAGACGAAGTAATGCTTCTCCTATATGCCAGAGAAGGCAAACCGCAAGATGCGGTTATTGACATCAACTCCTCCGATAAAACAGCCGTATTGCATCGCAATAAAAAAGATTCCGTAACCTTACAAGACATTCCCGAAGACGTTATCGATAGCCTTCAGGATGCAGATACTCTCCTTGTCTGTGAATTGAGTGTGGAAGAAAAAGAAGAAGACACCAAAATTGTTAATGCTTATGAAGCAGACATCAACCTCTAGTCCTTTTTAGAAAGCCTGTTATCGAGTCTGTCCTCACTCAAGCCATAAGGGTCTTGGTGTATCAGCACTTGTGATTCGGGAAATTTGGCTTTTATCTTTGCTTCAACATCTTCAGTAATATCATGCGCCGCATACAAAGACAAATTTCCATCCAGCTCAAGATGAAATTCAAACATATACATCCCGCCCAAACTATGCGTCCGCAAATCATGTATTCCGTGACAACCGTTACAACTTTTCACTATTTTGCAAACTTCATCTCTGATTTCGGCTGAAAGTTCCCTATCCATAAGCATTTCTATTGCCTGCTTGGCAATTTCATAGGCATTACACAACAAATATCCTGCCACAAAAAGTGCGGCAACAGTATCAAACCAATAAAAGTCAAAAAACTTTACCAAAATCAAACTGATGATGATTATCGAATTAGTTGTCAAATCAATCAGATAATGCAATCTGTCCGCACTAACCGCCAAAGATTCGGTCTTTTTAATCACATATTGTTGAAAAATAACCAAAGCCAAAGTCACAATTATACTGATGCATATAACCACCAAACCCCAGCCGATATCCGTAATCGGATACGGGTTAATCATACGGTTAATACCCTCATAAACCACAAAAAGAGCCGAGCCTGCCACAAAAGCCGACTGCAACAAAGAGCTGATTGCCTCAGCTTTGCCGTATCCGTATCGATGTTGCAAACTCGCCGGTCGCACCGAAAAATGAATTGCTATAAAAGTTATCAGTGACGCAAATATATCCGACACACTGTCAACCAATGAAGATAAAATCGCCAAAGAGCCGGTATATAATGAAACGACCAGTTTTATAAAAGCTAAAAAAACCGCGGCACTGATGCTGGCATATGTAGCCAGTTTTTTCAGCCTGTCTTTTTTTGTGCTATCTGTTTGCGATGAGGACATTTAATATTTTTTCCCATTGTTTGCGTTCAATCTTAAAATAACACTTGCTAGCCGTTTTTGCAAATAATTCTAAATATTTATCATAAAATTTCGGCATAAAATTATAATAAGCAAAAATATCATCTCCGACTTTTTCAAACACTATCCTGACATTATCACCGTATTCTCCGTATAAGGCCAATTTTGTCAGCAACAAGCCCTGTGGTTTTTCGGTTGTCTGTTCCACAAATTTTGTACCCAGCAACTCTTTGACCAAAAACATGGTTCTGTTGACATTATCCGCATTATTAAATCCCTTCAGCCTGCCAAAGCGCAGATTCCACAGGCTTGAATATGTCCAATCTTCCGGCATCAGAGAAACATCTATAAAATCTGCTCTCACCATCCAAACTTGGAACTCACTTCCGAAACGCAAATAAGCAGCCCTTGCCCCACGTCCGATATCAATGTCATATTTTCCCAAATAAAACTCAGCTAATGACTTGTCTTTTGCCGCAATCTTTACGGCAATACCTTCGTTTGTATCTTTATCCAATGGTTTCAATCCGAATGCCGCCAAATTTTCCAATCGATTCGATTTTTTCTCATAATAAGTCATTTCGGCAACCACAGATAAAAATCTCTGCAATCTTTCCTGATAAACCGCCAAACAAGGATATCCTTCCAACCTCCATTCACCGTCAACAAAAACAAACTTCAATTCTTGTCCTTGCGAAGATAAAACAACTTCATCGGCCTCCGATAAATTCTCCAACAAATCAGCAAAAACTTTTTTGTTTTCAAACTCGGACATATCCGCTTTTTTGGTCAGATAAACCGCAACCGAACCCGCCGCAACAAAAAATACTGCCACGGCAAAAATAATCCGAAACTCTCTGTTTATTACAAAACTAAAATTATCTTTTCGCTTAATTCTGAAAAGACTTCTGAACATAAGCGCAAGCAGTATCAATAACGGAACGGTGACAATATTTACAACTTTAATTTTCAATATTTTATTCTGCAAACTGCTATGCATATTGCTTCTGATATTTCTCAAATCTGTCATCAAATTCTGCAGATTTTGTCGCGTTTTTGCAATTATCGCCAACTCATCGGGAGTAAACTTGGTTCTTTCCTCAAAATTGCGCTTCGCGGTAATTTCATCCAAAGCTTTTTTGGTTTGTTCAATTTGTGCAAAGAGCTCATGTTCTTTTTTTTGAAAATCGAGCAAATTTTGTTTGCGCAATTTTTCCATACCCACAAAAATTCTGTTCTTTTGCCTTTTTCCGCGCAGAGGCACCAGGTCATTATTACCGCTCAAATAATCTAAAGAATTGAGCACAAAATTTGCGCTGTCATACATCGGCAAAATATAAATATTATCCAAAACCACATAACTTTGGCTCCAGAATGTATCATAAACAAAATCTGTATCGGCAACAACAATCACCTCAAAAGGATTCGCTTGTTTTATCGGTCTTACCAATGCCGCCAAAACTTTTGTTGCGCTCACTGATTTATAATCATTCAGCAACAATTCGGGACTGACATTATCATAAACAACGCTCGACGGCATCAAACCCGAATTATCCGCACCAACTAGCAACGGCAAAAATTCTCTGTTTTGCCCATCCTCAACCAAAACCGAAACCGACGCAAACAAAATAGCCTGCAAATTTTTGGTAATATCAACATTAGGATTAAAACTGCTGGGCGGCAAAACAAACTGCACCACATCTTGCGTAAAAATCGGGTTGACCGCATAATTTTTTGTAGCATCAACCGCAATCGAATTTTCTAAATCGACGGTTATAATATCATCCAACATCTTAAAGCCCCAAAATTTATCCAAGCCCTTAAGATCTGAAGGATAAAATTCCATATTTTTTGATGCAAAAATTCTCTGTGCTTCTGCCGCAGTATCCAAAAGCACAAAAGTCTTTCCGCCTTTTTCGGAATAATCTTTTACTGCCGCAACAATTTCATCAGACAAATCGCGCGGATGAACCATCATCAAAACATCAATTTTAGCCAAATCATCAGGATTTATTATCGGCAAAATATCATAAAACTTCTCAATCTCACCAATAATATTCCATTTTTGCGAAACATAGCCGTAATCCTGATTGGTTTCAAAAATCGGCAGACTTGTAATTATACCCAAAAGTTTTTTCTTGTTCAAAAGGCGATAAATATTTTCTATCAAATCATATTCGATGAAAGAAATTCTCTCCAAAGCCAATATCGGCATAATCTGTTTATTATCCGCCGCATCAACAAAGACCATACCGAAAAAACCGTTTTGATTTATATCCGTCAACGGAATGGGCTGTAAACCGAAAGCTATTGCAGCATCTTCTTCTTCGCTCAAATGTTCAGGATTATATATTTTATAATCAAATTTGTCCGGCGCCACATTGTGAAAACGCTGCAACATCAGCATAACCCTGTCCGCCATAAATCTCAAAGACGGATTTCTCTGTCCCAAAATCGGCGAATAATAAAATTTTACTGTTACATTTTCGGGAATTTCTCGCAAAATTTTTCTGCTTGAATCCGAAATTGTATAAATTTTTTCCTCGGTCAAATCATATTGCCACAAACGCAAAAAATGATTTGAAAGCAAATTTATTCCGCAAAAAACCAACCCGAACATAAAACAAACCGCAACATAATACAAGCTTTGCGTTGATTTTAACAACTTTGAAGTTCCGGAAGTCTTAAAGCTGACAATAATAACCGTAATCAGATTAAACAATACAATCAAAGAAACAATAAAAATCACAGACTTTATTTCAAGCAAACCACTGACAATCTGGCCGTAATGAGTGAGAAAACTGAAAGAAGCAATCATCTCAACAATGCTTATCGGTGCAACCATCCGCAAAAATCCGAGCACATATTCCACACCGCTCAAAAAAAAGATAAAATTGGCAACTACCGACAAAACCAATGCCACCACCTGATTTTTTGTCAGTGCCGACATGGTCTGCGAGATTGCAAGCATGCACCCTGCCAACAACCAAGCCCCGACATAACTGAAAGCAATTACCTGATTATCCGGCTCACCCAAACAATTTATTGTCACCCAAAACGGAGACGTCAAAAGCAGTGCGATTGCCACAAACAACCACGAGGCCAAAAACTTCCCCCACACCAAAACATTGATACTTACCGGCATGGTAACAATTTGCACCACCGTTTTATTCTTGAACTCTTCCGCCCACAAACGCATGGCAATTCCGGGAATAAAAAGCAAAAACAACCACGGCAAATAAACAAACATCGGCGACAAATCGGCAATACTTCTCTCTATCAAATGCCCAAAATATGTAGCAAAAGAAGCATTCAAAACCAAAAATGCAATCAAATAAACATAAGCCAACGGCGAAACAAAATATCTCAAAAGTTCATTTTTAACAACCGAATAAAGTTTTCTCATTTTTCATCCCCTTTATTTGCCGTCAATTTATAAAAGACTTCTTCCAAAGAAGCGGCTTTATATTTTTGCAAAATTTTCTCAAGTGTTCCATCCACCGCAACTTTGCCCTTATTCAACAAAATAATTCTGTTACAAAGATGTTCTGCTTCTTCGAGCAAATGTGTAGAAATAACAATGCACTTTTCTTCGCTCATTGTTTTTATCAAATCTCTGATGTGTTTTTTCTGGTTCGGGTCCAATCCGTCGGTCGGCTCATCAAGCAGCAAAACATCGGTATTTCCCAAAATACTTTGTGCAAAACCGACGCGACGCTGATATCCTTTTGACAAAGTTTCAACTTTTTGCGTGGCCACATTTTCTATCTTGGCAATTTTCATCACCTCATCAACGCGGCCTTTTTCACATCCTCTCAACTCAGCCATATAACGCAAAAAAGCGCGCACACTCAAATCGGCATAAAGCGGAGAACCTTCCGATAAAAAACCGATATTTTCCTTTCCCCAAAGCGGAAATTTTTTAATATCTTTACCGCAAACCGCAATATCACCGGAAGTCGGCGACAAATAACCGGCAATCATATTCATCAAAGTCGATTTTCCGGCGCCGTTCGGCCCCAAAAGGGCAATTATTTCTCCTTTTTTTGCCGTAAAACTAACTTCTTTTACCGCTTCAATTTCACCATAATTTTTGCACAATTTTTTGATTTTGATAAACTCTTTTGGCATATTGCCTCCGCTCATTTTTTGCTCAATTCATACAATACAATCGCCGCCGCCGTAGAAACATTAAGGCTCTCCACCTGTGGAGATATAGGCAATCTCAATAATATATCGCACGATTCTTCGACCAATCTGCGCATACCTTTTCCTTCGCTCCCCATAATAACCGCAATCTTTCCGCTTTTATCAAGGCTCGCGATTTCATCTTTGGCATAGCCGTCCATTCCCACAATCCAAAATCCGGCATCTTTCAATTTTTCAATAGCACGCGAAATATTAGTAACCCGGCAAACCGGTAAATTTTCAAAAGTTCCCGCCGCCGCTTTCAACATTGCCCCGCTTTCTTGCGGCGAATTTTTATCTTGCACTACCACCGCTTCGGCACCAAAAGCCGCACAAGAACGAATGATAGCACCAATATTTTGCGGGTCGGTAACCTGATCCAAAATCAATAACCTACAATCAGGCTTATTGGCAACCTTTGAACAAATTTCTTCTATATCAACATTTTTCAAAGGCTCTGCCCAAGCTGCCACGCCTTGCGCAACCGCATCTTGCGGCAACAATTTTTCAAACTCTCTGCGCTCAACAACCTGCAGTTTTCTGTTTCCAAGCAAAGGTTTAATTGCATCAATATTTTCTTTTGTGCAAACAACTTTTGAGATTTTTCTCTTGGGATTTTCCAGTGCTGCCATAACGGCATGTTTACCATAAATTATAACTTCTGCCATATCACTCTTCCAAAATTTTTTCTGCCTGATTAAGAAAATCAATTTTATACGTTGGTGAAACACCTTTATATTTATGCAAAGGATCAAAAATAATGCAATCAGCTCCGTTTAATGCCTGTGCAGTTTTAACATCTGCCTCACCGTCGCCGATTACGACAATTTCTTCTGCCTTTGGCAATTTATAATCAAACAAAGCCTGACAAGCCAAAGGATGCGGCTTATCCTCGCCATATTCTCCTGCCGCCACAACTTTTTTGAAATATTTATCAAACCCCAATAAAGACAATTCCTGATTGATAAATTTTGTTTTTTTATTGGTTATCAAATAGCTTTCCACGCCGGCTCTTTGGCAAAAATCGAGCAGTTCTTTTGCCCCCGGTTGCGGTTTTAAGTTTTTTCCGTGATTTTCATTTACATATTCATAAAAATACTCGGCAGCCTCGTTTTTATATTCACCGAAAACATACCCCAAAACATCTTTATTTTGAACTGCACTCAAGATTCTTTTTAACTCGTCAGGAGAAATCTTCTTCAATTTCAGCTTTTCAAAAGCAAAATCATATGCTGAGAAAATCACCGGAAAAGTATCCGCCAAAGTTCCGTCCCAATCAAAAACCGCATATTTATACCGCACCGACAACTCCTGTTTAATTATATTTTAAGCCTTAAAATTTAATACTATGACATAATAACATTTTAGGAGCATTGGTCAATGGAAAATCTCAATCGTATCTCACAACTGAAAAATTTTGCCGCTCAACACATTAAAAACGAGCATTTTGATTTTGCCCCCGTCAATACCGATGCCTCAACGCGCAAATATTATCGCCTGACTTTGGGCGACGGCAAGACAATGATTGTCTTGGATGATGAAAAATGTTGCTGCAAAACTCCGGAATTTGTTGAGCTGTCGATTTTTCTTAATTCCAATGGTGTTTATGTTCCTAAAGTTCTGGCTCAAGATATAGAAAACGGCATGCTCCTGCTTGAAGACCTCGGCACTAAAAGTATGCGCGATATGCTCTCTCTTTTCCCTTCGCAAGAAAAAGAACTCTACGCTTCTGCCGGCAACGCCGTTGCTAAAATCGCCAACATAGAAAAAAGACCTTCCTGCGTAAAAGATTTTTCTTCAACAACAATCATGAACGATATTCAACTTTTTACCGATTGGTATTTTCCGATGACCGCCGGTTATCCGTTATCACCATCGGCAAAATCCGAATTTATGAATATATTTGAAGCCCTTACTCCCATGGCATTCAAAGTTCCCAATCGCTTGGTATTGTGGGATTATCATATTGACAATATTATGTTTCCTCCCCAAAGTAAAGATTGTGCAATTATAGATTTTCAAGATGCCATGTGGGGACCTCTGACTTATGACATAATGAGCCTGCTTGCCGCCGACCGCAGACTTGTTTCCCCGCAAATAATTGCCGCAACCAAAGATACATTTTTCAATCAATTAAAGAACATAAATCGTGAAGATTTTGAAGATTCTTACGCCTTTCTTTCACTGTTTCGACATCTTCGAGTTTTGGGACGATTCACAACTTTAAGTATGGTCAACCAAAAAGAAAAATATCTTCAGTATGTTCCGCAATTGTGGCAAATGCTTGACCAAGTTTTGCTCTATCCCAAATTGTTGCCCGTAAAACAATGGCTCGAAAAATATATGCCGAACAATCTGCGAGGTCTTCCCAAGCGCAAACCGATTAACAGTGCGATTCTATTGGCCGCCGGTCGCGGTGTTCGTATGCAAAGCATAACCGACAATCTGCCCAAACCGCTTGTCAAAGTCGGCGATAAATGCCTGATAGATTACAATTTTGAACGCCTGCAACAAGCAAACATTGAAAATATTATCATCAATCTTTGTTATAAAGGAGATATGATAAAAGAGCATATCGAACAGAAATATCCGTCCGCTCCCGTAGCATTTTCTGTTGAAGAAGAAGCATTGGAAACCGGCGGAGGTATCAAAAAAGCCATGCCGTTGCTAAAAAATTCTGCCTTTTTTGTCTGCAACAGCGACGTATTTTTTATTGATCATGCTTACAAACCCGTGCTTTGGAAAATGATGGATGAGTGGGACGAAAAAAAATATGATATTCTTTTGCTCTTGCAAAATATTGACGATATTTGCGGTGATAAAAGCGGCGATTATCGAATAAATGAAAAAAATCAGCCGGAGAGAAATGCGCAAAAAAAAGAAAGCGGATTTCCGTATATGTTCGCCGGAATTTCTATTGTCAGCAGAAAAATTTTTGATGGTACAACCCGAGAAAAATTTTCTCTGCGCGACCTTTTTGATAAAGCACAGCAAGAAAACAAACTCGGATTTGTCATCAATGATGCCGAATTTTTTCACATTGGCACTCCCCAAGCACTTTCGGCCGCACAATCAAAATTAAAAGCAAATAAAAAAAATAAAAGTGAATAAATAAAAAAGTTATTGACATTTTGAGCAAAATACTATTATGTCATTAAGTAATTTGCAAAAGGACACCATTCCTTTGCACCTTGCCTGAAATAATAATGGAGGGGTGGCAGAGCGGTCAAATGCAACGGACTGTAAATCCGTCGACTCACGTCTACGAAAGTTCGAATCTTTCCCCCTCCACCATTTATGTCAAGGTAAATGCTTGAAAATAAGATTGGGTTTTGCGGGTGTAGCTCAATGGTAGAGCAGAAGCCTTCCAAGCTTATGACGGGGGTTCGATTCCCCTCACCCGCTCCATTCCCCCTCTCATTTTTCAAGATTTTGGTTTTAACGCAACAACATTTTAGGAAACGAGAAAAATGGCAAAAGAGAAATTTGAGAGAACAAAGCCGCACTGCAACATCGGTACAATCGGTCACGTAGACCACGGTAAAACGACATTGACAGCGGCAATCACCAAAGTATTGGCAGAAGAAGGCGGTGCAAGCTTTACC
>JAZNXK010000014.1:0-41862 GCA_045593845.1 Alphaproteobacteria bacterium
TATTGACGTTAGCCAAAGATTGGCCGATATGTTTGAAACCACAAATCTTTCTTCGGGAACCATTACTTTGACACAAATTAATGTTGTTGCCGGAAGTTTTGATGATGTTAATGATGCCGAATTTAAGATTCAGGTTATTAACAATAATAACATAAGCAGTACTTTACAATTGGCTTTGCCGACCGAAATCAGCAACAGAGAGTTCTATTTGTATAGCACACCGAACGGAACTTCTTCTGGTGCTATCAGAGCCAAAAATGATTGGAGCGATACATATAAGCAATATGAACACTCCAACGATATATACGGAAAAATTGGTTTGGCTACGACCAGAACAACCAATGACAGTATCGGTGTTGTAGAAGCCTCGACCATTGTTACTACTACTTCATCTTCATTGGGTGATACTTTGGTATTAGTTGCAAATGACACGACCAATCCGGTTAAGACATTTACAACCTCAAATTCCAGCGCTGTTTATACTTTGGGCAGTGAGCATAATGTTGACGGTGTCGGTGATGTTCATGGACAATTAAGTGTGAAAGGTTTTGCCCATAACACAAGACGTTCTACCGTAGATTTGAATAACAAGAGCGGATTTGAAGTTGCAAACAACGCAAGGTTAAGTCTTGAAGATATATCTGTAAATAATGCCGCCAATATTGGTGCTGTTGTTAATGATGGAACCTTAAATACTGATAATGTGATTTTTGCAGATAATATTAGCAACGGCAACGGTGGTGCTTTGTCAAACAATAATCAAGCAAATATCAGAAACACTTCGTTCCTTGGCAACCATGCAGCAACAGCAGGTGGTGCTATTTGGTCAAATGCAGATGTTCAGGTCACAGCCGATAACGGAACTTCTACTTTCTCCGGAAACTATGTCGGAAGCGCTGATAATAAACAGGCTATTTATATGAACAATGCTTCATCTACATTGACATTGGATGCCAGAAATAACGGTACTATCACCATGAATGACTACGTTAGCGGTGAAAACGGTTATGCAACCACATTGTCAGGCGATAGTTCCGGTATGATAAACTTGTATAACAATGTATTGAATTCAGTTGTTACAACCAGCGGTGCTGTTAACATTAACACAGCAAATCATGACTTGTTTACATACAACTTGTTGTCATTAGATTCAGGTGCTGATGCAAATTACAGTATTGATATTGACGTAAGCCAAAGATTGGCTGATGTATTTGCGACTGCAAATCTTTCTTCAGGTGTTATAACTTTGGCTGAACTTAATGTTATTGCCGGTAATTTTGCAGATGTTACGGATGAGGGCTTTAAGATTCAGATTATTGATAATAATAACTCAAGCAGCACCCTTAAGTTGGCTTTGAAAGCTGAAATCAGCGATAGAGAGTTCTTGATTAATGATGCCCTTGTCGGTAGTGCTGATGATGAAATTCAAGTTGATACCGATTGGGCCGATATTTATAACACTACAGATGATACTCGTAAGACTTACGGAAAAATCGGTTTGGCTACAACAAATACTGAAAATGACAGTATCGGTGTTGTAATTACTAGAGCTGAAGATGATACGGAACAAAACCCGTTAGGTGATACTTTAGCTTTGGTAAGCGGTGCTGATTTGGATGAGCGAAACTTTAATACTGATAACGCAAACAGCACCTATACTTTGACCGATAACTTGGGCGATACTGCCGAAGGTACATTAAATATTAACGGTGTAGCAGACGAAGAACAACGCTCAACTTTGAATATGAATTCTATGTCGGGTTTTGTTTTGAATAATGAAACAACCTTGAACTTTAATAATGTTGAAATTGTCAACGGTAGCGGTGCGATTATTGATGCAACTAATAATAATGCGGAAATTAACCTCACAAACGTTAACTTAACACAAAACCAATCATCCGATGCGGTTATTAATGCAAATGCAAACGTTAATATCGTTGCTGATGCACAGACTTCAAATTTTGCTAACAACACGGCAAGTAATGTTATTTATGTTGATGGCGCAAATCTTAACTTGTCAGCTCAAAATTCAGGTGTTGTTACCTTTGAGGATAATATTTCAGGTAACAATTACGACGTAAACATTTTGGGTGATGATAGCGGTGAAGTTCGTTTTAATAACCATGTCAGTTCCATTGAAAATCTTGTTTTTGATAACGGAGCGGTTGCAGCTGTCGGCTTGAATGCTAATATTTCTGCTGATGCCATGTATCAGACTTCTCCTTCGGCTACATCTACTTTGATTGTCGATATAGAGGTTGATAAAGCTGCAAAAACTACAAAAGCAGGACTTATTGAGTTAATCGGACAATTAAGCGGTAATTATAATGTTGTTGTAAATCCGCTCAATGACGATATTTATGATGATGCTTATGCTTTGTTCTTGAGTGCGCCAAATGATACGGACAGCTCTGATGAAAGCTTTACGGTCACTCGTGTATATGGAAACCCGTATTTGTGGCAAACAAAACGTAATATCCAAGATGAAGATGTAGGTTCTATGTGGTATTTGGCTTTGAAGACCGAACACAGCGACACAACTCCGAGCGATACAACTCCGAGCGATACAACTCCAAGCGACACAACTCCGAGCGACACAACTCCGAGCGACACAACTCCGAGCGATACAACTCCGAGCGAGGTCATCCCGACACCTCCGGCACCGAGACCTGTAGTTGCGCCTGAGGTTATTGCCGCTCTCGGCTTGCATGAGGCAGCTATTGAGCAAAACCGTAGTGTGGCCAGAAATGTTAAGAGCAAAGTTGCAGCAAACAGATATTATTGCAATGACTGCCACATCAGTTATGACCGCTACTGGAGAGGACGTCAGTTGAAAGATTTGTGGGTATTAGCACAAGGTGAAACCGCGAATATTGATGCCCCTGTCGAGCTAGAAGCTAAAATCTATGATGTAGAGGCAGGATTCGATGTTCAGAGTGATATTCACAATACCTTGGGTGTATTTGCATCTTATCGCAAAGGCGATTATGACGTAAGCGGCAAAAACGATATATTTGCCCACACAGGTGGTTCCAGCATGGATATAGACAGCTGGTTGGCAGGATTGTATTATCGTTATGACCGCAATATGACTTGGGTATTTGCAACCTTATACGGCGGCATCCAAAAGGCTGATATAAAGACAGATGACGGTGTTGCCAAGTTTGATACTGATGGCACACAATTTGGTGGAAGTATTGAAGTTGGTCACAGCTTCTTACTTAAGAACAATTTGGTATTGGATCCGAGTTTGGGTGTATATTATACACAAGTCAACTTTGATGATGCTAAAGACAACGTCGGCAAAGAATATTCTTGGGATGAGATTAAGCATTTAGAAATTGAACTCGGAGCCAAGTTAGAAAAACAAATGTTCAGAGGCGATGTATATATCAAGCCGAGTGTTGTTCAAACGGTTACCAACGGCGACAGTGTATTTATTACCGGATTGGGTAACATTGACGGAACATACGAAGATCAAACACTGTTCAGAATTGAGGTCGGCGGGCGCTATGACTTCAATAGGAACACCTACGGATATGCTTGGGCCAACTACACAGTCGGCTCCGAATATGATGCTATTGCCGCAGGTTTGGGCTTGAACTATGCTTGGTAAAACGGCATAAAAAATACAAAATTAAGGCGGCTTATTAAAGTCGCCTTTTTTTTTGCCCATTCTTCATTGTTATCACAAGTGCAAAACTAGGTATATAACCTTTTGAAACAGCTTGACAACCTTGAGAATAGCCTTATAGAATCGAGGCAATAACTTATTATTATTCCCAATTTTTTTAAATATTATATTATTATGAAAACGTTTAAGATTTTGTCGTTTATCTTGGTAGCCTTGATAGCGATGGGCGCGTCTTGCAACAGACCGCCGCAACCGACCCCCACCCCTGACGGAGGTGATGAGGTTGTTCTTGAGCCGATTATTGTTAACGGCGAAGAAACCGGTTATTCTGTATCTTATCGCAGCTGGATTGTCCCCGGCACTGATGCCGAAGGCAACAAAGCCCCTGCCCCGCCGAAGAATGTCTATAATAAGAGAACTTCCGACGGCAAGCTTGAAGCTGTGAACACAAACGTGACGTCCAAAAGTGCCGCGAGCACCAAGGGCACTACTGCAAATGACACTGTCAGCGTTATTTTGCATGATGAGTTCTACCATGTCGATACCGTCGGTTATGTAACCAACTGGCAACCCGAAAAATACCAAAACGGCAGCTATACTTGTCATTGGGACCACTATGCTGCACCTCGTGCGCCGGAGGATTATATCACCATTACGGATTCTACCTCGATTTTGCGTATTCAGTTTGAGGAATTTTCTTTCAGCTATCGCTTTGACTTTGAGGTTGCAACCTATAACAATGGCGTGATTAACAAGCAAATGCCGCACTACACTCCCGTGGTTACCGATTTGGGACTTCAAGGCGAGCCCGAAGTGTTGGAAACAATTTGTCGAAACGATTCTGTTTTTGCACGAAGGGTTTTGCACCATGCCATAAGGGTTGCCGTGGGCGATAAAGTGCAGACTTTGCATGCAAAAGTGACACTCTATCGGCATATGCCGAATGCTAATCCGAGCAAGTTTATCACCAGAAGCGAGCTCCTCGGTAACATCACAGAAACATATGTCCCGACGGACTCTACAGCTTCGACTTATCCTAATCTTCGCTACAATATGACAGTAAAGGCATATTGGTCGGACGGGCAGGTGGAGGATTTGCAAAAATCAAAATATATTGAAGTAATGGTTCATGCTCCTTTGTTGTCTTCATATCTTTACGGAGGATCTTTCCTTCCTTGTGATGTTCTTCATACTTTTGAATATATCAACATGACTGCAGATGACTATTATTGTTATTTCAATTATTCGGGAGCTGAAAAACCGACTGCAATTGTGTGTTATACTTCACCTAATGTAAACTCAATTTATGATGACGGATATACCGTCGTTTATAGGAACTCTCCTGAAGCAAGGGTAGAATATTCACGGACAAGATACATTTGTGATACATATGCTACCTATTTGCGCACTTATGTAACCGTCTTCGTTAATAACCAACCGCAACAAGAAGTTTATACTCATTTGGCATTTGAGTAGTCAAAGACACCGCTTATAAAAGCGGTGTCTTTTTTATATATTAGTAGGTATCATCAATTCCAAAGTTTATTACATTATCATTTACATTTTCACAACTGGAGCCCTTCCCTATGATATATACACCTTTGGTCATAAGCGGTGTAGCCGGTTCAATCGTAAGACCATTTGAAGCAAACCCCCAAGTAACTGTTGTTAGTGTGGTATAAGTTCCGGTTATCACACGATAGTTCCATTTTCCGTTACTGCTTGTGCGTTGGTAACGTAATTGTCTTCCCGGTAAATGTTGTAAGTCTTCCTCCAGTTGTGAATAGCGCGATGACGGAACACCGGCATAGTTCATTTCACACAAATCGGCAGGGACATAAGTTGTTGCAATCTGTGTCGGTGTTCCTACCCCCCATTCATGATTACCATACGGTTTTGTAAAATTAGTAAGACTGAGTGCGGAGAAGGCGGGAACTAAACTAATGTTACCACCGTTTTTCACTACGTATCTGGAATTAAAGCAAAGGCCCATATTCATTGCAGGGTTATCAGAATCATGATTAGTGCAAAAACGTATTGAAACTTTTGCCTTAATAGCATTAGCGTGGATTAAGCCGTTAGAATTATTACCGGAAAGTTCAATATCGGTCTTTGTGCAATCAGTGCTTTCAGTGTTTCCGGATGCATCCTTCGTTCTCATCAGATTACCGATTGCGGCAGGAGCTTGAATTTGAAAACTTCCAATATTCGACACAACAAGTTTGTTATAGTCCATCATATTAACGACGGTTGATCTGACATTTCCAATATAGTGACAAGGTTCACTGGTATCTGTGTTGGAATTACTGAGATTAACCGTGCTGCTTGGAACACCGACCAACAAGAACAATGTATCTGCTTTTATGTTTGAGAACAAAATATTACCCTGCAAATCCATTGTGCTGGCAACTGTAATGTCATTTTCACTAGTATCACCACCGTTATACGAACCTATGAATGCAACCAACCTTGCATCATTCGTATTTCCGTGCGCATAAGTGAGATATGGTATATTATCAGATCCAGTATATCCTCCAAAAGCATTACCTGCATCCACATTAAGGTGATCCAAAGAATATTTATATCCGTCAGAAACCGTGCTGGCATAAATACTCAATGTGGAACTTTGAGTGCATCCGGCAAGCTTTGTAATGCTGCTGCCGTTATCACTGGTGAGATTATTAACCAATGTATTATTGATTGAATGACCTGGATCACCTATTTCCATATTCTTACAGAATTGAACATTTGTATTTTCCATGTTTATGCTATACATTCTCATATCACCCTTACGAGAGATAATCGTGCTGTTCATGATGGTAGAAGAAGGTGAAAATACCATTATAGTTGTATCTCCTGCAAGTCCGGTATTTGTCGGAATCGTAACAGAACGATACGGATCAATGGTTAAATTTGTATTGGAAGCAGCAGTAATTGTGCCACTTTGGAAAACCATAGGACGAACAATTTGAACTTCTCCGCTACCCGTAAATTCAATATCTATACCGGTAAATTCCAGTGTCGGCAGGGTTTCTGATGTATTGCCTTCACTAAGAGCGACATTAGGATCTACCTCAGTATTCAGCCCGGTAACATTTGCCGGAAAATACTGGTTGGATACATATTTAATTTTTGGATTTTGAGCTTCATTATTAATTGACTTAATGCCACGTTTGCAAGAACGTTCCATCATATTAATATATAACTCTTTGTATTGGCCGTTAAATGTATTTGATACATAGTTATAAAACTCGTTTATCGAAATATATCTATCGGCAGGAACACCTTTTAATCCGACGTAATTTATTGTTGAATATTGTAATGTACCTGTCTGAACACAGAAATTACTGCTTTGAGGTTGCAATTTCATTTTGGTTGTTTGCTCAATTTCAGTATCTGCTGATAAGCAATTATTTCTCATAGAGGCTGTTACATTATTACAATTGTAACAATCCATATATTTCATTTTTCCAAAACACATTGCACATGCCTCTTCGCCGCCATCAGGATAGCCCCAAGCTCCGCATATCGGCTTATCCAACTGATAAGAATAGCCGGTTGCTGCTTGCAGGTCATCATTATCATCATAATTTCCTTTATCTATCTCATCATCAGATGGTGAGAATTTCCAAAACGGCAAATCCGGCCAATCGGTTCTCTTCCGACATACATTAATATGGTATTCCCACTCATCATTTGGATTACTATCTGCATAAGCTGAAGGAATAATGGCTTCCAAAACATCATGAGAAAGAATCTTTTTGAGGATGTTCAAGTTATTACCCAACCACGCACCGGTTATTCCACCACCGGTAATGGGCTCATGATATATCGGGTCGTTTGGTTCCGTTACCGTAGGAACACAGTTGTTTGGGCAATGTGCGCCACAATTTGTAGGAAGACCTGTAAATTGCGTATTAGGCGAATATTGACCGGCGATAAAACATTGGCCAGATGCGCTATATGAATTTATTTCTCCAGCATTCTGTGCTACAGGAACACTATTATCTCTTCTGGTTACTCTATAATAATTTTTTGCCCCGTTTTTAGGCATACAAACCTGTCTGGTACAGGATATAAACCTCTGCTCATAGTCATCTACCCTGCTAACCACAATATAACCGTCTTCGGTACCTGTAGTGCTGTCATAGTCCTGGGCATTGAGTACAATTGCCGTTTTGCGAGTAGGTTTATTAACAGATGAGGTACCGACATTACCTACAAGCCTCCAACCTTTCTTCGTAGTTAGATTGTTCTGTGAAACGATAATATCTGAAGATTGAATCCACATTTTGTCGTTTGTATTCCAAGTAAGACCATAATCTTCACCCGAAGTCTGTATTGCACCACCTTGCTTGGTGTTTACATATCTTTCAATGATTGGTTTGCCGTTACCGTCAATCATATATGCTTTGTTACCATTTGGACCACTGGTGGTTTTTACACCTGCAGGATAGAACAATCCATATTGGTCAGATAAAGTACTATCGGTGCGCAAAATGGTTTTTACCACATTGTCACAACTATCCGGGACACAAGCCTCACCACTTCTATATGGTGTGCCATCTTCTTTCAAATCTGAGGTGGTACTTGGTCTCATTCCCGGTTCATTACATTTTACTATGTAATAGCGATTCTCACCATTTGCAGTTGCATAAGGACATTGAATATAGGTATATCTCGGCCATTCCTCACCCCACCAAGCATCTGTGGAAGCATTATAGTCAGGACCGATATAGTCATCTTCGGGATCACTGTCACCATAGTACATAACATATTCCGGCTCAGCATCTTTGAAGCTAGAGCCTCCCAGTATAGGTGAAGTTTCTTTTTTGAATCTCAAAGTATATTTTGTAAAGGTGGTTGCTGCGGAATTATTATTGGTGTATGTATATGTGCTAGCGGTAAAATTGGACATACATTCACCATTGGATAGACATCCTTCTGTGTTTGGAACATTAATTCCACTGCTTAATCCGTTCGTGACATAATTCAAGTTTGTTGCCGGAAAATTGCGGCAGTCTTGACACGAAGCATAATACCAAGTTTGGTCTTCATAGTTGAAACATTTATCATTATCATCAGGAGCATATGGTGCGCATGTTAGTGATGTTTCATGATAGTGTTGAAAACTACAATTCCAACCTTTGTAATATTTATTACCATTACTGTCTACGCAATAATCATTATCTACATTGCCGGAACCTGTGTATGGTTCAGTATTTGCCGGTTGAGGTGTGTTTGTATTGGATGTATATAAATAAGGGGCCGAACAAATACAAATCGGATATTTCATTGCCCATGAATCTGTCTCATAAGAACCATCACCGGCAATCGGTGCACAGGCAGGACCACTGGCTGTACAGTGAAGAACGTTTGTTGAAATCGAAGCATCGGGAACTGTTTTTATGTTATCAGGGTTTGAGTTTGTTGTTAGAGCCAATGTATATTTGTAACTTGTCGGGCAGTTGCAGCCTTTCAAATTTCCGCAGGTGCCATGAGTTTCATAAGGTGCTGGACAGGAGAGCTTATAAGCTTTTGGGCATTTCATAAAATAGTTGCCGTTGATAGGACAACTGACTTTTTTCCAACAACCGGATGTATCAATGTTACTACCGCTTCCGGTTGCACAGCCGCTAGTGTTTGTCAGCGATAATACAGGCGAGGTACAATTGTCAAGTGATCCTGTGCAAGTGTAGCCGGCATTGATACAAGTGTTAACACCCGGAGTGGTTGAAGATATTGTTGCACCGCCGCAACTGGAATCGTTTACAAAGCAGACTTTTGCTTCGGCTTCGTGGTGATTTAGAAGCGTGAAAGCGGCTCCTACAGCCAATAAAATCGCTGATATCAATACTAATTTTTTACCCATGGCTCGTCTCCTGTTAGATACAAACATATAGGTTATATTCTATATTATTAATTGGTAAAAATCAAGTTAATTAGGGGCATTTTATGTTTCAGTTTTGTTAAATTTTTATGCAAAAAGGGGCGTTTTTTGAGCTGTTTTGAAAAGGTTTGAATAAAGAATAAATCGTTTTGAAGCGTTTTGAAGGCGATTTTTTTGAAAATAATTTTAGGGGTGTTTTTTGGGGCGGATTTTTGGGAGCAAAATTAAAAAAAAAATCGATTTTTGAAACGCCGAATTTTGTAACAATTTTGTCAAAAACATTTTGTCAAAAAACTCTTTACATTTGGGAAAATTTATGTTACATTATTCAATGTAAAAAATTATTCTATTCTATTACTTGTCCGAATCATTAGAAAAAACTTTTCATTTTTTGAGTAAAAACAAAGGTGAAGAGATAGTTTTGATTTTTAAAAGACATATTTAGGGTAGAATTCTTTTTTTGAAAATCAGTTCAAATATAATAATAATCAAAAAAAATCAAAAAAAAATGAAAAAGAATTTTAATTTAGGGGGCTTGAGCATTCGGTTGTTCGCCCTCGTAGCTGTTGCACTCATGTGCTGTCTCACCTCCTGTCAAAAGGAGAATAAGAATGAGGGAGAAATCATCACCAGAACTCAAGGTGATGGTGGTACGAGTGAAGTTGTGATCAACAATCACTCTCACCTCACCCAGCGCACATGGGATGGTGGTCAGGGTCATTCCTACGACCACTATCTTATGAAGGACACAGCTTACACTGTGCCTTTCGCTGGCGTGTACTTTTGGGCTGACCCCAACGATACAACCGTTGGGACAATTCCGGTGACGCATTCCAGCTTTGTTGCTCAA
This sequence comes from Alphaproteobacteria bacterium, assembly GCA_045593845.1. Classification (GTDB taxonomy): domain Bacteria; phylum Pseudomonadota; class Alphaproteobacteria; order RF32; family CAG-239; genus JAFUYI01. The sequence goes on from JAZNXK010000014.1 coordinate 10,375, forward strand.
CCAGTTGTCATTAGTGAGCCAATCGATACTCTCGGTTGGCACGCAACCAAAAAAACCATCGCCTTTACTGATGGCTACACCCAGTACAACAAGCTGGGAGGGGTTTACTGGTACGACGAAATTTGGACTCTAATCTGGGGCGACACTGTTCGCTTCGTTGACGCGAACGTGACTATTGATTACTATAGTCACAATTCCGCCAACGTAGGTAGTGACAACGAGTGGATTTACACTCTTGTCACGTCAACTTACAAGCTTTCCGCCGTTATGGGGGAGAAGTATGAACATGCTTACAAAACCATCAAGACGGACAAGGCTTCCGTGCAAGGATTCACCGTGATTGATAGTTCCTTCGTTGTCATTGCCTTTGATGGCAATGGTAACCCGACGAAGGCAAAGTCAACGGTGGACGCAATCCGTGATGGTGAGCCTCTTCACATTGAAACCATCCTCAACTCGTCAGCAATTGCTGCTGCTGACACCACGGTTGAGGGAAGTGACTTCAATTTGGTTTGGTCACCCATCAATGTGGGCAGTGTCGTGAACTTGGGTAATGTGCCTGATGCCAACGACCCGAATATCACCAAAACGAACTGGACTCGTCCGGTTTCGGTTGGTGCTGTTGGCTTGTTCACACGTGTGAACCGTTACAACTGGCAAACGGCCAGCTGGTCGGATGGTACATACAGTGTAAACCTGCCGAGCAGAGCGTTCACGGGCTTCGTCGAGAGCCATACTCTCGATGCAATGAGTCCTATCACGGGATTCAATCGGAAGTTAGCTACCAACACGGTGACGGCTTCGTTCGATACCCACACGGGTACGTTGAACGACCACACCACTGTTAAGGTGGCGGCTGATGATCCTGGTCCGGGACCTGGTCCTGGTCCGGATGAGCCTGACGTATTTGACAGTGTGCTCATCAACCCGCAGTTGCTTTACCAAGACCCCACTACCGGAGTATCAAAGGTGACGAAAAGAATAAATAACGTCACCCAAGGCACCCATCAGGATATCGACATTGTCGCATATCCTAAAAATGGCATCGAATGCCTCTCGTCGGGAGTGTTCTACGGACCACTAACGATCACCGGAATTGACTGGGGAACCCCGGTCTACACCGGCGAATATCGTATCGATGGAGACATCAGATACGATAAATACGAGGTGACGGCTATGGTGCATTATGGCGTTGGAATCCATAAGGACTTTAAAGGATGGGTCGAATGGCCTATCTATGTCCCGATGGGCTATGCGATGCTCCACGGTGAATATTCTTTCGCCGTGTCCGCTCTGAACTTCCTACAAAGCTTGGGTCAAACAACTACTCAGAACACGACCTACAATAAAGGTCTGTATGAGCAAGGTTTCACTGGCACTTTGTATGCTCACACCAATCAATACGGGTGCGACATGGAGGTTTGGGAACAAGACTATATTCCGCGCGAGTCTCCGACTTGTTTCGGAGGAGTGCAGAATATGACGTTCTCAATGGTCAGCCCCGGTGCCAGCCAAAACATGGTGGAATGTAAAGTCGTAGAATTTGAACATGGTTGGGCCATCATTTGTGAGGGCCAAACCAACTACTACGCAAAAGCAGGTGACAACGCCTGCTCAGGATACCAGACAATGCCGGTGACCAACTCCCAAGGACAAACCATTAACTATGTTAGTGGTATAAAAGTCTCTGGGACTTGGTATATCGCGACGGTCACTCCGTCCGGTAACTGGTTGAGTTGGACGTGGGGCACCAAGATCAACGGTCAACTCTACACGCTGACCATGACCCGTGATGAGTTTACCATCAATCACGGGGGCGGAAACGGCTTGTATAAGCCGATTCCTGATGCTCAGGCATTTTCGATGTCTGGGCCGGTGGGTGTGCTTCAGTACAGCCATAACAATCTTACCAATTCAATGAACGCAACGTTCATGTTTTGGTAAAGGTTAAATTCTTTTTCATTCCATTATTTCCCTAATTGTTCTTTCCCTCGCTGTGCCGTTTGGTTTCGGCGGGGGAATAGGACTTTAGGGTTTTTGGTTATGAAAAGAATTTCTACAATTTATATGTTTCATGTCGTCGCTAAGATCCCTTGACCAAACCTCACGGTTTGGAGGGATGACTTTGTGTAATACATTGTCATGCCTCCGAGGACGAATGTCCGAGGTCAGAGCATCTTCGAGTTTTTTAAAAGCGATGACTATTTATTAAAAAATAAAAAAAAAATTTCTCACTTTCCGGGGGCGATAAAAAATTATCTCACGTCGTCTCCGGACCAAAACTTTAAAAAAATGAAAAGAATTAATAAAAATATTTTGGCTCTCGTCATTTTGACGATTGTAGCCACCGCGGCATTTGGACAGAAACCGGTAGTCGTTCATGACTATACCAGTTGGCCAATCGATACGACGGGTCAGGTGCAGAAATACAACTCGACAATCGAGTTGCTTGTGAGCATTGCCTCACAGGCACAAACCGTTGGTGTCGATAACGATACCCGCCGTACTGTCAAAATAGACAGTGCCGGCAATTATCATGTCCAATCCGACTCACGCACAGTACATGGTTGGACTCTCGGTGCCGGTGTCGGTTTTGGATCCGACATCAAGGCAAAGGACAAAGATGTCTATTGCTTTGGTCCTTTGTTCAGGCTTTACGGCTCATACTACGGTCCGTGGTATGAGTTCGCTGTGAACTTGGACTATACGCGCCAGGCTAACCCACTGCAAGCGGGGGAGACTTATTGGGCTTGGGGGTTTAACTTCAACCCAAAGTTCTTCCTGGCACGTTGGCCAAAAAACATCGACTACAACGTCTTTTATGTAGACCTTGTGGCCGGGGTCCAACAGGCCAAGACGGCCTCGCGCTTGTTCTACGAAGATGAGACCGTAACGGTCAACTTCGTAGAGAACAGCACCGACTTCACGTACTGTATGGGTGCTGGTATAGGCTACCAACATCGTTTCTTTTCTAACGGTTCCAAAATTGGGGTGCAGATCGATTGTATCACCTATGGAGGGACAAACATCAACAAGGTCGCCCATAATGGGACAGTCTTAGTTGATAATAAGGAGAGAATACGCATGTGGCAACCGAGGATTACTTTATACTACGGGTTCACGATTGGCCGTCGCTCGGCATCTTACGAGAAATATACTCGTAAGCAATTCAAGATGCTGCAAGAAGTGGCAAGACGTCTTGAAGCCGGAGAGTGGCCTCCGGTTGTGGAGGATGCCGCGGAATAAGAATATTTTCAAGGAGTTCGACTTTATGTCGGACTCCTTTTTTTTGTGTGTAAAATGGTATTGTCATCGCTCGTTTTTTGCGCTAGCAGAAAACGTCAAGCGATCTTCGAGTTTTTTATTAGCTAATTCGTAGATCTCTTGACCAAAAACTGGCGTTTTTGGAGGGATGACATTAAAAAATAATCTAATTCGTAGATCCCTTGACCAAACCTTGCGGTTTGGAGGGATGATATTAAAAAACTTGTCATGCCTCCGAGGACAAATGTCCGAGGTCAAGGCATCTTCGAGTTTTTATGCGTTTATGTCATCAAACAAATCTTGCCATTGTGGGTTTTGTTCTGTTATCAATTTTTCTTTGGTTTTGCGATAACATTTTTTGAGGTATTTTTCGCGTTCTATTGCAGCTTGTTCGTTTTCGCACATTTCAAAATATACCAATTTGTGCAGATTATATTCAGCCGTAAATCCCTGAAAAACGTTGTTCTTATGTTCCAATACGCGGCGGACTAAATCGTTGGTTACGCCAACATAAAGCGTTGTGTTATTTTTGTTGGACATTATGTAAACATACATCGGTTTCATGTTTTTTGGGTATTATAAATTTTTTGGTTCGTCAATACTAATTCGTAGATCCCTTGACGATTTTGCAAGCAAAATCGAGGGATGACGATAAAAAATAAGCTAATTCGTAGATCCCTTGACCAAAAACTGGCGTTTTTGGAGGGATGACGATTATATTATATTTTGAATTGTTCTATTGTTTTGGCGAGGCCGGTTTTGTCGTCTGTTTCTACCGCTATGCCCCAAACTTCGCCGTTGGTGCGGCAGGCTTCAAGTCGATTGCCGTTATAGCGCTGGCAAAGCCGCTCAATCGGAGCTTGTTTGTCAAATCCCAAAACAGAATCGGGATTGCCGCACATGCCGACATCGGTTATATATGCAGTGCCGCCTTCCAAAACGCGATAGTCAGCAGTGGGAACGTGGGTGTGACTGCCCGCGACAACAGAAACTCTGCCGTCCAAATAATATCCTAAAGAAAGTTTTTCGGAGGTGCACTCGGCATGTATATCTACAAAAATGGCATCAACGGTTTTGCCCAAAGTGTGTGAGCGCAAAAGATTGTCGAGCGCAAAGGCCGGATTGTCAACGCTTTCCATAAAAATGCGACCCAAAACCTGTGTTATCAATATTCTTTTGCCGTTCGGAAGCTCAAAAATGTCGGCGCCGCGGCCGTTGGCACTTTGCGGATAGTTGAGCGGGCGAATTATTTGGTGGTTTTCATCCAAAAACGGAATTATCTCGCGCTGTTGCCAAACATGATTGCCGGTAACCAAAAAATCGGCTCCGTGAGAGAGAAAACTTTGCGCAATCGACGGAGTTACACCAAAACCGTGCGCCGAATTTTCAACGTTGAGGATGATTACGTCAGCTTTGAAACGGGTGCGAATCTCCGAAAGATTGTTCAAAACGGCATCGCGCCCTGCCCGACCGACAATGTCTCCGCAATAAACAATTTTCAATGCGCTGTTCTCCTATATCTGCCCGATTTTTGAAGACATGTTTTGCAGTTTTTGCAAAATTGCGGAAAGACGGCGCAAAAGTTGCTCGTCAACTGCAGGTGCTTGGGGTTGTGGTGTTGTTTGGGCGGCTTGGGCGGCGGATTTACGCGCTTCAAACAAATCGTCGGCTACCAAAATGCCGATCATTGCCAAAAACATGCTCTCGCTGATGCGCCCGCTGAAATCTTTTAGCATTTGTGCCTTTTGTTCCAATATTTGCGAAAGTTGCATTATGCGGGCTTCTTGGCCGTTTTCGCAGGCAATGGGATATTCGCGATTGTTGATGCTGATAATTACTTGTGCCATTATTTTTCACCCTCCTTGATGGCGGCAAGTAATGCATCTATCTTGCGGATGGAGCTTTCAACACTCGTTTTTAGAGAATCGAACTTGACTACCTTTTGTGAGAGGCTCATTTCTAACTTTGAAATGGCGTTGTCAATCTCGTTTAGTGCCGAAGAATACGGCTGATTGTTGTTTTCTGTCATGACTGTTCCTTTTATGCTCATTTTTGCTATATCCTATGCGAATATTAGTTTTTTTACAAGAGTCATCAATAGATTATGCCAAGCTTTCTTTTTTTCTTGCCTTAAAGCAAACTTTGAGTTAGTTTTGAGGCAAATTTTAATTTTTAGGAGTATGAAAATGAAACAATTGGCTGTATCTATCCGCGTCGGCTGGGTTATTGAATATAAAGGTAAACCTTGGACTGTCGTTAAGGCTACTCATATTAAACCCGGTAAAGGCGGTGCTTTTATGCAGGTGGAAATGAAATCAGTTGAAGAAGGAACAAAAACTAATGAGCGTTTCCGTTCAGAAGATTCGGTTGAAAAACTTTTGGTCGAGGAAAAAGATTGCCAATTCTTGTATGAGGATTCTCTCGGTTTGACCTTTATGGATTCGGAGACTTTTGAACAATTTACGATGGCTGCCGATATTTTGGGCGACTCGAGACCATTTATGACCGAGGGTATGACCGTTTATATCAATTTTATTGACGGAAGACCCGTTGCTGTTGAACTGCCGCAAAATGTTGTTTGCACCGTCGCTGAAACAGAACCGGTTGTAAAAGGACAAACAGCGGCTTCTTCTTATAAGCCTGCTATTTTGGACAATGGTGTCAGAGTTATGGTTCCGCCGTTTATTAACCAAGGCGAGAAAATCGTGGTCGGAACAGCAGAAGCTAATTATGTTGAAAGAGCAAAATAATGTCTTATCTTTCCCCTTTAATGACAATGATGCTGAACGGCGTCAAAAAAGCAACTGTCAGTCTTGACCGTGATTTTAGCGAAATTGAGCGCTTGCAATCCTCGGTTAAGCCTTATCAGGATTTTGTGCGCAATGCTTATGGCAGAATCGCGCAAAACTTGCGAATCGAGTTGAGCAAAATTAAGCCTAATGCGCTTTTTATTGATGCTGAAATTGCAAATATTCCCGAGCAGGATTGCTTTTTGGTCAGACCGGTAGATGCTTTGGAGAATTTTTCAAGAGGAATCGCTTTGTTTGCAACAACCGTTGTTTTTTGCGAAAAAGGGGCTCCGAAAGCGGCTTTGGTTTATAACAGGGTCAGTGATGAGCTTTATTTTGCCGAAAAAGGCAACGGCGCTTATAAAGAAGGTTTTCGCAACCATGAAAGATTGCGTGTTTCCGCAAACAAAGAGAAATCTTTGGCTTTGGCTTCGTTGATGATTGGCTATGATAACGGAACAAAAGAAGCTGAAAATGCGGCTAAAAAAGCGGTTAACTTTGTGGCAAATCGTCGCAATTTCGGTTCTGTTGCCGTCGGTTTAGCGGCAGTTGCGGCCGGAAAATGCGACTTGTCGGTTTGTTGGGGGACGGATTTTGCATCTACCGTTGCCGGTTTGTTGTTGGTTAAGGAAGCCGGAGGTTATCTCTATGACCTAGATGCCAAAAATATCGCCCCGCAAAAGCTGGAAGATGTTTTGACAGCAAAGAATTGGGCGGCGGCAAATAATAATTTTGGAGATTTGATAAAAGAGTTAAATTGAGTGCTTATACAAAAATGTAAAAAAGTGCTTGCAATAATAAAAACATTAGTGTATAAGGGCGTCAATCAGCGATTTTAAGGAGTTATTTAAGATGAAAAAAGATATTCATCCGGATTATCACGAAATTTCATATGTCATGACAGATGGCAGTGTTTTTTCTACAAGATCTACTTGGGGCAAAGCCGGCGATAAGATGAATTTGGAAATTGATCCGAAGTCTCATCCCGCTTGGACCGGTGTTCATCGTCTGGTTGATACCGGCGGTCAGTTGTCCAAGTTTAAGAACAAATTCGGTGCTTTCGGTATTAAGACATCAAATTAGTTTTTAATACTATATTAATTTTTTTCAATTAACCTACATTCATATTGAATGTGGGTTTTTTGTTTTCCACAGTGTTTGATATATAGGAAAGGATTGAAATATGACAGCACCTTTAATGCCAAAAGCCACAGCGGTATGGCTTGTCGAAAATACCACTTTAACTTTTAGACAGATAGGAAATTTTTGTGAATTGCATGAGTTGGAGGTTCAAGCCATTGCCGATGGTGAAGTAGCCATGAATATCGTCGGATTGAACCCTATTGCCGCAGGACAGCTGACGGCTGAAGAAATTGCCCGTTGCGAAGCTGACAGAACCGCAAATCTTCAAGCTATTACTCCGGAAGGTAACGTTAAGGCTCTGAATCGCAAAAATAAGAAGGTATTATCGCCTTCTCAAAGAAGTGATAAACCCGCTGCAATTTTGTGGGTTCTTAAGAATTGTCCCGAAATTATCGATTCTCAAATTTGTAAGCTTATCGGCACAACCAAGCCGACAATTAAGGCTTTGCGCGAGGGAACTTATCGTGATATGTCGGAACTGCGCCCCAAAAATCCTGTTGCAGTCGGATTATGCAAAGAAAAAGATTTGGAGAATGCCATAAATCTTTCAAAGAAACTCTCAAACCCAAGAAAGGCTAAAAAGAAAATGACTGAAACTAAAACCGTTAAAAAAACTGCCGCTAAAAAACCGGCAGCTAAAAAGGCTACAGTAAAGAAAACTGTTGCTAAAAAACCGGCTGCAAAGAAAGTTGCAGTTAAGAAGACTGCCGCTAAAAAACCGGCCGCAAAGAAAGTTGCAGTTAAGAAAACTGTTGCTAAAAAACCGGCCGCAAAGAAAGTTGCAGTTAAGAAAACTGTTGCTAAAAAACCGGCCGCAAAAAAAGTTGCAGTAAAGAAAACTGCCGCTAAAAAACCGGCTGCTAAAAAAGTTGCAGTAAAGAAAACTGTTGCTAAGAAACCGGCCGCAAAAAAAGTTGCAGTTAAGAAAACTGTTGCTAAAAAACCGGCCGCAAAGAAAGTTGCAGTAAAGAAAACTGCCGCTAAAAAGAAATAGTTTTTAGTAATTATCAAAAAAAGCACCTGTTATTTAGATAGGTGCTTTTTTGTTTGGAAAAATTATTATCTTCCGCCGTTTCCTCTTCCTCTGTGGCCAAAATAAGTATTGCCCCCGCCTCCATTATTCGGGTGAGCATTTCCACCGTTTCCCCCCGGTTGAGGAGTTACAGGCGGCTGGCTTGGAGCATAACCTTCACCCGGTTGCGGTGTATACGGCGGATGGCTGGGCGGAATATATTGCGAGCCTGATGCCGGCGGTGTATGCGGTGGCATACTTTGCGGCTCATGATGAAACCAACCGAACGGGAAGAAATGTTCTCCCGGCTGCGGTGTTATCGGCGGCACACTTGGCGGTATATATTGAGAACCTGATGCTGGTGGTGTATCCGGCGGCAAGCTTGGCGGTATGTATCTTGAACCTGACGGCTGCGGTGTATGCGGAGGTCGGCTTGGCGGAATATACTTTCCTTCTTGTGAATAGCTGTATATACGTTCTTCTTCAGGTTCTTGATTGTCTGCATATATTTCTTGCTGGCGTGCAGAAATTCTCTCTCTTTGTTGTTCAATTCTTTCCTGCATGGGAGGCTCGTTCGATGCTGCGTTTGATGGTTCGTTTGATGGTGCGACATTTCTTTGTATAACTCTGGTGTGAACATTGCCGTTTTCATCAATCGTATGCTCAATAGTTACATTTTTGCCACTTACACCCAATTTTTTGAGGAGCTCTTCATCCTCCGGACTTAATCCCGTTTGTGGGGTGGTTATCTGTTCTGCATTGGACAGATTATTTGCTTTTGCATACTCATCAGCAAAACGTATTTCTGTATTTGTGGGATTATCTTTTTCGCTGATTGCATTATATATATTTCTGTCAATCGCGGCAAATTCTTCCTCGCTGTATTCAGACACATTGTCAGAATATACCATATTTATTTGCGAATCTTGGTCAACGAGTTCTACAATTACTCCGTCATTGGTGATGAAAACGTTATCTTCAGGTTGCATGACAGAATAAAGAGCAGAATTCGGGTCAATGGGTGATTGGGAAGTATTATCTTGAACTTCTTGCTCTTGCTGCAAGTTTTGGGATTGTTGTGAGGTTTGTTCATCAACTACGTTGTTGCTCTGGTTTGCATGAGAAACACTTGCCGTATTTTTATGATGTGTGGTCTTCACGGTTGTTTTTTGTTCGGATATTTCTTGTGTTTGGTTGTCAACTGGAGCATTGGTCGAAGTGTTTTCATCGGACATGAGACTGTCTTTGTCAATACTGGTGTAGTTATTTTCTTGCAGAGTATCATTTGCCGAAGTCGATACATCTTCTGCCATTTCGCCAGAACTTCCACCTCTTGTACCAATTTTATTCATAAAATGGCTCAATCCTCCGCTATTTACTATTCCGCTATTGATTCCAAGACCAACAGCTGCACCTACTGCGGCTCCGCCAACGCGAGCTGCTTGTTCTCGGCGGATTTGAATTAAATTGTTTAATTTTTTTTCAAATTCTTGTTCTTGTTTGGAATTCAGTACAATTCCGTTGATTATCAACAATTCTTCACTGTACTTTTTGGGAGAAAGGCGCAACTTCTTTTCTGAAATATCTTTTTCTTTTATACCTGCGCTAAGCAAAAACTCTTTTAATTCTTGTCTTGCTCTCCTTTTTTCGGGAATGAGTGCTATACTTGTAGCAACACTGATTGCTCCGACGGCAAGAGGTTTGGCTACTGCTTTTGCAGCATCTGCAAATGCGCCGAAATATGCTGTTGTGGCAGCTATGGCTGCTGTAGAAGTCATAGATATCAATGCTTTGCGATTATTTTTGGCTGTGATATATTGAAGATAGTTTTTATAATATGATTTTCCTGCTTGTTGAGCTTTTGCTTTTTCTTTTTCAAACATTTTGTAGTTTTTATATACGGCACTTCCAATTTCGATACCTGCATATATTGCAAGTCCCTTAACACCCAAAGTGCCGACTAAAGCACTTCTCATGGCTGTCTTCTGCCCCATTTTTACAAAATTGTTAGCGACAGAATATAATTTTGGATGTCTTTTGCTGAGTTGTTTGTCTAGTTGTTTTATTTTGTACCAAACACTGGGAGCATTGGTTTTTTGTTTGATGCGTAGGGCAACAATATTTGAATTGGACGCATTTACGCAGGATGTAATATTAACAGCGAGGGTAAGTCTGTCTTTGTCAACTGCACTGAAATCAAAATTTTTAATATCAGCATCAGTTATGCTGTATTTTATTTTTGCAGATGCCAGATCTACTTTTCCATTTTTGATATTATCTTTTTCTTTTTTGTCTGCTTTTTCAAGAATAAGATATGTCAGTGCTATTTGGGCTTCGGCTCTTTCAAGATTATTCTTCAGAGCACCGGCATAGTATCCTTTGTATCCTTCCATGGAGTTGCTAAGAGGAAAGGCTTTTTTACTCAATTCTTGGGTGGTATTTACTTTCAATACGTCAACTAATTCTTCCGCATCTTTGGATTTGAGCAGCCCTAAAAATTTTTCAAATTCACGATATTGCTCGGCAATGCTTATCTCGTTATCTCTGCCGTAGCTAAAAATCTGAACAGAATTGGCTATATCGTTCCATGTATCCAAACGACCGCTTACATCTGTATCCTGATTAATTTTATCAAGGTCATTTTCCTGATCATACTTATCCAACAGTGGTTTGAGGCCGTCACGGACTGACTTTTGTTTAGATGATAACTCATCTTCTTTGTATATGGATAGATAGTCGTTTATCACCACTGCTTCTTCGGGAGTAAGTGTTTGGGTATCATCTATTGCGTTAATTTCTTTATTAATAAATGATTTAATCAGATTAATAGTATACACAACCTCTTTTGACATTTCTTCGCCATTATAGGCACGCAATGTAGCATATGCGTCTGACAAAAATGCACAATTATTTAAATCTTTCGGCAGACTTTCTAAAAGGCTTTTGACTTCTGCGGTTGTTACCATGGTTTATCTCCCAATTCTTTATTGTATTGCTTGTATATTACTATAATTTTTATTGAGTGTCAACAACTTTTGTCTTTTTTGTCAAGATCATTTTTCGGGCAAAAAAAATCTCCCGCAACTCAACAGAATACGGGAGAAATATTTTTTATGCAGAAGTTTTAGTTTTTTAAGATGCTCAAATTATGAGCTTCAGGTCTTCCTATTTTATCGGGAATTATCTCAAAAGAGAGTTCTTGACCTTCTATTATACGCTCTAACCCAGATTTTTGCACAGCAGTAATATGAACAAAAATGTCTTTTTCGTTGGTAGGCGTTTTTATAAATCCGTAGCCTTTTTGGTTATTAAACCATTTTACTGTTCCACTTAGCATATCAGGTCCTTTGCATAAATTAAGTTAATACATATGCGCTTGGCGCACTGAGTATATTTAGACCATAATTTTATAATTTCAACTATTTTTATACTTTTTTTATATCTTTTTTATTTTTTCTTTTAAGAGTTGAGTAAACAAACTATGTAATTTATATCTATTTTAGATTTTTTGCGCTGTGCAAAATGTTTTTAATTAAAATTGACATATCATTTTCTCGATTTTATCTTGTTATGGTATAAATGTTGATAAAATATGACGGCAGAAATGGAAGATAATAATATAGAAGCAAGATTGGTGGCGATTGAAATGAATTTGACCAATCAAGAAAAAATGCTTGATGAATTGAGCGATATTATCGCCGAGCAGGCAAAGACTTTGGATATGTTAAAAAAACAGCATGAGCAATTATTGCGGCTGTGGCAGGAAAATGCAGTTAAGCCGCAAAGTGAAGAAACCCCGCCGCCGCATTATTGAATTTGGCATTATATTAATTATATTTTTCAGAAAAGGAGAATAACATGAGTAGTGATCAACAATGGGTATGCAGTGTTTGCGGATATGTATATGACGGAGATGTGCCTTTTGAAGATTTGCCCGAAGATTGGATTTGTCCGGTTTGCGGTGTCGGTAAAGATTTTTTTGAAAAACGCTAAACCGTTCTGGCTATAGTCAGTATATCGACAGATTTTGCACCGGCTTTTTTCAGCACCAATGCACATTCTTTTACGGTTGAACCGGTTGTAATTATGTCATCAATTAAAATTATTCTTTTGCCTTTTATTGGGGCAGAGTCTTTTATGCTGAAAGCATTTTTGACGTTGGTTATTCTCTCCTTGCCGGAGACTTCTACTTGCGGCTTGGTTTTGCGACTGCGGACAAGAGCAAGATTATTATACGGAATTGCCGTCATTTCGCTCAATTTTTGTGCAAGCAGTGCAGATTGATTGTATTTTCGCTTTATCAGACGTGTATAATGCAGAGGAACGGGAACTATCAAATCCGCGCCTTCGGAAAATATATCTTTGCCGGCAATTTTCAGCATTGCGGCAAGCAAATTGGCATTTTCGGTGCAGTCAAAAAATTTGAAAGATAAAATAATATTTTTTGAACTGCTGTCATATATAACTGCCGAACGTGACAAACGATAAAAACTTCTTTTGTTCTTGAGACAACCGGCGCACAACTTTTTTTCTTTTGTATTTTCTTCTTGCAGAGGATGACCGCATTTATAACAATACGGCTGTTTGATAAAATTTATTTCTTCCGCGCAATGGTCGCAAAGATAGCCGGCAGAGTTCAGAATTTTTCCGCAACGCAGGCATTGGTACGGGAACAGAAAATTGATGATACTCTCTATGAAAGTCTTAAACATTGCTAAAGTCTGTTCAGCTCTTGATGAATTTGATTGATTTTATCAACGACAATTATTCCGCATTTGCGTAATTTTTCTTTTTTTTGATTTAGTGTTGTATGACCTTGCGTGATAATATCATTGGCATAGCCCATGTTTTTGGTAAAGGTGGTGTCATCACCGGCAATATAGCAAATAATCGGCTTTTTATCGGGATAATTTTTATACCACTTTGCGCCCTCCTCTTCAAAAGCTCCTCCCATCTCACCTATCATAACAATAGCGGAAGTGTTTTTGTCCCGGTGAAAAAGTTGCAGTGCTTCAACAAAATTCATGCCTATAACCAAATCATCTCCCAATCCGACAACCGCTGATTGTCCCTGCCCGTTGCGATTGACTTCCAAAACCGCCTCATAAGTGAGAGTTGATGAGCGGGAAACAATGCCGATATCTCCGGCTTGATGAATATTTTCCGGAAAAATTCCCAATCTTGTTTGCTCGGGGATAATCAAACCGGGGGTGTTGGGGCCTATCATTACGGCATTATTCTCCGATAAAATTTTATTGATGGCAAGCATGTCGTTTACGGGCACATTGGCTGAAATACAAACCAAAAGTTTGATGCCTGCGTTTACGGATTCGATAACTGCTGATTTTACTGCACCGCCGGGAACAAATAAAACGCTGACTTCGGGATGTGTCTTTTGCACGGCCTCGGCAACAGTATTAAAAACAGGAACTCCCAAATGCTCGCTACCACCTTTTCCGGGGGTAACACCGCAAACGATATTACTGCCGTATTCCAGTGAACGTCTGACGTGAAAAGAGGCTTGTGTGCCGGTAATACCCTGAATCAAAATTTTAGTATTTTTATCAACCAGAAAAGTCATCATTCGTTCTCCTCAACCGCTTTGATAATTTTTTCTATGGTATCAAAAGTGCTGTCAGCCATAATTACGGGCAAACCGGAGTTGGAAAGTATATTTACGGCTTTGGCGCGATTTGTTCCTTCAAATCTTGCAACCAAAGGAACGTTTAATCCGACTTCGGCGGCGGCATCTATTATTCCGTCTGCAATCAGGTCACAACGCAAAAAACCTCCTAAAATATTTATCACTATTCCGTCAACTTTAGGATTGGAGGCGATTATTTTTATACCGGCGGCAATTTTATCTCTGTCAACACCGCCTTTAACGTTCAGGACACTGCCCAAAGAAACGTTCGGAGAATCTATCAAATCTTTCATTGCCAAGGACAATCCTTCGCCGTTTACAATGCAGCCCAAATTCCCGTCATATTCATGATAAGAAAAGCCATAACGAGATGCTTTGGCTACCGATAAAGAAAGATTGTCATCATCTTTCAGACGTATGTTTTCCTGATGTCTGAAAAGCGCTTTTTCATCAAGAATAATTTTTGCATCCAATGCTATTATTCGGTTATCGGCAATTCCGGCGGGATTTATTTCTATCATGAGAGCATCGTTGTCAACAAACGATTTATAAATACCTTTTACAAACTGATGAAAATCTGAATGTATTTTTGTTTTCAACTTCAAGAATTGGGCAATTTTTAATGTTTGTTCCCTGCTCGGTCCGTTAATATCAACGGGAAGTCGGAAGATATTTTCCGATTTTTTTGAGACAATTTTTGAGATGTCGTCAACATCTGTATCGGCTGCCAAAAATACGATTGATGATTGTGTTCTGTCTATCGCCATGGCAAGATAAAAATTTCTCTCGGTCGGAATATATTCTTCAACATAGACTCGGCTTACATAATTACCATCGGGAGATTGCGGAGTCACAAGGGTTTTCCCGAGCATTTGAGAAGCATTTTTATATACTTCTTTGAGAGAATTTGATTTTCTTATACCGCTCTTGTTGCCGGATTTTGGCTCTAAAAAATGTCCTTTACTTCTGGCTCCGGAATGGACTTGCGCTTTTATAATCCATGGCCCTTGTGAAAGTGATTGAGCAACATTTTGCGCCTCGTTAGGAGTATAGGCAATTTTACCTTTTGGGATGTTGATACCATTGGCTTGTAAAATTTGTTTTGCTTGGTATTCGTGAATATCCATTTGCACTCTCTTTATCGGTTTTGAGCATAACTTTTAATTTTATCTACCATCGCGGTAAGGCCGTTTCTGCGACTGGGGGACAAGTGTTCTTCCAATCCGATTTTAGCAAAAATATCATCTACATCAATAGCTTTTATTGTCTGTGGGGATTGATTGTCAAAAATACTCAAGACTATAAACATCAGCCCTTTGACGATGGCAGCATCACTGTCACCGCTGAAACGGATGTTTCCGGATGCAGTATATTCGGGCACCAGCCAAACTTGGGACTGGCAACCGCTGATTTTCCATTGTTCATTTTTATATTGTTCGGACAGCGGGGGTAATTTTTCGCCCAAATCTATAAGGTAGCGATATTTATCTTCCCAACCGTCGAGAAGTTCAAAATTTTCAATTATTTCTTCTATTTCCATTGTATCCTCGGATATGTTTTTATTCGTTTTAACACGATTATTATTAAAGGTCTATTATTTTTTATTAAAGTATTTGACTTACTCAAACAAAAAAGTTATATATGCGCCATAATTTGTTTGTTAGGTAAAAAAATGAAAGTATCAATAAAAAATTTAGAACCGGATATGAGCCAAATAAAACCTTTGGCTGATGCTTATTTGCGCTCATATAACAACTTGTCGGCACAATATAAGACCGAAGAGGAAATGGCCTTATATACAAAAAGTTATTTCTTGAGTAAATTATGGAAAATGGCCCATGATAAAGAATCTGCCGTAGCGGTGTTGTGGGTTGATAAAAATCCGGTCGGGTTTGTAAGATATTCTAAAGTGCCGGATTATTACAAAAAACCGATTGACGGTGTTTCAAGCGAGTTGGAACAGGGTTCTCTCGACGGGCATGATTTTGCGTGGGTAAGAAAAGTTGAGTTCAACCAAGATATTAAGCCTGATGACAAGACATTGATTGTTAATCAGATATATTTGGATCCGGCTATGCAACATCACGGGCTGGGCACCTATCTTTTCAGCAAAACAATACCTGTTTTGAAAAAATATGGTTATGAGAATTTGATTATCGAGTATAACACAAATAATCAAAATGCCGAAAAATTTTATAAAGGTGTGGGATTTAGCCCTATCGCAAAAACCAAAGACTTTGACCATATTATTACAAAAGGTGATAAAACCACATTTTGCGTAAGTGATGTTGAAATTGCTTATACTACCATTGATAATGCAATAAAATCTATTGAGGAAAAACGTAAGCAATATCCTCAATTCGCTTTTTTCGGTCAGAAAAATGTCGCAGCTTACAGATAATATCGTAGAAATGCTCAAAATTAAAAGTGTTTCCGGTGATGAAAAAAATATCGCCGCAATACTTGACTGGGTTAAAAATAAATATGCTGCCGAAGGGGTTACGGTTAAGGAGTGGAATTTTGAGGGAGCCTCTCCGGTTTTGCTCTTGGCAAATTGCAGTGATTATGATTTTGATGTGCTGACAATCGGGCATTTGGATGTGGTGCCGGCAAAAGATGAGATGTTTGTTCCTCATATAATCGAAAATAAGATTTTTGCACGCGGCAGTTTGGATATGAAATCTTCTGTCGCGGTCTGTTTGGAAACTTTGCAATATGCCAAAAATAAAAAAATTAAATTCGGAGTTCTGATTACTACCGATGAAGAAACCACTTCAAACGGTATGAAAGCACTTCAAAAGGCCAATGTCATAAAGGCCAAAATTGTCTTGGATACTGATACCGGAGATTTGTATAATTTGGTAGAAAAATATAAGCATCCGGTGAGTATTGAGCTATCGGCAAAGGGAAAAAATGCGCACAGTTCAAAACCTTGGGAAGGCGAAAATGCAATTATCAGGGTTATCAGTGCCATCAATGAATTGGAAAAATATTTTCCTTTGTATGAAAATGAGCCCTCGTCAACATGGGTTGACACGATGGCGGTTACGGCTTTTAATTCGCCCACTACCTATAATGTTATTCCTGATAATGCCACTGCCAGAATAAATTTTAGGCTGACGGAAAAAACAAGCCTTGTTGAACTGAAAAAGTTGCTTGATTCGGTTTGTGAAAAAACAAAGTGCAGTTATGAAATTTTGCTTTCAAGTTGCGGTGTTTATATGGATGCAAAAAATCCTTATATTCAAAAATATTTGCAAATTGCCGAAAATATTACGAATAAAAAAATCAATATCGGACATTCTTGCGGGGCAACAGATTCCCGTATGTTTGCCGGTAGTTCCGTGATTATTATGCACGGGATAAACGGTGCTAATATCCACGCTGATAATGAATATGCCGAGATTGATTCGATTTTGGCTTTGGCAAAAATTCAAAAGGCTTTCGTTGACAGCCTGATTGAGGATTAGAATATTTCCAAAATTGCTTTTGCTTCATCGGTCAGCCGGTCGGGTGTCCATGCCGGTTCCCATACCAAATTAACAGTTACTTTGCCGACACCTTCAAGTTCTGCCAAAGCTTGTGCGGCCTGGCGAGGGAGAATTCCCGCAACCGGACAAGTGGGAGCGGTTAGGGTCATATCCACTTCTATATCTCCGTTTTCGAGTTGGCGAATATCATAAACCAAGCCCAAATCGTAGATATTTATCACAATTTCCGGATCGCAGATTGTGCGCAAAACTTCTATTATTTCTTCTTTGCTTGCCCTTTTTTTGTCTTGTGAAAGCGACTCTCCTTCGGTTACGGAAAATTCTTCCACCGGAGTTTGTGCGGCAAGGGCCTGCAATAATTCTTGTTCGGTTTCTTCCATATCTTTTTCGTCTGCCATTTTTTTATGCCTGTTTGAAAAATGTTTGTGCTTTTTTCAGCGCATTAACAAAATAATCTATATCTTCATGATTTGTATATAGTCCCAGTGAGGCGCGGGCCAGAGAATTGTATCCCATGCGGTTGACAATCGGTTGTGCGCAATGATGTCCGGTGCGAACGGAAACACCCTCTTTATCCAGAATAAAGGCTACATCTTGCGGGTGTATGTTTCCCAAAGCAAAAGAAAAAACTCCACCCTTGTCGGCGGCTGTACCGATTATTTTCAGCTCCGGAATTTCTTTTAATCTTTCGTTGGTATATTTTACCAATTCGTGCTCGTGCGCTGCTATATTTTCCATGCCGATTGTTTGCAAATATTGCAAAGCAACTCCAAATCCCACTGCCTGAACAATCGCAGGTGTTCCGGCTTCAAAACGGGCGGGAGGCGTGGTAAAGGTTGTTTTTTCATAAGTTACATTTTCTATCATATCACCGCCGAATTGGTAGGGTGACATTGCGCAAAGCAAATCATATTTTCCGTAAAGGCAACCAATCCCCGAGGGGGCATATAATTTGTGTCCCGAAAAGGCCATAAAATCACAACCGATATCCTGCACGTCCGTTACGGTATGGACAATGCTTTGGCAAGCATCAACAAGGCACAAAGCACCGGCGAGATGAGCCGCATGGGCAATCTCTTTAACAGGAAAAACCGTGCCTAAAATGTTTGACATACCGGTTACGGCAACTATCTTGACTTTTGGATTGAGGAGCTTATAAAAATTTTCTATATCAAAACTGCCGTCATCATTAACCTTGAAGAAACGCAAGGTTGCACCGGTTTTGGCGCAGGTATTTTGCCATGGCACAAGGTTGCCGTGGTGTTCTGCTTCGGAAAGCAAAACTTCGTCACCGGCTTTGAGGTTATTTAGCCCCCAAGATGAGGCCACAAGATTCATGCCCTCGGTTGCGGAGCGGGTAAAAATAATTTCTTTTTCGCTTTTAGCATTGATAAAACCTTTAACAATACGGCGCGCATTTTCATAGGCAGAAGTTGCCATTTCCGAAAGATAGTAGCTTCCTCTGTGGACGTTGGCATAGGTTTGACTATACATTTTGACAACAGAATCTATAACTGCCTGCGGTTTTTGCGCAGAGGCGGCCGTATCCAAAAAAGTATTACGCTTTCCGTTTATTTTTTGCTGCAAAATGGGAAAATCTTTGCGAATTTTTTCTATGTCATACATGTGAGCGCATCCATTCTTTAATTTGTTCATTGTCAATATGGTTGATAACTTCAAGCAGATAGGCATCAATCAGAATTTGTTTTGCCTCATTTTCACCTATTCCGCGTGAACGCATATAGAAAATCTGGTCTTGATCAAGTTCTCCGCTGGCCGAACCATGAGAACATTTTACGTTATCGGCAAAAATTTCAAGTTCCGGTTTGGCATCTACTTCTGCAGTATCGCTTAACAAAAGAGCTTTGTGCATTTGATAACCTTCGGTTTCTTGGGCATCTTTGGCGATGCTGATTTTGCCCTGAAAAACTCCTCGTGCCTCACCTCCGACAACTCCTTTTATGAGCTGATTTGATGTAGTTTTCGGCGAGAGATGGTCAATGTCGGTTGTGGTATCTATTGTTGCCCAACCGTTCATGATATAGGCAGAATCTACCTGTGCTCCGGCATTCTCCTGTATGAGTTCGATTTTGGTTTCATTACGGGCTAAATCTGCACCTTTTTGCAAGCAGAAGCTTTTATAGAACGCACCTTCACGTGCCCTTACATAATTAAGTGCAATATGCGCAGATTTGAAGGATTCATTTTGAAATTTATAGTGTTTTATCTCGGCTTGCGGTGAGAGATAAAACTCGTTTACAATATTGTTGAAATAAAAATCTTTCTCATTGCCGCTGTGGTAGTAGTATTCGACAATCTCAAGCAAAGAACCTTTGCCGGCAACAAAAACATTGCAAATATTACTGACCAGAGGTTGGGAAGTATTGTTATGATAAATAATAACAAGGGGTTTTGACAATTTGATATTATTGTCAACATTTATGAAAAGCCCCTCTTCAAGCATGGCACTGTTTAGGGCTGCAAACGGGTGCTTTTGCAAATCTAAATATTTGCCGATATAATTTTTGGCTTGTCCTTCCACCACCGCCTGCATTAAAGTCATAACTTCAACTCCGAGAGGAAGTGCCGGATATAAAGGCATAAATTTGCCGTTGTTAAAATGTATTTGGTAGGCATCAAAAGGCAAATCTATATATAAATTAGGTTTGTGGGAACATTGGCAATGGTCACCGCAAGCACAATCCTCGTGGTGTTCGCCGCAACAAGAGCAATGATCGTCATCACATTGGCCCTCAAATTCTTGCAAAAACTTTGAAGGTGCATAGGCAAAGTCATCTCTTTGCAGTGTGTGCAATTTGGTATATTTCCAAGCCTCTGTTTTGGCAGTGGGCAGACAAAAACTTTCACGGCCTTGAGTGCGTCGTCCCGAAAGCCATGGAATATCATCTCCAAACAAAGGTATTATCGGCAATAAATCACTCATAATTTTTCCCTTGTATAAGCGGAATAACCGTTTTGTTCTATCTCTTCCGACAAACTTTTATCGCCGGATTTTACGATATGTCCGTCAGCAAAAATATGCACAAAATGCGGTTGGATATAGGTTAAAAGTTTTTGGTAGTGGGTAATAATCAAAAGTGCGCGATTTTCGTTCATAAGCTCATTAACCCCTTTGGAAACAACTTTTACGGCATCTATATCAAGTCCGGAATCTGCTTCATCCAAAATTGCCAGTGACGGCTTTAGAATTGTCATTTGCAGGGCTTCAAGACGTTTTTTTTCGCCGCCGGAAAAACCGACATTAACGGGACGTTTCAGCATTTCGGGGTCAATACCGAGTTTTTTGGCTTCTTCACGCAGAAGTTTGATAAATTCCATGGTATCAAGCTCGGGCTCGCCATGATATTGACGGTTTGCATTGACCGCGTGTTTCAAAAAGCCGGTTACCGGAACACCGGGGATTTCTACCGGATATTGCATAATTAAAAACAGACCTTCGCGAGCTCTTTCTTCAACGGACATTTTAAGCAAATCTTTGCCTTTGAACCAGATATGTCCGGATGTTACCTCATAGCCGGGTTTTCCGGTTAAAACGTATGATAATGTTGACTTTCCGGCACCGTTCGGCCCCATAATGGCATGAACTTCTCCTTCATTGATGGTGAGGTTGAAGTTTTTGATTATTTCTTTATCGCCGGCTTTGGCGCATAAATCTTCTATTTTAAGCAACATTATTTTTTCGCTCCCATTCATCAAGGCGTTGATCTATTTTTTTTAACTTCTCGGTTTTGTATTTTGCAACATCATCAGTTATGTTATAGCAAATCTTTAACTGTTCGAGCATAATCTCAACATCTGCGGTTTCTTCTATCAATTCATTGATATTATCTTTTTTGCGATTGATATTTTTTAATATTTCTTTGGTAAGTTCGCTCATCTCTTCGATTACCTGCAACATTTGCGGCTCTTTGCCCCATGCTTTGAGCGCACGTTCAAAAGTATTCATTATCCTACACTCCCCTCTAAACTGATGTTGATTAATTTTGCAGCTTCTATAGCAAATTCCATCGGCAAATGCTGCATGACCTCTTTGCAAAAACCGTTGACGATAAGACTGACCGCGTCTTCTTCGCTGATACCGCGGCTGCGGCAATAGAACAGTTGTTCATCACTGATTTTTGAAGTTGTGGCCTCGTGTTCAAGGCAGGCATTTTTGTTGCGGTTTTCAATATACGGAACGGTATGCGAGCCGCAAGTCGAGCCGATTAAAAGGCTGTCACACTGTGAATAGTTGCGGGCATTATCGGCATTTGGCGCAACTTTTACAAGCCCGCGGTATGTTTGATTGGAATAACCGGCTGAAATTCCTTTTGATATAATGCGAGATGTGGTGTTTTTGCCGATATGAATCATTTTGGTTCCGGTGTCTGCCTGCTGATAATTATTTGTCAAGGCTACGGAATAAAACTCACCAACCGAGTTATCGCCTTGCAATACACAGCTCGGATACTTCCAAGTTACGGCCGAGCCGGTTTCTACCTGTGTCCAAGAAATTTTGGAATTCTTACCGCGGCAGGCTGCACGTTTGGTCACAAAATTATAAACTCCGCCCTTGCCTTCTTTGTCACCGGGGTACCAGTTTTGAACCGTGGAATATTTGACCTCGGCATTGTTCATGACCACAATTTCGACAATCGCGGCATGAAGCTGATTTTCATCACGTTGCGGAGCAGTGCACCCCTCAAGATAAGAGACATAGCTGTCATCATCAGCAATAATCAATGTGCGCTCAAACTGGCCGGTGTTTTTGGCATTGATGCGAAAATAGGTGGAAAGCTCCATCGGACAACGAACACCTTTGGGGATATATACAAATGAGCCGTCGGTAAAAACAGCCGAATTCAGGCAGGCAAAAAAGTTATCGGTATAAGGGACAACCGAGCCGAGATATTGTTTTACCAAATCTGGATGCTCGCGTATTGCTTCGGAAATGGAACAGAAAATAACCCCTTTTTCGGCCAATTTTGCTCTGTATGTGGTGGCAACCGAAACACTGTCAAAAACGGCATCAACAGCGACAACTCCCGCTAAAACTTCTTGTTCTTTCAGAGGAATTCCCAACTTGTCGTATGTTTTTAACAATTCGGGATTTACCTCATCCAAGCTTTTCGGAGCCTTTTTTTGCTGTGGGGCTGAATAATATGACAGTTTTTGATAGTCAATTTTTTCATAATTCAGTTTTGCCCAATTGGGCTCGGTCATGGTCTGCCAAAACTCAAAAGCCTTGAGCCTGCGCTCCAAAAGCCAATCGGGTTCGTTCTTTTTTGCCGATATAAAACGTATTATGTCCGCATTCAAGCCTTGCGGAACGGTATCGGATTTTATATCCGTGACAAAACCGTATTTGTAGGTGTCATCAATAATTTGTTTTATATCGCTCGGTTTATTCATTTTTCTTTTCTCTCGTTTATTTTTGCAATTTACTTTTTTAAAAGTGAAAATGCAAGTGCTTTATAAAGAAAAAATTAAACTTATAAGACTATAATGTGCGGGTTATTGGCAAGGATTAGGTGTGTCGTGCGTAATTTTTTGTTTATATTGATATTTTGTTTGTCTGCCTGCGGGACTTGGTGGGGTACTCCGCACGAGATTGTAGTCAGCCGCGGCGATACACTTTACAGCCTTTCAAAACGCTATAATGTTCAAATGCGCGATTTGATTGATGCCAACCATCTTGTGCCGCCTTATACTTTGAGAATTGGGCAAGTCTTGCGGGTGCCGAGCAGTAATTATCACGTTGTGGCAAGAGGAGATACTCTATACAGCATTTCAAAGAGATATGGTGTCGATGTGAACACTTTGGCGGCAAATAACGGTATTTATCCGCCATATACATTGATTATCGGTCAGCGAATCGCCATAAACGGACGCGGTTATACAAATTCATACGCACAGACACAAAAACCGACAACAAGTGCATATTCCGGCGGGTATCAAAAGCAAACTTCGACACAAACGGCAAGTGTCCAAAAAACTACGCAGAAAACAGCTTATACTTCTACTCCGGTTTCAAAATACAGAAAAGCAAAATTTGCTTGGCCGGTGAAGGGAGAAGTTGTTTCAAAATACGGGGCAATCGGTAAAGGCAGAGCTAATGACGGAATTAATATTAAGGCGACTCAAGGAACAACGGTAAAAGCCGCAGATGCCGGAACAGTTGCTTATGCCGGAAATGAGTTAAAAGGTTTTGGTAATTTGATATTGATAAAACACTCTGACGGTTGGATTACGGCCTATGCTCACAATGATAAACTGTTTGTAAAAAAAGGTCAAAGGGTTGTCAAAGGCGAAAAAATCGCTGCCGTCGGAACAACCGGCGGTGTTAATACTCCGCAGTTGCACTTTGAAATCAGAGCCGGAAAAAATCCCGTCAATCCGCTGGCTTATTTGCAATAATCGTAAATTTTTAGTGCAGATTTAGCTTTTTTTGTTGTTATATGCGCATATTTGTGTATATTTGTGTTACTTTATGGTTTTATAGGAGAAAAATATGTTAATAAATGATGCTTTTGCTCAAGCTGCGGGAATAGCTCAGACAGGTTCTACCGCAGGTTTGATTGTGCAACTTTTGCTTATATTTGTTATTTTCTATTTTATTCTGATACGTCCGCAACAAAAGAAAATTAAACAACATGAAGCTATGCTTATGGCGATTAAGAAAGGTGATAAAATTGTTACCGGCGGCGGTGTTTATGGAGTGGTGGAAAAAGCGACCGAAGATAAACTTGATGTCAAAATTGCCGAAGGTGTTACAGTTGTGGTCTATAGATCAACCGTAAGACAGGTTGTTGATGAAACAAATGTTTTGCCGGCAACCAACAATAAAAATTCAAAAACTAAAAAATAAGAGGTTTTTATAATGTATAAACTTTCCAAAACAAGAATTTATATTATTTTCGCCATTTGTTTGGTGGGAATATTTTTTGCTTTGCCGAACTTTTTGGGAAATACGGTAAGTTTTTCCAAGTGGTGGCATCCCGTCAATTTGGGTTTGGACTTGCAAGGCGGTTCAAACCTTTTGTTGCAGGTAAAAATTGATGATGTTCTGAAAGAAAGAATGTCAAATATTGAAGATTCTGCCCGTCAAGCACTGCGCGAAAATAAGGTTCGTTACCAAAATCTGAAGGCCGGAACCGACAGTGTTAGGGTTAAGGTTGAGAATATTAACTCAAAAACCAAAGCTATGGCTGTTTTCAGAAAAATTGAAGATGGTTTGAATGTTACGGAAGATGAAGAAGGAAATATTGTAATTTCTTATTCCGAGCAGGCATTAAATCAATTAAAAGCTAAAATTGTTGATCAATCAATTGAGATTGTCCGCCGTCGTATTGATGCGGCCGGAACAAAAGAGCCTTCTATTCAAGGACAGGGAACTGATAGAATTGCCGTTCAACTGCCAGGTGAACAAAATCCGGAATATGTAAAATCTTTACTCGGAAAAACAGCAAAATTATCGTTTAATTTGGTGGATAGCCGTTCAACAGCCGCAGATGCCAGAAGAGGAAAATTGAGCAGTGATTCCCGATTGATCAGCGGAGAGGCCGGAGAGACCTATGTTATCAGCCGCAAGCCGGTAGTTACCGGAGAGCATTTGGTTGATGCGACGGCATCATTTTCTGAAGGACAACCGGTTGTAAGCTTTAAGTTTGACAGTTTCGGCGGAAGAAAATTTGCGGAAGCAACCTCACAACACGTCAACGAAAGATTGGCAATTGTTTTGGATAATGAAGTTATATCCGCACCAAACATCAACGGTCCGATTACCGGTGGTTCGGGTATTATTACCGGCAACTTTACTACCGAATCTGCTAACGAATTGGCTATGTTGCTGCGTTCAGGTGCTTTGCCTGCTCCTTTGGAGGTTTTGGAAGAAAGAACCGTCGGTGCCGGATTGGGTGCAGATTCGATCAGTGCCGGTATTACCGCTTCTATAATCGGCTTGGCTTTGGTTGTTTTGTTTATGATTGCCGCTTATGGTTTGTTCGGTATTTTTACGACGGTCACTGTTTGCTTAAACTTGTTCCTGATGCTTGGTATTTTAAGCCTTATCGGGGCAACTTTGACTTTGCCTGGTATTGCAGGTGTTATCTTGACAATCGGTATGGCAGTTGATGCCAATGTGCTGATTTTTGAGAGAATGCGTGAAGAAGTAAACAATGGGCTTTCGACCAGAGATGCCGCAGAGGCCGGATTTAATGAAGCTTGGGGAACAATTGTGGACTCTAACCTCACGACTTTGGTTGCGGCTTTTGTTTTGCTCTATTTCGGCTCAGGTCCGGTTAGAGGTTTTGCCGTAACCTTGGCAATCGGTATCGCAACTTCTATGTTTACTTCGGTTACGGTTACCAGAATTATAATTCAGGCTTGGCTGCAAAAATATAAGCCGACAAAATTGCCTATTTAATTTTGAGAAGGATTGATGATATGAAAATGTTTAAATGGGTGACAAAAGACACCAATATTGATTTCTTAAAATATAGAAAGTTGGCTTATGCTTTTTCTATTGTTATGTGCATTATCTCGGTTTGGAGTATTGCATTCAACGGATTTAACTATGGTATTGACTTTTCAGGCGGTATTTTGATTGAGGTTAAAAACGACAACAAAATCAATGTTGAAAAAGTTAGAAAAGAGCTGTCCTCCGTGGCTTTGGACGACCTCAATCTGCAATCTATCGGTGAAAACGGTAATGAGATGATGATTAGAGCACAAGCCAAAGATTTGGATGAAAAGGCTCAAATGAATGCCGTAAATCAAATTAAACAGGCTCTCGGTGCCGGTTATGAGTATCGCAAAGTAGAATTGGTCGGACCGCAAGTCGGTGATGAGTTGAAAAAGGCCGGAATTATTGCCTCGTTGTTAGCAATTTTAGCCATCAGCTTATATATTTGGTTCAGATTTGAGTGGCAATTTGCCTTGGGTGCAATGGTTGGTTTGTCGCACGATGTTTTGATAACCGTCGGCTTGTTGTCATTGTTCAGATTTGACATTAGTTTGACAACAATTGCGGCAATTTTGACCTTGGCCGGATATTCGGTAAACGATACGGTTGTTAACTATGATCGTATCCGTGAGAATCTGCGTAAATATAAGAAAATGCCGCAGTATGATTTGTTGAACAAGAGTACTAATGATATTTTCTCGCGCACAATTTTGACAGGTATTACAACATTGCTTGCCGCAGTTGCTTTATTGGTATTCGGTGGCGATGTTTTGAGAAGTTTCTCATTTGTTATTGTTATGGGCGTTCTGATTGGAACATATTCTTCTATTTATGTTTCTACAACAATAATGAACTTGTTTGATTTGCGTGCCGCACAAAACGCGGAGAAAAATATCAATCCCTTCGGTAATGTCGATTGATGTTTTAATAAATCGCTTTAAGCCCCGAGAAATCGGGGCTTTTTTTATATGATAAAATTTTGTAAAAAAGTTGACAAAAAATTAACTTTGTGGTAGTATTTATTATATAAAGAACCATTTTAAGCGGAGAAATATGAGATGAGTAGAGATATTGTAGCAGCAAAGCTAAATAAAATAAAAGAGGATAAAAAAACGCTTGTTGAAAGAGTGGGAGATGATTTTAATAGAAAAAATCCCGGGGCCGAAAGAAGCTTTAAGCATTTTATTGTAAATACTGCATTGGTTATATCTTCTTTTGGGGTAACTTTTGAGGGGTGCACTCCCGGACAGCTTACAAACAAAGATGATAAAGCAAAGAACAATAGCGAATTGCTTGCTGAACAAATAGACGCATATATTAACGATGATAAACATATGACTTATGATGCTGCAAAGGAAATGCTGGCAGAAGGAGTTAAAAATGGACATATAAAGGCCGATACTGCTACATATTCAACATGGAATGATAATTTGATAGCACATACAATTTGTTACGAAGTAAATAAAAAAGATCCCGGAAAATTTGAAAAAATAAAGGAATTTACTGCGGTAGAATATAATTATGTAGGTAAAGATGGAGAATTAAACGGTGAGACTTCGTTGATGCTGTCAAAATCTGTAGAAGACAGAGGATATGTTACTTTTAAATATCCCAGTATTAATTTTGCACAGAGTTATAAGGGCGATTATGTAAAAGACACATATTACCAAAGTGTATGCGGCGAAATTAATAAAGATTATGAAAAGTGGAACGGGGAACACGTGAATTATAGGGTATTATATAAAGAAGATAAACCTGTTGCTGTACAGGATTATAGGGAGAACGAACCTACAGTATTAGCACTGAAAAGATCTGGAAATAGTTATAATGTCATAATGGGGGTAAATGATGGGATTGACGGCCATTACTACTTTTATGGAAGTGGTGAAGATTTAATTCATATAAACAATGATTCTCTTACACCGGCTAAAACTCATTCTCATAGTAAGATATATGGCTCAACACGTTAATGTGCATTTTATTTGAGCATTACTGATTTTAATTTTCTTGCAATTCTGGGAAAAATTTTGTTATAGATATTGTCAGTTTGTAACTTTGGATAAAGAATATGATTATCGATAGTAACAATCCTAAACAAAGCAGAAGGAAATGGTGTTTATTATGGTGAAGGCAAAGATGCCAGCCATATCGAATCTCTGAAAAAAGCACCTAAACCTCCTCGTAATAATGATGGTCATACGCTATAATCAATGCTTTAAGCCCCGAAAAATCGGGGCTTTTTTATGTGATAAGTTTTTTCAAAAAAGTTGACAAAAAATTAACTTTATGGTAGTATTGGTATAATTGAGTTTATATATATTTTTTGTTGGAGGATATGATTATGAGTAATACACATAATGAAAAAACTCTTTTTGAAAAATGGAAAGAGAGAAGACGTCAGAGACAAGAGGAAAGAGCCGGAATTTCAGGCGGTAAAGTTGCGTTGGCCGGAACTGTTGCCACTGCTGCTATTTTGACAGCATCTGCGCTCTCTAATGATGCTTCTGCGCAAAATAATAATGTAAGCAGTGCTGACAAACATGTCAATCCAACAGAAATACAAATTAATACCACCAAGGGTGTTGAGGCGCAGATTGATTCATATGTAAATGGCGGACAATATCTGCAATATGAAGATATGAAATCTTTAATACAATATGGTATTGAACATAATAATTTGAAGGCGGAATATTCTGATTATTACTCTCTAGAAATTCCTGATGGCGGCAATGTTGCACAAGCTCAAGAAGAAACAGGAGAGAAATATTTGGGGAACATAACTTTTGTTGAGATTAATAAGGATAACCCCGGTGTTTTTGCATCTTTGGGTGAAAATTGGAATGCTTCCATTGTAAACTATGATAATGGTGATGTATCTTTGAGCGTTGAGCGAAATTCTCCTGAAAAAGGTGTTGAGATGACATCTTGGGAAAAGGGGAAAATGACTTCAAAAACCATCAACGGCGAGGATATTTCTGTAAAGGATGTCTACTATGTTGGCGGAGCAGAAAAGAACCCTGACCATATTTTGATGCATGGCGATATAGCAAATGCCAGAGTGGTAGTTAGCGGTGATAATGAGTATATGCAACAGTATAATGATTTGGGTGAACCGGTAAGTATGACTGAATGCAGTGGAAATAAAAGCGAAATTCATTATCCTGAAGGACGAACACTCAATAATCATAGAAAGAATACCCATATAGAATATATTGGAAATGAAGATAATATCAGGTTGCAACGTGAATATGATAATGAGGGGAAGGTTACTAAAGCAAGAGAGTATAATGAAGATGGAAAATTGGTAGAAATGAGGTTCCTAAAAGGGTATGATGTTGATTATTCAGTAAAATTTCAATATTATTCGAAGGGACGATTAGCAGGAGAGCTAAAAACCGCGACATGGACCAATTCTGACACTTTGTATCTGGCTGTAAATATGCATCCGAATTACGCATTGTCGCCTGAACAATATACAACTCTTACTCCGAGTGAAGTGGAAGCATGTAATAAAAACCCAAGAGAGATGAATGCAAAGATTAAGGAGAAAGAAGAGCAAAAACAAAAAGCTCCAAATTTCCGGACATATAAAGTGAATAATAGTACTATAGGTGTTGATTTCACAAGATAATCTTTTTTCGCTTATGAAAAATCATGTTGAATTATCTTGCAATTTGGGAAAAATTTTGTTATAGATATTGTCAGTTTGTAACTTTGGATAAAGAATATGATTATCGATAGTAACAATCCTAAACAAAAGAGCATTTTGACCAATAAATACTTTTATCAGACTACGGCGCAGATTATGCGTGATTTCGAGACGAAGGGCTATGCTAATTCTGCTGATGAAACCTTGAAAGTTATTTCCGCTTATCATGATTTGGTTAATAAAAAAGCAAAAAATAAATTCAACGAAGACTATAACGCAGCTTTTGCAAAAATTGATAATGCTATAAAAATGTTGGCCAATAAGGTGTTTTATAACTACGACAAAAACAGTTTTGATGAGGCATATCGTTCTTTTTCGCAGTTTGATTATGTAAGTGCCATTTTGGACCGACAGAGAATTAAAAAATCTTTATAATCATTGTTTAATTTTGCTTATGTTGTTGCATAAGCATTTTTTTTGCGCTATTCCTTATTTTATGTTATCTATTTTAAGGAGAGTTAGGATGAAGGATATTTCTGTTATCGGTTGCGGACGTTGGGGAACTTTTTTGGCTTGGTATGCTGCCAATCGCTGCTCAAATACAATTAAAAACGTTTTGATGTATGATCTCAAAAACTCACCCAATTTTATTGAACTTTGCGAAACAAGAAAAAATTCTTATCTTTCGCTTTCCGATAATATGTTTTTGTTTGATGATTTAGCAAAAATCTTGGTGAATGATACCATTATCATTTCTATCGGTTGTCAGCACTTGCGCTCGCTTGCCAAGCAACTTAACACCTATGATTTGAACGGCAAAACGTTTTTGTTGGCGATGAAGGGATTGGAAGAATCGAGTGCAAAAATTATGCACGACGTTATGAAAGAAGAAATTAAACAAGATATTCATGTTGCAACTTTGTCGGGACCGGGTCATGTTCAGGACTATATGAAAAATGTTCCTTCTGCCGCAGTTATCGACAGTTTGGAGCCGGAAACTCAAGATTATTTGATCAAGTTGTTGCAAAGCGATTTGATACGCTTTTACTACGGTAACGATTTGATTGGCGACCAAATCGGAGCGGCACTGAAAAATGTTATAGGTTTGGCTGCCGGTATGCTCGACGGTTTGGGGTGGTATGGTCTGAAAGGCGCATTGATGGCAAGGGCTCCTATTGAGGTTGGCAGATTTATCAAGTATTTCGGAGGAAATCCGATGTCGGCTTATGGTTTGGCACACCTCGGAGACTATGAAGCAACATTGTTCTCCAAGCATAGCCACAATCGTATGTTTGGTGAGGATTTTGCGCAGGGCAAAACTTTTGAAAAGCTGGCAGAAGGAGTGCCGACACTTAAGGCTGTTAAAAACATTGCCGATGAAAAGGGAATTGATATGCCGATTTGTCAGGCTTTGTATAAGGTTGTTTATGAAAAAGCCGATATTCCTTCGACAATCAGGCAGTTGTTTGAGAGAGATTTGAAAAAAGAATTTGCTTAGCGGCTTATATTTTCCTTGACAAAAAGTTTTTTATATCTAGGTTAGTGGTGATAGAAATTTATTATTCACCTTATATATTATTTTATGGAAAATATCGAGAAATCCGGCAAAGAGTCTGAAGAAATTGTTTCTTCATCCGGTAATACCATGCAGGTAGATGACTTTTTAAAATTGTTCAAAACTGATGCCAACAATAAGCTCAGTTATCACGAACGACAAACGGCAAAAATTATGGCCAAAGAGCTGCGCCGTTTGGGAATACTCACCAATGGTAAAAAAGGTTTCGACCAAGAAACCTATGACACCGTAATTCAAAAATTGAAAGAAATGTAATTCTTTAGCGCGAAAGTATGGAACTTTCGCGCTTTTTTTTATAAAAAATGGATTTAAAAAAAGAAAAGAGATGTTTAGAAGATCTGGCTACGACCTACTCTCCCGTGTCTTAAGACAAAGTACCATCGGCGCTAAAGGGTTTAACAGTCGAGTTCGGAATGGGATCGTGTGGGACACCTTTGCTATGACAACCAGATCATC
>JAZNXK010000015.1:0-8590 GCA_045593845.1 Alphaproteobacteria bacterium
CAGGCGGGCTTCGAACTCTGTGAGTTCGTTCAATTCCGACTAAATCTTTTGTTGCGCTTCGATGTAATCTCGCTAACAAAAGAAAGTCTCATTGTGTCTCCTAAAAAAAACTGCATTAAGGCAGTTTTTTCTACGGCCATCCGCCGAGCGCGCCAATTTTGAAAACCCTCCCAAGCGGAGGGTTTTTTGTTTGTAAGGGCGGGCTTGCAATTTTTGAAATAAAATTATGATTGCTTAATTAAGGATAATGAGGTATAATCCAATTATAATTTTTTATTAAATGATATAGGAGAAATTTATGAAACCTATTAGTCAAAAAGAAATAGAAGATATATTTAGCTCAACCGATTTCAAGGTGTCTGTCAGCACCAGTGAAAACATTAATCTTCGGTATTGTTCCATATACCATGGCGATGAAGTGCTATGTTGTTTAAGAGGCGAAATTTCTGATAATCAAATTTTTGATAAAATATCTTTTGCCGGCTATAATATAAAGACAAGACAAACTAAAAATGATCCCAAAAACGCTTGTAGGATGGCTTTTATGTCTCTACCTGAAGAAAAAAGAGAGAAAATATTTGATGTATTGGAATTTTCTGCGGTATCTGATTGGGAAAGAAAACATTATGAAATGCAACAAAAAATAGATATGAAATGGGATGAGAAGCTAAATGCCAAGCCACAATATTATAAGTTTCATGACGGTGCTAAAGTTTTTGCAGTAGGTATGAGAGAGGAATTAGTATTAGAGACAGGTAAACAACCAGAATTTATCGGTACATACGGAATGGGTCCTTGTATTGGTGTTGCAATAATATCCAAAAATAAAGAAGGCAAAGTAAACCGTGTTGGGTTGACACATATAGATGCACTTACTGATTTGAAATCATTAGGAAGTTTTGTGTATAGAGCCAGTAAAGATGCTGATAGTGTTGATATAGTTATGGTTTCATCACAGAATGGACGAGAGAAGGCAAGAAATATATTGAAACAGATTTTAATAAACCCTAAACTTGCAAATAAATCCAGTGTTACAGCAGAGCTTGGTGGTTCGACATCTTTTGCTGTAAATACTTTAACCGGAAGTGTATACAAGGATATACCCATGACAGCTTTTGTTCAAGATCATGAGTTATCTTCATCAGAAACAATGGGTTTGTACATGCGTGGATCAATAAAAAGATCTCCATTATATGATCCGGAAAAAAGAAAAATAGCCCAAAGCCCATTATCTAATACAGTTGGGAATGTAGCCAATAAAGGAAATCATGGTTCCTCAATCTATTAATCGTGTCGGATTTTTTGATAAAGTTAGTCTAAAATGACAGTTTTTCTACGGCCATCCGCCGAGCGCGCCAATTTTGGAACCCCTTGATTAAAAGGGGTTTTGTGTTTTAAATCAGGCGGGCTTCGAACTCTGTGAGTTCGTTCAATTCCGACTAAATCTTTTGTTGCGCTTCGATGTAATCTCGCTAACAAAAGAAAGTCTCATTGTGTCTCCTAAAAAAAACTGCATTAGGGCAGTTTTTTTCATGGCCATCCGCCGAGCGCGCCAATTAAATAACCCTCCCAAGCGGAGGGTTTTGTGTTTTAAAACAGGCGGGCTTCGAACTCTGTGTGACTATATATTTATTTTACTCCTTCAGGAACTGGTCCGTATTTGTTTTCTTTCATACTGCTCTTGCGAAAAGTTAAAATAAATACCAGCAATCCTGCAATAATCGAAATGAAGCCAATAACCGTTGCAATTATGGGAATAATCTCAATGCCTGCAGTTCCGGTGCCTATTTGTTGCGAGACGCTAATATAACCGCTCATGATGCCTGAAATAAGTATACCCAAAATTGGCAAAATTGCCCACCAACCCGAAAAATTTACATCATGCAAACGGCGGAACAATACGGCATATCCCGGAATTAATAAAGCTAGCTTTATAATGCTGATTAAAATATTAATACCTGATACATTGCTGGCGGAAGTGCCAATGAAGCCAATAATAAAGGCTAAAGCAAAACTGATGAGAAAATTAAACAGTATAAAACTCCAATATTCTTTGCGACGCGCACGCCCCTTAAAACAGAAATATTTTTTGGTAATGCACAATATAAAGTATCCCAAAACGGATTTGTTTTCATCGCTAATTGTTTTTTCTATACTCATAAAATGTCTCCTCAGTTGTTTAAATTTTGCTCATAAGAACATATTGAGATTTTAATGTTAATATCTGAAAATTTGGTTAAATAAGAGAAATACTAGTTGAATTGTTGTTTTTATGTGATTTACTTTATAGTTATCTATATATTAATATTTTCTGTGTAGTATTTGTCGGTATGTATGAGAAATGAGGATGTAGAAATGAGCGATACAAATAAAGAATTGAAAATTGAGCAAAAAAAAGAAAATGGCAAGCTTTTATGCAAGTTGTCCGGTTGGCTGGATCCGAATACTTCTCCGGATTTGATAAACAAACTTGATTTGAACGGAGTTAGTGAGCTGATTATTGATATGTCGCAGATAGAATATGTTTTTTCCGCGGGATTAAGAACGATGCTGATGTTGCAAAGGCTCATGGAATATCAGGGCGGAACGATTAAGCTTGTAAATATGTCGGATGATGTTCGCAATATTTTTGAGTGCACCGGTTTGGATGGTATTTTAGAGCCCAAAGCATGATAAAATTTTTGAAATCTTGGCTGAGCCGCCATTCATTAAAATTTAAGTTGAATCTTAGTATATTGACTTGCATTTGCTTTGGTTTTGGTGTGATGGCATTTTTTATTTCGGAGCAGGCAGAGCCGATTATAAAAGCGCAAATTGATAATATTGCCAAGAAATCTATAGAAGTTTATGCCACAGATTTTTCAGATTTGGCGACCGATGCCGAAAATGTTGTATTGACGGCAAAAAATACCTTGAGCCAAGTGAGTGACGGCGATGTTGCCACAATGAACATGGTTTTAAGTTCGGCTTTGAAAACCGTTTATCATTCGGAACTAAATTTTATTGATGCCTGGGTTTATGTTTTTCCGCCGGATGATGTTTCGGTCGGAACACTTTATATGGCCGAAGAGAAGAATGATGATGGAACAATTGAGTTCAAAACCGAAGAAATTAAAAATTTTTATGATAATTTTCCATGGTTTAAAGAAGTTCCGAAAGAAGAAAAAATATATTGGTCCGAACCCTATCAGGACAAGGAAACCGGTAATGTTGTCATTACCTGTCTCTTGCCGTTTAGTTTTTTGGGGCAAACAGATTTTGACGGTTTGGTTGCGCTGACAGTTGATTTGTCAAATATTCAAAATAATATAAATAATTTTTCATTTTATGAAACAGGTAAGTTGCTTTTGCTGTCGCGCTACGGAACTTATGTAACTCACCCAGATCCTAAAATTGCACTAAAGATGACGATTTTTGAATTGTCAAAAAAGATGAATTTGCCCGAGCTCGATATGGTTGGAAAGGAGTTGGCAAACGGAAAATCAGGACAAATAGAAATTCCTTATTCTTCGGTGGTTGGCGGTGCGGCAATTTTCTATTATTCGCCGATTAAAAATATAAATTGGAGTTTTTGTTTGGTATATGCCAAAGATGAACTTTTGAAACCAATTCGACAATTTCAGCTTGTGGTTGCAATGGATATGCTGGC
Source organism: Alphaproteobacteria bacterium (assembly GCA_045593845.1). Classification (GTDB taxonomy): domain Bacteria; phylum Pseudomonadota; class Alphaproteobacteria; order RF32; family CAG-239; genus JAFUYI01. The sequence goes on from JAZNXK010000015.1 coordinate 3,650, forward strand.
TTGTATATTATTGCTGTTATTGGTGATTAATTGGATAAGTCATAATTCTACAAATCAGCTGATTATTTTGGGCCGTGTGGCGGAAAAATACGGCAAAGGTGATTTTTCGGAACAGTTTGATGATATGCCGTCCTCAACTGATGTCGGTAAGTTGGCAACAGCTTTGGCAAATATGAAAACGAATTTGCTTGAATATATCCGCAAAGAACGTGAAGAGGCTTCGGACAAGCAAAAGATTGTGAGTGAACTTGAGATTGCACAAAATATTCAAGCATCTGCACTTGCAAAAAAATATCCGCAGAATCCGGCTTTTGAAATTGCAACAATGATGATTCCGGCGCGTCAGGTCGGCGGTGATTTTTATGACTTTTTCTTTGTTGATGATAACAAATTTGCCATTGTCGTAGCTGATGTTTCGGGCAAAGGTATTCCGGCCGCTTTATATATGATGAAGGCAATAACTTTGATAAAAAATATAAGCAAAAGTAAGCGAAGTTTGGATTTTGTTTTTGACCACGTCAACAAGCAATTATGTGAGGGCAACGACAGTTGTATGTTTGTGACGGCATTTATGGCAGTAATCGATTTGTTGAGCGGGACGGCAAAATATGTCAATGCCGGACATAATCCTCCGCTGATTATGAATGGTGATAAGCCGGCATTTATGAAGGTGAAAAAAAATATTGTGCTGGGTATTAACTATAATGCGACTTTTGTCGAAGAAGAAATAAAATTGCTCCCCGGTGCTCACTGGTTGTTATATACGGACGGTGTGACCGAGGCTGAAAGTGATAATACAAAGTTTTATGGTGAAAACAGGCTTTTGAAAATATTTGAAAAAACTAAAATGTCGCCGGAAGAAAATTTGGATTTGATACTTAAAGATATCAAGAAATTTGTTAAAAATAATCCGCAATCTGATGATATAACTATGCTTGATTTTGTTTTTCGGGGCTATGAAGCGGGAACAATCACCTATCCGGCAGAAATTGAAAAGCTGGAGGAGTTTTTACTATATCTGAAGTCCGATATGCTGAAATATGAGCTCTCTGAAAAAGCGATATTTAATATGATTATGGCGGCAGAAGAAATTTTTGCAAATATTGCTCAATATGCTTATTCTTCCGTTGATACTGCTACCGTTACGGTTAAGACGCGCAAAGAAGATGGTTTTTATTATGTGAAATTTATTGACAGCGGGAGAAAGTATAATCCGCTAAAAAATAAGATGCCTGATGTTACCGTTGATTTGAAACAGCGCAATATCGGCGGTTTGGGTGTCTTTTTGATGAAAAAATTGACGGACAGCGCGACCTATAAGTGGCAAAATAATCAAAATGTGTTGGAAGTCGGAATAAAGATTGATAAATAACTCATAACAAAAAAGCCACCTGAAAAGGTGGCTTTGAGTGTCAGAAACATTCACCTCCGGCTATCGCTACTGTCACTATTGCAATCAGAATATCAGTTGCAATGCCGAGCCAAAATCCGACGCCTCCGGGAATTAGCCATGAGAAAAAGAGAAAAATTCCGTATAGAAGCAAGATGAACAAGACAAACCCGACAATTATGCCGAGAATAATTAATATTGTTCTGACTACCTCGGATTCTTCTACTTTTTCTTCAAGTCCGAACCAGATGGCAGCTAAGATACCAGCTAGAAGTGACAGGAAGTCGGCTAATACCGGACCAGCTTTCTTAAAAAGGGCTAGCAGTTCTTTTTTAAATGCAATCGCAAGGATGACGATTGCCGCAGTTATTGTTATAAATTTCATAATTTAGGGTATTTGTTAATAATAAATTATTCATAATCTGATTTGCATTTCTGTATAACCAAATTTTGTATTTTTGTCAAGTTATTTGAGGACGCAAGCAAAAAAGCCACCTGAAAAGGTGGCCTTAAATGTTAGAAGTCATGATGAAATAGGTAGACGGCCCCCATGGCACATCCGGCAAATTCTCCCATACCGAGTAGAAATGACGCAAAAGCGGCATCTGTTTCAGGCAACAGGTTGTAAGCTATGGTGATGGTGCCCAAAATGATGGCGGCGGTGATAACGACAGCCAACATAACTAGAAGCATCTTCACTACCGGAGAATCTTTAAGTGTTCTGCGTCTTTCTGAAGAATTTTCAGAAACACGTTTTGCTAAAGAGACAATCTCTTCCTTAAAAGCAATCGCAAGGATAACGATTGCAATGATAATCGTTGTTACTACCATAATATATTTTTTTGATTAATAATAAATTTTCTAATTGAAATCACTTATTAGTTAATCATATATCTTATTTTTGTCAAGTTTTTTAGTGTCTGTTTTTTATGCGGCATTGTTTGTCGCCAATTCGGCCAAGACTTCTTTTTTGAGCGTGACATTATCTATTTTGCCGGTTGCAGACATTGGAATTTTGTCTTTATACAAAATTGTGCGCGGCATATACAATTCAGGATAACCGTTCTGTTTGATAAAGTCGCGCAATTTATCCATGGTCAGACTTGTTTCGTTGGTAACCAAAACAATTTGCTCGCCTTTGTGCTCGTGCGGAATGGCAACAACACCGCAACAAAAATCCTCTTTGCCTTCGAATGCTTTGTTTATCATATTTTCGACAGCGCGCAGAGATACCATTTCACCACCGATTTTAGCAAAACGTTTAATGCGGTCTTTAATGCTGATAAATCCGATTTCATCAATCTCGACAACGTCGCCGGTGTGATACCAACCTTCTTCCGGCGGTACCAAAACTCCGGGATTGTCGGCAAAAATATAGCCGGCCATAACGTTCGGACCTTTAACCACGAGTTCGCCGCCTTTTTCGATGCCGTCAATCTTGTCCAAGCGGCACTGCATGCCAGGGCATAATTTGCCGATGGTGCCAAATTTGTTGAACACCATATTATTGCCGGCAACGGCAGGAGAACATTCGGTAGTGCCATAAGCTTCCATAAGACGAACACCTAAGCGCTCGTTCAAAATATTACGCGTATCCAGTTTTACACCCTCGGCGCCGGCATAGCACAAACGCAAAGAGCCAAAGTCCAGCGGGTGAGAAATTTTTGCATAGCTGCGGAAAAATGTGTCGGTGCCAATCATAACCGTGGCTTCGAGTTCGTAAAGCAAATCGCTGATTACGCGAAAGTGCAGAGGTGACGGGTATAAGAAAACCTTTGCGCCCTGATACAAAGCATATAGTGTGCCTAAAACCAAGCCGAAACTATGGAAAATCGGCATAGAGTTCAATACGACGTCGGTGCGATTCAATGTTTCAAAAGTAGCAATCTGCCAAACATTGGAGATGACATTGCGATTTGACAACACAACGGCTTTCGGTGCACCCTCAGAGCCGGAAGTAAACAAAATTACTGCACGATCATCGGGAGTGGCTTTGTAAGGGATATATTTTACCTTATATTGTAAAAAGGCCAAAATTTTTGCGCCCAAAGAGATGTTTTTTGCAACTTCTTCGAGATAATAAATTTCAAATCCATTTTCTTTGATGGCCTCAATAACCGGCTCTAAACCGGCTTTTTTAACAAACATTTTGGATGTGATGACTTTTTTTGTCAGTGTGGTTTTGAGCCCGCTGACAATGTTTTGAACACCGGCGCTAAAGTTTATCATTACCGGAACTTGCCCATAGGCATTTAGCCCGAAAAATGTGCAGATTGCGGCAACGGAATTCGGCAACATGATAGCAACAGATTCTTGGTGGGTTGACTTTTTGGCGAAGAATCGTCCCAAAACATAAGATGCCAACATTATATCCTTAAAGCTCTTCGGTTTGCGGGTTATGTCTTCCAAAACTTTCGGTCGCTTGAATCCAAATGCTTTTTTGGCATGGATTTTTGCGGCTTTTATCAGTTGGGTAAAGACGGTAAGGCGCGGATTATACATAGAATTAAAAGCTTGTTCGCGCATAATCATATAAATTTCGTTAGAGATGTGATTGCGTTGGTGGCGCAATTCGTCTTTAAGTTTGAGCGGGCGCGGGGCATCAACAACGATTTTTACTTTTGGAAAATAGCGATGCGGTAGTCGGCCGCGGGTTTTGGAAAAGTGGCAATATTGTAGACCGTTAATCCAAATCGGAATAACCGGAGAATCGGTTTTGTCGGCCAAAAGACCGGCGCCTTCATAAATTTTCATAATATTGCCGTTGGGGGTCATTCTTCCTTCGGGGAACATAACGCATAGGCGGCCTTCGTTGACTTTGGCGATTAAGTGCTTCAAATCCGGAACATCAATGTTGCCATATTCCATGATGTCGGCGGTTTTCATCAGCAAGCGAACCCAATAGCTGCGATAAAGCTGTCCGTGGAGGGCAAAAATCGGGTTGCCGGGCAAAAAGGCAAACAAAACAATCGGGTCAACATAGGAAACGTGGTTTGAAATGTATAAACCTTTTTTTGGAAGCTCGTTGAGGTCAAAACGCATTTCGAATTTGACCTTAAAAAGTCTGAAAAAGCAGCGCAGACAAAAGCGCACAAAATCTCGCATCATAGTCATTCTCCATAGTCAAAATATACACTTTTTTATATCAATTTTTGTATGGTGTAAAGTAGTTACCGCAGGGAAACTGTGAAAAAGGGGAAAAGTGAAGAAAAAATGTGCTTTATCATTTATCAAAAAACTCCCACGAGGGGAGCTATTTTTATAAATGGCGGTGAGAAGAGGGATTATTTCGCTGCGCTTCATTCACTGCGCTCATCGGCAAAGCCGACCGGCATACTTCCGTCTGCCTTTCCTTTGGCATCTAATTTCGCTGCGGTTGCTAAAAGCTGCCCTAGCTCAATAAGATGTTACAAAGAGCTTGCAGATAAAAACAACCGGAGTATCGGTTGTTTTTACTTAGCGCTTGTAGTCAAACCCTCTTTTTCGAGGGTTCAAATCCTCATCTCCTACATCATTTACAACAAAACCCTCCGCAAAGGGAGGGTTTGTCG
>JAZNXK010000016.1:0-10322 GCA_045593845.1 Alphaproteobacteria bacterium
ATACATATTTCTTAATAAAAGGTAGATAGCAAATAAAATACTGGACTCTTGCAAAATATTGTTTTATTATGTCTAATAATATTAAGAAAAATTTCTAAGGAGAATAAAAAAATGGCTTGGACAGACAAAATGGTAGAAGACTTGAAAGTTATGTGGAAACAAGGTCTTACCACCGGAGAAATAGGCAGACGCCTCAACGTGTCCAAAAATTCCGTAATCGGAAAAGTTCACCGCTTACAGCTCGATGCTCGCCCCTCGCCTATCAAACGCAAGGAGCAGACCGGCGATTTATTTGAAAGTGTAAAGGAAAAAAAAACTCCATCTGAAGTAAAAAAAACTCCTGCACCAAAGGTTGAGCCCAAAAAGCCGGCAAAACCTGAATTCAAAACCCCAAAACCGGAGCTGAAAACACCCAAACCGGAACCCAAAGTTGTCAAAGAAACACCTGTAGCTCCGCTCAAAGCAGAAAAGAAGCTAGAAGAAGATATTGATGTATCAAGCAAGTTCTTTCTGAAACAACCCTGTGTTAGCAAAGACTTTAACGGCAATGCTAAACTGACCGATTTAGACAACCATACTTGTCGCTGGCCGTTGGGTGACCCGAAAGATGAAAATTTCCGTTTCTGCGGGCGCAAGGTTCGTATGGGACAGACATATTGCGAGGAACACTCCGCCCTCGCCTATGTAAAACCGACAAAAAAATAAAATCACTAAAAAAAACTTGCAACCGTTAAAAGTTGCAAGTTTTTTTCACTATTACATCCGTTACGGATTTTCCAAATAAAAACTTTCTTTTTTTTAGTTTTTAATTTTCTTTCCGACTTCTTCCATAGCTTCTTCAATTTTCGTCTTTACTTTCCATGGATTACTGACATCATAAAAGTCAACTTTGGATGTTCCTGTCCCCGAAAAAGATATATTTCCGCAACCGAAAATTCTCCCAAAAAGAGTTTGCTCGATTTGGATTGATTCAATTTTATCAAGCTTAATTTCCTCCGTCTTAATCGCAATAATACCTGTTTTATATACAACTCGGCGATTGGTACAAGCCATCTCGGTCAATTTCAGGCGTAAAAAAGCAACAAAAATATATAAAATCAAAGCCACCACCAAGAAAAGGAAAATCAGCGCTCTCAATGGTCTGTCGGAAAAATAAAATTTAGACGCGGCATAAGCGCAAAACAGAGTAATTCCCCCAAAAATCAAAAGTTTAAAATAAAATCCTATCCACACAAACCAGTGATATTTAGCCTTAACTTGCACAAACTCGTCTTTTCCCATACTTCCTTCGACATAACTTTCCATCTCTACCTTCTCCAAAAGTTACGAGTAAATATCACCAATATTGTCAAAATCTCCAACCTACCCAAAATCATTGCCGCAACCAAAACATATTTAACAAAAGGCGAAAACAACCCATAATTTCCTACCGGACCAATACTGTCAACAAAACTCGGCCCCACGTTAGTAATACACCCCAAAACCGCCGCCAATGCAGTTGCCGCATCAATACCGCTGACGGTCAAAACCAAAACCAAACAACCAGCCGTTGCAAAAAACAGAGTTACAAATATCATAACCGAAACCACAATTTGACTATCAATCACAAATTGCTTAACTTTCAAAACCAACATACGTTTCGGCTCGATTGCCAACAACATTGCCTGCCTTAAAAATGCCACCAAAACCTGCCATCTGAAAATCTTAATCGAACCTGTTGTCGAACCGCTGCATCCCCCGACTAACATCGCAAAAGCAAAAAACACCACTGCAAAACTTCCCCAAGATAAATAGTCCGCAGAAGAAAGTCCGCAAGTCGTTATCACCGAAACAACATTAAAAGCGGCAAAACGCAAAGCTTGGGTAAAATCAGGATAAACACCCTTAAGTCTCAACCAAACACTCATAATCAAAACCGCAACAAGCACAGTTTTCAAAAAAGCTCCTACTTGCACCGACCTGATTGAGTGATTCGACTTATTTTGCGCCAACATCACATAATACGTCATCGGCAAAGACGATAAAAGCATAAAAACTATGATTATCGCTTCAATTTTCGTGCTGTCATAAAAAGCAATAGAATTATTCTTGGTCGAAAAACCGCCGGTCGCCGCCGCCGAAAAACCATGATTTACGGCATCAAACCAGTTCATACCGGCAAAATATAAACTAACAACACAGGCAACAACCAAAACGACATAAACCAAAATAATTCTCTGCGCAATATATTGAAATTTGGGCATAAACTTATCATTAACATCAGAATTTTCTCTCTGAAAAATCTGCATTCCGCCAATTCCCAAAAAAGGCAACAATGCCGAAGCAAAAATAACCACTCCGATACCGCCCGTCAAATTCAAAATTGAGCGCCACAACAAAATTGACCTCGGCAAATTTTCAACATCCGCAAAAACCGTCGCACCGGTTCCCGTTATTCCCGAAACCGCCTCAAAAAACACATCGGCAAAACTCAAATTTGCATCAAAAAACACAAACGGAAGCGTAGAAACAAAGCAAACACTAATCCAGCTTGTAGCCGTCAGCAAATATCCCTGTTTCATACTCAAAGCACGATTGTCCGTTCGGTTAGAAAGCAACAAGGACAAACCGATAAACAAAGCAACCAGTCCGGCATTTACAAAATATGACCAAGACAAATTTGTATCATACATATCATAAGCACCGACCATCAGCATTGCAGTTCCCAAAATACTGATAAAATATCCGTTAAACATTAAAACCGATTGCCACATTTTTACATACCCTATTTTGCCGCTACTCTCTTTGAATATCCTTTTTCAACCAAATATTGGTTTATACTGTCACCATCGGCAAAACACTCCGCCGTCGCAGTCTTATCAATTTTGGTATATGCCAAAATATTGCAAACAACTTTCTTTCCATTCAGCAACTTTTTGAGCGCAACCGAAGTTTTAACTCCCTGTTCCGTTCTAGGATTAACATAAACTCCGTATAAGAATACAAAGGTTTTATCAATTACCAACTCATTTGCATTAACAATATTCGCCGTACCCTCAATCTTTTTGGGTGTATCCAAATATTTCAAACCGGAATATTCGCCTTTTTCATAAACAAATTTGCCGATTTCTTCATTTTCTTTCTTAACTTTTTTCTCAACAACTATTTCCTTTTGAGGCTCTGCAACTTCTGTCTTTGCCGGCACATTTTCAACTTTTTCGACTACAACTTCCTTTTCAACCTCAACAACATCATTTGCTTCTTGGCGCAAAATATCAACTCGTTGAATACCAGCATCTCCTACTTGACCAAAACCGCGTCTTCCTACCGTTGCAACTGCCGGATTTTCAACATATACCAACTCGTCCGTTCCTTTTTTCTCCGTTTCGGGAAGCTTTATTTGTTTTAACTGCACAAACTTTCCTTTATACCAATCAACAATACTGTTTTGCGGCACCTTATACCAATAAACCGGCACACAATATAATGCCGCCAAAACAGCCAAAACAAACAACAAAATCACCCAATGCCTGAAAGGATAGGTCAAAAATAGAAAAATCTTTCTCAACAACCAAGGCAAACCGCTTTTTCTGCTAAAATATCCCGACATATCTAAATCTCCTTTTTATTTTCAACTAAAAATTCAGGCAACTCATCAAGCGACGAAGCTCCTGCCGCGCCCATATGACCGCCGCCGCCGAACTTTGCCGCCAATTTAGAAACATCAACACTATCTTTTGCCGCATAAAAAGACAAATTCCACTTTCTTCTTTTATTCATATAAAAATTTATCATAACATCATATTTTTCTCTTTCTGGCACAGAATCAAAAAATGACGAATACCCTTGCGGCATATTAGCGCATATACACTTCAAGCCGTCAATTTCGCTTTCAAAAGCCATACCCCGCACCAAACGATAATTTCTGACATTTATCCAACTCAAAATTCGTTTGCCTTCGTCAACCATTTTATCAATATCAATTTCACCATTAAACAATTTTTGCCAAATCTCATCATTTGGAGCATTAACTCCAAAAGCCTGCATTGCATATTCAAAAGGACGAACTCGCGGATCACTCAAATCAAACAAATCATTTTTTGCCAAAAGCACAATACCCAAAGGCACTTCTTTTTGCGGATAGAAATATCGCCAACAAAGTTCCATAGCCGCAACACCGACTTTTCGCAATCCTCTAATTTCTTTTTTACCCTCACTGACTTTTTTCTCATATTCCTTAATAACCGAAACATGGTGATCAATCCACAAAAGATCCTTTTCCTCGTTGAGCTCAAACATATAATCTATCGGCAAAGCAAAATCACAAACCACAATTTTATCATATTGCCCTATTTTCTCATACGGAATATCCATATCATGATTCAGCCCCAAAAACTCCGCCTCTGGAAAAACACTGCGCACCACTGCACCGGAGCCTTTTCCGTCATGATCAGCAACATGATATATACACAAAACTTTTTCCGTCATCATACAAACTCCAAACTCATACCGTCAAATGCCGGCTCCACATTTGATGGTGTAATTTTATTTACTTCGTCATAATCGCACTCGGCCGCCATATGATTTAAGATTACTCTTTGCGGCGCAAGTTTTTTTATGTCATCCAAAACTTCATCAAAACTTGCATGAAATTTTGAACCTTCAATCGTTGTCAGGGGAACAATCATCAATTTCACCGGCTTTTTAATATAATTTAATACATCATCTTCCAGCTTACGATAATCTGCAATATAAACAATTTCTCCGTCGTTCAGAACATAACCCGTTGACGGCAAAAGGTGCCCAACCAATCTGATAGGCACAACTTTCACGTTTTTAATATAAAAATCTTTATAATAAGATACCTCATTATCAACCAAGCTCGGTTGCAAAGAAACATTATTTTTTTGTTCCGGTTTCGCCAACAAATAAGGAAAACGGCTCTCAATAACATCAATCGTTTCTTTTGCGGCATAAATATTCAAACTTCCGCCTTTCAAGCGATTTATCTCGCGCAAATCATCAATACCGTGCAGATGATCGGCATGAGAGTGCGTATATAAAACTCCGTCCAAAGAATTTATATGATTTTGCAATAACTGCCAACGCAAATCCGGAGAAGTATCAATCAACAATTTGGTATTGTCATACTCAATGTATGTAGAGGTTCTGGTCCGGCAATTTTTGGGATTATTTGCATCACAACATCCCCAGCCCAAAGCAATAGATGGAACCCCGGGAGCCGCCCCGCTCCCCAAAATAGTCACTTTATACATTAGTATTCATACCTCCCTTTGTCACTTGCTTTTCTGAATAATTTATAAAAATTCTTGGTTGTAATTTCTGCCATATCTTCAAAAGACATATCTTTTATTTGTGCCAATTTTTCAACCACATATTTAACATTTGCCGGCTCATTGCGATGACCGCGCAAAGGCACCGGAGCCAAAAACGGAGAATCCGTCTCCGCCAACAACCTGTCATTAGGCAATTTTGCAAAAATATCTCTCAAATCTCCGCTTTTATTAAAAGTAATAATCCCCGAAGCCGAAATATAAAAACCGATTTCCAGCACAAAATCAGCCAATTTCTGCGAAGAAGAAAAACAATGAATTTCACCGCTGAAAGGCTTTTTTGCATAAGTTTCACTCAAAATTTCTATCAAATCATCGTCAGCATCACGCGTATGTATCACTAACGGCAGTTCACTTTCCTGCGCCGCAATAATATGCTCCATAAAAAGTCTTTTTTGATTTTCTTTTGTGCTGTAATCATAATAATAATCCAGCCCACACTCACCTATTGCCACCACTTTTTTGTGTTCTGTCTTTTGCAAAATATCATCAGCGGTAACATTCGGATATTCGTCGGCATTATGCGGATGCACCCCCGCCGCCACATAAATAAAAGGATATTTTTCAGACAATTTCAATTGATTTCCAAAATCATCAAGACTATTACCGGCATTAAGTGCAGCCGTAACGCTGTTTTGTTTCATATTGGCAATAACTTCTTCTATATCGTCTTCAAAATCATTAAAATCAATATGACAGTGACTATCAACTAACATTTCAATCCTCAATTTATTTTACACAACTTAGCAACAATATTTATCAAAACATGCTTTCTATCCATATTCAAACTGTCGCATTGTCTGAATACACGCACCGCATTTTCCCAAACCATTGCCATTTCTTCCACATCACGACAGCCAGCAATATTATCCGAGCAAAATTTCAATATCAATTCTTGCGCCAGAATATAAGTACCATTATCGCTCAAAACATTATTAACCCACTCCAAAAGATTATCAAGCTTAAAATTCTTGCCCGAATAAACAATCTTTTGCAATCCTTCATAAACCTTCAAAGCTCCGCAATCGGCATAGTTCAAGGCTTTTCCGATACTTCCGGAAGACATTTTGGCAATACCGGCGATTTCTTTTTCTTCCAAATGCGGACGATATCTTCTGAGCAAACTGACAACAATATTATCCGCCAAAGGCTTCAATTCCAATTTTGAACAGCGCGACTTTATTGTCGGCAAAAGTTTTCCTACATTATGGCTTATTAGCATAATAATACTTTTGGCCGGCGGCTCTTCCAAAGTCTTAAGCAAAGCATTGGCCGCCGAAGTATTCATATCATCAATACTGTCAACAATCACAACCCGCCAGCCGTCTTGCGAAGACTTTTTTGCCATAAACTCATTTATCTCCCGAACATCATCAACTCTTATAACCGCTGACTTTTTCAAATTTTGAAGTTCGGCTTCGCTCATCGGTTCACCGCTTCTAATCGCTTTGATTATCTTTTTTCTGTCTGTTTCAATATATCCTCGTTCCACAAATTTCAAATCGGGATGAGAAGCGCTGGTAATAAGTTTGTTAGACAAACTGTCGGGACTGGTATTCAGACTCTCGGTTCCTTTTTTCTCGCTCAACAAAAAACGTGCAAATTTATAGGCAAAAGTGGTCTTACCAACCCCCTTTTCGCCCGAAATCAGCCATGAATTATGTAATTTGTTATTTTTATATGCCTCCAAGACGGTTCTTTCGGCATCTTCCTGCCCCATCAAAAAAAAGTTGTTCTGCGGTGTTATATTTTCTTCATCTGACATCAAAACAACCTTTGTTCAATCACTGTCACAATTTGCTTATGCAAATCTTCTATTGAAGCATCGGCATTCAAAACAACATATCTGTCCGCTGTTTTGGCAATCTCCAAAAACCCGCGCCGCAAATTTTCATGAAATTCGTTTTCTCTGCTTTCGTGACGTGTTTCGTTTGCCTGCGTTTGATTATTGCGTGCAATAGAACGTTGCAGCCCGATTTTTGGGTCAATATCCAATATAATCGTCAAATCCGGATAAAAATCCCCAACCGTCATCTCATAAAGATTATTCAGCATTTCTTTGGAAAGACGCTTATTATAACCATAATATTGATAAGCCATTGTCGAGTCGGCAAAACGATCGCTGATTACCCAAGCCCCCTGTTTCATAGCCGGCAAAACCTTTTGTTGCATATGCACCCTTCTGTCGGCATAATAAAGCAAAGCCTCTGCTACGGCATCAAATTTATCTTTATCTCCGGTGCAAAGCATCTTTCTAAGCTCTTGCCCGATTGGTGTTCCACCGGGCTCTTTGGTCAAAACCACATCAACATTTTTCTTTTGCAAATACTCTGCCAAAAGCTTAATCTGCGTAGTTTTACCGCACCCTTCACCGCCTTCAAAAGTAATAAAATGCCCTGTCATTTTTCCTATTTTCCAAAGAAGAAGTAACTTATATTTCCCTTAATCCGTCCGAAAAATCCGAGTTTTTCAACCTTATGATCGGCATATAAAGGAATAATCTTGTCCTTTTGACCTTCAACCGACAACACAACTTCACCGAGCTTATCTCCTTGCATAATCGGTGCTTTTATCGGTTTGGTATAATTTGCGGTCAATTTTGCATCTTTTGCCAAATTTCGCGGCAAAGTCACAACCACATCTTCTTTTGCCACCAAATCAACCGTTTTTTCAACCCCCATATAAACCGGAACGGTTAACACTCTTTCAAATTGCTTAAATACCTTATAATTATTAAACTCGCGAAAAGCCCAATTCATAATTTTTTCGGCTTCTTCCGAACGTTCTTTATTTGAAGACATACCGCTCATCACACTGATAATACGTCTATCGCCCCTTTTTGCCGAAGCTGTCAAACAAAATCCGGCTTCTTCCGTATGTCCCGTTTTCAATCCGTCGGCATCGCTCATTGTATAAAGTAAGGGATTGCGATTGCCCTGAACTATATTGTGATAAGTAAAAGTCTTTTCCGAAAAAATCGGATACAATTCCGGAAACTCCTTAATTATATGGCGAGCCAAAATGGCTAAATCTTCAGCCGACATCTTATGTTCAGGTGAAGGCCATCCGGTTGAATTTTCAAAATGTGAATTCTTCAAGCCCAATTCTCTTGCTTTTTCATTCATCATCACAGCAAAATCTTCTTCTGAACCGGCAATATTTTCCGCCACAACAATACATGCATCATTACCTGATTGAATCAAGATTCCCCTAATCAAATCCTCAACCGAAACACTCGAGCCTATCGGCAAAAACATTGTAGAACTTCCGCTTGCCGCGCCGCCTTTGCGCCAAGCATTTTCACTAACCGTAAAATTATCCTCCAAAGAAAGCGAACCGTCTTTAATTTTGCTGAACAAAATATAAATTGTCATCAATTTGCTCATAGAAGCCGGCGGAATTGGAGTATAAGCATCTTTTTCATACAAATACTCACCGGTATCATAATCCATAACCAAAACATTTTTTGCTGTTGTTTCAATAGCCAAAGCAGAGGTCACCATCAGCGCCCCTGCAACAGATAATAAACAAATTTTACTAAGTTTCATTTTTTCCTCTAATTTTCAATCACATGAGCACCGGAAATGCCAAAATCACGCATATCCTTTTGAACTTGCACCGCTTCGGAATATTTTGTATAAGGTCCGACTCTTACACGATAAAGCAATTTTCCGCTAACAGCCGCCGAACTGACCTGACTGTTCCCGAAACGCAACAACCTTTCTTTCAAATTATCTGCAGCCTCATAAGTCGAAAAAGCACCGGCCTGAACATAATATGCCGCTCCGGTTGCCATATTATCGGCAGTAGCTTTCAAACCCGATGCATTCCTGTCAAAAGATGCCGGCACTGCCAATCTTTTATCCGGATCATAGTCATAATTCGGCATAAAATTATCATACCCGACAGTAGAAACAGAAGGCTTTTTAGGAGCAGACTTTTTGTGAGGAGGATCCATATCCGCGGTAGAAATTTGCATAACCGGAGCCGGAGTCACTTCACTCTCAAGCGGTTGCCCGAGCAAAGCTGCCTTCAGGTTTTTGCTTTCTTTTTCCAAGACCTCAACTCTGACTTTTGCGGTCCCCTGTTCCAAAAATCCTAACATTTGCGCCACTTTCTTCGAAACATCAATAATTCTGTTTCGCGCATAGGGACCCCTGTCATTGACCCTAACCACCAAAGATCGTCCGTTTTCCAAATTTGTAACTCTGACAATCGACGGCAGAGGCAAGGTTTTGTGTGCCGCGGTCAAGGCATTCATATCATATTTTTCACCGTTAGCGGTTTTTTTGGCATGAAAATCAGGCCCATACCAGGAGGCAACACCCTCTTCTCGATACTCATAGTCCTCTTTCGGATAATACCAGCGCCCCAAAACCTTATAAGGATTCCCCACTTTATACACACCGCCTTGGTCAATAATTGCCTCGGCTTGCTTCTGCGGAGTATCGTTAATATCCGGTGAAGAGCTACATGCCCCCAAAAGACCGATAATTCCAAAAACTATGCTAAAACGTATAAAACTCAAGACTTTTACCCTTTTTTGCAATTAAATTTTCACCTACTTTATACCATTTTTTTTTGCTCGTAAAGGTATATTACAAGGATATAAAAAGATTTTTTAATTAAAAAACGAAAAAAAAGACTTGACCTTTAATTTTGTTTTGTTTAGAAAATAACAACAGCGATGGAGAGTTGGCAGAGCGGTTGAATGCACCTGACTTGAAATCAGACGAGGGGCGTGAGTTCCTCCCGGGGTTCGAATCCCTGACTCTCCGCCATTTTACAAAAATACCCTCCAAAACGGAGGGTATTTTTGTAAAATGATGATGAATTCTGGATGAGAACCCCGGGAGAGTGGGAGCGCTAAGCAAAAACAACCGTTGCTCCGGTTGTTTTTGTCTGCAAGCTCTTTGGAACATCTTGTTGAGCTAGGGCAGCGACAGCAACCGCAGCGAAACTAGATGCCAAAGTCGGCAACCGGCACAC
>JAZNXK010000017.1:0-46964 GCA_045593845.1 Alphaproteobacteria bacterium
TGCCGAGGTCGAACAGCATATCTTTTTCATCAGCAGAAAGAGTCTGCGCTGAAACCAATGCCATAATCACATCTCTGTCGCCGGATTTGAAAAGCTCGGCGATGAACTTTTCGCAAGGCATGTGCAAGGAAACGTAGAGCAACAAAAGCTCTTTGTTACCCAACTCGAAAAGAGCCATTTCTTGGGGACGGTGGAGATATTCATCACAATCTCCCAAATGGAAATGTTGAATATATTTTTTAATAGCTTCAACATTACCGGTGCGCACCAAAGCGATTTCTCCGGCTTGAGAAATGCCGCACTCAATAGCCCCATCTACAAAACTCATAATCTGATCAGCATCGGCCTTTTCAAGATAGAGTTTCACCGAATTGTCTTCAAGCCAGAAGTTTTCGGCATAAACCTCGGCCAGGCAAACACTTCTGTCAAGGAGAATTTCAAAAGCTTCTTCCGACAACTCATGCTCTTTGACATAGTCAATCACAATCACATCGGGAGCTTCTTGGATGAATTTGATTACCAAGTCATCATCATCAAAAGCATGGTGTTTGACAAATTCGGCGAGCAAGTCCTGATTTTCAGGTTTCAGAAGTTCTTTTTGCACAGCGAGAGTAAGCTGGTGGTTGTTCATGTAATACTTTGCCAGCTCTTTCGAGCGTTTGAACAACTCAAGTTCTGCTTCGGCAGAAAGCGTCCGATAACAGATGTAGGTCTTAATCAGTGCATCACTTTTGCTCAAAAGTTCAAGATGAACTTCTTCGGGAAGAGAGTGGAACCTCAGGTAGTAGCAGATAAGGTTGTCACTACCACAGCGGAAGAGAATTCTGACTTCCTCGCTAGAAAGTATTTTTCCTTTTCTAGCTTTTCTTTTTACAATCCACTTTTTAAACATAATAAGGAAATTTTAGGGTTAATAATAATGTATTTAATAAGCTTTTAGCGTTGAAGATATCATACGGTAAAACTTTTGTCAATATTTTTCTCGATACAACAAAAAACCCGAAACTGCCGTGGCAATTTTCGGGTTTTTGAACAGGGACGCTTACTTGCCGGTGCAGCTCTCAAAAAGCTCCACGTCGCCGCTATTGAAAACAGCGACCTTGATGGCATCGGGCAGGTCGTGCTTCTTGGTGTAGAGCCTCAGCAACTCGATGTTGCGAGTTACAACAAGATATTGCAACACTCCTTCATCAAACTTGTCGTGTTTGATATAAGCCTCAATCAGCTCCTTATCACCGCTTTTGACCATCTCTTCTTGCACAGAGGCATACAAGGAGTGCTTGGCGATGTAGTGCAGGAGCAGACCTCTCTTCAGGAGCTCCAATTGCGCGGCCTTGCAGACACGGTACTTCTCGATATACCGTTTCATGAGGTCATCACTTGCTTTACGGCACAGAGCAACTTGTGCATCTTCGTCGAGGAGCATGTGCCTTTCAACATATTTAGAAATAGTCTCCTCGTCAGCAACCTCGAGAAGAGTAATCTCGTTTCCTTTATAGAAAGGGTGGTGCTGGGAATACTTGCCAATCAATTCAGCATCATTGCTGCGAATCAGCTTTTCCTGATCCTCTTTGGAAAGAGCGAGGTTCGGGAAGTTTTCAATAATGTCTTTAATTTTATTCATAATATTAATAATTTGGTGAGTAAATAATTTTATTCGTGGGGAAAAAAGAGCATATTTTAGAATTTTTGTCAACACAAAATTTTCACAACAAAAAACCTCCGGTAAAAACCGGAGGCTGGAGGTTAGTTCATTAAAGAAATGTAGTACTGCCACGCATGGTCGCAGAACTGATGATTGCGCAGATACGCCTTAATCAGCTTTGCATTGTTGCGCTCAATGAAGACAATTTCTGCCGTTTCACAGAGCTGATACTTGGTGACATATTTCTCCAACAGGTCAGAATCTGCATCCTTGACAAAGGCAACTTCTGCATCGTTCCAAAATTGTTGATAGTCAACAAAAGCCGCAAGAGCATTAGGGGCTCCCCATCCCAAAAGTAATGCTTGCGCACCTCTGCACAATGGAGCTTCATTCTTTTCAAAATAGAGCTTCAACAACTCGAGATTATGCTTCTTTACCAGCGCAATCTGATGTATTTCTTCATTAAGCATATATTTGCTCATATATGAGCGTATGAGTTCAACATCCAACGGATTTTCAGATGCCAAGAGATATGAAATCGTTGAACTATAGAGGAGATATTTTTTTCCTCCAACATATAATCTCTTGTCTGAAGCAGGGATATTGTAGTTGCTGAACATTGCCAACTCGGCTTTGGGTGAAAGCTGGCGACGGCTGATGTAGTCAGTAATAGCAAGGCCGGATGTAACCAAATTTACCTCGTTTTCTTCAGTTAATCTGCAATATTTTGCACAAATCGGCCGCCATTGGTAATAGGGCGCAGAGACATCGGTAAAAATTCTATCGATGATTTTCTTCTTCTTCAGATATTGATACTCTGAACAATAGAGCTCAAACAAGTTTTTATCGCCAACCGCGAGAAGTTTATCTTCGTAGGTCAGCGGCCAGTGTTTGAGATATTCACCCAACAATTGGACGCGGTCAGGTAACTCAAAAAGGCGGAGTTCTTGCTCATCAGTGAGAGCTTTACACTTTTTAATTTTTCTTCTGATAATAAAATCTTGTAACATAATGATAATATTTGATTATTAATAATTTTCGTTGTTCCTATATAAAAACATATTTCTGAAATTTTGTCAAGTATTTTATCGATAAAAAAACACCGGCATTTTGTAGCCGGTGTTATGGTTTAGTAATTGTCCAAAAAGAATTTTTCGAGAATAATTTTCCAAGAAGAGTCTTGCAACTGCCATTTTTGGTGATAGCCCTTGATTATCTCTTTATCTCCACTGAGAATAAGCAATTTCTCGGCATGGGGGCAAAGGCGATATTTATCGAGGTAGCAAAGCATTCGTATCTTGTTTTGGCTTTGGACGAGCATAGACTCATGTTCTTCGCGCAAGGCATATTTGCCGATATAATACTTGAATGCCTCATCATTGTTCCCGTTGATAAGAATCTCCTCATTGTCAAAATAAAGAGTATTCTTATCAAAATAAGCCTCGATGAGTTTCTCTTTTCCGGAGAGCAGAAGGATTTTTTCCGCTTCTTCGGACAGGTCACCGGCATTATGCTCAAGATAATACCCAAGCATATCGTCGCTTGCGGTTTGAAAAAACTTCACTTCGGCGCGAGAATCATCAGATTCATCATCAGTCAAATAGTGTCTGGTGATGTATTTCTTAATCCGCTCCTCATCTCCGCTTTCAACAAGGTACAGACAAGCCTCAGCCGATAATGAATGATCTTGGATATAATCATCAAAACTCTCAATCGAAGCCGCCTTGATGAAGTCTATCTCCAACTCTCTCGGAAGATCGTAACGTTTAGCGTATAAAACCAGCCACTTGGAATCTCTTTTTGCCAGAATTTGCAGAGATTCAGGCAAAACCGAATTGATCTGCAGATATTTTTCAATCAGCTCATCAGAGGCAACTCTTGCAAAAAAAGTTTCCTCCTCATCAAAAAAGCTGTAACCTTCTTCAACAAAGAGTGCAAGGAGTTTGGCGTATTGTGGTTTGAGAATTTTTCTCTGCGCCACACTACCAAAAGAATGTTGGTGCAAATAGATACTCGCTAGAAACTCATCATCCTGAATTTTGCATTCCAACTCAGCGTTGACCGAATGACGATGGAGATAATACGCAACAACCTCGTTGGAGCAAAGTTCCAAAAGCTTGTTTTCCGTCACGTTGGAAAACGAAAAATTGTGAATGTATTTTTCAATAAGGCGATCGCTTGCGTAACCGAGGAAGATCAGTTCTTCTTGTTCAGACAGCCTTTCCTTACGCTGTCTGGCTTTTCTTTTGATTCTAATTTTTTCTAAGATTTTCATAAACATAATAATATGATTTTTGGTGAATAAATAATTTCTTTGTTTCTTCATAAAAACATATTTTGGAAATTTTGTCAAGTATTTTATCGATAAAAAAACACCGGCTTTTATTATAAAAGTCGGTGTTACGTTCATTGTCGCCTTTTTTTATATACGCGAATAAGCGCCTTATTGTCGGAGCTCAAAATGGCAATTTTGCCGGCTTTTCCGATACCATGTCTGGAGACATAAATCTCCAAAAGTTCGGGATTATTGAGCTCGACAAGCATTTTTTCCGCCACATTGCAAAGCGGGTCTTGACTGATAAAAAAACTTATCATTTTTTTGTTTTTTGTTTCCAGCAAGACAATTTGGGCTTTGTGAGAAAGACAATTTCCCCACATATAGTCGCGTATCAATTTTTCGTCGCCACTGCGTATAAGTTCAATTTCATCATCTTCCGAAAGACGATGTTTTTCCTTGATTGCACTAAGAATTTTTTCATCCATAATAATATAATTTTTAAATTAATAACTCAAATTTGGTTCTCATAGATTAACAAAAAATATTTTTTTGTCAAGAAAATAGGGCAATAAAAAACTCTTTCACGGCTGAAAGAGTTTTTTAGGTTATTAATTCATTTTATTTTTCAGTTTATTCCAACCGGTATTTTGCCGTTGGACTTCTTCATCTTGTTTTTTCAACTTCTCTGTTGCCTGCTTTTCCCAATTTCTGATTGGTTCATTAACTTTATTTATTAAACCTCGTTCTTGTTCTGTTTTTGCAACCCCCATCGGCAAGAGTTGATCAAGCAAAGCCGGCGAAACAAAAGTTTCGTGCAATTTTTCCATCTGTTTAACAATTTCTTCCAATTCTTTGGTAATGGGGCCATAATTAAAAATGCTTATTTTACCTGCATAGAAAATCGCAATCGAAGCACAAGGAGAAGAAAACATAACATCAGTAAAATCAACACCGCGCACAAATCTCAATATCATTCTAGGTTGCATTGAACAATTATCAATAGCCTCAAAATCAACCGCAGAAGGATTAGAAAAGAAAAACGGTGTCACGGCCTCTCTTGTCTTTTTATCTAAAACACCGCAAAAACCTCTTATCGGGAGGTTATCGAGAGTATATCCCTTATAATCCAGTGACGGCGGAAAAACCTCGTAACAAAAAACCTGTTCGGCATTAAAGATATTGTTCATTGCCGTTCTGCCCGCCAATTTTTCAAATTCCGGCAAAGGCTTTATTTCCGATGATTTATCTTCTCTTTTCACTCCATTATTATTGTTAGACTGAAAAGATTGAACACCTTCCTTAACTTCTTGCGCGCATACACTTAAAGAAAAGGCAACCAAAGTTGCTACCAAATACAGAAATTTTTTGCTCATAATTTTTCCTCCTGAATATCTTAAATAAGACAATATTACAAAATAACATTTTTACAAGTAAATTATGATTTGTATTTTGCCAAAGGATGATTTTCTCTAACCTCATCACGCAGTTTTTTCGATATGATATGTGTATAAATCTCCGTTGTCGAAATATCTTCATGTCCCAACATTTTCTGCACACTTCGCAAATCTACTTTGTGATTTAACAAGTGGGTTGCAAAAGAGTGGCGCAGAACATGTGGAGAAATCTTTTCCGGCGAAATACCGGCTTTTACCGCCAAATTTTTAATATTCTTAAAAAAAGCATCACGGGTTATATGTCCGTCTTTGGCATGAATTGAGGGAAAAAGCCAAGAAGATTTTTTTCCGTTCAAATATTTTTCTCTGAATTCGGCATATTCCATAACACTTTTTGCGGCCGCATCAGCAACGGGAACAATTCTTTCTTTGCTTCCTTTTCCGAAAACAATAAGCTGTTTTTTTTCAAAATTGATACACCTTTCCGGAAGGCTTACCAGCTCCGAAACACGCAATCCGCAAGCATACATCAATTTTAGCATGGCAATAAGTCGGCGCCCCGAAAAACTTAAATCGCTCTCCGCCACACTAATCAAAAGCTTTATTTCTTCCTCCGTCAAAAATTTTGGCAGAGGTTTTTCTTGTTTGGGAGATAAAACATCGGCGGCAGGATTATCATCAATAATTTTTTCGCTGTATAAAAACTTATAAAATTCGCGCAAAGCTGACAATTTTCTCGCTATGGTTTTTGGGCTGAAGGCTTTTTGGCTCAACCAAGAAATAAACTGTTCAATATTTTCGGCTTTTATATCCGATACATCATTACCGACAAACTCAAAAAATTGCTCCAAATCGCGATGATAAGCATCAATTGTATTCGGCGAAGATCCTTTTTCTGCCGCCATCATATTTAAAAATCGTTCAATATTGCCTTGCATCATTATTTTGCAAAATTATTGGCAATAGGCTCGGAAACTTTTTCTTCATTAAAAGGCATATCTTGCGAAGCGCCCCAAAGCAAAACACCCAAAGCGACGGCAATCAGAACATATACCCAAGCATAACTTTTTTTGCGATTCAGCATTTTAAAATCCTTTTCCAAAAAAATATTGATAAAATTTATTTTCTCTGTATTATAACAACAAATTTATAATTTTGATAAAAAAAAGATGCAAATTAACAAGATAATTTTATTGGTCGGACTTATGGGAAGCGGTAAAACGAGTGTGGGTAAACGCCTTGCCAAAAAGTTGGAACTTCCATTTGTTGACGGAGACCAAGAGATTGAAAAAGCGGCAGGATTGCCGTTGGTGGACGTATTAAAATGCTTCGGCGAAGAAGAATATCGCGCCGGAGAAACTCGCGTTATGCACAGATTGTTGCAGTCTTCTCCTTGTGTTTTGGCTTCAGGTGGCGGTTCGTTTGTGCCGCAACAAACCAGAGATTTAGCCAAGAAAAATGCCATTACGATTTGGCTGAAAGCTGATGTCGATACCTTGTATAATCGCACTTACGGACGTCAACACAGACCGTTTTTGAAAGGTAACGATTCGCACCTGAAAAACAAGCTCGAAGAATATATTACCGAAGAATATCCCTATTATTCCGAAGCCGATATTATCGTCGAAACCAAAAACGAAGCTGTCAATTCCACCGTTTTCCGCGTTATTTCCGCCCTCGAAAGATATATAGCAAAAAAATCGTGAAATTGTTATAAAAAACTCTTTACAAAATAAAAAAATATTGTAAAAAGACAAAGACTTCAAAATATATGAAGTCATATTTCACACGCAGACCTTAGCGAAGTTGCCTTTGGCGGTTTTGCTCCGGTGCTTGTTTTACAAGCCTACAGTCTGCGGAGGTTTAACCGGAAAACAAAAGGATATAAAATGAGTCTTCCAAAATTTACAATTCGCCAAATGATTGAAAACGGCGTTCACTTCGGTCACCATGCTCGTCGCTGGAACCCGAAGATGGCAGCCTTTATCTATGGCAAAAGAGATAATGTTCACATTATTGATTTACAACAAACCTATCCGATGTTCTACAATGCATTGAACGTCGCTCGCGAAATTGCCGCTAATGGTGGTAAAGTATTGTTTGTCGGCACCAAAAGACAAGCACAGGACATCATTAAAGAAAATGCCGAGAGATGCGGTCAATACTATGTAAACTATCGTTGGTTGGGCGGAATGCTCACCAACTGGAAAACAGTTTATAAATCAATTACTCGTCTTAACAAACTCAATGAAATGTTTGCCAATAACGAAGTTGAGGGCTATACCAAAAAAGAATTGCTCAATTTGAAAAAAGAGCAAGACAAATTGGCAAAAGAACTCAACGGTGTTATGAATATGGGCGGACAGCCTGACTTGTTGTTTGTTGTAGATATGCCGAAAGAAGATTTGGCAATTAAAGAAGCAAAGAAACTCGGTATTCCAGTAATCGGTATCGCAGATACAAATTCTGATCCTACATTAGTGGATTATCCTGTTCCCGGCAATGATGATGCAGTTCGCGCAATTCAATTTTATTGCGAAATGCTTTCTTCTGCAATCTTGGACGGTATCCAAGCTGAAATAGCAGCTCAAGGCGTTAAGGTTGAAGAAATCGTTGCCGAAGCCAAACCGGCTCGCAAAAAAGCAGCTAAAAAAGAAGAAACAGTTGAGGCCGAGGCCGAAGCTGCTACCGAAAAAAAAGCTCCTGCTAAAAAAACTGCTGGTCGCAAAAAGGCTGAATCAAAAGAATAGCCAAGGCTAAATAAATGGCGGTATTTTAGGTTGAAATATCGCCATTTTTGTTCAAACACAAACATGAGGAAAAATTAATGAGCGAAATTACTGCCTCTATGGTAAAAGAATTAAGAGAGACAACCGGTGCCGGAATGCTTGATTGCAAAAAAGCATTGGTTGCCACAAATGCGGATATGGAACAAGCTATTGACTGGTTGCGTAAAAAAGGTCTTGCTTCTGCCGCCAAAAAGTCCAGCCGTATTGCTGCCGAAGGATTGGTAGCTGTTGCTGTTGAGGGTAACAAAGGTGCTGTTGTTGAAGTCAATTCCGAAACAGACTTTGTTGCTAAAAATGATCTCTTTCAAGAATATGTTGAAGATGCTGCAAAAGTTGCCTTGGCAAATGACGGTGACATTTGCAGAATGAAAGATTTTAATTGCCCGAAATGCGGCAAGACTTTCTCTGAAAGACTTACGGACATGATCGCTAAAATCGGCGAAAATATGTCATTGCGTCGCGCACAAATGGTTTGCGTTGACAATGGTATTGTTGCTTCCTACGTTCACAATGTTGCTCGCAACAATTTGGGCAAAATCGGTGTGCTGGTAGCCATAGAATCTTCTGCTGACAAAGCAAAACTCGCAGAATTAGGTAAACACTTGGCTATGCACATTGCTGCAGCTCGTCCGCTTTTTGCCACGGTAGATGTTGTTGATCCTGCCGCAGTTGAGCGTGAAAAAGCCATTTTCAGCGAACAGGCAAAAGCCTCCGGCAAACCTGAAAATATTATCGAAAAAATGGTTGAAGGCCGCATCAAAAAATATTATGACGAAGTTGTTTTCGAAGAACAGGCCTACATTATGGATCCTGACAAAAAGATTAAACAAGTCATTGCTGATGCTGCAAAAGAACTTGGTGCAGACATTAAAGTTAAAGATTTTGTATGCTTCAAACTCGGTGAAGGTATTCAAAAGAAAGAAGAAGACTTTGCCGCAGAAGTTGCTGCTCAATTGGCAAAATAATTACAATATCTTTTTTAGTGTAAAAATCCCGAGATATTTTCTTGGGATTTTTTTTATATTTTTCCAAAAATAACTTGCGCAAGCTCAATAAAGACACTAAATAATAGGCAACTAAAACATTTGGACAATTTCAGTTATGAGCAAACAAGATTATTACGAAGTTTTGGGTGTTAACAAAAATGCTTCTGCGGATGAGCTCAAAAAAGCTTATCGCCGCTTGGCTATGCAATATCACCCTGACCGCAATCCCGGGGACAAAGACGCGGAACAAAAGTTCAAAGAAATAAATGAGGCTTATGAAGTTTTGAAAGACGAGCAAAAACGTGCCGCATACGACCGCTACGGACATGCCGCTTTTGAACAAGGCGGCGGGGCCAATCCTTTTGATTTCAATTTTGGTTCGGCCGGCGGTTTTGCCGATATTTTTTCCGAAGTTTTTTCAGATTTGATGGGCGGAGGAACTCGTCGTGGCGGCAGTCAGTCATTTGATGGAGACGACTTGCGCTATGATCTTGAGATTACCTTGGAAGAAGCCTTTAGCGGCATTGAGAAGAATATAGTTTATAATACTACGCAAACTTGTGAAAAATGTCACGGCAACGGCACCAAAGACGGTTCTCCCGCTCCGAGTTGTCCGACTTGCGGCGGCACCGGCAGAGTGCGTCAGCAACGCGGTTTTATGGTAATGGAGACTACTTGTCCGGATTGTCGCGGTAGCGGTAAAAAAATAACCGAAAAATGCTCCGAATGTTCCGGAAAAGGATTTGTGAACAAACAAAAAGAGCTCAAAGTCAAAATTCCTGCCGGTGTTGATGACGGCACACGTATCAGAATAGCAGGCGAGGGTGCCGCCGGAAGTTTTGGCGGTAAAAACGGCGACTTATACGTGTTTGTAAGTATCAAAGGCCACAAACTATACGAAAGACAAGGCAGCAATCTTTATGCTTTGGCAACTGTCTCCATGGCTTGTGCAGCACTTGGCGGAGTTATCGAGATTCCCTCGGTTGACGGACGCAAGCTTGAACTAAAAATTCCCGCCGGCACGCAAACTGGACATAGGCTGAAAATCAAAAACGAAGGTATGCCTGAACTACGAGGTAATTCTCGCGGTGATTTATGGATTGAGGTAAGAGTCGAAACACCGGTAAATCTTAATCAGCGACAAAAAGAATTGCTTGAGGAATTTAGAAGTCTATCCGGTGAGCAAAATTGTCAGCCCGAAGAAAAGAGCTTCTTAAATAAGATAAAAGACTTGTTTATCAAGTGATTGAGAAAAATTTTTATATAAATTGAAAAAAACACTTGCAAAAAGAACAAAAATAGAACAATATTTTAGCGGATAAGTTATAGTGATAATTTGTTTTTTATAACAATTTGTCAGATACTAAAAGCAGTCAACTTTATAACGAAAGATAAATGATATGGAAAAAGACAAAGCTCTGGATGCCGCCCTCTCACAAATTGAACGCACTTTCGGCAAAGGCTCAATTATGCGCTTGGGGCAAAATACCAATATTGATATAGAAGCCATTTCAACCGGTTCTTTGGGAACGGATATTGCCTTGGGAATAGGCGGTTTGCCCAAAGGAAGAATTGTTGAAATATACGGACCGGAAAGCTCCGGAAAAACCACTTTTGCATTGAGTGTTATAGCCCAAGCTCAAAAGAAAGGCGGAACCTGTGCTTTTGTAGATGCTGAGCACGCACTTGACCCTTCTTATGCCAAAAAGATTGGTGTAGATATTGAAAATCTTTTGGTTTCTCAACCGGATTCAGGTGAACAAGCATTGGAGATTGCCGATACTTTGGTTCGCTCCGGTGCGATAGACGTTTTGGTAGTCGATTCTGTTGCAGCTTTGGTGCCCAAGGCAGAGTTAGAAGGCGAAATGGGCGATTCTCATATGGGATTGCAAGCACGTTTGATGAGCCAAGCTTTGAGAAAACTTACATCTACGGTTTCTCGCTCTAATACCCTTATCATATTCATCAACCAAATTCGTATGAAAATCGGAGTAATGTTCGGTAATCCTGAAACGACAACCGGTGGTAATGCGCTGAAGTTTTATGCCTCTGTTCGTCTTGACATCAGAAGAATTGGTGCCATCAAAGACAAAGAAGATGTTATCGGAAGCCAAACCAGAGTAAAGATTGTCAAAAACAAAGTTGCTCCTCCGTTCAAGACTGTTGATTTTGATATTATGTACGGCGAAGGAATATCCAAGACCGGAGAATTGATAGACTTGGGTGTAAAGGCCGGTTTGGTAGAAAAATCTGGGGCATGGTTCTCTTATAAAGGTGAAAAACTGGGGCAGGGACGCGAGAATGCCAAAATTTTCTTGCGCGAACATCCGGATGTAGCTGATGAAATCGAGAACAAAATCAGAGCAGATGCCGGACATCTCACTGTTGAGATGATGAGTGACACTGCAGAGATAGAACCTGAAGACTAGTCTTTTTTGCTATTTTTGATAAAGCGCTTAATCATACTGAGCGCTTTATCATAATAGTCCCTGCTGTGCGGGGCAACATCGTCTTTTTCAATCAAGCAATATTCTAAAGTATAGCTGCTGTCGGGGTTGCTTTTTATTCCTTTTGCTTCTATAGATTTTACTTTCTCATCGAGCAAATCCTCAAACTCATCAATATCGACGGAATACAGACCGGTAACTTCTTTAGGCTGTAAAATTGCCTTATATGGAGTTCCGCTGACAACCGCCATATAAACCATCTGAAACTCGCGGTTATAGATTGTGTCATTTTGATAAATTTCTTTAGAGGTAAAAAGTTTGATAATATCGTCTTTATTAAGTTTAATTCCCAATTCTTCTTCAATCTCGCGATAAGCATCTTTAACTTCTTCGCCGGCTTTTATATGTCCTGCGGCAGAAATATCGAGTTTGTTAGGAAAAATATCTTTTGTCGGGTCGCGCAGCTGAAGCCAAAGCCTGATTTTTCCATCATCGTCTTCTTTTGCCAACCAACAATGAAAAGTTCGGTGCCACAACCCCTCTCGGTGCGCTTGAGATTTTAGGGCTGTCCCCAACAAGTTCATATCTTCATCAAAAATATCAATTAAATCATCAGCCATTTCAAAAATCTCCTAGTCCAGATAATATTCAACAGTGGAAACAACGCGCACTTTTTTCTCAATACTGTTCATTTCCATAGCATTTGCAGTTTGTTCACGCGGCAAAATAGAAAAAACTCCCTGATTGGCATTACGAATTTTTCCCACTTTAGAATTTGAACTTTTAGCAAATTCTTTGGCGGCGAGTTCGGCATTTTTTGTTGCTTTTTCGAGCATTTGGGGTTTTATGTCGTTAATTTTGGTAAAGATATAAGAAACCGGATTATAATTATTGCTGTCAAAAACAATTCCTCTGGAAATCAGCGAACCGGTTGAATTAACGGCTTTTTCGACCAAATCGACATTATTAGATGTTAACTGAATACTTTGTGTCAAAATATAGCGAGCCGAGTTTGCGGATTCACTTCGATACGGATTTGCCAATAAGTCATTTGTTTCTGTTCTTTTAACCGCAATTTCCGATTCCTTAAAACCGAGCTTTTGCAAAAATTCCACAATAATCTGTTGTTGGGCATTCATTTGCGCCTGTGCTTCTGCCAAATCGTTTCCGGTAACAACGTATTTAATATCCCACACCCCTAAATCTGCGCGCACATCTTGTTCCGCCAAACCTTTAACGGTAACAAAATTGGCATTCATTTTTGCCTGATAATAAAAATACCCCGGAAAAAAGCCTCCGGCGGCAATACCGGCTGCTAAAACAACAGAAGAAATAAGCTTAATAAAATCGGTCATAATCAAACTCTCCTCAAAAAATATAGAGCCAAGATAACATATAATTTTATTTTTTGCAACGGCGTTGGAAAAATATTATAAAAAGTGTTGACGAGAGAAAATTTTTCATATAAATATTCACTCACGACTTTGGCAATGGAGAGTTGGCAGAGCGGTAATGCAGCGGATTGCTAATCCGTCACGGTGAATAGCCGTGCACAGGTTCGAGTCCTGTACTCTCCGCCAGTAAAAAAACCGTCCTTGAGGAAAGGGCGGTTTTTTTAATTGCGCAGGGCTCGAACCGAGAGGCTCGCTAAGCAAAAAACTGACAAAGAGTCAGCTTTTTGTCTGCAAGAGCAACGGAACATCTTAATGAGAGAGGGAAGCGGGAGCGACCGAAACGAATTTAGATGCCGTTGAGAAGAGTCCTGTACTCTCCGCCAGTAAAAAAACCGTCCTTGAGGAAAGGGCGGTTTTTTTAGTATTTTATGCCTATTTTTTTTGAGAAATAAAATTGATTAGGATTCGGCAAAATGCAATCTTATGGTCAAAGAGCGCATAAAAAAATCCGGATTCTTTCGTATCAAATTTTTATCTTCCGATTCCTGAAAATCCCATAAATGCCAACGAGAGTATTGCCGCCGCAATAAGAACAATCGGCGCACCGCGCACTGCCTTTGGCAGGTCACCAGCAACCGCATTTATTCTTTCTCTGATGCCAGCAAAAAGCACAATCGCCAAAGTAAAACCTATTGCGTTTGCCAATGAAAAACAAACAGCTTCGGCCAAGGTATATTCTTTCTGAATTGCCAAAATCGCAACACCCAAAACAGCACAGTTTGTGGTGATTAAAGGCAGAAAAATTCCCAAAGCCTGATATAAAGCCGGAGAAGATTTTTTTATTACAATCTCAACCATCTGCACCAGTGAGGCAATAACCAAAATAAACACCACCGTATTCATAAACTCTAATCCGTGCGGCTGTAAAAGCTTGTAATAAACCAACCAAGTGGCAATACTGGCAATTGTCATAACAAACATCACCGCCATCCCCATTCCGACTGCCGTGGAGATTTTTTTTGAAACACCCAAAAACGGGCAAATTCCCAAAAACTGTGACAGAACAATATTATTCACTAAAATCGCAGAAATAAAAACCATTACCATACTCATTATTTTGCTCCTACAATTTTGTTAAATGCCATAATCAATCCGGCCAAAGCCAAAAATGCTCCCGGCGGCATGATAAACAAGAGAATTGGGTAGGTATCTTGCGGCAAGAAAGGCACACCGAACAAAGAACCTGCGCCCAAAATCTCGCGCAATCCGCCCAATAGCGACAGCGCCAAAGTAAAGCCTAATCCCATGCCCAGAGCATCCATTAAGGATTGCCAAATATTATTTTTAGAAGCAAAAGCCTCGGCTCTGCCCAAAATGATGCAGTTAACCACAATCAAAGGAATATAAATTCCCAATTGCTCATGCAAGGCCGGTAAATATGCCTCCATAAGCAAATTTATTATTGTCACAAAAGAGGCAATCATCACAATATAGCAAGGAATTCTCACCATGCCGGGAATCAAATTCTTGACCATAGAAATAACCATATTTGACATTATCAGCACAAACATTGTTGCCAATCCCATTCCCAAACCGTTCTGCAAAGAGGTTGTAACACCCAATGTCGGACACATTCCCAACATCATAACAAAAACCGGATTTTCGCGGACAATTCCTCTTGTTAGATTATTCCATGTTTTACTACTCATGACCGATTGCTCCTGCAAAATTATTATAAGCATTAACAGCTTTTTTTACCGCATCAACAACTGCACGTGAACTGATCGTTGCTCCGGTAACGGCATCAATTTCACCGCCGTCTTTTTTCAAATTAAAGTTATCATTATGAGTATTCAACCCCACAAATTGGCGACTGAAAGAAGGTTCAGTAACTTTTGAGCCCAAACCAGGTGTTTCGTTTTGCTGGGTTATTTTATATCCTGTAACCGTTCCGTCCATCAAAATTCCCATAATCAGCTCTATTTTACCGCCAAATCCTTGGCTGCTGGAGGTCTCAACCGCGACAGAAGTTATATTGCCGTCTTCTCTGGCCGGATAAAGCACCACTCCGTCTGTTCCGATGGTAGTTTTTTCTTCCAAGGGGTTATTGTCAAAATTTTTAACCATTTCTTTGATGGCTGCAACAATTTTAGCCTTTTTCGCTTCGGCAATAGGCTCAGATGTCAACTCATAAACATATCCGATTGAAACGGCCGAACAAACCGCAACAACCAAAAGCACTGCAATCATATTAAACAAGTTAGATTTCATTTTATTTTTCCTTCTGTTTTTTACCGGTGCCGAAAATTCTGGAATGAAAAACCATATCAATCAAAGGCACAAAAGCATTCATGATTAAAATTGCAAAAGATACTCCTTCGGGATATGAACTGTAATTTCTGATGACAAAGGTCAAAACACCGCAACCGATGGCAAAAAATATTTTACCGTTGAGACTCATCGGCGATGTTGTATAATCCGTTGCCATAAATATTGCCCCCAACAGCAAACCGCCGGATAAAATTTGTGTCAGCGGATCAAAGACTTGGCTGTCTGTATAAATCCAAAAGATAAAGTTGAGTGCAAAAAATGTTCCGACATAAAAGAACGGAATATGCCAGGTAATAACTTTTTTATACAACATCCACAAAAGTCCCAACAGCAAAGCTGCGGCCGAAACTTCGCCCATGGAGCCGCCTATATTGCCGATAAACATATCCCAATATTGTGGTAAACCTCCGTCTTTTGCCGAAAGCATTGTTGCCGAGGTCGAGCTGTCAATATGTTTCAACAAAGTCAATGTTGTGGCAGAGGTTGAAACATCAACATTCAAAAAGTCAAAAATCTTCGGTTTAAGCCAAGTTGTCATTTGGATTGGGAAAGAAATAAACAAAAATACTCTTCCTACCAATGCCGGATTAAAAATGTTTTTCCCAATTCCGCCGAAGGCCATTTTTGCAACCACAATAGCAACAAAACATCCGATAAGTGTCATCCAAACCGGCATATTGCAGGGCAGGTTATAAGCCAAAAGCAAACCGGTAATCACTGCCGAAAGGTCAGAGGTTGTAGATGCTGTTTTGAACCAATATCGGCAAACCAAATATTCCATAACAACACAGCCGGCAACACTTGTTACCATGGTAATAAGTGCGTTGAGGCCAAAAAATATCAAGGCGGCCAAACCGGCAGGCATAAGAGCAATAATCACATTCAGCATAATCGACTTTGTGTCGACGGGAGAATAAAAATGTGGAGCGGTAGAAACTTTTAACATCTTATTTTTTCTTTCTGATTTCATATTTAGCGAGTTTACAATAATCCAACAAAGGAATTCTTGCCGGACAGGAATATGAGCAGCATCCGCACTCGATGCAGTCTAGAACATGGATTTTTTTAGCTTCCTGATATTCTGCATTGCGCACAAAATTGGCAATAGCAAAAGGCTCCAACCCTTGCGGACATACATCTAAACAAGTTGCACATCTGATACAGGCCGAAACCACAGGCTCAACAACACTTTCTTGTTTCAAAAGCAATATTCCCGAGGTAGTTTTGGTGACCGGAGCTTCTTTATTTATGGCGGCAGTTCCCATCATCGGTCCGCCAAAAATCATTTTACCTACATCTTGTTGCGGATCAACTTTTGCAATCAAAAAAGAAGCAGGAGTACCGATTCTGGCTCTGAAATTGGCCGGATTATTAACAGCATCGCCGCTGACGGTCACAACTCTTTCAAATAAGGGTTTGTGTTTCTGCACCGCCTCATAAACGGCAAAAACCGTTCCGGCATTTTGCACGACACAATGAACATCAATCGGCAAACATCCCGGAGGAACTTCTCGTCCGGTCACGGCGGCAATTAGCTGTTTTTCCGCACCTTGAGGATATTTTGTGGCACAGACTTGAACATTCACTCCTACATAACTGCGGGTAATTTTTTGCACTGCTTCAATAGCCTTTGGTTTGTTCTCATCAATGGCAATAATTGCATTTTGAATACCCAAAGCCTTGTTTAAGATTTTTGCACCGATAACGATTTGTTCCGCACATTCTTGCATCAATCTGTCGTCAGCAGTCAAATAAGGTTCGCACTCAATGCCGTTAATAATCAGACAATCAACTTTCTTACCGGCCGGAATATCAACCTTAATCGGGGTTGGAAAACCCGCGCCTCCCATTCCGACAATGCCGGATTGTTTGACAATTTCGATTATTTCTTCCTGTGAAGCTGAAATTTCACGCACAATATCGGGTGATCTGTCAATATTTTCTTCCCATTCATCACCTTCAACTTTTATGGTAATCATTTTTTCATAATATCCGCTTCCGGTTTCGGCATCTTCAACTTTTGTAACTTCACCCGAAACGGAAGAGTGAACATCTGCCGAAACAACACCATCGGCATCTGCAATCAAAGTTCCGACTTTTACTTTGTCGCCCTTTTGCACCAAAATCTTTGCCGGCGCACCGATATGCTGTCTGACAGGAATAACTGCCACATCAGGAATACCGGCATCCGTAATCGGAACATCTGACGTAATTTTATATTTTTGGGGATGAATTCCTCCCTTGCTGAAAGTCTTAATTTTGCTCATTAGATTTCCCCGTATAAATAATTGCACCGGTTGGACAATTTGTTGCCAACTCGGCTCCGTATTGCTCTGCATCAACGGTTGTCGGAATGTAGGACAAATTGTTTTCAACTTTTACATCCGCACAAATTTTAGTGCATTTCATACAACCGATACAAGCGGCTTTACAATTCTTTCTTGCCAAAGCTCCTTTCTGCTGATTATTGCAAGCAACATAAACCCTAACTCCGTTGTTACCAAGCGGTCTGATTTCATACAAACCGCGCGGACAAATGCGCACGCAGGTACCGCAAGAAGTGCATTTCTCGGCATTAACTTCGGGCAATCCAGTCTCTGGATTTATTTCTATTGCGCCGAAAGGACAATTTCTGACACAATCCCCCATACGCAAACAGCCGTTAGGGCAACCGGTTTTGCCTACAAAAACTCTCGAAGCCAAACGACAACTTTTCAACCCGATATATTCAACCTTATCCGGCGCATTTTCACAATTTCCGCGGCAACGCAAAACTGCAACCGTTTTCTCGTGACTTGTCTCTTGATAACCGAGCTTTTGGGCTATTTTTGCCATCACGGCTTTTCCTCCGACAGGACAATAAAGATTGCGAAAATCTTCTTCGCTCGCGGCAGCACATTTATTGGCAAAATCTTGGCATCCGGCACTGCCGCAGGCTCCACAGTTTGCCTGCGGTAAAATTGCGGCAATTTCTTCTGCCAAAACATTTGGTTGAACATAAAACTTTTTTGCCGCAAAATATAATACAACCGCGGCAACGACGGCAATTGCCGCCAAAATCAAAGCATTATAAAGGATTAAGCTTGACATTTTAACTCCATCCGTAAGATTAAATTATCCTCAAGATAACACATTTTAAAAGTATTAAAAGAGATTTTTTAAGGTTGTTCAATTCTAACTTCCAGCACTTTTTGCAGTTTTTTTCCAAAGCAATAAAGTCCGAGATAATACAGCGGAAAAATTATAAGTGCAACAATAGCTGCAAGAACCTCGTTTTTAGCAAAATACAATACCGCAAACAATGCCGACAAAATCAAAATCAGCGGCAAAACATAAGCGAAGAAAATAGCTGTGACTGCTTGCTTTTCGGCTATACAAACATTTACTGTCTGTCCTTTTTTATAACTTTGCCTGTCATCAATTTTTGCATGCAAAGTCTTTTTTTGTTGGCAAACATTTTTAATTGCGCAACTGTTGCAAGCTTCTGTTTTGATAATCTCAAGAGTAACAATATTTTTGTTTATGTCGATAATTGTTGCTTCGTGAGTTATGTGGCTCATTTTACCCCCAATTTTTTTGCTGCATCAGAAACCCAAGATTGCAAATTACCGCTTTCGTCTTTGATAAACAAAACCACCGGCAGATTGTTTTGTTTTATGAAATTATAGGATTTTTTCTCTCCCATTGACATGATTGCGGTTGCCATAGCATCTGCTCTCATGCAGCTTTTATCAAAAACCGTAACCGAGGCCAAATTATTTTCTGCCGGATAACCTGTTTTCGGGTCAATGGTATGAGAATATTTTTTGCCGTCAACATAAAAGAAATTGCGATAATCTCCAGATGTTGCGGCTGCAAAATTTTTCAATTTTACAACATATGCATTGATTTCATTCGTGTTTTGCGGATTTACAACACCGATATTCCACCCGTCAACGGCATCAGATTTTTTTCCGCTGGCATAAACTTCGCCGCCCACTTCAATTACAAAATTTTTCAAACCTTGTTCTTTCAACAATGCCGCAATCCTGTCAACCCCGTATCCTTTTGCCAGAGCCGAAAGATTTATGACTGTGTCGGCACTGTTTTTGCGCATCTTTTCATATTGGGCATCAAAGCTGACCTTATCAAAACCGGTTGTTTTCAACAATAAAGAAATGTCTTCCGGATTTGGTGTTTTATCAGTGCTTCCTGTTGTCCCGAACCCCCACAAATCTATGAGTTTTCCAATAGTGGGATCAAATGCACCGTTGCTTTGTCTATATATTTGGTATGCGTTCTTCATCAAAAAAGACATTTCCGGTGACAACACAATCCATTGTCCTTCAATTTCTTTGTTGATGTTTGAAAGTTCTGAATTTATATCAAAAACAGACATTTGCGAGTTAATTTTTTCAAATTCTTCTTTTATCTTTTTTTGCAAATGCGTATTATCGGCCGACGAGCGAATTTTTATTGTGTAATAGGTTCCGAAAGTCTCACCGGAAATAATTTGATATTCTTTCTTATGTCCGACAAAATACCATACTGCCGTAGCTACAACAGCAAAAAGAACAAAATATTTTATTATACGCATTGCATTTACTTTCAAAAATTAGTAATTATTTTATATTTTACAATTACAATTCATATAAATGATTCTTTTATGAAAGGCAATAGATTATGAAAAAAAATGCAACACCAAATACATCAAAAGTCAAAAAAGCCGCAAATAAAGCCCAAAAGGCAAAAAATGTTACTCCGGCAACAAAAAAAGTTGATGAATGCAAAAGCTGCGAAATTTATTCAAAACTCAAAACTTTTTTTGCAAATAGTTACCTTGTTTTTCATAAAATATATGCCAAAGCATATAACTTTTTCAATCTTGCCGGCAGCAAACTCGGAGAAATTGGTGTAAAAGCCAATTGGGTAAGCTGGCTCGGGTTTATCATCGGTATTTTTGCCGTCAACTTTTTGGCAATGGGAATGTTTGGTTGGGCATTATTTGCTATTTTACTCAATCGCTTTTGTGATGCCATTGACGGTGCTATTGCCCGCGCCACCAAAATTACCAATTTCGGTGTTTTCTTGGACGCAACGTTGGATTATATCTTTTATGGCGGCATAATTTGGGGATTTGCTTTGAGCGGAGCCGCTTCTGCCGCCAGTGTATGTTTTCTTATGTTTGGTTTTAGTGCTGCAGCTTGCTCAATGCTGGCATATTCAGTTATTGCCTACAAAATGAACTCTGACCAAGAACTTAACCTTGACAACTCTCCTTTTTATCTCGGAGGGTTTGCGCAAGGTTCCGAGACTTTTGTTGTTTTTGTTATACTCTGCCTGTTTCCGGGTTGGTTTGTAACTTTGGCAATAATCTTGGGGATACTGTCTTTGATTAAGGCATTTAGTATAATAGTTGCCGCATATTATAATTTTGTTATTGCCGTACAAAAATAACCATGCTCAAAAAAATTCTTGCCGTTTTGTTTTTTCTCTTGCTTCCGAAAATTTCTTTTGGGGCAACAGAGATTTCTAATCAACGATATTGGCTTGGTTTTGAACAGGTCTCTTCAGCAGAAGAAACGGAAATTATATTGCGTATTACCCCGAAAGACGGATGGTATATCCATTCTCACAATCCCGGTGAGTTTGGTCTGCCCGCGCAAGTTGTTTGGGCTGATGAGAACGTAAATATTATTTCTGAAGATTGGAGCTTGGGAGAAGATATATCATATCAGGGATTTGATATAAACGCCTATACCTCACAAGGCAAGTATATTTCAAAATTACAAATTAAAAATCCGCAAGAAAAAATTTCTGCAAGCGTAACTTTTATGTCTTGCCGAGAGGAGTGTATTCCCGAAAAAGAAAAATTTGAGTTTTTAATCGCAGATTTACCCATAAATAATTCGGAAATAGCAAGAAACAATATTTCCCCACTTGCTCAATTGGACTTAAAAATTTTGTTGTTTGCCTTTTTGGGCGGTTTAATTCTGAATGTTATGCCTTGTGTCTTTCCGGTGCTTTTTATCAAAATTATCGGTTTGCTCAATACCAAGGAGCGCCGTCAGAGCATAAAAGATGCATTTTCATATCTTTTTGGGGTTATTTTATGTTTTCTGCTGATAGCTTGGATTTTGGTATTTCTAAAAAATCAAGGTCATGCGCTCGGTTGGGGTTTTCAACTTCAATCACCGATATTTTTGCTGATTATGATAGGAGTATTTTTTATACTTGGGCTGATGTTTTTGGATATAATCAGTCTGAATTTACCCATCAATAAAATTCCTGCCGGTTCCTTTTTTACCGGATTGTTGGCTGTTTTGATAGCCAGCCCGTGCACCGCGCCTTTTATGGGAGCCGCAATAGGTTGGGGGCTGACGGCGCAAATATCTTCTTCTTTGTTTTACGGCATATTTTTTGCCCTCGGTTTTGGCTATGCACTGCCGTTTTTTCTTGCTGGTATTTTCCCGAATTTTATTGCAAAAATATTGCCTCGCCCCGGCAAATGGATGTTGTGGCTGAAGCGATTTTTTGCTCTGCCAATGTTTTTAACCTGTATATGGCTTGTTTGGGTTTTGCAGGAAAATACAAAGATTTATGATGACGATTGGCAAAAATATGACCGACAAAAAATACAATCGCTCATCAATGATAATCAAAAAGTATTTATAGATTTTTCTGCAAAATGGTGCATAACCTGCCTCGCCAACGAAAAAGCTGTTCTGAATACCGAGAAGTTTTTGCGATATGCCAAAGAGAAAAATATTCACCTTTTCAAAGCTGATTTGACTAATTATGATGAACAAATATTGCAATCTCTCAATATTTATAACCGTAGCGGCGTGCCTTTGTATGTATATCACTACAATAAAGATAACTATTTGATTTTGCCGCAGATTTTGACATTTAAGAACATAAAAAAACACCTTAACTAGTCTAACTTTTCGATAATTATCAACTAAATTTTAGACTTTACATTACAAACATTTATTTTTATTTTTTATCAAAAATACACACCGATAATAAAGAGGAAAAGATGTTGTCTGACCGGAATATTTCTCAAAAGAACCATAGAGGGCGTCAGCCTAACGGAGCACCGAACC
Organism: Alphaproteobacteria bacterium; assembly: GCA_045593845.1. Classification (GTDB taxonomy): domain Bacteria; phylum Pseudomonadota; class Alphaproteobacteria; order RF32; family CAG-239; genus JAFUYI01. The sequence goes on from JAZNXK010000017.1 coordinate 22,350, forward strand.
GAATTGATATGCATGTGGGCAAGCGTTTATGTTTGCGGCGACAAATTTTGAAAATGTCGCAAAGTGACTTGGCTAAAAAATTAGGTATAACATTTCAACAGGTCCAAAAATATGAAAAAGGCATCAATCGCATTTCTTCAAGCAGACTTTGGGACTTTTCACAAGTGTTGAATGTTTCGGTAGATTACTTTTTTACCGATATTGATAAAGAAGTTGCGTCACAAAGTCCGAGATTTTTGCAAAACACTCAAGAGGAAGATATTCAGCCGATACAAGAAGTTGATATTATGCAAAAAGAAGCTTCTTTGCTGTTGGTAAAATATTTTTATAAAATTCCCAATGAAGAAGCTCGCAAAGATTTATTGAATTTCTTGATAAACATGAGCAAAAAAATGTAATTATTTGGCAATAATACCGCCGCCGAGCAGCAAATCTCCGTCATAAAAAACAACCGATTGTCCCGGTGCTATTGCCTTTTGCATATTTTCAAATTTTACCGCAAATCTGCCCTTGTCAACAGGTTCAATTTCGGCTTGGGTTGGCACCTGTGATGAGCGAATACGAGCCAAAACACTTCTAGGCTTGACAACCGGCTCAACCGAAAGCCAAGACATATTTTCGCAATAGAGCACATTTTTCATTGTTTCATCATCAAAACCGAGAACAACTTCGTTTTTATCTTTGTTTATTTCCAGCACATACAAAGGTTTTTCGGCGGCAATTCCCATGCCTCTGCGTTGTCCGATTGTATAATTCCAAAAACCGTTATGCTCGCCCAAAATTTTGCCTTCACGATTCACAAAATAACCTTTTTTAGGCTCACTCTGGAGAATATCGTTGATATCGCCGGAATAAAAATCTTGGCTGTCCGGCTTGTCAGCAACCTCCAACCCTGCCAGTTTAGCAAAATTTCGCACTTCATCTTTTGTATAATCGCCCAATGGCAACAAAATTCTCGCCAATTGCTCTTGTTTTAACCTATACAAAAAATATGACTGGTCTTTTTTATAGTCAACACCGCGCAAAATTTGGTATCTTTGAGATGTTTCGTCAAACTGCAATCGCGCATAATGTCCGGTAGCAAATTTATCAAAGTCAATTCCTTGTTTTTTTGCAGTATCGGGCAAAGCATCAAATTTTATGGTAGCATTACACCAAACACAAGGATTTGGGGTTCTTCCGTTGAGATATTCCGATCTGAAATTGTTCAAAACGATATTTTTATATTCTTCGGTGCAGTCAAAAACATAATAGGGAATATCGAGCACCTTACAAATTTTTTTAGCTGTTTCAATATCTTTTTCTTCGTGCGGGCTAAAACAAGAATCAGTTCCGTGTTTGGGATTAAACTTGGTATTCTTATCCCAAATTGACATAGTTGCGCCGATAACTTCATGTCCGGCCTTTTTCAGCAAATATGCGGCTGCAGAAGAATCAACACCGCCACTCATTCCGACCAATATTTTCATTTTTACCTCAGAATTAAAAAAATCAACTCATTATTAAGGTATATCTCTTTGATAATCAAGAAAAATTTAAAATTTTTGACAATTCACAATTTTTGTGGCATATCATGACAATATGAAAATACTGCTTCTGTCATGTTGTGCGCCTTGTTCCTGCGCCGTAATCGAAAAACTTTCCCGCGAAAATACCGATTTTGCGGTGCTTTTTTATAATCCCAACATCAGACCTTATGAAGAATATCTCAAACGTTTGGAAGAAAATAAGCGAGTCTGCGAGCAATTTAACGTCAAATTTATTGACCTTGAGTATGATAATAATCGTTGGTGCGAGCTGACAAAAGGATTGGAAAATGAGCCGGAACGAGGAGCTCGTTGTTCTGTTTGTTTCAAAATGCGCTTACAAAGAGCCATGGAATATGCTTTAGAAAACGGTTTTGATGCTGTTGCATCCGTTTTAGCCGCTTCGCGCTGGAAAGACCTAAACCAAGTCAACCTCGCTGCACAAGAAGCAAGTCAAATCACCAAAGTTCCATACATACACATAGAAGCCCGCAAACAAGGAATGCAGGAAAGAAGACATCAACTGATCAAAGAGTTGAAATTGTACGAGCAGCAATATTGCGGGTGCAAACCTGATAAATAGCTATTTTTTATCTGCCACTTCGTGCCAACTGTTTAAGCCGATAAGATTCCAGTCCACAGGAATTCTATCAACTATTTTCATATCGGCAAAATAACTATCCTTAATATTGTCCATAATTGTCTCGACAATAACAACTTCGTTAACTTGCGTCAGTTTTTTTCTGACGTCGGGATGTATATAGTCCAAAATCACCTTTTGATCATCATTACGCAAAAATATGGCATGATCTTTGCCGTCATAAATAATTTGCGGCAAATAAGGCTCTTGTGACTTTGCCGATATAAAAAAATACAAATCGCCATCATCACCTTCGGCAATCACATATTTTTTCTCTGTAGTATATTCGCTCATCTTAAATCTCTTGATGGAACCTTAATCGGTGTAACAACTTTACTGGGCTTATTTTTCTGGGTCAAAATGAAATTTTTAGCAATTTTCATCATAACATCAGCCTCATTTGGGGCTTTTTCGCCAGAAGGATAACAAGTTACTCTATTCATACTAAAACTCCATATTATAATATAATAATGAAAGTCTATTGATTATAAATGCATAAGTCAACAGATTCTTTAATTTACCAGTTAATTAAATGCTCCAAAAAAACGTTGGCAAATTCGAGACGGCGATTCTGATAATCGAGATAATAAGCATGCTCCCAAACGTCCAATGTCAATATCGGCTTCATATTTTTTGTCAGCGGATTATCAGCATTTCCGGTTTTTACAATTTTTAATCTGCCTTCGTCTTCAACCAGCCAAACCCAACCGCTGCCGAATTGCGCAACCGCGGCCGTCTTAAATTCTTCCTTAAACTTGTCAAGATTGCCGAAGTTGTGTTCGATTTTGGTTTTCAATTCTTCTTGAGGATTTCCGCCTCCGTTCGGTTTCATTGATTTCCAAAAAAATTCGTGATTCCAAGTTTGCGCCGCATTATTGAAAATCGGTATAAGTTCCGGTTTGCCGTAGGTTTCTTTGATAATTTCTTCCAAAGACATCTGCTCATATTTGGTGCCGACAATCAGCTTGTTCAAATTATCTACATAACCTTTGTAGTGTTTTCCGTAGTGAAATTCTATTGTTTCCAAAGAAATATATGGTGCCAAAGCATCATTTTCATAAGGTAGTTCGGCCATTTTAAAAACCATTTTCATTCTCCATAAAATTATATTTTCACATAGGATATAATCATATAATTAAAAAAGTTGTTAATAATTGTTAACATCCTGCAAAAAAAGTTAACAATTATAAAAATCGCATGTATTATGTGGGTAATAAAAAACTTTTTTTATGGAGAAAATAATGCGCGTTTTATTGGTTGAAGATGATTATGCGGTCTCACAAAGCATTGAGACCATGCTCAAAAAAGAAGGAATGATTATCGATACCACCGACCTTGGGGAAGATGGTTTGGAAATCGGCAAACTTTATGATTATGATATCATAATTTTGGATTTGATGTTGCCTGATATTAACGGTTATGAAGTCTTAAAGCGCTTGCGTTCAGCCAAAATTGAGACTCCTGTCCTCATTCTGTCCGGCTTGAGCGAGCCTGATAAAAAAGTTAAAGGTTTAGGATTCGGTGCCGACGACTATTTGACCAAACCGTTTGACCGCGCAGAGTTGTTAGCCAGAATTCAAGCCATTGTCCGTCGCTCCAAAGGACATTCAAATTCTGTTATCCGCACAGGAGAAGTTGAGGTCAATCTTGATACACAAACCGTTAGTGTTAAAGGTGAAAATCTCCATCTGACCGGCAAAGAATACGGTATTATGGAGTTGTTATCCTTACGCAAAGGCTCAACTTTGAACAAAGATCAGTTCTTAAACCACTTATACGGCGGAATTGACGAGCCTGAATTGAAGATTATTGACGTATTTATCTGCAAACTTCGTAAAAAACTCGAAAAAGCCAGCGGTGGAAAGAATTATATTGAAACCGTTTGGGGTAGGGGATACGTTCTGCGCGATCCTGATGAAGTTAAGAAATAAAACAAAAAAAACCGGCGGATTGCCGGTTTTTTGTTAGAAAATTTTTTAGAAGTGCAAGACTTTCCAGTATTGCCAAGCTTGATCACAGAGAGTGTGTTTTTCCAGATAGAATAACACCAAATGCGTTTTGCCTAACTTGACCAGTTCGAGTTGAGCAGCCGCTTCCAATCCGTGTTTAAGGATTTGAAACTTAATAAGTTCTTCGTCGCCGCTTTTTAATAAGGCGACTTGCCCTTTAGTAAATAAGCCACCTTGTTGAATTAATGCAGCAATCATAGCTCGATTTCCGGTTTTAATCAGTGCCACCTCGGCGGCGTCGGAAAGAAGTCTGGACTGTGTGAAATCTTTCAATATTCTCACACCGGAAGCCTGATGCTCTTTTGTCTTCCATTTCGGCATGGTTAGCAATGTCAACTCCGCTTGCTTGTGGATGTAGTAATAATTTCTTAAATATAAAATTATTAAATCGGCATCACCGCGCTGCATCAGGGCAATTTCTCCTTTTTTGCTGAGCTTGTAATTATTTACATATTTGTAAATCAATTCCAAAGCCTCCGGCTCATTCGATTGCATAAGAAGCACCTGCTCATTAGTAAGTAGGTACGAGCCATTTTCGATTTTTTGTTTGATTTCTTGCATAATTAAAAATTTGTTTAATAATAAAATTCAATGGTGCCGATTATAACACGACGCCATTTTTTTGTCAAGCTTAAAATATGTTGCAAATATGCCTAAAGCTACAAATCGGCAATAACCTCGACAGATATAATTTCGTCCGGAGCCGAGACCATTCCGTTCGGGCCGTTTCCGCGCTTAATCATATCCACAAACTCCATACCCGAGGTAACTTCACCCCAAACCGTATATTGTCCGTTCAGCCAAGGAGCCTCTGCAAAGCAGATAAAAAATTGACTGTCAGCAGAATCAGGATCAAAAGCTCTTGCCATTGAAACTGTTCCGCGCTTATGCGGACGACGATTAAACTCGGCTTTCAGTTTCTTTCCGCTCCCGCCGGTTCCTGTTCCGTACGGGCAACCGGTTTGCGCCATAAATCCGTCAATAACGCGGTGAAATTTCAAACCGTTATAAAAACCTTGTCTGACCAACTCCTTAATTCGCTCAACGTGTTTTGGCGCGTCATTATCAAACATTTCAATAACGACATCACCGTCTTTCAACTTCAATAATAAAGCATTTTCGGGATTGTTCACTTTATACTTTGCCTTGTCTTTCTTGGCTCTTGTAGAACTTTTTTCCAATTTTTTGGTGTTGCTTTCGGCCAATTTTTTGGTTTTTGGCGTCTCAAGTTCTGCTGTATTTTTATTTTTAAGTAATTCTGTCATTTTTACCTCCATATTTACTATATAAGAAGTGTTTTTCTATTTAGCAACTCCTAGGACAAAATCCAATCTTTCCTCATAATTAAGATTTTTTGGATAGTTATTTTTAATTTCTTTCAAAACATTATCAATACCGCGATTATTGGCAATTTGGATCGCCAACCCCGGACGGGCATTAAGCTCAAGCATCATCGGACCTCTGAACTTGTCCAAAACAATATCCGCACCCAGATAGCCGAGTTTTGTCATTTCATATCCTTTAACCGCAATCTCAAGATGTTCGCGCCAAAAAGGAACTTGTAACTGCATCAAATCAGCATTTGTGTCGGGATGAAAGAAAATCGGCTTATTATGTTGAACCGCGGCAATGGCTTTTCCGGTTTTTATATCCAATCCCACACCGACTGCACCTTGGTGCAAATTTGCTCTTCCTCCTGATTCTCTTGTAGCCAGACGCATCATTGCCATGGCTGGAAAACCTTGGTAAACAATTACCCGAACATCAGGAATTCCCTGAAAACTGTAATTGCTGAATTGATTTGAAAAATGCACCATTTCTTCCAATAAGGCCACGTCATATTGTCCGCCAAGACTGTATAGACCGCTCAAAATGTTGGAAATATGTTGATATACCTCATTATAAGACAGCTTTTTCTCCGACGCTGTAATAAAAGTTTCTTCATTATAGCTCTTGATAACCAAAACACCTTTACCGCCGGAGCCGTGAGCAGGTTTTATCACAAATTCTTTATATTCACCGACCATTTGCAAAAAGTCACTGACCTGATTTTGGGTTGATATAACCCCAATCAAGTTAGGAGTGTTAATTCCAATTTTTCTGGCTAAATTTTTAGTAATTACCTTATCGTCTACCAAAGGATATAAGCGACGTTTATTGTTGGCAGCAATAATATCGTAATTTCTGGCATTCATCCCCAAAACTCCCGCAGCGTGCAGGCTTGAAGGTGATGCAAAATTCTTAAACCAATTAAACATTATTTTTTAGCCTTTGCCAAAGGTGAAAAACGCTTCAATTCAGTCAGACGATATCCGGTATATGTTCCCAAAAGCATAATCATAAACAAAATCACCAGATTAATCTCATTAAAGGCAAACATGATATGACGAATAGTTTCGTTGACAATCACAAAATATGTAATTATTGCCACCAAAAGGCTGAATATAACCTGTTTTGCCGCGGCCTTAAAACTTTCTTCTTCCCAAATAATCGAGGCGCGCTCAATAATCCATGCCGTAATAATAATAGGGAAGAACAAAGCCGAAGAAGCAATTGAAAGGTTCCAATTATATCCGATAACGGCAAATATCTGCATAATCAGAATTACAAAAACCACAACCGCTGAAATTCTCGGCACCAACAGGAGATTAAGTTTTGAAAGGGCTGCTCTTATAATAACACCAATTCCCGTCAAGAGAACAAAACAAGCTAGTCCGGCAAAAAATCCGGCTTCAACCAAAGACATAGAAATCAACATCGGTGTAAAAGTTCCCATGGTAGAAATGCCTACAACATTACGCATGATTACAACCACCAAAATTGCCAACGGGAAAATCATTAGCCATTTCAAAGCATTTTGCTGACTGAGCGGCAAACTGTATATGGAATACTTGAAACTTCTGTCCTGATGCTCGTATTTTGCTCTGTGTCCTGCCATCTTGAACGAAGAACTCAAAGAACGCATAACCGAATATTTTACATTAGAGTTTACCCCGCCTACCACATCAACCAAAAAATTTCCGCCGCGTTGAAAGATAATAAAATTGCCCGGCAAACCCTTTTTGCCGGAAGTAATATCATATGTCTTCCACATCTTGTCAATATAGGCTTCAATCATAACATCAGGAGTAAAAGTTTTTCTTCCCTCCTGCAATTTTACACCTCTGACCATGCGGGCGGCAATATTCTTGAGTGCCAACAAATCAATAATTGTCTGGGCCGTCTCTTTTGGTGTAGGTCTCTTCGGCATAAAAGCCAAAACAGTTTGGTCTTGAGGGTTTTGATTTAGCAGGTGGATAATTTGTTGAACCGGATCACCGCCAAGTTGTTTTGCCGATTCCAAAATTTCCATAGCCACATCTTCAGCTTGTTCATCAAGAACAGGTTTAATGATTTTTTTCGGCTTATCAGCGGTGGTTTTACCGCTCCCGTCAACGTTATCATACAACAAAACGCGGTAATAGATATCTTGATTTGATTTTTTCGGCGTAGATGTTAAGACAACTTCTTTTTCAAGCATTTCTGTTTTATACTTTGGTGCCACGACATCTTCGTCTAAAAGCTTAAAATCTTTGGATTGTGAAGGACGTGCAATCGAAACTTTTACGGGATCTCCCGTAGGTTCAAAACTCACATGGGCTTCAATAGTCCAAACCGGAGTTTTTTGTTTTGGTGTCCAGCTGAAGCCCCAATACTTTGTTTTTTGATAAATTTCAACAGCGCAAAAAAGAATCGAAATTAACAATCCCGCTGTCAGTATAATTCTTACAGATTTTAGTTTATTTAACATTTTGCTAGTATCCATATTATTTTAGAGTATTGGCAAGCGAAGTATCAACGACAGCCATACCGGTTATGATATTACGCCCAATAAGTGCCTGATAATTAAATTTTTCTCTGTCAGCCAAAGAAAAGTTAGGTTTCAAAATTTTTCCGCCGAATTTAACATCCATAGGGACAATAATGCGCTCTTCGGAATTTTCAATTCTCTTTACTTTCTTTTGTTTGGCAATTTTTTTCTCAAAGTGATGCTTTTCGCCGGAAGATTTATTTATGAGATCAAAAGCCACCCAGCTTTCACCGTCTCTCTCAAAAAAAGTCTGGTTCTCCGCATCAATGGAGGACGTTTCTGCTCCCGTATCGATTCTCGCAGTAAAAGGAGTCTTCATGGGTAAAAAATATATAGGTTCGATTGCTCCGATAGTCCCCAGCGGGTGCTTTTGAGGAGTTTTTGGTGTTACTTGTGATTTTACGGTAATAGCAGGAACAATAACCGGTTTTTCTTCTTTAGCACAGGCACTTACAAGCAATATTCCGGCTAAAGCATAACAAATCTTATTCTTAAACATTTTTTCTTTATCTCAAAAATTAAACATATCCTATTTATTGCCTAACCGCAAAAAAAGTAAAGCGGAAAAAAAAAGTTAAGCAATATTTTAAATGACAAATTTGTCTATTTGTGTTATAAAGGAAAAAAAGGAGAAAAAATGACCTTAAAAAACATAATAAAAAACAAGGTAATGCCGTATATGACGGTGGGTTTGATGACAATGGGCGGAAGTGATGCCGGAGCCGCGCCCAATCTTATAAAAAAACAAAACCTGAAAGAAAATAATACCGAAGAAAAAGTAACATTTTCTCCTGAAAAAGAAAATACATATTCGCAAGGTAATCCCGATTATGAACGTGGAGTAAAATGCAATATCAATACACTCGTCAAAAAAAGAGCAGATTGGATTTGTCGAGAATATGTTACTGCCGCCAGTCGCCGCTTGGATGAAATCAGACGTTGCCGTAACAAAAACATTTATGTAAAAAAAATGTTTGCAAGAATGGGGCATGGTTATAAATATGGCGAATATTGCCTTGTTGCCCAGCTTTCTGCTTTCAAAGATGTTACCGACAAAGCCGGAAATCTCCAAAACGTCATGCCTAAAACAGCCGGATGTTCTACCTTTATACAATCCTTACGCAATAAAGGATATGGAGATTGCATCAGAACAAGTCCGGCTTTTAAGACAATGCATGCCGGAGATATGGTTTTTATTCCGCGAGGCAAGGGAAAATATCATGCTGTCTCCGTAAAGAAAGTATGGAAAGATGAAAAAGGAAAATATCATGTTTTATTAACCAGTTTCAATAACGACCATTACTACGAGCTGACAACCGATAAACCATACATTGTTGTCGATATGCACAAACTGACCGAAAAATCCTTATGGAAAGAGCTGGATAGCAAAGGGTGTCTTCCTTCCGGATTTCAAAAAGGTGATGTAGTCCAAGTGTTGCCGCTCGATACTTACAAAAATATTGTATTTTTCCTCAGTATAGGAATGAAAAACGGTAATATAGATACAGCCGAGAACCAAAATAATCCCGAAGATATGCAAGTTGCAGTTAATCTTAATTTTGTTCAGGCTGTCAAGAACAACGCTCGTTCTTAAAAGAAGAGTGTTGCTCGCAAAGAAAATACCATTCCGTAATCAGATTTTGCATTTTGTGCCGGATCAATATACAGCTGAACATCAGGTGTGATTGCAGCCCACTTTGAAATTCCCCATGTCCAATATGTCTCGACAATTTTTTCTCGTTTGTTATCGAGCTTGCTGCCGACAGCCTTTTCATCAATTCGATTATAAGCAAAAGCCAAACCGATCTGGTCCAAAGGATTGCGGTTTATCGGGTTATTATAAACTCCGCCCAAAACCCACGATTGTTTAATATCCATCATATTACCGGAAACTCCGTTAATTCTGCCGAAAAGCGACAGCTTTTCCCCGATGTTTTGGCTCAAATTGACAGACCAACCGTTTGTTGTCTGCTGTTGTTCTTTTACCCAAGGCTGATTGTAGAACAAAATTGCAATCTCGCTTTGTCCCAAAGAAGATATCGTCGGAGTATAAGCACCATAAACAAAGGTTGCATAATGTTTTTCATCCAAAGAATTGAAACGAATGCTTACTGCATCAATATTTGTGGCATCTTGTGCACCAAAAGCAAAATTCCAATCCTTATTCGGAGCTATCTGCACAAAAGCGCCTAAACCTGCAATGGAATAACTTGCCGAGCCGTTTTGCGAAAGGGCATAATTGATAAAGTTTACTTGCTGATTGGAGTTGTATGCCGTTCCGTCAAAATTGTATATCGAATATTGTCCCAATGATACGGTTAGCCAATTCCAATCGCTAGGCAGCTGATAACTGTAATAAAGTTCATTAAATGAGGTTGATTTTGTGTCATAGTCATTAATTGGAGTAACCACACCGATATTATTTTCGATTTTTTCAGCCTCTGAACTGCCGTATCTGACAATATTATAGGCAAAATTCAACGTTCCTGTGCCGTATTCGTTATTAAAGTTGGTCCAAGTAAAAGACGGGGCAATAATTGTTTGCCATGCGGTGGTTTTTCCCGATGGCGCGCCATATTGGGGCATAACCGAAACATCAAGCGAATAATTAAAGCCGTAATGATTATTCAAATAGTTTTTCAAATCTGAATATTCTTTTCCTATTTCTGAAAAGGTAAAGCTGTTTCTTTTGGAGGCATCCAAGGCTCTTCCCGTTGCTCCTTTATTTGGTAGAGCGCATACGGAAGAAGCAAAAACAAAACTTCCCATACAAAAAGTTAAAAATAATTTATTCTGCATTTTATATTCTCCTAAAATTTCAAATCGCGGTTAATATATTCATTATTTCAGTCATAAAAAGGGGGTATAACTTTAGAATAGTAAAGCTTGAAAAAAAATATCGCACCATTAAGTCAATGTCTGTAATTCGAAACAATAAAAAGGAGAAAAAATAATGACCGAAGGTGTTCGTTATCCAACTTTAGCATTCCAAACCGGAGGTGCCGGACAGGCAGATGTCGGTATTCCGCCTCAACCGTTTGAAACTTTTTGTTATGATTCGGCTCTTCTTCAGGCACGAATAGAAAACTTTAACATAGTTCCCTATACATCTGTTTTGCCTAAAGAATTATTTGGAAATATTGTGCCGGTTGACCGCGTTGTCAGCAATTTTAAGCATGGTGCGGTATTAGAAGTTATTATGGCCGGCAACGGTGCAAATCGTGATGACCACAAGGCAATTGCCACGGGGGTCGGCATTTGTTGGGGCAAAAATTCCGATGGTGAGCTAATCGGCGGTTGGGCTGCGGAATATGTAGAGTATTTTGATACCTATATTGATGACGATATTGCCAAAACCCACTGCGAAATGTGGTTGAACAAATCTTTGGACCATGAACTTGACATCAGAGGAGTGCAAAAACATTCCGAATTTCAACTGTTCCACAACTATATCAACATAACACAGCAATTTGGCTATTGTTTGACTTGCTTGGGTTTCCTAAACTTTGAGCATGCTGAACCGGTCAAATTGGCTTAATTGGTCTTGATAATGGTTTTTGGAATTTCCCGAAAATTTTGAGAGATCAATTCCGAACGTGAGGCGAAACAATCATGATCCGGTTGCTTCGCCTCCTTTCGTAATAACAAAAAGAGGATAGAAAAATGATAGAAAAGAAAAATAACAAAAATGAGCAATCTTCCCCAAAAAGCGGACTTGGAGTTTTGGCACTTGCCGCAATAGTGGTCAGCTCAATGATAGGCGGCGGTATATACTCTTTACCGCAAAATATGGCGGCAGGCGCTTCAGTAGGTGCTGTAATATTATCTTGGCTCATAACCGGCTTCGGAGTATATTTTATTGCCAATACATTTCGCATCTTGTCAACGGTTCGCCCTGACTTGACTGCCGGAATATATATGTATAGCCGCGAGGGTTTCGGACCTTATGTAGGTTTTACTATCGGTTGGTCATATTGGTTGTGTCAAATCTGTGGAAATGTCGGCTATGCTGTAATTACCATGGATGCTCTCAACTACTTTTTTCCACCATATTTTGCCGGCGGCAATAATCTTGCCTCAATAATCGGCGGCTCAATCTTAATTTGGGGATTTAACTTTTTGGTTCTACGCGGTCTAAAACAAGCAACTCTAATAAATACAATCGGCACAATCGCCAAAATTGTTCCTTTGATATTGTTTATTATTATTACAATGTTTGTTTTTCACTTGGATAGGTTCGATTTCAACTTTTGGGGCGAGAATACCGCAAAATTAGGTGGTTTAAGCACCCAAATCAAAAGCACTATGTTGGTAACCTTGTGGGCATTTATCGGCATAGAAGGCGCGGTGGTGCTTTCCAAACATGCGCAAACCCCAAAAAATGTGGGTAGGGCGACTTTCTTGGGCTTTTTAGGTTGCTTGATAATCTATGTATTGCTTTCTGTAATTCCGTATGGTTTTATGAGCCAAGAGGAGCTTGCCGCAGTTGCCAATCCGTCAACCGCCGGAATTTTGGAAAAAATTGTCGGTCCGTGGGGTGCTTGGCTTATGAATATCGGATTGGTAATTTCGGTATTGACCAGCTGGTTAGCTTGGACCATGATAACCGCCCAAGTTCCGCAGGCAGCCGCGCAAAACGGTACTTTTCCTAAAGAATTTGCTAAAGAAAATGAGCATGGCTCGCCTTCTGTGTCGCTATGGGTAACCAGTTTGTTGATGCAATTATTTATTTTGATGGTATATTTTTCCAACAACGCATGGAACACAATGTTGAGCATAACCGGAGTTATGGTTTTGCCGGCATATTTCTCAAGTTGTGCCTATTTATGGAAAATTTGCGAAGACGGAGAATATCCGAGTGGTGTTTATATCAAACGTTCTGTGGCTTTGTTTTCCGGCATAGTCGGCTCAATATATGCTCTTTGGCTCATATACGCTGCCGGCCTAAACTATCTTTTGATGGCGGTAATTTTTATGAGTATAGGTATTCCGGTATTTATGCTGGCTCGCAAGCAATCTGCTCCGAATGAAAAGGCCTTTAGTGTCGGCGAATGTGCCATGGCAATTATGATGATTATAGTATCATTATGGGCAATTTACGCTTTTTGGCGGGGAATTGTCAGTTTATAACAAAAAAAAGGAGAAAACATCATGTTTTCTCCTTTTTTTTAATCTAAAGCATCAGCAAAGGTGGATAGGTCATCTGCAAAATTTTTAGGTGATCCCCATTTTTTGTGGAAATAATGGGTGGTTCCTATTGACATCAACTCATTGATGTCAAGATCTTCAGGTTTGCATGATAATCCCCATTTGGTAAGAAGATTATCGACCTTTTTCTCAATCCACGATTTTTCTTGTACTTCCAAGAGAATTTTGTTGTATATGTCGTAATCTACAACAAAGTCTGCCATGTTGAGCATCAGAACAAAAGATAATTTATCAGCAGATTTGCTGTATGCCTGCATTGCTTTCAGCAATAATCTTCCGAAAGTAGTAAGAAAATCTTCCCGACGCTTAATGTCAAACACCGGCTTTAATTCAATAACCGGCACAACTTTTTCTTTACTTAATTCCATAGGTATAAAAATTTTAGTTAATAATTCTTCTTCAGAACGATAATAATAATTTAGATGGACAAAAAGTCAACAAAAAACGACAAGAAAAAGCAAATTTCTTGTCGTTAGGGTGTTTTTTACTCATTTGGTGCAATCATCCGTTTGAACTCTTCAACAGTTCCCAAACCTTTGTGCACGAAGAGGTAGATAACTGCAGAATAGAGTTCCTGTACGGATAATTCATAATCCATCTGACCAATCTTACGATTGATTTTCCATCTTCCGCAGAGTGAATGCGGCCGGTTGAGAAGAGCTTTATATCTTTCAACTGCTTGGAAGTGTTTTTCCAACTTTTGATACGCATCACAGGATGGATAGAATCTTATTCCTTCGCCATGCATTGGAAAGGGCGAGTCATCGGTGCTGAACTTTTTAACCAGAAAGGTAAAATCATCTACCACCGGAAGTCTGGCCCAAAAATCCTGACTGTAAAGGGAAGAGAGGATTCTCTCGAAGATTGACACAAATCCTTCCGCGGTCTTTGCCGCTTCCAACCCGACTATATCGTCATAGTCAAGATCCGAAAAATAAAACTTTTTCATAATGATATATTTAATTAATAATAAATTCGCTGAATTCACTATATAACAGCTAGACAAAAAGTCAAATACAATTTTGAAAAATTTTTATTGACTAATGACTAAAAAATTTTTATTAAGGACATTGAGCCCTGATGGCGGAATTGGTAGACGCGCAAGTTTCAGGTACTTGTGACCGGTTTGGTCGTGGAAGTTCGAGTCTTCTTCAGGGCACCAAAAAGACCTCCCTATGCGGAGGTTTTTTTGTGCCCTCAAAAAAAGGTTTCTCGAACTTCCGGAGTGGAAGTTTGACAAGGAGGAGCAGGCGAGACGGAGTATCGCCGCACTTGCGACGACGCAGCGGCGAAGTGAAACGAGCCAGGCTTCTTCAGCAAAACGAAAGTTTTGCAAAAAAGGGCACCAAAAAGACCTCCCTATGCGGAGGTTTTTTTGTGCCCTCAAAAAAACTTCTCGAACTTCCACAAAAAAATCCGCCGACAAAAGTCAAGCGGATTTTGAAAAATCTAAAAAAACTACCCATGATAACGCTCCGGCGTAAAAAGGTAGTGGTAGTAGTGGTTAAAACCTCGAAATTTGTGAGAAAAAGTGCTATAATCACTCTCAGTCTCTTCCTTGATGGAAAGCCAGAGTACTTTTCCTTTCTCATCTACAACCCTAGCGACATTGCAGTAAGTCCGTTCATACGCAAACGAGCCGAAAGGAGGAATACACTCAGCATCTTGCTGATTTTTCGCCATTTGGATAAAATGTTCGCACTTCATACGCACAAGAGATCCGTCTTCATAATACTTGAGAACAAACGGAGGTCCTTCGTGAATGTGAGTATGCCTATACAAGAACATTTCATAAAAGTAGTTCCAAAACTGTGTTCCCAGATCCTCTGTTGGGTGACCACTCTCTTCCTCCAATGGTGTCCACAAATACCACGAATCAGAAAGGAGTATAACATCATTGTGTACCAGTCGAAATTCTATGCACGGCGGAGAAATATATAACTTGCCTCTGATGTCGCGGCAAATCACAAATTCTTCGCCGACACGCATGACAAAGATTGAATCATCGGCAGAAAGCCTTTGTTCGCTTTTTTCAACCAGCTCGTCTGCCACAAGGCGAACCACCATATTGCACTCTTGCCAAACTTTCAATGGAGAAGCACAATAGTCAACTATAACGACCTTATCGTCAATCTGGCGTAATTCATAAGATTTTTTAATTTCCATAACTATAATAATTGATTAAAGATATATTTCTGCAATGAACATAAAAGCAATAGGAATATTTGTCAATATGAAATCGCTAGTCAGCATATGTATCGCACAAAATACAAATAACACAAATTTTGTAATTATTTACTGGACAAAAAAGAATTAATATGATAAAACATAAGTATAATTAACCAACGGAGGAAGAAAAATATGGCTCGATATGACACTATGGACATTGTAGAACTCGATGGCGTTGCAGAATTGGAGGGGGCAACCGTCAAAAACATTTTTGTAAAATCAAAAAGAACCGGAAGAAAATATAATAAACCATTGGTTGTTCCAAGTGAGGTTGAAATCAATGCCAATACCGAGATACAGCTTATGTCCTCAACCAACGAATATAACAATCTTGACCGTATTGATATTGTCCAAAAAGAAGATGATAAGCCGGCAAGAGTTTTTCTGCGTTCTGAAAACGGAACTTATAAAGAAAAATTGCCTGACCCGGACAAAAAAACTAATACTCCCGTATATACGGCATCAGAAAAAACATACAATCTCTAAGCTCGTCCTGTTCTGAAAGCAATATTGTTTACATCAAAGCCGATTTCATCAACGGCTTTTTGCCACTTTTCGCCATCCGGTGTCTTAAAAAGTAAATCGTTTGAGGCATTGGTGATGAGCCAATCGTTGTTTATAATCTCATTTTCAAGCTGTTTGGGCATCCAACTGCTGTATCCGAGAGCAATCAAATTATAAGCCGGCCCCATACCGAAAGCCACATCATGTAATACTTCTATTGAAGAAGACACGGCATAGTCATTGTTTATATTGAGAGTTCCTTTGCATTTATAGTCATTACTGTGCAAGACAAAGCCCCTTATTTGTTCCAATGGTCCGCCTCTATGCAAAACAATGCTGTCTAATTTAGCTGAATAGGGCACATCAAGCTGATTTATCAAATCGGAAAAATAAAGTTCGTGCATTTGTTTGTTGATAATAAAACCCATTGCACCCTCATTATTGTGAGCGCATATATAAACAATGCTTTTTGCAAACATACCGTCTTCCAAATGAGGCATAGCAACAAGACATTTCCCGATCAAACTGCAATTATTATCCATTTCTCCTCGCTATACCATTTTTTAAACTCTGTATTATATAATAGCACAAATTGATACAAATTTAAACCTTTTATATGATAAAAAAATGAAAAAAAGTATAATAATTTTTCTTTTTACCATGTTTTTATATCCGACAATATCGGCAGCTGATGTCGTTTTTGTAGAAGATCCCAATCTTCCCGAGTATGATATGCCTGTACCGACTTTTGAAGAAAATCTCAATAAATATATAAAAATTTCACAATATTTTGATGAGCATTATCCGGTTGAAAAAATTAACGAGGATATGACTGATGATATTAAAAGGTTTTTTCCGAAGATTAATACCCAAGAAGCCTATAATATGCAATATTATGTCAGAAAAGGTCTGAATTTGTATCGTTATCTGAAAAATATTTATGAAGAATATAAACAAAAAATGCTTGTTCCAGAACCGCCGCCGGTTGTTGTTGCCGAAGACGAATATGCCGACAAGTCGCCAGAATGGGAATATATTGATGAAGATAGCGGAACAATAATTTTTTCCGACATAAAAAAAATTGTTCCCTATAGCCAAAATCCCAGAGATACCAAGTCTATTCGTGCAAAATTCGAGCGTGACGTAATGGACAATGTCCATACTTTTGACGGTTTGGTTAATTTGTTTTCTAAAATAGAACTCAGAAAACTTCCGTTTTATGATATTTTATATCCCAGCCCGTTCAGCGGAATATTGGGTATTGGCGCATGGACAACAACCGAAGGTGTTTATATGCGCATTTTGACCGAGAATAGCGGTATAAAAGACCTAAACACTCTCAAAGCCGTAATCGATATTAAAATTAGGCTCGATCGCTATGTTGTCGCCAATGACGGCGCATATCAAAAACCAAAAATTAGTTTTGAGAATACGGAAAAGCTTGAAAATTGGGAATTTTTTCTCCCTGTTCCGAACAGAATTATTACCTCTGATACCATCGACCGAACCGCATATATTTATAGCACCGCAATCCCCGTAACCCTCAATTTTAACAAGTCTGATGAGCCTCTGAATATTAAAGCTGATATAGATTTTTATATTTGCGATAAAGATGATAAATGTTCACTTCAGCATCTTTCGCCCGAAATAACTTTATTTCCCAATCGTTCGGACAATAGTTCCGTTGCCAATTACGTTTATCAAAAACATTTATCTTTGCCTGAACAAACTCCCAACAACTTGGCAATAGAGTATATACGTTCCTATAAAACACCTCAAGGCAACGAATATTTAGAAATGTCAATCGCTGCAAAAGAAAAAATATCTGAATTGAGTGTTTTTATAAACAACCAAAACAAAATTGGCTTTGAAGCACCGCGTGTCAGTATTGACGGAAAAAAAGCCGTCGTTCGCTTTTTGCCTCAAAATCCGCAGGAAAAATTGGCTAACAAAGAATTTGAGATTTTGCTGCATGTAAATTCTGACTTATATCTGCAACAAACACTTGGAGCAAAAGAATATAATTTACCTCCTTCCCAAACCCCGAAAATAAACCTTAAGCTGATGATTTTAGCATTTATCGGCGGTTTACTCCTAAATTTAATGCCTTGCGTATTTCCTGTTTTGGCAATCAAAATCTTTTCACTTACCAAATTTGGTGCAACTCGTCCCGCCAGTGTCAGACATAATTTTTGCTATACCGTATTGGGAATTTTTTCAAGTTTTGTTCTGCTGGCAACACTTTTGGCATTGCTTAAGTTTTTCGGATACGGAATAGGTTGGGGAATGCAATTCCAAAATCCGTATTTTGTTGTCACCATGATATTTGCAATAATGATATTTTTCTTGGCAGTATGCGGAATTACGGAACTCAATACTCTCTCTGTCGGTGCAAATTTTTTCAATAAAGCCCGAACCGGCACAACCATCCATTTTCTGACCGGAAGTTTGGCCGTTTTGATGGCAACCCCTTGCACTGCGCCATATCTTGCCACGGCAGTCGGTTTTGCGCTGTCGGGCAGCATTGCCGATATATATATAATCCTTATTTCTGTCGCTTTCGGATTGGCTTTTCCCTACATATTTTTCTACATCTTTCCTGGTTTGATTTACCTAATGCCAACTCCGGGACCGTGGATGCAACGTTTGAGTAATATAATGGCTTTAATGTTGTTGCTAACACTAATTTGGTTATTTTCTGTTTTGTTGGCACAAACAAATACATACTTTATTATCAGATTGGCAATATATCTTGCAATAGCCGCAATTTTTATTTGGTTTAATTCCATAAACAAAGACATGGAATATGATAAAAATCAACTCTTAAATGAATATGTAAAGAAAAAAGTTAAAATCATATTTTTATCCTTATTTACCATACTTTTCATCATTTCACTTTTTGATGCCGGAAGTGCTCACCGCAAGCACCAAGAACAAATATCGGAAAAATCGGAAAGCTCACTCAATATAGAAAAAATAGAGCATTTGGTAAAAGATGGAAGAACCGTCCTTGTTTCTATAGGGGCAGAATGGTGTTTGACCTGCCATTATAACAACTTTACCACACTCAATCTTCCGTCTTTTCAGTCGGTATTAAAAGCTTATGATGTCGAAATGATAAATATTGACTGGACCAATTACAGCCAAGAGGTTATAACTTTTATGCAAAAATATCATCGTAACGGACTGCCTTTTTATGTTCTGTTCAGCCCGCTTGCGCCGGACGGATTTGTCTTGCCCGAAATTTTGCAGGATAAACAATTACAAGGTATAATCAACAATTTTACGACTGCTCGTCCAAGGTTTGAATAGCATTTCTGGCCAGAGTATCAACTCTTTCGTTATCTTCGTTGCCGTTGTGTCCCTTTACCCAAACCCAGCGAATTTCGTGTATGACGATTAATTCATCAAGTTTTTGCCACAAATCAACATTTTTAACTTGAGATTTTTTGTTTGATGTCCGCCAATTATTTTTCTTCCAATTCGGCAGCCACTCATTGATTCCGTTCATAACATATTTGCTGTCGGTATATAGTGTAATATTACACGGACGTTTCAAGGCCTGCAAAGCCTCTATAACCGCGGTCATCTCCATACGATTGTTAGTGGTATCTTTTTCTGCTCCCGAAAGCTCTTTTTCAACATCTTTCCAGCGCAACAAAGCCCCCCATCCGCCTGCACCGGGGTTACCTGAACATGCTCCGTCGGTATATATTTCCACCCTCTGCATATCAGAAATCTCCACTGACATATTCACTGAAAAATTCGTTCAACAAAGCATTCTCTTGCAATTCTTCACGCATTGCTTTGGCAACAAAAGAACGAAGTTTATTTTTGGGAATATAAATTCTAAAGTTTCGCGGTGCCGTTCCGTCAGCCCCGATAACCCCATCCAACAAGAAATCTTCTTCAATATAGGGACTGAATATAATTTCTACCGTGGCAAATTTTACAGTGCTGCGCGGTGGCACTCGAAGCTCCGGTCTGGTGATAATATTAAGCTGGCCCTCAATGCCTGCGATAGTGTCCATTTGGTTGTAATTCAAAAATCTTACTTTGTTATAATCACCGCCGTCGGAAGTTGTAGTGCATGACAAATAAAGTTCACGGGCAATAACGTTACTCTGATTGTTTCCCCTGATGACAAAAGATATTTTCATATATTTTTCCGGAGGAGAATCAATGCTGGCGGGGTAGAGAATATCGGCATCAGAATTCTCCAAAATTTCCAGTTTCTTATCCGTAATTAAAAGTTCTATTTCCGCCTGCGGTCTGCGTCCGAACATACCGGCTAAAACCGAATAAGGAGCCGGCACATTGTTTGAGCCCGAACGAATATAAAAGGTGTTACCTATCGTTGTCATCAGCGGGGCGAGTTCCGACTTTGGAATATATGTTGCCACAAAGCCATCGCCGTTTTTATCAACACTGATTATATGGTTGCGCACTTTGCTGTGGCTTGGAATTGTGCAACCTGAAATGGCATTTTCGAGCCAACTTAAAAAGCGATATACATTTTGTACCTTAACTTTTGCTCTGGCCACATCACCTATCTCGACATTGCGTGAGCATTCAACTCCCCAGACAACAACTCCGCCCTCGGAATTCCCGAACCCGGAAATACATTTTGCCAAGTTTTTTCTGTCATCTTTGTGCAGTGAATTATTGTTTTTTCCGGTTGAATCCGCGCGCTTAAAGTCTAAAAAAAGCTCTTCCGTCTGTGAATTTACAATAAATTCATCAACGGCTTCTTCGCCGAAATAAATCAATTTTTGAAAAATATCTTCTGCACGTGACATCGTTCTCTCCTGTTTTATTTTAGTTTTTGGCAAACAGTTTCATAATCAATATGCCCATCAATATTTCCCACCAAAGTATAAGTAGGATTTGAGGCAAATATTTTTTGTGCGGTTTGTAAAATATCATCAACCGAAATCGCATCAATACGGGCAACTTGCTCTTCTACCGGCACAAAACGTCCGAACAACAACTGTTGTCTTGCCAATCTTTCAGCAACCGAGGAAGAATTTTCCAAAGACATCAACATTCCAGCTTTCAGTTGTGATTTTGCGCGTTGTAACTCGTCTTCCTCAACTTTTGTATCGGTAATTTTCTTAATTTCATCAATCATTACCGGCATCATTTGATTTATTTGTTCATTATCAGTGGCCGCGGAAATTCCGATAAATCCCGACTTTGTATAATAATTGGGAAAACTGTAAACCGAATATACCAATCCGCGCTTTTCCCTGATTTCTTTGAACAGACGAGATGACATTCCACCGCCCAAAACCGAAGACATCAGCATTGAGGGGTAATAATCACTACTGTTATATCCGCAACCGTTAAATCCCAAAATAATTTGTGCTTGCTCGTTATCTCTTTTTTCGGCATAATAACCGCCGCAATATTTTTGCTCTTCCGGCTCAAAGTTTGTGTGAGCGGGAACAGATGACATTCTTTTTTCTACCATTTTAACAAAGCTGTCATGGTCAATGTTTCCGACAGCGCAAACAAGCATATTATTGGCGGCATAGTTGGTAGTCATATATCCGCGCAATTCATTTGCTCCAAAACTGCGCACTAATTCCGCCGTTCCCAAAATCGGGCGCCCCATAGCCTGATTTTTGAAAGCTTGCTCTTGCATGTAGTCAAAAATAATGTCACTCGGGTCATCAAAAGTTTGCTTAATTTCCTGCACGACAACTTCACATTCTTTAATCAATTCTTCGTGTAAAAACGTAGGACTGGTCATCAGTTCGGACAAAACATCTATGGCTAGTTCTGCATCATTTTTGAGCATTTTAGCATAAAAAGCCGTAAATTCTCTTGATGTATAAGCATTTGACTGTCCGCCGACATTCTCAATAGCTTCGGATATTTCAATTGAATTGCGGCTTTTAGTTCCCTTAAAAACCATATGTTCCACAAAATGCGAAATTCCGTTCAACTCCACCGGTTCATAAGCGGAACCGGTATTAACCCAAATCCCCAAAGAAACAGTTTCATATTGGGGATAGCAATAAGTGACAACTCTAAGTCCGTTTTTCAGTGTGGTAATTTCCGGTAACATCTATTCTTCCTCTGTGTCTTTAATTCTTTCAATATCTGCGCCGACAGAACGCAATTTTTCTTCCAGTTTTTCATATCCTCTGTCCAAGTGATATATACGGTTGACAATAGTTTCGCCCTCGGCAATAAGCCCCGCTAGCACAAGAGCAAATGAGGCACGCAAATCAGTCGCCATAACCGGCGCCCCGTTCAACTTTTCCACTCCGCGAACAATCGCCGAAGCATGTCTGTGAACATTAATATTTGCTCCCATACGCAACAACTCCGGCACATGCATAAACCTGTTTTCAAAAATTGTTTCCGTAACCATCGAAGCGCCGTCGGCAGTGAGCATCAAGGTTAAAAATTGTGCTTGTAAATCGGTTGGAAAGCCGGGATAATAATCGGTTATAATATCTTGACCGGTCAATGTGCAACCTTTGGCATCCACAATAATTGAGCGCTCGTTTTCTTCGACATTAACACCGGTTTGACGCAAAATTTTAATAGGAGTTTGTAACGTTTCTGCTTGGGCATTTATCAACTCTATTCTGCCTCGGGTGATAGCGGCCGCAACTGCGTAAGAACCGGCTTCAATACGGTCGGCAATAACCTTATGAATTGTTCCTCTAAGTCTTTCTACTCCTTCAATTTGCAATATAGAGGTGCCGATACCGCTGATTTTTGCACCCATAGAGTTGAGCATTTTGGCCAAATCCCCGATTTCCGGCTCTCTGGCGGCATTTTCGATAATTGTTTGTCCTTTTGCCAGTGTAGCAGCCATCAAGATATTACAAGTTGCACCAACCGAAGCTATATTAAACACCAAGTGAGCTCCATGCAAACCTGTTTCGGCTTTGGCAATAACATATCCGTTCTTAATTTCAATACTTGCTCCCATTTGCTCCAAAGCCGAAAGGTGAATATCCATCGGTCTTGCTCCGATTGCACATCCGCCCGGCAGTGAAAGCTCAACATATCCTTTTCTAGCCAATAACGGTCCGAGAACATAATAAGATGCTCTCATTTTGCGCACAAAATCATAAGGTGCGACCAAACTTTTGAACTCCGGAGTGTAATAAGTGTAGTTTTTACAAGGGTTGCCGTCAATAATTTCGTCTTTACTCTCAATAATCGTTCCCAGTTCTTCTAACAAAAGATTCATCGACTTTATGTCAGAAAGCATAGGCATATTGGTCAAAATAACTTTTTCATCCGTCAAAAGAGATGCACAAATCAAGGGCAGGGCGGCATTTTTGGCCCCGCTGATATAAATTTTACCCTCAAGTCTCTTTCCGCCTCTAATCTTTAGCCGATCCATTTTGTTTTTTCCTCAATTCTTTCAGTTTATTTAGTTCTTCTTGCTGTTTTTTGCGTTTTTCCAAATTCTTTTGCAACATTTTAGCTTCTTTTTCAAAACGCTCATCAGCACGAGTTTTTTTCTTTTCGGTCATTACAAAATCCTCATAAAACAAATTAGGCGAATTATAGCACTAAATATATGATTATCAAGTTATTTATTGACATTGGGCAAAAATTAAGTTAAGCCATCGAGTAGAAAATTTATTATAAAAAATATTATTATGGAAGATACAAAAAAATTTTTAGAAAATAAGGAAATCTCTCCTCAAGAACGGATTGATTCCTTTTGTAAAATTTGTTGGACAGTTGAAGAACCGGTCCAAGAAGAGCTTTTTGAAATCCTTAAAAATTCTTTTTCCGGCCTGTCTGATGAGGAAAAAATCTCTTTGATACCCAAACTGGAAAAAGCCAGTAGTTGTTACAATCCTATGATTGTTCTTGCGTATGACTTGTTTGTAACTTTACCACCTTGGAAACACAGGCAAATCGAAATTCCCGTAATTTGGTGGAGCATAGATGATCGCTATACCCAGATTACCGTGGAAGAATACAAATGGCGGCGTAAGCACAATCTTTCTTGCAAAGAAAGCGGAGGCTTATACACCCGTCCCAGCAGATTGGAAGATTTTTTGTGTTTTGAAAAATCTGTGCGCATGACAATGCTTACAAACAGCAATTTTGTGTTTCTGGAATAAAAACTTATGCGTTGCAATGATTTGCAGCGCTTTTTTTATAAATAAAATATTTTTTGTGGAGAAAAATAAAAATTTTACTTGATTTTAATTTTTTTAACTGTATTCTCCCATTCGTTATCGCGCCGCTATAGCTCAGTGGTAACGCTAAGTAAAAATGACATGTTATGTCATTTTTGTCTGCAAGTTCTTCGGAACATCTTAGCGAAACAGGGAAGTGATAACGACCGCATAGAGCCTAGATGCCGAAGGAACGTCATTGGTAATGACGTGCAGGATAGGACGAGAAGCAGACAAGTTTTTATTATTATGCCGCTATAGCTCAGTGGTAGAGCACGTCATTGGTAATGACGGGGTCGTAAGTCCGATTCTTACTAGCGGCACCATTAAAAAAGCCTCCCTCGCGGAGGTTTTTTTAATGGTATGGATATATAAGTTATCGGACTTACGGGGGCAACGTTAAGTCCGACTAACGAGCAACGCCATAGTGTTGCGAAGTTGGACGAGGCGCGAAGCGTCCGAGGTCTTGAGCGCAAGCGAAAGA